>NZ_JANIPJ010000039.1 GCF_024623455.1 Paenibacillus soyae | reverse complement strand
GGTTTTCTGGTATGATTGTCATCGAGTAGAGTCCCTTCTTGGTGGCGTGGTAACCCCGAGGATACTCTACTTTTTTGTGTCTTGGAAAGACTCCAAATGTTGGTACACAACTTATTGTACGTCATCAAGTTAGCTAAAAATAAGGGTACTATGTCCGTTAATTTTGTTCTGCTCCTTATGCGCCGGTGGAGAGGAAAGGTTGCGGAATGGCGTAAGGAGGAAGAGTAACGCGCAGATTACAAATTTTGGGCAGTTAGGGGGACGAAGATGAATTCGCAAAATTGGGAGAGGATACGAAGCAAAGGTAAGCTTCGATATGTGCTGAAATATGGCATGTTATACTTTGGACTGCCGTTAGGCATCATGGCCTCCTTGGTTCAACGACTTATACGAAACAGCTTTTCGTTCGACTCCTTTTTGACGATGGAGCTGATCGGCGATCTTATTGGACGAGGGTTGTTCTACATGGTATTTGCCGGAGGCATTTACGGGACCTTCTCGTGGAATTCGTATGAGAAGAAGTTTCGGGAGCGTGCTTATAGCGCGAGGGAGTATGAATGATCGAAAAAACTAGGATTGGAACCAAGTAACTAACAGCGGACTTTTGAGCGCTCTAAGCATGATTTTCACTTTTGCAGCGCTGCTTGGGCTATTATCCTACCCGTTATAGCTGGGTAGTCAGTAGAAAACAAGCTGCCGGAACCGCAGATGGAACTGCGGGCCGGCAGCTTGTTTGGCTTCGTGCTTTGTTATGCGCTTAGACCTGATCCAGGCCAAGCCCCTCTAGGATGCGGATGACGATGGTTGCGGCTTGCGCGCGTGTCAGATCCGCTTTCGGATCGAAGATCGAGCCGGATTTGCCGATCATGATCTCCGCTTCGACGACGAGAGCGACGGCTGACTTGGCATAAGCCGAGATGTCGCCGGCATCGGCGAATGCTTCGAGCGCAGCCTCATCCGCTTCGGCCTCCACGCCTAGGTAAGCGAGGACATTGGACAGAATGATTGTCATGTCTTGGCGGCTGATTGAAGCGTTCGGATCAAACGTTGCCGCCGATTTGCCTTGGATAATGCCAGCTTCTTTGGCCGCGGCAATATCTCCAGCATATTCGGAATCCACAGCCACGTCCTCGAATGGAGACTCGCCGGTTATTGGCAGCAGGCCGAGGCCTTTGACGATCATCGATGTGAACTCGGCGCGCGTGATGCTGTTGTCGACACCGAACGTATCGGCCGTCTCTCCCGCCAGCAGGAGCTTGGCGGCTGTGCGGACTACGGCGTCCTCGGACCAGTGTCCGGCGGCATCGTCGTATGCGATGTCGGATTGGACGATCGTGTAGACGCTGTTGCCGTCGCGCAGGAGCTCCGCCGTGACGACGCCGTCCTTGTTCGCCGTGAACAGCGTCGGCACCGGACGGAATTCGCCCGTCTCCGGCACATAGACGACGCCTGTCGCCTTGGATGAATCGAGATCCTCGGCTTCAACCGTGAAGCTGCGGCTGAGCAGGTATCCGCCGAAGTCCTTGATTTCCTCTAGCTCGCCATTTGCCGCGCGCTTCGAGATTTTGAAGTCGAGCGCGTCTGCGAGAAGCGTCAGGCCATCGGCCTCCGCAAGTTCTTCTAATTCTTCAAGCTCTTCCTCGGATGGAGGAGCGATGGAGATTTGAATTTCGGCTCCCAAGTGGATCGCGTGCACCGGAATAGAGTACGTCACGCCGTTCCAGATGACGGAGAGCATCGGCATGTCTCCCTTGGCTCCAAGCGCGTCGACGACTTCCTTCGGAATCACGACGTCGATGAGCTCGGCGTCATCCCCGACCGTCACTTTGAATTCCGCGATGTCCTTGGCTGCTTCGATCGTCTTCAGCGCCGCGTCCTTCGCTACGAATACGGTCCACTTGCCCTCCTGCGTTTTGGTCACGTTCGTATCGAGCTCGTCGGGGGCTTTGGCTGGCGTCCCGCTTGGTGGCGGTGCTTGGACAACCGGCCATGCAGGCGTCGTTGTTCTCAGAATCGCGCTGGAAGGCGAGACATCCGCAATGTTGGCATTCTCTTTCTTTACGGCCAGAACATAGAAGGTATACGGTGTCGATGCGGTTAGCTGATTGACGGTGTATTGCGTCTCCGTCGTATAACCGACGTATCCGTTATCCTGATAAACCTCATAGCCAGTCGCGCCGGCGACTGCGTCCCACTTCAGCGCCGCTGCCGTTTGCTGAACGGACGCAAGTGTCGCGTTTTGCGGCGCAGGAAGCGCGGTCTCGTTATAATCGCCATCGATTGGAAGGGCGGACACCAATTCCGTTGTCAGCGACTTGTTGCGATCGCCGCTAATATCCCAGCTCATCACGCCGGCAACGTCAAGCGATTGTACGAGAGATGACGTATATTTCATCGTGACCGGGTCGTTATAGGTAATGAAGGTTCCTGTCTCGCTGTCGTACACGTAGGCTACTTTCGATGCATCATTCCAGTAGCGGGTATGTCCTTCTTGACCGAGATAGTTCTCTTCTACATCCGTATAGTCATAAATGGCTCTTTCCCATGTGCCCGCAGGATAGGCTGTGCAAGTTTTATATTCGCCATTCTCCGGGCATCCCGTCCATCCCTTGCCGTAAAAAGGAACACCGATCATGAGTTTATGCGGAGGAACGCCGCCGTTCAGATGGCCGAGCGCTCCGCCTCTTACGTTGTTGCGCGGCGCGGAGGAACGCTCCAGCTTCTTGTCGTAATACAGCGGCGAGTTGTGGTTGGCAAGAAGCTCCCAGCTGCCGCTGTAGTCGTAGCTCATGATGTTGACGAAATCCAAGTATTGCACGGAATTCGCGAAGTCCGCATTAACGACGAAGTTGTCGCCCTGGCCGGATGCAATGGTCAGGAGATAATATTTGCCGTCTTCCGATCCGGCGGCGTCGAGCGCCTCGCGGACGGTTTGCATGAGCAGCGTGAAATTTTGTTTATCATCCGGTCTGTGAACGTTGTGCGTCTCGCCGCCTTCCACCGGGTATTCCCAGTCGATATCGAGACCGTCAAGGCCGTATTCGCGCAGGTACTCGACCGCGGAGTAAGCGAAAGCTCTTCGCGTCAGCTCGGTCGCCGCCATGTTCGAGAAGTTTTTGGACCAGGACCAGCCGCCGACGGAAACCATCATGTTCAAATGAGGGTTAGCGGTTTTAATTTCTGCAAACTTGGCGAAGTTGGCCGGATCCGCTACTGGATCACCGATGACCATGACGCCGTCATGTACGTAATCCTGCTGCAGCGGGAGAGCGTCGTTTTCGCAAGCTTTGCCTGTTGTCGTGAAGCCGTCCCAGCATAGATCGGCGAATGCGTAGTTGATATGCGTAATTTGGGATGCGTCGATATCTTCCGGCTGGAAATCGCGGGCATAGATCGACCATGCCGTGTAGTAAGTGACATGGTTATACTGGGCCCCCGGCACGACGTTCAGAGAGGCGCTTGCTTCCGATTCCCACAGTGCGTTTTTGGCTACGACATGGTACGTGTAAGATTCGCCCTCGGTCAAGCCAGTCGCCAGATAGCGATTCTCGGTTGCGGTGGCGACTTGCGTGCCGTCTTGGTAAACGGCGTATTCGGTTGCACCCGGAACGGCTGCCCACCCCAATGCCGCTCTTGTACGGGTCGAGCTGACGACCTGAAGGTCAACCGGTGCGGGGAGCTCGCCCCATACGAGCTTGACCGCGTTGCTCGGCTTCGATACGGCCGGCGGCTTCTGCGCCGCAACGTAGAATGTCATCTCTTCCCCGGCAGTCGGCGGCGTTTGGAGCTCGTATGTAAACTCCGTTGCGTCCACATTCCAGGTTCCGGCTTTCCATCCGCTGTTCAGGTAAATATCATAGCCGGTCGCGTTGCCGCTGCGGGACCAGCTGAGCTTGATAGCCTCTTCCGAAATATCCGTTACTTTCAAGGCTTGAGGCGCAGTCAGAGGGGGCTCGGGCTTGGCATCCGGAGGGGCTTCGTCCGTAGTGACCTTGACCGTGCTGACATTCGCTCCTGCAACGTTGGCTCCTACCGAAATCGTATATTCCTTGTTCGGCTCCAAGCCGCCGATCGTCATCTCGCCGTCGCCGGAGTTCCAGCCCCCGGGCACAATCCAATAGCCGACGTCATAGGGATGGACGCCAGGAATATTGTCCCAATCGATGACGACCGAGTTGTGCGTCTTGGAGATGACTCTCAGGTTTGTCGGAGCCGGCGGCTTGTCGTCCGCAGCCGAAACGGATGGGGCGAAGGCCGCGCTGAAGCCTGTACATGCAAGTGCAAAGCATAACCATAATAAGGCCAATCTAGGATGCTTTCGTCGCGTCAGTAACATGACATCACTCCTGATTCGTTTTATGGAGGTATAACTTGGGTCCAGCTACCCCTATCATGAGTCCAATGGCGAACAAGCGGAAGGGGGAGATTTTCATGCTAAAAGGGATAAAAATTTACAGTTATGTAAATTTGTCAATAAAAGTTGCCGTAAAAAATAGAATGGTGTCCCTAGGCCGGGAACGAGGGAGAATCGTGTCGAGAACGCGCGTTATGTTTTTCCCGTCACGCGTGCTAACATAAGAGAACCAAGACCACGATGGCAAAGGAGAATCCCATTATGTCCACACCGTTAAAACCTCAGCTCGATCAAGCGTATATGCTTCGCCAGATGAACGAGCTTCTGAACATACCTAGTCCAAGCGGCTATTGCATGGCGATCATGAAGCATCTCGGCAGCGAGGTGGAGAGGCTTGGTTTCACAATGGAGCAGACACCGAAAGGGATGGGAATCATTACGATCCCGGGCCAGCGGAAGGATAAAGTGATCGGCATTTCCGCGCACGTCGATACGCTGGGCGCCATGGTGCGTTCGATTAAATCGTCCGGGATGATCCGGTTCACGGCGATCGGCGGCTATGCCATGGAGACGGTAGAGGGTGAGTACTGCCTCATTCATACGCGCGAGGGACGCCAGTATGAAGGCACGGTGCTGACGACCAAGCCGTCGGTGCACGTCTATCCCGATGCGAGAAGCATGAAGCGGGACGAAGCGAATATGGAGATTCGGATTGACGAATCGGTGAAGTCCAAGGAGGATACGGAGAAGCTGGGTATAGGCGTCGGCGACTTCATCTCGTGGGATCCTCGCGTCCGCATCTTGCCGAACGGTTGGATCAAATCCCGTCATTTGGACGATAAAGCAAGCGTGGCGGCACTGCTCGGCATGCTGGAATGGCTGAAGCGTGAAGGGAAGACGCCGCTTCATACGCTGAAGCTGGTTATCTCTACTTACGAAGAGGTTGGTCATGGAGCGGCGTATATTCCGGCGGATATTACGGAGTTCATTGCGGTAGATATGGGCGCGCTGGGCGATGACCTGTCCGGCTCCGAGCGCCATGTGTCGATCTGCGCCAAGGATTCGTCCGGGCCTTACGACTACGGCATGACGACTAAGCTGATCGAGCTCGCGAAGCGAGAGGAGCTGCCGTATGCGGTAGATATCTACCCGCAATACGGCTCCGACGCGACGGCGGCGCTTCGCGGCGGCAGCAATATTCGCGCGGCGCTTGTGGGTCCCGGCGTTCATGCCTCGCACGGCATGGAGCGTACGCACGCGGACGCGATCGTCGGAACGGCGGCGCTGCTGCTTGCTTATGTGATGGAAGAGTAGAACAGTAGAAAACGCCGTCCGCGGTTCATGCAGATGCTGCATGAGCCGCGGACGGCGTCTTTTTTTGCGGAAATTATTGCTCCTTGCGTTGTGCCAAATACTCCTCAAGCAAATCGAATGTATCCGAGAAGCCTTGCTTCAAGCTTTCGCGGAGCGTCTCGAAGACGCGCATTTCGGCTTTTTTGGCGTCTTCCGGCAACCCGTTCAGGGTGATCTTCGTCCGGCCGCCCTCCTGCTCCTCGAACGTAACGGTGTTCATGATCTCGAGCGGCCAGTCTTTGCTGAAGAAGGCTCGGACGGTGCGCCCGGTTTCATCGGCGAACGAGTTCGCGTAGACCAGCTTGTCCGGCGATTCAATTTCCTTGTAGACGAACTTGCCCCATATGATATTCCCTTCGGGCGATTGCTGCTTGTAATGGATGAACCCGCCGGGCTTCAGCTCCTGGCTGATGATCGTCATCTCGTAGCCTCGCGGTCCCCACCAGTTTTTCATATGCTCGCCCTGCGTGAAAATATCGAATAGCTCTTCCTTGGGCGCGTCGAATACGCGCGAGATATGCAGGCTGCGCTTGCCGGACGGCGTGGGGCCGGCTGAGGCGGCGTTTTTTTTCTTCTTCAGAAACATGTCGTCCTCCTGAATCATTGTGCTCTAGCTTATCTGTCCTCATCATATCATACAATCCTCGGCGCTAGGGAGAAGGCGGGAAGGTATGGTATAGTGGAGCTAATTGAAGACATGGAAACGGAGAGAGCGGCATGGCAGGGAAAGACAAGCAGGGTAAGCAAAACGGAGCAGCTGGCTTGGTGCGCAAGGATGGTTCGCCCAGAGGAGAGCAAGGGAAGCGAAACGGAGCACCGGGATCCAGCCGAAAGGCAGGCGCGCCAACAGGGGAACGTCTATCGGGCGGCTATCGCGAACGCGCGGCGGATGGCGGACAGAGAAGGGGAGGCGGCGCCAACCGTTCCTCGGCTGCGATAGGCGCGGCTTCCGCGGAGGACGTGAAGAAGGACGACCGGATCGTCGTGACGATCAAGCGGATCGGCATTAATGGCGAAGGCGTCGGTTATTTCAAACGGAAAGCCGTATTCGTCGAAGGAGCGCTGCCGGGCGAGGTCATCAAGGCTAAGGTGACGCGGGCGGAAGCGGGTTATTTGAACGCGTCGATCGTGGAGATCGAGAAAAAATCTCCGGACCGGCAGAAGCCGCCATGTCCCGTCTACGAGGATTGCGGGGGCTGCCAGCTGCAGCATATGACGTACGAAGCGCAGCTTCGGGCGAAGGAAGAGCTGGTGAAGGAAGCGTTCCAGCGTTACGCGGGAATCGAGAGCCTGCCGATGCGTCCGATTCTCGGCATGGACAACCCGTGGGGGTACCGGAACAAAGCGCAGCTGCAAACGGGACGGCATGGCGAGGACATCGTGACCGGCTTGTACGCGGCAGGCTCGCATAAGCTTGTCGATATCGCCGGCTGCGAGGTGCAGCATCCCGTTGTGAATGAAGTGATCGACGGCGCCAAAGCCGTGCTGAAGGAATTGAACATTCCAATCTACAACGAGCGTACACGAGAAGGGGCGGTTCGCACGATTGTAGCGCGCGTAGGTTTGGCCGGAGGCGGCGTCCAGCTGACGCTCATTACGGCGGTGGACCGTCTACCTGATGCGCGTCGACTGGTGCAGCGCCTGCGGGAGAAGCTGCCGATGGTGAAGACGATCGCGCAGAACGTGAACAAGGGCAAGTCGCCGCTCATCTTCGGCGAGCGCACGACGGTGCTGTGGGGAGACGAACGGCTCGAGGAAACGCTGGGCGACGTCCGGTTCTCGCTGTCGCCCAGAGCGTTCTTCCAGCTGAATCCGGAGCAGACGGTGAAGCTGTATGACGCGGCCAAGGAAGCGGCCGGGTTGACCGGCGAAGAGCTCGTCGTCGACGCGTATTGCGGCACGGGCACGATCGGCATGTGGCTCGCGGCCGGGGCCCGCGAGGTGCGCGGCATCGAGCTGATCCCGGAAGCGGTTCGCGATGCTCGCGACAATGCCCGGGCAAGCGCCATCGACAACGCGCGCTTCTACGAGGGCCGCGCCGAGGAGCTGCTGCCGCAGTGGGTCGACCAGGGCGTGCGTCCCGACGTCGTCGTTGTCGATCCGCCGCGCACGGGCTGCGAAATGCCGCTGCTGCAGGCCATCGCGAAGGCTCGTCCGCAGCGCCTCGTCTATGTTTCGTGCAATCCTTCGACGCTGGCGAAGGACTGCAAGGTGCTGCTCGGCAGCGGCTACCGGCTGGAGTGGGCGCAGCCGGTGGACATGTTCCCGCAGACGGCTCATGTGGAATGCGTGGTAAGGTTATATCGGGATTGAAGAAAATAGAATAGGATGAGATGAACCTTCCTGATTGAGGGGGTTCTTTTTTTCTTTGTAAAATAGAAGGAGACCCTTCCTGCTGGATAATGTCCAGACGGAAGGGTCCGCTTTTTTTGTTTACGCTTTTACTTAGCCAGATATTCGACGAATCTTACAAAGATAGCGGCTACTTCGGCACGGGTAGCGGTACCTTTAGGGTCAAAGATATGGTTACCCTTGCCCGTTACAATGTCGATGCCTTGCAGCGCCTTAACGGCCTCCAATGCCCATGAACTGATCTCGCTTTCATCCGCGAAGGACTGAGCTTGGCTTTGAGGAATCTCATAGCCTTTGTAGTTCATGTAGTTGTACAGCATCACTAGCATCTGTTCGCGTGTCATCGATGCATGAGGATCAAACAGATCTGCGCTTACACCTTTGACTATGCCGTTGTCAGCCGCCCACTCGACTGCCGCCGTGTACCACTGTCCGTCCGTCACGTCGCTAAAGCGGGAACTCGTGTAGTCGGAGAGGTTTACGTTCTCAAGATTGGCCAGTACCTGTACGAGCATCGAGCGTGTCATTGAGGTCCCCGGCGAGAACGTCGTGGACGCCGTGCCGTTGAAAAGACCGAATGTGTAGGCGGAGTTTACGTAGCTGTAGAACCAGTTGTTCATGTTGACATCATGGAAGGAGTTGCCGGAGGTTACGATGAAGCCCAGAGGGGCGTCGTCATTGAACTCAAGCTCTGTACCCTCATGGATGTTCAGCGCTATGCCGTTGTCGCCTGGCAGCGTAACTTCGGCGCTCTTGTCTGCCGGAATGGTCACCTTACCGTTCGAGTCAATCGTTGTGCCTTCAGGCACCTCAAGCTTCGACCCGCCCTTCGTCGTAATCAAGCCACCGCCAGGCAGGGTAGTCTTGCCGTTAATGTCTGTGACCGCGGGCTTATCCTGCGGTGTGTTCAAGGTGTAGGAAGGCTTCGACGATCCAACGTCTGTCGCGTTGCCCGGATTGCCTGGATTGCCGGGATTGCCAGGATTGCCCGGATTACTAGGTACGTCTTGTTTTTTCTGAGCAAACATCCAATCAAAGACGTCCGTGTAGTCATTGTCCCAAGCCGGCAAATTAGGGGACTGTTTAATCGGAGCTATGCTCCAGGTCTCTTCCGTAAACGGATTTTCCATCGTAATCTCGTTGTAAAGAACCGCCGCTTCTACTTCGTGTGCGATAAAGCGAGGCAGTGGAGGCGTGCTTTCCGGATTGGGTCTCTGATTTGGCTGATCATATTGATTGTATGGCCAAGTAAGAGCCTCATTGCTCTCAAAACGAGAAGCCCTCGCATTGGTCAATTTCGAAATATCGTTGACAATGTTATCGACGTTATTGGCTCCAGAGTCATAGGTATTGACAAATAGCCAGTAGGCCAGATCTTTGTGAGCTGCGTTAGCGCTTACCGACGGCCAGCCAGATGAAATTCCCATAGGTGCAGCTGCCGCGAAGAATCCAGGGTAGGTGTTGATTAAGTTGCTCGTAACCCCGCCACCCATTGAAAAGCCCGCCACATAAATACGCTTAGGATCTACTAACCCGCTGGCAACCATGTCGTCGATAATCGCCTTAATACTGCTTACTTGCGGAGCAGAACCGCCGCTATAGGAAATATTCAGAATATGGCTGGCATACTTATCGGGATTTTCCTCCATTTTCTTCATCAGAGCAACCGAACCGTTAGCGGATTTCATAGACGCTTTTTGATCGATATGTGCCTGGGTGCCGCCGCGTGAAAAGCCGTGAGTATAGACATACAGCGGCATTTTCTTCAACTCTTTGCCTTCTTCATCCTTGTGAAGGTAGCGTGCGTAATTGACCGAATCGCTCGTATGTGTTGTAAATTTGTCCAAGATCGGATTCACAATGTTTGCCTGTTTGAAGACGGCGTAGCTAAGCGGAGCGCCTTCAGCCAGCACGATATCGCCGTTTTGAATAATGTTGTAATTTTGCTTGGTCGAGTTACTGCTGTACAACGTTGTATTGCCCCCGACTTCTGAATAGAACTCAAGCTCAACGACGATGTAACGGCCGCTTGCCAGTCCGTCCTGATAATCCGGTGACTTGCTTACCTTCCCAAGATAGCCGCGCACTTTCGGTTCGTCATTGGCGTATATTCTTGAGATCTTGCGCGTTCCTTCAAAAACCACGGAGTCATCGACCAGGGTCGTGTTTCTAGCTGACACGGTAAACAAGTCCGTATGAAGTTTGGAGCCTAATGCTTCCTGCCCCTCGCCTAAGTCAATGATGACAGCCGTTGTGTACTCGCCGCTAGCAAAGTTGTCATTCCATACGATAAAAGGAAGCTGTTCAGCAGCTGGATCATCTTTAAACGTCACGTGAATGTTAAGATCAGCGCTAATATTTGTTAAAGTAAAAGTATTATCGCCCGCTATCGTCACAGCCTCGCCATCTACCGTTACCTTATCTACGATTTTGCCGTGATCAGGGATAATCGTAAATGTTTTGTCTGAGCCGGGAACGACTCTCAGAACATTGCCGGGTGCGTTCGGCGTAATTTGGCCGCCCGTATCCGCCAATGTGGTGATTGAGAATCTCGTGTCCACTTCAGCGGCTAGAGTGAGCTCCAAGCTGTCTGCGAATGCAGCATGGCCACCGAAACCCGTGTCCGGATTTCCAAAAGCGGAGACGACTTCATAGCGATCACCGCCGTTTTCCGTCGAGTTATTGATATAAACCTCGAAGGTAAACTTGCCTGGCTCCAAGGCCAAGCTTCCTTTGGGGATTCTCATTTCCACGATGTATCCGGTGTCCGTAATCTCGGTCCACGCGGCTCTGTCCGTATGGGACAGCCCTGAGAAGATGCCCGTCGCACTGACACGCCATTGGTTTGAACCGCTGGATCCCGGGCCGACATAAAACTCTAAGCTGTCGTACGTATGATCCCCGCCAAGTCCCTGATAGAGATTGCTATCCTCAACAGCTACGCGAGCATACACGTAGTCGTTGTCCCAAAGAAGCTTTACTGTTCCCGTGGCATGCGGTCTTGGGTCATCTGGTACCGTGCTTTTGTTGATGGGATACGCTATTGCCTTGGACCACAGCGGGTCGTCGGATCCGAGCTCAGGAGTTCCGAACTTTGCGGTTGGAGAATCAGGCAGCACGCCTCGTTTACTCTGCGAGAACATCCAATCAAAGACGTCCGCGTAGTCATTGTCCCAAGCCGGCAAGTTAGGGGACTGTGCGATCGGGGCTATGCTCCAAGTCTCCTCCGTAAACGGATTCTCCATCGTAATCTCGTTGTAAAGAACCGCCGCTTCTACTTCGTGCGCGATATAGTCTTGCATGACAGGTGTATTGTCCGGATTTGGTCTCTGGCTTGGCTGATCAAATTGATTATATGGCCATGTAAGAGCCTCATTACTCTCAAAACGAGAAGCTCTTCCGCCCCTCATTTCTGGCATATTATTGGTAATGAAGTTATCGAGGTTCGTTTGGTATCCTCCGACGTTATGAGCATTTACAAATATCCAATAGGCCAGATCTCTGTGAGCCTCGTTTGCGCTCGCTTCCGGTGAGCCGAATACCGGGGCCATAGGTGCACCTGCCGCGAAGAAGCCAGGGTATGTGTTAATCAAGGTGTTAGTATACGCGCCGCCCCATGAAAAACCCGCCACATAAATACGGTCAGGATCTACTAACCCGCTGGCAACCATGTCGTCGATAACCTTCTTAACATCGCCTGTTTGTGGAGTAGAGGTTCCATTATAGGAAATATTCAGAATATGGCTAGCATAATGATCAGGATCTTCCTCCATTTTCTTCATCAGAGCAACGGAACCGTTAGCGGATTTCATAGACGCTTTTTGGTCGAACTGTGCCTGTGTGCCGCCGCGTGACATGCCGTGAGTATAGACATAGAGAGGCATTCCTTGCAACGCTTCACCTTGTTCATCCTTGTGAAGGTAGAGCGCGTAATTGACCGAATCGCTTGTAAGTGGTGTAAACTTGTCAAGGATCGGATTCACAACGTTTTCCTGTTTAAAGACGGCATGGCTAAGCGCAGCGCCTTCAGTTAGCACGATGTCGTCGTTTTGAACAATGTTGTAATGTTGACTTGTCGAGTTGCTGCTGCCATCCAGCGTTGTACGACCGCCGGTTTCTGTATAAAACTCGAGTTCGACTATGATGTAACGGCCGCTTGCCAGTCCGTCCTGATAATCCGGTGAATGGCTTACCTTTCCAAGATAGCCGCGCACTTTCGGTTCGTCATTGGCGTAAACTCTTGAGATCTCGCGGGTTCCTTCAAAGACCACGGAGTTACCGGCCAGGGTCGTGTTTCTAGCTGACACGGTAAACAAGTCCGGATGAAGTTCGGAGCCTAATGCTTCCTGCCCCTCGCCTAAGTCAATGATGACAGCCGTTGTGTACTCGCCGCTAGCAAAGTTGTCATTCCATACGATAAAAGGAAGCTGATCAGCAGCTGGATCATCTTTAAATGTTACGCGAACTTCATGATCAGCGCTAATATTTGTTAAAGCAAACGTATTATCGTTGTTGGACATTGCCACAGCCTCGCCATCTACCGTTATCGTATCTACCATTTTGCCGTAATCAGGGGTAACCGTAAATGTAACGTCTTCGCCGCTTTCCACTCTCAGAACATTGCCGGGGGCTTTCGGCGTTATTGTGCCGCCCGTATCCGCCAATGTGGTGATTGAGAATCTAGTATCCGCTTCATCGGCTAGAGTGAGCTCTAAGCTGTCTGTAAATGCTGCATGGCCCCCATAACCCGTGTCCGGACTTCCGAAAGCGGAAACGACCTCATAGCGATCCCCACCCTTATCCGTCGAGTTATTGATATAAACCTCGAAGGTAAACTTGCCGGGCTCCAAGGTCAAGTTACCTTTTGGGATTCTCATTTCGACGATGTATCCTGTGTCCGTAATTTGGGTCCACGCAGCTCTGTCCGTATGGGACTGTCCTGAAAAAATGCCCGTCGAACTGACACGCCATTGGTTTGAACCGTTGGATCCCGGTCCGACATAAAACTCTAAGCTGTCGTATGTATGATTTGCGCCAGCTCCCTGATAGAGATTGCTATCCTCTACAGCTACGCGAGCATACACGTAGTCATAGTCCCAAAGAATCTTTACGTTACCTGTAGCGTGCGGCCTTGGATCTTCTGGTACAGTGCTTTTGTCGATTGGATACTCCATAGTCTTGGACCACAGCAGGTCGTTGGATCCGAGCTCAGGAGTTCCGAACATGGCGGTCGGTGTTTCATTCGCTTCTGCATTCGCGATGTTGTCGGTGTCGGCGGCAAAGCTGACGGGCATTAGCGACGTCAACATGACCACGCAACAGAGGAACGAGAGCATTTTCCTAAATCGTTTAGACATAATTAAATCCTCCTTTTTTTCGATCCGGTGCGCCACGGCTTACCCGCATCGTATTTGGACACTTGACACGCAAACGATTTATGTTTGCGCTTTCATTATAGAGAGCGGCGTCTTTTGTAACAATGTGCATGTTGATACTTAATTATCCTTTTTCTACTTATTTAAGGTACTCTTGCCCCATTCCTCTACTCTGCGATAGTTGCTAAAAAGAATTCGCGCCTCCACAGTGGAACTATCCATATCAAATGTTCTAAAATATCGAGAGAAGCTCATTCGAAGAATGGAACGGATAGCTAATAAATGAGATGAATGAGGTTTATGATATGATCAATAATTTTTGGCGCGAATTGCCACGACCTTTTTTTGTATTGGCTCCCATGGAAGATGTGACGGATGTTGTGTTTCGCCATGTCGTAAGCGAAGCGGCTAGACCCGATGTTTTCTTTACGGAGTTTGCGAACACGGAGAGCTATTGTCACCCGGAAGGGAACCACAGCGTTCGCGGGCGTTTGACTTTCACAGAGGATGAACAACCTATCGTCGCGCACATATGGGGAGATAAGCCGGAATACTTCCGTCAGATGAGTATCGGCATGGCGGAACAAGGGTTTAAAGGTATTGATATCAATATGGGCTGTCCTGTAGCCAACGTTGCGGAGAATGGCAAAGGAAGCGGCTTGATCTGTCGTCCTGAAGTTGCAGGGGAGATCATTCAAGCAGCCAAAGCCGGAGGACTGCCCGTAAGCGTAAAAACAAGGCTGGGGTTCAGCGCTATAGACGAATGGCGAGATTGGCTGACCCATATCTTGAAACAAGATATCGTTAATCTGTCCATTCATCTGCGGACAAGAGAGGAAATGAGTAAAGTAGACGCTCATTGGGAGCTAATCCCGGAGATTAAGAAGCTTCGAGATGAGGTGGCGCCGGACACGCTGTTGACCATTAACGGAGATATACCTGACCGTCAAGTCGGGTTGCAGCTCGCTGAGCAGTATGGTGTAGATGGAATTATGATCGGGCGCGGCATATTTAATAATCCTTTCGCCTTTGAGAAGGAGCCGAGGGAGCATAGCAGCGGGGAATTGCTTAACCTTCTACGGTTGCATCTGGATCTTCATGATCACTATTCAGCACGGGAGCCGCGTCTGTACAAGCCTATGACTCGTTTCTTTAAAATCTATGTCCGTGGATTCCGAGGGGCAGGCGAATTAAGAAATCACTTAATGAATACAAATTCAACGAGTGAAGTGCGTGCATTGCTCGATGAGTTTGAAAGCAAGCAATAGCTCTTACTTACAATATGCATGATAAAACGGGTGGGAAGGATATAGGGCTGTTATCATGAATATCCTCGAAGACTTATTGCTGCAAATGGCGTTCGTTGTTACGTTGATTTTCGCTTTCCAATTATTTTATTCGATTGGCTTCGGAAGATCGAAGTATTTCAGGCTGACGCAGGCTCTTCTATTCGGAGTCGCGCTTGTGCTGTGCATGACCTTTCCCGTTCACGTTACCGATCAATTATCCATCGACATCCGAATCGTTCCGTTGCTTCTCGGGACGTTCTACGGCGGGTTCGAGACAACGCTTTTTCTATCTTTGCTTATTCTGCTCTACCGTTCCTACCTTGGAATGGATAGCGGCTTCTATGCGACGACCTTGGCCGTATTCATGTGCATCCCGATCTTCATGTATTTTCAATCCCGATTCCTGCAAGCGAATAAGAACCGAAGGCTGCTGATAGCGACTGGTCTTACGGTTAGTTATTGCGTTTGCAGTTTTGTGTCCATGGCCCTCTTTATCGGCTTATCCGACACGTTCTTGGGCGCTTTTCTTCTGTACACCGTGGTTATGGTGGCCGTCGTGCTGATCTTCGTTGCGATGAACGAGACGATTAAGGAGACGCTCGTGAAAAGTCAGCAGCGACTGGCGGAAGCCAAAGATGCAGAAATCGCTTTTCTACGTTCGCAGATTCAGCCGCATTTTCTAAACAATGCCCTGAATTCGATAGCCGCCCTCTGCGTGGAGAACCCCCGGCAGGCGGAACAGCTTACGCTGAACCTCTCCCAATATCTCAGAAGCGGGCTCAACTTCAAGCAGATGGATACTTTCACGACATTGGAGAATGAATTGGAATTGACCCAGGCTTACCTAAATATCGAAAAGGTACGCTTCGGCGACCGATTGGCAATCGAGTACGACATAGATGCCGATCCGAATCGCCTAATTCCTCCGCTCATCTTGCAGCCATTAGTCGAAAATGCGATCAAGCACGGTCTGATGTCTAGCGTAAGAGGCGGTATCGTCAAAATCTCGATTCGGGAAACGGACGAGAAACTTCGGTTCACCGTCGAGGATAACGGATGCGGAATGAGTGAGGCCAAGCGGCAAGAAGTCCTTGGTCCGGATTCAGAACGCAGAGGAATAGGGCTGAGAAATATAGCGCGACGGATCAAGCTGTCGTACGACGCAACCTTGCAAGTCAAAAGCACGGTCGGAATCGGAACGAAGGTGCTCTTCGAGCTCCCCAATCCGACAGACAGGAGGACGTTGGATGGTAAGAGCCATCATCGTGGACGATGAGCCTCTGTCGGTGCGACGGCTAAAGCATCTGCTTGCCGAATACGAGGACCTCGAAGTATGCGGGGCATTCCTGACCCCGCGCGAGGCGTATGAGTATGTGCGAGCGAACCCCATTCAAGTGGCTTTTCTCGATATATCCATGCCGGAAGTTGACGGGATGTCGTTGTCCCGATTATTGCTGGAGAGCGAGCCATCCTTATCCGTCATTTTCGTTACGGGCTTTGACGATTATGCGGTGCAAGCATTCGAAGTGAACGCATTAGACTACTTAATGAAGCCAGTGACGGAACAACGGCTTGCCCGAACTTGGCAGAAGATCAAGGAGAAGTATCGCGATTATGTTCGCGAGGAGGAGCCTGCCGCCGCCGGCTTGCTGACTGGACAAGAAACTCGGATCGTCCAATATATGGCGGAAGGGTTATCCAATCGGCAAATCGCGGAGTCATTGCACATTACTTCGGAAACGGTTAAGTATCACTTGAAGAACGTCTTCCGTAAGCTGGACGTCAATAACCGCGTGAGAGCGCTGCAGCGCGCCAAAGAATTGAAGATCGTTCCATAGCCGACAGGCTCTCGAAAAAATCCCCCCCAATCGGGGGATTTTTTAATTGAACCAATTATCTTACATTAATAGACAATGAATCACGAGGGGATGAACTAAGCCATGTCTGCGAACGAATATTACATGCCGACCCATTGGCGGGTAAAGGGAAACATCTGGGAGATCTACGAGATCTGCTCCAACTTCTTGGACTATCAACGTTGGTGGCCCGAAGTGTACTTGAAGATTCAATCGGGGGGCAAGGATAAGGAGACGGGCAACGAAGCTTATGATATTCTCTCAAGGGGCAAGCTGCCGTACAAGCTTCGCTGGAGGTCATGCAAGACGGCCGAACTAGCGCCGCGCTCCATCTCTTTGAAGTCTTCGGGAGATTTAGTCGGTCACGGAACGTGGCTGTTCGAGCAGGACGGGGAATACGTGAACGTACAATTCGATTGGTATGTGAACGCCGAGAAGCCCCTGCTCAAACTGTTCTCGCCGATCCTGAAGCCGATCTTCACCTCGAACCATTACTGGGCGATGGCAAGAGGGAGAGAGAGTCTTGAAAAGGAACTGATGCGAAGGCGCGAGGCTTGAGCTGCGTGATTTCTAACTGATAAAACGAAAAGAAAAGACGGCTAGGCGAATGATGCCTAGCCGTCTTCCTTATTCAGGTTGAAGAAATGCGATCTACTATTCTTAGAATCAAGGTGACGGCTTCGGCCCGAGTCGTATAATCGCCTGGGGCGAATTTGTTATTGTCCCTTCCTTTGACTATGCCCATGTCCGAAGCGGCCGCAACGGCTGGGTAAGCCCACTCCGGAACCTGGTCCGCATCTTCATAGGCAAGGGGAGGATTCGAAGCCATTTTGTCCTCGTAACCTAATACGCGCATAAGCATGACCGTTATTTCGGATCGAGTAATGGACCGTGCCGGCCTGAACGTGGCGTCCTCGTATCCTTGCGTCAATCCGGCAGCAACCGCTTGCGAAACATGGGCTTTTGCGTAGGCCGGGATTTGCTCATGGTCCGTAAAAGTCTGAGCCAGGTCTGACTGGGAAGACAGCGCGAGCGCTCTTGCGAGCATCGTAGTAAATTGCGCGCGGTTAATCTCGTTTTGCGGAGCGAATCTGCCGTCCGGATATCCGTTAATCCAGCCCATCTCCGTCGCCCTTGCAATGTCCTTCTCGGCCCAGTGGCCTTTCGTGTCCAAGTAGTTTACCGGATTTTTAGTAGCGATATTGACAGGTAACACCAAGCTTGGTTCTTCCGTTGTGCTGCTGCCTCCGCTGTTAACCAGCTTGACGCGCGTTAATCGAATAGCGGAATCGCCTTGACCGATTGCTTCGAATCGCAGCGTGGCGAAAGGCACGGTTCCGCTTTCCCCCTTACTATTCCCTATCTTAGTGTGCGCGAAGGTAAGGTTTCCGTTCTCGACGATCGGAGGGACCGTGAAGCCTTTCCAAGTAGTGGAAGCTTGTCGGAAGCTCCATACGTTCGGGTCGTAGGATAGACGAAGCTCGTATCCGTAAACGTCCTTCACGTTATGTCCTTCAACGGTGATCGCTATTTCATCGCCAACTTTTATAGGGCTGGCGGGGCTGTTCAAAGAGAAAGTCGTTTTGTCCTCAGCATATGCTATGGTCGACAACATCATAAATAGTAGAAGGGTAGACAGCAGCAACGGCCATATTCGAAGCTTCAAATGAATCGTCTCCTTTGTTTATAGAAGTCGGGGGACAGCTCTAAGGGTATCGGCCGAGCTAAGCTTTGGCGATACCCTTGAGCATTATGATTACAATTATTTATTTAGGATGAGACGCGCCAGGCTGGATAGGTCTTCAATGTCGATTGTGCCATCATTATTGATGTCGTATTTCTTCACTTGATTCCAATCCGGACTGTTCGAATTTTTGCCATAAGCTTTAGCAACAAGGGCCAGATCGCCAACGCTTGCTCTGTCGTCGTCATTGACGTCACCCGGTATAGTTGGTTTGCGAATTTCTACCGTATGCGTATCTCCGTCCGCTTCCGCTTCTACTCCCTCGCCGTCGGCAAGGGTGAGCTGCTTGACTTCGATATTCGCTACTCCGGCTGCTTCCTTGGCCTTGAAGCTAAGCTTAATGAGATTATGATTCGGATTGGTAACGCTGTCATTCATGTGAACGCCGAGGATCCGAATAGTTCCTTCTTGCTGATCCGTGTCGACTATTTTGAAGTTCTCGGAATCTAACGATACGGGCTGACCGACAAGCTCCAGCTTAACGGAGTCGTATTCGATCGTAACGTCTTGCGCATACACGTCCTTATTCACGTATTGCAGACCGTAAGTGACATCGAATTGTTGACCCGGCTGCACCTGCTCTGGGCCTGACAGAATGGCGGAGGCGGAGACGACGGTCACCTTAGCGGTTGCCTTCTCTACGATACCTTCAATTGCACCTTGCACCTCGAATACTCCCGGCTTGTTGTAGAGCTGCGGATCAATGGCATCCCATGCAACCGAGCGCTCCTCCGTAGCAATCCCGGCAGCGTTTTGGTTAACTTCTACAGCAACTGTTTCGGGCAGTACGGGAGCAATCCCGATTTCCGTAGTAGCCTCTACTTCGGCTATCCCTCTTATTTTGCTCTGGGAGAATAGCCAGTCGATCAGCATGCCGCGCTCAGGGTGTACATATTCGTTATAGACCGGAAGCCATACGGCGTGCCCGTCAAATCTGTGTCCGTTATAAGGAGGGTCGTTTAATTGGTTAAAAGGAATGATGGTCAACAGGGAGTCGTTCCAGTAAGGCGAGTAGGTTTTGTCCGTGTTCACTACGGAGTTGTACAAGAAATCTTCTTCATCGACAAAGGTCCAGAGCGGCAAATTGGCTACAGCCTTAGCATTCTCCACTGTGCCGGGCCCGCCTGCGGGACACAAGGGCGCAGCTGCGGCAGCGAAGTCGGGGAATGTCTGCAAGAAGGTCCAGGTGGAGCCTCCGCCCATCGAAAATCCGGTAATGTAGACTCGGTTCGGGTCCACCTTGCCGGCATCGATCATCTCATCGATGACCGCTTTAACTTTATGCATGCTTTGAACCGTTGTTGCATTACGAGGCGCTAGTACATGTGTTGGATATTTCTCCTGATTCTCGGGGTTGGCCCATATGGTGCCGCCATTACTGAATCGGATAGGCGTGTAAATATCGTTGCCCTGTCCGCCGCCATGGAAGAATACGACCAGAGGCAGCGGCCCCTCGGCATCCTCGTTATAGAAGTAGCTGTAATCCAGCCCGTCATGATTTGCATATTTGTATTTATCGAGGACGGGGCTTACGGCACCGGTCTGGATGAATGTCGGCACGATCGAGGATCCATCCACATAGTCGAGCTTATCCCCGTTATACGTAATCGTGTACAGCAAATCGAAGGTGTAGCCACCATCGCTCGTTGTACCGCCGTCGCCCCAGCCAACGTCGGCAAAGTCAACGATAATATACCTTCCGGTTTCGGAAGGAGTACCGGTATCATTGACTTGGCTAGTATAAACATCCGTGACCTCGCGGGGGCCGTCATAAGCTACAAAACTAGGGTCCACTTTTCTTGTCGCTTTCACATGCACATTAAAGTCCGATACAGACAACGAGGAATCGCTTACCCTATTGCCCGCGTCGATAATGACGGCATCCGTACGCTCGCTGAAAGCAAAGTTCTTATTTTTAAGAATAAAAGATAAAGCCCCATCCGACGTTTCTTCGTCGGCGAAGGCCGAAGGAAGGTTGAATAACATGACGACGAGAAACAAATAAACCGTAACGTATCTTTTCTTAAACATTTTCCACTGCTCCCTTCAAAACGAAATGTTTTAGAAAGCTGCTAAGTAAATAAATTCATCCCACCTTCCATTTTTTTTAAATTTGTGTAAGTCGTAGGGGATCCTGTTGTATACGCTTTCAGTATAAGCACGCTTTACATGAGTAACAATGTGCATTTGTCTACACGTTTATCCGTCGTCTACTTTTATTGAAGGCTGAAGCAATGAGGAATACCCTCTCTTTGTCGAGAGGGTATTTTTGTATCTGCAGGCGGGAGAACATTTGAAACGGTACGGTAAATCCGGCTGTGGTACAATACTAACAAGCTAAGTGCTTTCAGAATTGGATAGGAGGCAGTCATGTCCTGGAGCAAATTGAAGCAGCAACTGGAAAGCTTTCTTTGTCCCGCGCTAGCCGGAACGGTCGAATATAGCTCAACAAGCTACCGTTATTTGCCGGGGAAGGCCGGACAGTGTTATCTTACAGTCGATAAGAAGAACATTCTCAACATGGCGGATGCCGCCACACCGATAAGATGGTACGAGACGGAACAAGAGATCAAAAACGATCCGAACATCCAGGTCCTTGTCAGCGACGAAGAGATAGAGGCCGTTAGACGAAGCGGCGGGGGGAGCATTCCGGAGGAACGGCTTCAGGTGATCGCAAGAAGCAGGAAACAATCGGAGCATGCCAAGCTGCTCATGTTGGCGCAGAACGAGTTGACCAAGTCCAGTTTTGTCGTGACGGCAACCCGGTTTCTGGCTGCATCTATCGATCAGAGCCTGGAGAGCGACGATATTTTATTGAATATATTGGCTTTGATAGATAGACGAGTGGGGAAAAAGCGATTGATAAACATGCGCCAGCTGATGAAGCAGAAGCACCCGAGCGTGCAATATTTTTATGAGCTGCGGCTTGGATTATAAGATTTTCAGAATACTAGACCTTGGATTTGGAATAGTTCCTACAAATCCTTGAGAATGCATGGGTAATTTCACTTAAACGTGTAATACTTTTTTTATAAAGTGGTACAGGAAGGAGTGGGATGATCATTTATTTAATAAGCACCTAACTGGTGCTTATTTTTATGGGAAAAAGCAGGGGAAGTGTCGTATCCACTCGAAATAGATTGTTAATTACTGGAGGTGGTTCTCTTGAATACTGTCACCTTTTCTTGGAAAAGATTCTGGTGTCCTCGAACTGGCACAATTAATCTATCCGATGGAGGTTATCTATACAATCCAGAATCCGAATTTGGGGATATCTATAACGAGCATGTTGTTTCATTTGATAAGATTTCAGAGGTGCCTTGCTTAATATTATTGGGGGAACCAGGCATCGGTAAAACAGAGGCATTAAAAAGTATTGAGAGAACGGAAGATAATCATACTCTCAAGATTGATCTTCGTTCGTATGGAACGGAGGAGCGTTTAGTTAGAAATATATTTGAGAATCAGATGTTTGAGTCATGCATGAAAGGGGAGCATAATCTACATCTGTTCTTGGATAGTTTGGATGAATGCTTACTCCGGATAGATTATGTTTCGACTTTGTTGGCAGAAGAATTTAAAAAATATAAAAACAACCCCCACTTAAAGAAACTTTTTCTGAGAATCGCTTGTCGAACGGCGGACTGGCCAAGTCTACTTGAGCGAGAGCTAGCGGATTTGTGGGGGAATGACAATATTCAGATCATGGAGTTGACACCTTTACGAAGAGTGGATGTTTATAATGCAGCAGTCGAGCTAGGCATAGATGCTGATAGGTTTATGAGTGAAATACGGGAGAAAGGAGTAATTCCACTTGCTATTAAACCAATCACGTTAAAGTTTCTATTAAATCTTTATACAAGGCATGGTAACTTTCCATCTACTCAAAAAGAGCTATATTTGCAGGGCTGTGAGCTTCTCTGTGAAGAAACAAATGAAAGCAGAGTTGCATCTCGGAATAAAGGTAGTATGAGAGCTAAGGAACGTTTGAAAGTAGCTGCACGAATTGCAGCTCTGATGGTGTTTTCAAATAAATATGCTGTGTGGCGTGGCATTAATTTGGGTGATGTTCCTGTGGAGGATATCACCATAAGTGAAATTTCGGGTATTCATCCTAAGCTAATTGAGGCCTCATTAATAATTCCTGAATCAGAAATTGAGGAAACTCTTTCTACAGGTTTATTTTCTTCAAGGGGGTTGAATCGTTTTGGATGGGTTCATCAAACGTATGCGGAGTTTTTGGCAGCTCTATATGTCTCTCAAGCTGAACTGTCGCTTGAGCAAATTATGAGTTTGATTGAACATCCTCTTGATTCAGAACGAAAGCTAATTCCGCAGCTCCATGAGGTCTCAGCTTGGATAGCTACCTTGAACGTAGATGTGTTTCGTCAAATTATTAATCATGATCCGCAGGTGCTTCTTCGAAGTGATGTGGCAAGTGCGGACACGGAAGATAAAAAATCTTTGGTCGATGGTCTTCTAAAACTATATGATGCAGAAAAAATTAGAGATTGGGATTTTGATGAATTTTTCTATAAATTGAATAACCCTGCTCTAGAACAACAACTAAAACCGTATGTGCTAGACCGACAGTTTAGTTATGTGGCACGGCGCGCTGCTATTCGAATAGCCAGAGCGTGTAAATTAAAAATATTACAAGATGATTTACTGAAAGTTGTGTTGAATCAGGATGAGGATAATCAAATTCGAACTCAAGCAGGTTATGCACTATCTGAGTTTGCAGATGAAGAAACTAAAAGGAAGCTTATCCCATTGGTCAAGTCTGATGCAGGAGAAGACCCTGATGATGAGTTGAAAGGGGCGGCACTTCGAGCACTGTGGCCTCAGTATCTATCCGGGGAAGAATTATTTCCTCTACTTTCTCTTCCTAAACGCAGAAATTTCACAGGAATATACAGGGTGTTTTTGAACTATGAAATCCTTGAGAAACTTCAAGTTAAGGATTTACCTGCTGCATTAAAATGGGTTCTTCAGCATGCTATTGATGAAAGATTTGATTCTCAAATTGATGATTTAGTGTATGGGATTCTAAACAGAGCAGGTCAGTATTTGGACATACATGAAATTCTTATAGCTTTTACCGATGTTGTACGAGCACGGTTAGTACATTTCGATAGTTTTAGTTACATTAAAGATGTATTACAAAATCATACTGCACGGCGAACACTTATTCTTTCATTGCTGAACACAGAATCTGAACAGGAAGTCATTCTTACATCTGCATTTTCTGGGCTCATTAAGTCAGAAGATTTTCCGTGGATGATTGAACAACTGAAGAATGATCTCAGCCCGGAACTTCAACAAAAATGGAGCATCTTACTAAAAAGGACTTTTAATACGTCTAGTCCCGAGCAAGTCGAGTTGCTCTATTCTGCTATTAATAATAACAAAATGTTAGCTCAGCACTGCCGAGTTTTTTTTCAAAGTATCCCATTAGATTCTGCACAAGCTCGTGAGTTAAAGGAAAGATATATGAGGAGATTAAAAGGGCAGGAGTCGAAAGAAAAGTATCCACAGCTTCATCCACCTATTGATGAAAGAATAACCTTACGTCTTGAGGAGTTCGAAGCGGGGCATTTAGATGCTTGGTGGCAATTAAATTGGGATTTGGGCATAAATGATGAGAAGGGGCATGTGGAGGAATATGAACCAAATATAAAAGCATTACCAAGCTGGAATAAGGTTAACGCTAACGATGAAGTGCGTATCCTGTCCGCTGCAAGGAAATATCTGTTAGAGAAAAATTCGGAGGCCACCAATTGGTTTGGAACGGATACGCGGTATAGATCAGCCATGGCAGGATATAGGGCTTTAAGGTTGGTTTATGAGCAAGATAATACATTTTTACTATCATTAACGTCTTCTCATTGGGAAAACTGGTCCCCAGTTATTCTTACGCAGTGGGTAACGTCAGAACGTAATGAAGGAATGATACATGGTCAGTTAGTTAAATTAGCTTACATTAATGCTCCTGATAGGGTAATTGCAGATTTGCTGCGCCTTATAGACAAAGAAAATCAACAACATTCCAATGTGTTTATTATAAGATCAATGAAGGAATGCTGGGATACTCGATTAGGTGAAGTGGTATTGAATATGTTAAAGATGCAGAGTTTGATGCCAGAATCTATAAAGTGCTTACTTGATGAGTTGATACGAAATAAAATAGTTGGAGCAGAAGAGTATGCTATATCATTAATCAAGCCCGAATTGTTAGTTGTTGAAGACTCCCGTAAACTGGCAATAAATGCTGCTGTAGTATTATTAAATAACTCTCGGAATGTCGGTTGGGATACATTATGGTTACTTAAAGAGTCATATCCCGATTTTGTTCAAGATGTTTTTCTCTCTTTTTCAAGCAGAGTTGATGGGCACAAATTAATTCAATTATTATCAGAGACGGCACTGGCTGATTTATATATTTGGCTAGTAAAAAGATTTCCACATAAAGAAGATCCGAATCATGATGACGAGATGGCACATTGGGTCGGGCCTCGTGAAGAGATAGCTGATTTCAGGGATGGGATATTACGCTACTTGTCAAACAAAGGGACGTTAGAATCTTGCAATCAAATTGAACGGATAGTCTCTGAATTGCCGGAACCTTCGTGGTTAAAGTGGGCATTACTTGAAGCACAAAGTGTCACACGCCGTAATACCTGGTCCCCGCCAACCCCTATAGAAGTCGTCCAGTTAGTGGGAAATAGACATCGTAGGTTGGTTCAAAGTGAAAGTCAGTTACTGGAAGTATTAATTGAATCACTTAACAGGCTAGAGCAGAAATTACATGGAATTACACCAGCAGTAGTGTGGCTCTGGAATGAAGTTGATCGACAGAAATACCGCCCAAGATCTGAAAATGAACTTTCGGATTATGTAAAACAGCATTTGGAAGAAGATCTTTTAGGAAAGGGAATCATTGTTAACCGAGAGGTGGAAATACGGAGAAGTGCTGGATCATTGCCTGGTGAGCGCACTGATATTCATGTTAATGCAATATTACCAGGAAGATCTAGAGGGACGTTTGATGCCATTACCGTTATTATCGAGGTTAAAGGGAATTGGCATCGAGAGATATATCATGCAATGGAAACTCAATTAGTAGGCAGATATTTAAAAGAGGGCAAGTGTAAATACGGTCTATACCTAATTGGTTGGTTTGAAAGCTCGAGGTGGGATGTGACTGATAATCGTAAATCTGCAATTCCATCATGTGGATTGCAAGCTACAAAGGATATACTGAGAGATCAAGCTAGAAGTTTCTCAAAACAAGGAGTGCATGTTAGATCGTATGTAATGAATTTATACCTGTAAGCTGTTTACCGATATCTTAGTGTATTTCCCAATAGGGAGTACATTTTATCATTTTGAATCACTGAATAATCGAGCAGTTGCAAGGATGGAGGGTTCTCACGCAAAGCTTTCCTATAAACTATAGAGAGACATAAGAAACGTGGTGACTTAAGCTAATGTTTAAAATTATGTGCATAGAAGACGATGCGACGCTGTTCCAGGAAATGAAGGAGCGCCTGTCCCAGTGGTCTTACGAAATATACGGCGTCGAGCGGTTTGATCAAGTTATGCAGGAGTTCGCGGAAGCGAATCCCGACCTGGTCATCATCGACATTCAGCTGCCGAAGTTCGACGGCTTCCATTGGTGCCGGATGATCCGCGCGCATTCCAAGGTGCCGATCATCTTCCTCTCCTCCCGCGATCACCCGACGGACATGGTCATGTCGATGCAGCTTGGAGCGGACGACTTCGTGCAGAAGCCGTTCCACTTCGACGTGCTTATCGCCAAAATTCAAGCGGTTCTGCGCAGGACGTACGACTATAACACGGAGCCTACTCCGCTCAAAACATGGCGGGGGGCAGCCGTCGAATTTACGAAAAACACGATTGCGAACGACGGGGGCGCGACGGAGCTGACGAAGAACGAAATGTTTATCCTGAAATATTTGATCGAACGCAAAAACAAGATTGTCAGCCGCGAGGAGCTGATTACAAGCCTGTGGAACGACGAGCAGTTCGTCAGCGACAATACGCTGACCGTCAATGTCAACCGGCTGCGCAAAAAGCTCGAAACGATCGGACTTGGCTCGTATATCGAAACGAAGGTCGGCCAAGGCTACATGGCTACGGAAGAGGCGGGAGCATGATCCGCCCGTACATCGCGGAAAGACGAAGCTGGCTGCTGCTGCTTGTCTTCTTGCATCTGCTCATCCTATTCGTCGCCGCAATTGATGCATCTATTCCGCTGATGCCGATCCTGTATATTACGTTATTATCTTCTATTGTCTGCCTTCTATTTATTGTTGTCCGCTACTATAAGGAAACGAGATTTTACAAGCAGCTTCAGGTCTGGGATCATACCTGCGACCCCGCATCCTCGAAGGAAGCCGCCAGCCCTTTCGAGAGGATCGTGGAGGAGTCCATGTCGGCGCAAACCCTTCACTACAAGAAGGAGGCATCCGGCCATCTCATGCTTCTTGAGCAAGAGAAGGACGAGCTGCTGGGCTGGATTCACGAGGTGAAAACGCCGCTGACGGCGATGCAGCTGATCATTGACCGTCTAGCGGACGAACCGGCGAAAGCCCGGCTGGAGTACGAGTGGCTGCGGATTCATCATCTGCTGGATCAGCAGCTGCATCAACGACGGATTCCTTTTATGGAGAACGATCTGTATGTCGAGGATACGACGCTTGCGCCGGTTCTGTTCAAAGAGATCAAGGATTTGCGATCCTGGTGCATGCAGAAGGGAATCGGCTTCGACGTCTCTCTTGAGGCGGAACGCGTGCTGACCGATGCCAAGTGGTTAGGTTTTATATTGAGGCAAATCCTAACCAACGCGGTCAAGTACAGCGAGTCCTCGGATATTGCGGTGAGCAGCCGCGAGGAGGATGGACATGTCATCGTAGAGATCCAGGATTTCGGACGCGGGATCAGCGCCAAAGACTTGCCTCGCATTTTCGAACGGGGATTCACGTCGACCGCGATGCATCAGGACAGCGCAGCCACCGGCATGGGCCTCTATTTAGCGCAAAAAGCAGCCGAATCGCTTCTGATCCGCATCGAGGCGGAATCGGTTTACGGCAGCGGAACGACGTTCCGGCTCACTTTCCCGTTAGCCAACGATTTTGTCCGAATGACAGGCATGTGACAATAATGTCACATGCTTTTCTGTTTTGTTCGCCGAAACGAAGGAAAACAGGAAGCGACTAGGGTACGATAGGTTCATCAGAAACGAAGGAGTGTAGCACGATGGTTATTCTAGAGGCCAAAAAAATACACAAAATATACGGCAATAAATTCAACCGGCAGGAAGTGCTGAAGGGGATCGACCTTAAAGTCAATAAAGGCGAATTCGTCGGGATCATGGGGTCTTCCGGCTCAGGCAAAACAACGCTCCTCAATGTGCTTTCCTCCATCGATCATCTTAGCGAAGGGACGATCGAGATTGAGGGGAAGCAGTTTACGGGCATGAAGGAGAAGAAGCTGGCCGAATTCCGGAAGCAGCATCTTGGCTTTATTTTTCAGGAATATAACCTGCTGGATACGCTGACCGTGAAAGAAAACGTGCTGCTGCCGCTGTCCATCAAGCCGATATCCAAGCAAGCGGCGCATGAGAAATTCAAGCAGGTGGCCACGGAGCTCGGCATCTATGAGCTTGCGGACAAATATCCGAGCGAGATCTCGGGAGGCCAGAAGCAGCGAACCTCCGCGGCCCGGGCTTTCGTGCACGATCCGAGCATCATATTCGCGGATGAGCCGACCGGAGCGCTGGATTCGAAGTCGGCCTCCGATCTGTTGAACAAGCTAAGCCACATGAACGCGAAGCACGCGGCGACGATCATTATGGTCACCCACGATCCCGTGGCCGCGAGCTACTGCAGCCGCGTCGTCTTCATCAAGGACGGCCAAATCTACTCCCAGCTTCATAAAGGCGAGGAGTCGAGGCAAGCTCTCTTAAGCGACATCATCAAAACCCAAGGCGTGCTGGGCGGTGTTCAAGGGTGAATCTGAGCACGATTATTTTCCGGAGCTTGAAGAAGAATATTCAAAATTACTATCTCTACGTGTTCGCTCTTATCTTCAGCGTAGGCCTGTATTTCTCGTTCGTGACGCTGCAATACGACCCGTCGATGGATGAAGCCAAAGGCTCGGTCAAAGGTGCGGCGGCGCTCGGAGCGGCATCCGTGCTGCTCATCGCCATTGTTGCCGTCTTCCTGCTGTATGCCAACACGATTTTCATCAAACGCAGAAGCAAGGAGATCGGGTTGTTTCAATTGATCGGTCTGACTAAGGGACGCATCTTCAAAATCCTGACCGCCGAAAATTTGATTCTATATTTCGGCTCCATGATTGTCGGCATTGCGGCCGGCTTCGCGGTCTCCAGGCTGCTCCTGATGATTCTGTTCCGCATTATCGGCGTGGACGAGATGGCGAAGCTGCGCTTCTCGCCGGAAGCGCTGACGCAGACGGTCATCGTATTCGCCGCTATTTATCTCCTGATTATGCTCATGAACTACACGTTCATTCGAAGGCAGAGCATTCTGTCCTTGTTCCGCGCCGTATCCGTAGCCCAGCAGCGGGTGCAGAAGCGATCCGTATGGCAGCTGCTGCTCGGCATTTGCGGGATCGCCTTCATTTTGCTCGGTTATTTCGTCTCGACGGAGCTGTTCAAGGGTCGATTTACGGACATGCTCGAGCTTATGCTCGCGATGATGTTCATTCTAGCATCCGTTATTATCGGCACCTACTTGTTCTACAAAGGGTCCGTCAGCGTCATCTTCAACGCCATCCGCAAGAGCAAAAGAGGTTTTCTGTCGATCGGGGAAGTGTTGTCGCTGTCCTCCATCATGTTCCGCATGAAGTCGAACGCATTGCTGCTTACGGTCATTACGACCGTCTCCGCGCTCGCGATCGGGCTGCTGTCGTTAAGCTATATCTCTTATTATTCGTCTGAAGCGCAGGCGAAGAGGGATGTTCCGAACGATTTCGCTTTCGCGAACGTGGAGGAGAAGGAGCGGTTTCTTGCGGAGCTGGATGCACGGGGAATTGCTTATGACGTTATTCATAGGAAGCCGATCTATGTGGAAATTGATATTTCGAGCATCGCATCCTCTGACATTCTTTCCTTGCAAGGGGGAGGGGGGAACTCGTTCATATCTCCGATTCTTAGCGAAGCGATGGTCGAGGGGATCGAGCTCGAGCCGGGCGAAGCTCTGTTCATGAGCTACGGCGGAGCGCTGCAAAATTTCCTGTCGATGAAAGAGACCGGCAAAATCAAATTCATCGGGCAAAACGGAACGATTCCCCATGAGCTGGTAGGCACAAAGGAACAAAGCGTCTTGTACTATGGATTTGGCACGGGAATACCGACAACGATCGTCGATGACAGCGTGTATGAGAAGCTGCTTCGGGATCTTGATCCGTCTATTCAGAGCGAAATATTCCAGGAGTACTACGGCGTGGACATTGCGGACCGTTCCGGAATGGAAGAGGCGCGGCAGGCATTTGCCGACACGAGGCCGTCCGATTCGTCCCAAGCTTTCTCCCAATACGAGATCATGATGAACGGGCGCTTGAACATGGGGTTGATTATGTTCATCGTCGCCTTCCTCGGGCTCGCGTTCCTGATCACGTCCGGCTGCATTCTTTATTTTAAACAGATGGATGAAAGCGAGGAGGAGAAGCCGAATTACACGATCTTGCGCAAGCTCGGCTTCACGCAGGGCAACTTACTGCGAGGCATCGCGTTCAAGCAGCTGTTCAACTTCGGCATTCCGCTTGTCGTGGGACTCAGCCATAGCTATTTTGCCGTCAAATCCGGCTGGTTCCTGTTCGGAACGGAGCTAGCGGCGCCTATGCTCATTGTCATGGTGCTGTACACGGCGCTGTATTCGAGCTTCGGAGTTCTCTCCGTCCTGTATTACAGACGGGTCATAAGGGAATCGCTATAAAAGCGACGGCAGCTTAGGCTTCCGATTACGCTGGAACATAGCAGCTTAAGCTTACGGAACGGAGAGACGCTATTCTTCGAAAAATGAGTCTTTTTAGGAGGCTAGCGGAACAGGGCGCTCTTATTCCTCCCGTTTCGCGTTGAAGAACCATGAAAACAGGCGAATAACGGCGCTGAGTTCCGTTACCGTTAAAAGAATGCGAATATAAGCGAAATAAGGGCGCTCAGTTCCGTTGAGCCGAAACCATCCGCAAAAATACGATAATAGGTACAGCTGCCGGTAGCGTCAAGAAGTTTGTGTAAGCTTGTAGAATATCCATCTGGGATGGATCAATGAGGTGCCAGGCGGGGGAGGAGGCCTCCTCCCCCGCCTGGCCACCTGCCACCTTTTTTTGTTAGATTTCT
>NZ_JANIPJ010000038.1 GCF_024623455.1 Paenibacillus soyae | reverse complement strand
GGGTAAGATCCGCTCGACTTGCATGTATTAGGCACGCCGCCAGCGTTCGTCCTGAGCCAGGATCAAACTCTCCATAAAAGTTAGTTTGACTTGCTCTAAAACGTTGTTGCTATTTCGATTCATTCTTGCGAATGTATCGGGCAGTTTCGCTCGTTGTTCAGTTTTCAAAGATCAATTAATTTCACAACGTTTGTTATAATACCACATTGTTTTTCTCAGATCAAGCATTATTTTTAAACCTTAATGCTTGTCCTCTTCCGAACCGTTATCGTTCTCGGCCGGAATTAGAATATACCATACTCGAATTCATCTTTGCAACCCCTTTTTCAAAAAAAGTTTGATTACTATATATAGACGGAAGAATTCTGGCTCCTATCTTCTCTTCCTATTTAGGATCTTTGCAAAATTGATTAGACTGATAGTATCGGATTACTTCGGTGACGAAATGCGTATCTTAATCCCAGAGGAGTTGTTGTCGAATGAATATGTCTAACTATGCAAATACAAAGGACGAATTGGATTCGTTAAAAGAACGTCTGCCAAAATGGCTGGAAGCCAGCAAATCACTCTCGACCGGCGGAAAAGTGGCCTCCTATATTCCGGAGCTGTCCAAAGCGCCGCAGCAAGCGCTCGGCATACATATTATTGACGCGAGCGGCGACAGCGTATCGGCAGGCGATTGCGGCCTTTCCTTTACGATGCAAAGCATTTCGAAAGTATTCACATTACTGCTGGCGCTTATGGATAACGGAGAAAAGGCCGTTTTTGACAAGGTAGGAATGGAGCCCACGGGGGATAGCTTCAATTCGATGCTGAAGCTCGAGCTCGTACAGCCCGGGATTCCTTTCAACCCCCTTATCAATGCAGGCGCGATCGTCATCTCTTCGCTTATAGCCGGAAGCGGCCCGGATGAAAAAGCGGAGCGGACTTTGCAATTTTTCCGTTCGTTGTCGGGGAATGAACGCCTTCAGTTTGATCTTGCCGTTTACCAGTCGGAGTCAGAGACGGCCGACCTGAACCGGTCCATGGCTTATTTCCTCAAGGATAACGGCGTTTTGGAGGGCAACGTTCATGATGTTCTCGATGTTTATTTCCGCCATTGCTCCGTTCAGGCGCAGTGTGCCGACCTCGCGCGAATGGCGCTGGTCCTGGCTTACGACGGCACCGATCCGATAACGGGAGTAAACCTTGTGCCTCGCCGCTACGTACAGATCGCCAAAACGTTTATGGTCACCTGCGGGATGTATAACGCTTCCGGCGAATTCGCGATCGAAGTCGGACTTCCTGCCAAGAGCGGGGTATCCGGAGGCATCCTGACCCTAGTGCCCGGGAGATATGGGATCGGATTAATCGGCCCCGCGCTCAACCCCAAAGGAAACAGCATCTCCGGCGTGCATTTGCTGGAAACCTTATCGAAGGAACTGGACTGGAGCTTGTTCTAAGTATCAGCTTCATGAAAAAGGAAAGAGCTGCGCAACGGGCAGATAATCTCGCCCATGCTCAGCTCTTTTCTATCGCTTATTTATAAATCGCATAAACTTTCCAGCTGTTGTCTTCCGTTTTCTTCAAATAATATAATCCGTCATTCGGTTCTTCTTCGACGGATTGCTCTCCGTCCACTTCATAAGTGAAACGGTATGCGCCTCCCGTGGATTCTACAATGGCGAAGCGATTCGAAGCGAAGGTTACCTCGAAATTACGGGTTCCCGTCTCTACTACGCTCATTTTGTATCCTTCATTCGCCAGCTCTTGAAGGACGTCACCGTATGCTCGATTAGCAAGCAGCTGGAACGCCGTGTAATACTCGGGATAAAGCTCGTCTAAAGCACTGATCGTACCGTTGTTAATCGCTTCGTTCTCTTGCTTTTCCGCTTCGGTAATGATGGCCTTCAGCGTTTCTCCGTTAGGAACGTCGCCCTTCTGCAAGTCAAGGGCACGCTGAAGCATAACGACGGCCTCCGCGCGTTTTGCGTTAGCGAACGGCTTGAATTCCCGATCCTTGACGCCGTTGACGATACCCGCGGCATGCGCATCCATAATAAATTCGGTGGCATAATACATAGGCACGTCATCGAACTCGAGCTGGCCGGCTTCCGTTCCGAACGGTACGGTCGAGTCGAACGCCCGCACGACCATCGTTGCGATATCGCCGCGATTAATGAGCTTGTTCGGACCGAAATCCGTATCGCTTACGCCGTTGACTACGCCAAGCGAGCTTGCGATTCGAATCGGCTCGTAATACCATTTGTCAGAAGGAACGTCCGCGAACGTCTTGCCGGAAGCGCTGCTTGTAAGACCAAGCGCCCGGACCAATAACGCCACGAATTCGGCGCGCGTGATTTGATTGTCAGGCTTAACCGTTACGTTGCCTTGCGCATCCTTATAGCCCTTAAGAAGATCCGCTACAACGAAATCATCCATCTCGTCATAAGCCCAATGCTCCTCGATATCCGTAGGGAAGTAGATGCTCATATCCGTCTCCTCAGCCGCTTGAAGACGCCCCATGTTCATTGGCAGAATCGCCAGCGCCGCAGTAAGGAAAGCAGTTGCCGCTATATATAATTTCTTCAAGAAGATCTCCCCTTCACCTGTAATCTGGTGCTCACAAGATGAAAGGATAACAGAAAGTCCTGCCTAGACCTAGCGGTAATTCTAGGGATGAGGGATGCGAATTACGGCTGCAGCTCAATCTGTCCGCTCACGAGCTTGCTGTAGAAGCCTCCGCTGCGGGCCAGTTCATCATGCGTGCCTTGCTCCGTCATTTCGCCGTTCTGCAGGACGACGATCTGGTCTGCTTGCCGAATGGTATTGAGCCGATGCGCGATGACGAAGCTTGTTCTTCCTCTCATCAGCCGTTGAAGCGCTTCTTGAATTTTGATCTCCGTCACCGTATCGATACTGCTCGTCGCTTCGTCCAGCACAAGAATAGCCGGGTCAGCGAGTATGGCCCTTGCGATGGCAATCAACTGTTTCTGTCCTTGGCTGATCCCTGCCCCGTCAAGCTTCAGCTTGGCGTCGTATCCGCCTCTCATCCTCGTTATGAAAGAATGCGCATTGGCCTGCTTGGCCGCTTCCTCTATCTCTTGATCGGTTGCGTTCAGCTTGCCGTACCGAATATTATCCCGGATAGACCCTTCGAACAAAAACGGATCCTGAAGCACGAACGCCATATGGGACCTTAGGCTGTCTCTTCTCACATGGCGAATATCCGTTCCATCTATCGAGATCGTTCCCGAAAGCGGCTCGTAAAACCGGCATAATAGTCCGATAAGGGTCGTCTTGCCTGCCCCCGTCGGACCCACGAATGCAATGGTTTCTCCCGGCTTCGCCGCAAAGCTGATCTGACGCAGAATGGGCGGACCCTCTCCATAAGCAAAACTTACCTCGTGAAATTCGACTTCCCCTTCAATGGAATCAATTGTAGCGGCTTCCCGTTCATCGACCGCTTCTACTTCTTCGTCAAGAATGTGAAACACCCGCTCCGCCCCCGCTACGGCTGACAATAAAGTATTCCACTGGTTCGCCAAATCGTTGAGCGGCCTTGTAAATTGCCGGGCGAATTCCGCGAAAATAACGATTACGCCTACCGTCACGCCGGTGCTGTCATTAATAATCAGCAGCGCGCCAACGCCCGCGATAAGGGCAAAGCTCAAGTTGTTCAGTCCGTTCATTAGCTTAGGAATGAAGCCCGATATGGATTGCGCCCAAAACCCGGAGAGATGGATTTGCTTATTCAACTGCCCGAACTTCGAGATTACGGCTTCTTCCCTGGAAAAGGTTTTGACGATGCGCTGACCGGAAAGCGTCTCCTCGACAAAGCCGTTCAGCTCCCCCAGGTTCCTCTGCTGTAATTTGAACAACCGGCTGGTGCGCGACGTAATCCATTTCATCCCGAGAAGCATGAACGGAATGACAATGAACGTCAGAAGCGTCAGCAGCGGGCTAAGCGACAGCATGATGCCGACGATTCCCACAAGCAGAAGCGCGCTTGACGCCACCTGGATGAAGGAGCTGTTAAGCGATGCGCTCACATTTTCGATATCGTTGGTAACCCGGCTCATCAGCTCGCCATGCTGACGTTTCGCAAAAAACGGAATAGGAAGCTTATGCAAGTGGTTAAATAAGTCCGCGCGCAAACGCAGCACGGTTTTCTGCGATATCCCGATCATCCAGATGTTCTGCAGCCATGTCGTTAACGCGTGCAGCGCATAGACAATAGCCATTCCAATAAGAAACGCAATAAAGCCGGTCCCCGGCGTAGCCAAATAATGATCGACTGCCGTGCCTGCCAAATAAGGCCCAAGCAAAGAAAGCGTGGTACTAAAGATGATCATAAGAATGACAGCCGACAGCTTCCATCTATATTGAATCAGATACGACCATAGTCGCCTCAGCGTCCCGATCGTGTCTCTCGCCTTCGCTTTTTTGGGACCGCCGCCGCCTTGGACCTGACGCTCCCCCCTCTCGCGGAGGGCAACGGGCTTCGTATACCGGAAGGGCTCCTTCAAGCTGTCAAGCATGGGAAACACCCGCCTTCCTGTACTGGGAATCGCAAATCTTCTGATACAAAAGAGAGGTGCGCAGCAATTCGTCATGCTTCCCGCTTGCCAGCAAGGCACCGTCATCCAGAAGCAAGATGCGGTCCGCGTTTAAGGTCGAGCTGATTTTTTGCGTAATGAGGAAAGTCGTGCACTTCACTTCGCGCAGCGCCCCAAGTAAAGCGTTCTCCGTCTGAACGTCGAGCGCGCTGGTGCAATCGTCGAGCAGCAAAATCGCGGGCTTGCGCACGAGCGCTCTGGCAATCGTCAGCCGCTGCTTCTGCCCGCCGGATAGATTGACGCCTTTCTGCCCGACGATCGTCTCGTATTGCTGCGGCAGCCGCATGATCGTATCGTGAATTTGCGCAAGCTTAGCCGCGTGCATGATCTCGTCCAGAGTCGCATCCTCTTTGCCCCACCGGATGTTGTCGGCAACCGTTCCCGTGAACAACATGATGTCTTGCGGCACGTAACCGATCTGGCCCCGCAGTCGATCCAGCTTCCACAGTCTTGTATCCATGCCGCTTACGCAGACCGCCCCCTCCTCAGCTTCATAAAGCCGCGGAATAAGCTGAAGCATGGACGTTTTGCCCGAACCCGTCGCCCCCATAATGGCAATCGTCTCTCCAGGCGCGGCTTCAAAGCTAATATGCTTCAGAATCGGCGATTCCGTATCCGGATAACGGAAGCCTACATCCTTGAAAGAGACGCTGCCCGCTTCACTGGCTGGGGCTTCGCGATTGCCCTCCGCATCCTTCAGATCGATTTCGGTTTCCAATATTTCGTTCATACGATGCGCCGAAGCGCGGGCTCTCGAGAAGTTAACGACGATCATGGACATTAAAGAAAGCGCTCCCGACGTTCGCGTCGCGTAGTTGACGATCGCGACGATCTCGCCGACCGTGGCTCCGGCCGTCTCCAGCTGCCCGCGTCCATACCACAGCACCGCGATAATGCTGGCATTGATGACCAGCATTATGACAGGCATGGTCAGCTCCGTCAGCCGGAGCGCAGCCACGGTCCGATTCATGAGCTCCGCGCTGAATCCCGCGAATCGGAGCGACTCATGCCGCATGCGAACAAACACGCGAATGAGCCGCATACCGATCAGATTTTGCTGAATGACGCCATTCACGTCGTCGACCCCTTGCTGCACGGAACGGAAAAGCTTCTCTCCTCTCTTCAACACCCAGATGAGGAACAGCCCGAGAAAAGGGATCGAAGCGGCGAACCATAACGCAAGCATCGGGTTGACGATAAAAGCCATAAGCACGCTGCCGATAACGAGCAGCGGCGCCCTTAGCATAATGCGCAGCCCCATAAATACCGTGTTCTGCAGCTGCGTCACGTCATTGGTCAGCCTCGTGATCAGAGACGACTCCGGAAACCGGTTGAAATTGGCGAAGGAGAAGGATTGCACTTTCTCGTACAGCTTCTCCCGCATATCAAAGCCGAAGCTTTGACTGACATGCGCGGCAAAAAAAGAACTTAAAATCCCCGCTCCGAATGCAACGACAGAGAAAGCCAGCAAAAAGCCTCCCCACTGCATGACGACATCCATATTCCGCGCCTGAATGCCTTCATCGATCATTTTGGCCATCAAAAAAGGCTGCAGCAGCTCCAGCGTAAGCTCCACGAGCATCAACGCGATCGCGACCGCGACAGCCGCTTTGTAGGAACCCAAAAAGAAAAAAACCTTTCGCAACCCAGGCACCTCCTAAAATGTTTGCGGAGCAAACATACTTCGAAAGCATAAGCTAAATGTTTGCGGAGCAAACATACTTCGAAAGCATAAGCTACTTTGAAAGCATTTAACCGTTAGATGATTGGTACATGATTTTGAACAAAATATCCTGATTGTAATTGCCGAAGCCGCTGCCGTACAAGGTTAATCCGCCCACATGCTCGGCGTCTTCCCTGACGGCCATCTGGAACGTCCAGAGATTACGGTCGGGCATGATGTCGTCCACGCTGACCGAAGATAGAAGCTGTCCATCCATATAAGTGCCGTCCGCTTGAATGCGGATGATCTTGAGCAGACCGTATTGATTGACCCAATCCGACCACCAATCCGGCGTATATCTGCCGCGCGTCTGCCCGAAGTCCCCTGGACTGGTCCATGTTCCGAGAGATTTGCCGTTCAGCTCGAAGCTTATGTCGGAGGGCCAGTGTTCATTAATGCCCGGCGCTTCGGAGCCAATCTCCATCGCGATTTCGATAGCGACCGGCCGTTGTCCCGGAACCAGGTAATTCGGGAATTTATATTCGACGTAGCCGTGTCCGAACCATAGGATGCCGGCGTTCATGCGCTCGGGCTCGAGGAAATACCGCGGATCGTCGAATTGGCCAATGATCTTATCCTTCGTCGCGATTCCGCATGTCGGATATACGTCAAACGAGGTATAATGGCCGATCGGCACACTGATCTCATGCGATCTTAGCGAAGAAGAGATCCGAGGCAGCTCGATCTTGATCGATTCCTCCGATAGCTCGCACATCTTGTGCGTGCCGCCATCCTTCCGAATCATGCGGGTCGACACGAGCCCAGCGGCCTCGAGCTTGCGAACGTGCATCGTCACGATAGCGCTGCTTAAACCCAGCGAAGCCGCGATCTCCTTGACGTTCATCGTATTCTGCGCCAATAGATCGAGGATGGACAATCGGACCTCGCTCGCGAGCGCTTCATAGAGGGGCAGCCACCTCTTATCCGTATTAGCTTGTATCATCGCGCACTTCCTTTCTACTTACCATCATAATACAAAAGAAGGGTGCCGCAAAAGCAGCAATGCCGCTTGCGGCGCCCTTCGGCGATTCAACGTCTTATTCTATTGAAGCTTAAGGCGAATGACGTTCCAGGAAGCTTTGGCGAGCGTCGCTTCAATATGCCCGTTATCGCTCCAAACCGCGTTGCCTGCGCTATGCGGCTTCACGCGATCAGGGAACTCCTCGGTATTCGTCGCCTTCAAGTCTTCATGCTCGAGAACAACGTGCTCGACAATGCTGCCGGCGCCGAAGCTGCGAAGGTCGATATCGAGAGGCAGCGCTTCATCGGTATGGCGGTTAACCGCAAAAATCGTCACTTCCTCCTGCTCCTCGCGATACACGGCGATAGCCTCCAAGTAAGGAACGTCCGTGTATTCGCTGCTGTCGTATTTCGGCGATTTCACGAGCGGTACGAGCACTTTGCCTCGTCCATAAACGCTTGCATGAAGGAACGGATAGAAGATCGTTTGCTTCCAAGCCGGGCCTCCGTTGCGGGTCATGATCGGCGCAATAACGTTAACGAGCTGCGCAAGACATGCCATCTTCACGCGGTCGGCGCGCTTCAGCAAGCTGATCAGCATGCAGCCGACAACGAGCGCGTCTTCATGCGTGTATACATCCTCAAGCTGCGGCGGAGCGATGGTCCATGGCTCGAGCTTGCGGTCCTGCTCGTTCGAATGGAACCATACATTCCACTCGTCGAACGAAAGAAGCATTTGTTTCTTGCTGCGCTTCTTGGCCTGCACGTAGTCGCAAGTAGCAATAACCGTATTAATGAACGAGTCCATTCCGACCGACTGGGCCAGGAAGTTCGGCGTGTCCTTCTTCGGATTGCCGTAATATTGGTGGATGGATATGTAATCCGCCGTGTCGTAGGTCAAATCCAGAACGGTAGCCTCCCAATCCGGGAACGTCGGCATCGTTCTTGCGGAGCTACCGCAGGCGACAAGCTCGATCGACGGGTCCACCCACTTCATCGCTTTACCCGCTTCGTTCGCCAACCGGCCATATTCGACGGACGTTTTGTTTCCGATCTGCCAAGGTCCGTCCATTTCGTTGCCGAGACACCACGTTTTCACGTTATGCGGCTTCTCGTAGCCATGCGACCTGCGCAGGTCGCTCCAATACGAGCCGGACGGATGATTGGAATACTCGATCAGGTTCCTCGCGTCGTCGATTCCCCGCGTTCCCAAGTTGACGGCCATCATGGCATCCGTGCCGGCCTTGCGGCACCAATCCATAAACTCGTTAAAGCCGATCCAGTTCGGCTCGACCGTGCGCCAAGCCAATTCCAATCTTCTTGGGCGCTTATCGACCGGCCCCACGCCGTCCTCCCAGTTATAGCCGGAGACGAAGTTGCCGCCCGGATAGCGGACAATCGGAACTTGAAGCTCCTTCACGAGCGACAGGACATCGCCGCGGAATCCTTGTTCATCCGCCGTCGGGTGATCCGTTTCGTAGATCCCGCCGTAGACGGCACGTCCCAGGTGCTCGATAAAAGAGCCGTAAATCCGCTCATCGACTTCTCCGATCACAAAATCTTTGTCAATCGTCATCTTTGCTTGCTGCGCCATGCATGAACACCCTTTCATCTAAATGGATAAGTTCGTTTAGCTTAATAATTGTATTAAACCCGATTTTTTAAATTAATTCAATAGCTATTTTAGCTTTATTTGAATTCATAAATCCATTTATTCAAAACAAATAAAAAAACCACTGAAGCAGCACCGGCCGGCTTCAATGGTTCCTTTCTTTCATTCTTGCTCATGCAAACCGAGATGAATCTCGCAAATGGTCCCCTGCTTCAATTTGCTCCGGAATATAATCTTCCCGTTCATCGCCTTCACTAAGCTCATCACGACCATAAGCCCAAGCCCCGTGCCGCTTTCCTTCGTGGAGAAATACGGCTTGCCAATCCGTTTCAGCTGCTCGCTGCTCATGCCCATCCCCGTATCCCGAATCAAAATTTGAACTTGATTATCCACGATCCGTGTATGAACGGTCAGCAGCCCGCCATCGACCATGGCTTCGATCGCGTTCTTCATAATATTCAGCATGCATTGCTGGAATTGCTTAGGCTGGACGAAGACGAACGGATCCGCTTCGGACATGTGATGCGTTACGATCGTCACATTCTTCTGCACCGAGTAAGGCTGCAGCCATTGGACGACGCTGTCGATTTCGTGTTTGACGTCCAGGCGCTTGGCCGTCTCTACGGATGGCTTCGTATAATTCAAATATTCGGTGATGATTTGATTGGCATGGTCAAGCCCTTCGAACGCGTACCTACGATAACGCTCGAAATTTTCTTTGGATAGCTTGTCTATGTTCATGAGCTGTAGAAAACCGCGCGCCGTCGTCAGCGGATTGCGAATTTCGTGGGAAATGGAAGCGGCCATCTGGCCGACCGATTGATATTTCTCCGACAGGATCAATTCCCGCTGCAGCCTGGCCTGGTCTTTGACAAAGGTAAATACAAGAGGAATCATCTGCGATGATAGGATGGATGAGGCTATGAAGATGGCAAGCTCCTCGCCTGGCAAACGCAGCATGTCGCCGCCGCCCATTAAGCTGTCTGCGGCGAAGAAGATTAATAAATAAACCGCTACGCAGAGGAACGAATATAGATATAGCAGCCAAGCGGATTCCATTTGGTGCCTGCGGGACAAATACATCCCGAGCCCCGCTTGAAGGAATCCCGCGACCAGCACGGGGAGACAATCGGGGCCCAGGATCACGTAGCCGCTGGCCGCGACGATCGCTACGCATGCGCCGCTCGCGAATCTACTATCCAAAAGCATAACGCACAGCAGACAAGCGGGTACGATCAGCAGCGAGAACAACTGCGGGGTTAAGGACTCCGTCCATAAATATAAAGCCAGCATAACGGCGCCAATCCCCACGAAAAAGATCTGTCTCTGCCGATAGCCAAGCTTCAGCTTAGGAAGCAGCATCAAATACACGAAGCATACTCCGGATATGAACAGCCATCCATGCAAGAGCGGAACTCCAACCGATTGAATCAACAATGGTCATCCCTTCGACGGTTTCTAATTAGCATCCATTTCCATTTACCTAAACTATTCGACATAAATCGAGCGACTCCTTCTGTTTTTGGAAACAGAGCCACTTCATTCTACTTTGAACAAATTGCAAATGCCTTCAAGCGTATGTTCTCGCCGGCAAGCTCATACATATGGTATGAAACGGAATATTCGATTCGGAGGGATGCGAGATGCACCAGGATGAGATCCGCGAGCTGGAACGCGCCATAGACGAAATAACCGAAATCGCGCAGGGCTTCGGTCTGGACTTTTATCAAATGAGATATGAGATTTGCCCGGCCGATATCATCTACACCTTCGGCGCGTACGGCATGCCTACCCGCTTCAGCCACTGGAGCTTCGGCAAAACGTTTAACAAAATGAAAATGCAATACGACTTCGGTTTAAGCAAAATTTATGAGCTGGTCATCAATTCCAATCCCTGCTACGCTTTCCTTCTGGAGGGCAACTCCCTGATTCAGAATAAACTGATTGTCGCCCATGTGCTTGCCCACTGCGATTTCTTCAAAAACAATGCCAGATTCGGCGTATCGAACCGCAATATGGTAGAAAGCATGTCGGCGACGGCCGACCGCATCCATCAGTACGAGCTGCAATACGGATCGGAAGCGGTGGAAAAATTTATCGATGCGATATTAGCCATACAGGAGCACGTCGACCCGACCTTAATCAAACCGTACCAGCTGGACAAAAAACGGTACATTGAGATGATGCAGAAGGAACGGGAGCGTTCTTCCGCGACGGCGCAAGCCAGTTACGGCGCTTACGAAGATCTATGGGAACTGGACAAGGAGACGGTCGAGGCCGCTAGGAAGAAGGCGGAAGCGGAAGCCGCCGAAGCCAAACGTTTTCCTCCAAGACCGGAGAAGGACATCGTCTGGTTCATCGAGGAATATTCGACCATCCTGACGGATTGGCAGCGGGACATCCTGTCCATGCTTCGCGACGAGATGCTTTATTTCTGGCCGCAGATCGAGACGAAAATCATGAACGAAGGCTGGGCTTCGTACTGGCATCAACGCATCATTCGGGAAATGGATTTAACGAGCGACGAGACGATCGAATTCGCCAAACTGAATTCCTCCGTCGTCGTGCCTTCGCGGCATAGCCTGAATCCGTATTATCTCGGCTTGAAGATTTTCGAGGATATCGAGCGCCGCTGGGATAATCCGACGAAAGAGGAGCAAGAGCGATTCGGCCGGGTACCGGGCAAAGGCAGGGAAAAAATATTCGAGGTTCGCGAATTCGACTCCGACATCTCGTTCCTTCGCAATTATTTGACGAAGCAGCTTGTCGATGAACTGGATTTGTATATTTTCGAGAAGAAAGGTCCCGAATGGAAAATTACCGATAAATCATGGGAGAACATCCGGGATCAGCTGGTTTATTCCAAGGTGAACGGCGGCTTCCCCAGCTTGCTCGTGAAGGATGGAGACTTCAACCGCGTCGGCGAGCTTTATCTCATCCATCAATACGAAGGCACGGAGCTCGATCTGAAATACGTGGAGCGCACGCTTCCTTACGTCGTGCAGCTATGGGGGAAAAACGTGCATCTGGAAACCATCGTCGAAGATAAGAAGATCGTGTTCAGCTGCGACGGCAAAAAAACGAGCCGCAAGTTCGTCTAACCTTGAACGTTTAAACTTACCATCCCTTCGGATGATCACTTCCTGCATACGGTCCGTCGATTTTGACAAACATAAGCCGGAAGTCAAATCAACCAAAAGGGGATGTACACAGCACATGAAAAAAGCAATGGCCATCATCTTCGCTTCTATCGCATTGGCATCCACGGTTCCGACTGCAAGCGCCGAAAGCAACACCACTACGCGGGGTAATTCCTACACCACCTCCAATCAATACGGCGATAACGCAATGGAACGCGGCATGAACCGTATGGGAAATGGGATCGAGCGCACCGCTGAGCGCGCCGAGAACGGCATGGAGCGCGCGGCAGACCGCGTAGGCACAGGCGTAAACCGCGCCGCGAACTCCGTGGAGAGAGGGATGGAGCGTACGATGGGCGTCCGCGATTTCGACAGCTACAACGATCGCACCAATGTCAACGCCAACCGTACACGAATGATGAACCAAGCTAATTACCGCACCAATGCAGCGACGACAACCGCCGCCAACGACGACGACGGCTTCGATTGGGGCTGGCTCGGCCTGCTGGGCTTGCTCGGTCTTGCCGGCATGAGAGGCAGAGACCGCGAACGCGACCGCGCGTAACCGAAAGTCACGAAAAAACAATAACCTTCAGGATGCAATCCTGAAGGTTATTGTTTATTAAGGCAGTGTTTCGCGGTCGATCATTTGAGCCAGCGCATCGATGTCCTGATTGAACATTTGCGCCTGTATGCCTTTTTTCCTTGCGCCGGCGGCTTTAATCTTGTCCCTCAGCGCCTCGTCCGAAGTCACATGATAGCGGTACTCCGGATACTGCCAATGCAGAGCGGACGTGACCTGCTTCTCGATAATACGGCGTTTGCCGACATTGTCGACCTCGATGCCGACTAGCACATCATCCGTGTTCATTGCGATATCCGCCCGTTCGACGCCCGGAACCTGTTCCGCGATATCCGCAAGCTGATCCGCGTTAATACGCGCAGAGTGTGCATTTGCTCCCTCACCCGGCGTTCTAACCGAATCGTCCGGTGTTGCCCGATATCCGCCTTGCGGCGTTTGGTTATTCGGCATTAACGCATTTTGTCTTACCTCGTTATGATTGTCGTTCGCTTGGTTGTCGTCCAGCCCGTTCCCGTCGTCGTTACGGCCGCAGCCGCTCACGAGTGCCGTGCTTAACAGAAGAACGGACAACGCCAGCGATATTTCCCTTTTCATCTACAATACACCTCCGTCCATGCTCTTAACATGTGCGAAGGCATATGAAATATACATCCGTCCGATTATTGTTCGGAGCGATTCAACTGCTGCAGGTCTTTGGTTACTTTATCGACCATTTGAACAAACGTCGCCAGTTCTTGGGAGCGCGCCGCCTGGTTCTTGGCCTCCAGCGACGTCTGCTCCGATTCTTGCCGCACCGCCTTTAGCTTCTTCTCGATTTCGTTCAGCTTGCCGCTGATCCCTTCGAGAGCGTTGCGGGACGAAGACGCCAGCTTACGAACCTCGTTGGCCACGACTTCGAAGCCTCTGCCGTGCTCGCCTGCCCTAGCCGCTTCGATCGCCGCGTTCAGTCCGAGAAGATGTGTCTGGTCGGACAGCCCCCGGATCAAGGTTCCCATCTCCCCGATGCCTTCCAGCTCTTCACGCAGTTCGCCTAATAACGTATGCGTCAGCTCCTGGGAGTGCGATGTGGAGATAGCCGTAGCCGCAATCGACTGAGCGCCCTCGTCCAGCTCAACCATAAGCCCCGCCAGCTCTTGGACGGCGGTCGTCACTGTATGCAGCATGCTGGACCTCGAGTCGGCAAGCTCCTGAATCCGCTGCTGCTCGAACTGATTGTAAGCTTCCAGCACGAATTGCGAATCCAGATTGAACATCTTCGTTAACGCATGCACGACGGCTTGCCAGTTATTGGGGAGGATGCGCTTCAGCACGTCAGCCGCTATGTCGAGATAGTTCAGATAAGCGCCCAAGTACCAGCTTGTCGTAAGTCCGATACGGGAATGAACGGCCCCGATTCTAATGCGGTTCTCGATGAACGGCTCATCGATCAAACCGTCCGCAAGGGAAAGCCAATAGACTCTTTGCGTTTCCTTCAATCTATCGACATTGCTCACTCTGCCGATTAACGCCATAAGCTCGGGCTGCTGCTCGATTCTGTCGTAGAATCGATCGACAACCTCATTTACGATCTGCTCAAAAATCGGCCGATTCTCCTTAAGCAGCAGCAGGTCCTTCTCGTTAATGCCGCTGTAAGCTAACTGTTTCCGTCGTTCCGCGGATACGTTGATCAATCGGGATAACATCTCCTTAGCGCTATAATCATTATGATTTCATTATAGCGCCAATTCGACATTTTCCTATGACCTTTTTCTCTCAATCGCTAGATTGCTGGCCGAACTTGTCGAAAGCGTGAACGAAAAGCCTTCGCAAGACTTGCTCGCGAAGGCTTCTTCCGACTGCCGGAGGCTTAGCGGTTGAGCAGGCTTCCAACGTAACGCAATAGTTCGTTGGCGCACACCGGACAATATTGGTGCTCGTCGATCAGACGTTTCGTCACTTCGTTAATGCGTTTAAGCTGGCTTTCGTCCGGGGTTTTCGTGGAAGTCGTAATTTTGACGATGTCCTTCAAATCCGCGAACAGCTTCTTTTCAACCGCTTCGCGAAGCCGTTCGTGGCTCGTGAAGTCGAACTTCTTGCCTTTGCGCGAATACGAGGAGATGCGGATGAGAATTTCTTCGCGGAACGCCTTCTTGGCGTTCTCCGATACGCCGATCTGCTCCTCGATCGAACGCATCAGCCTCTCGTCCGGATCCATCTCTTCGCCGGTAAGCGGATCCTTGATTTTCGCCCAGTTGCAATACGCTTCGATATTATCCAAATAGTTCTCGAACAGCGTTCTTGCCGATTCCTCGAACGAATAGACGAACGCCTTCTGAATTTCCTTCTTGGCCAGGCTGTCGTATTCCTTGCGGGCGATCGAGATGAAGTTGAGGTAACGCTCGCGCTCCTCCTTCGTGATCGAAGGATGCTGGTCGAGTCCGTCCTTGAGCGCTCTCAGCACATCCAGTGCGTTAATGCACTGCATGTCGTGCTTAATCAGGGCGCTGGAAATCCGGTTGATGACATACCGGGGGTCGATGCCCGACATGCCTTCTTCGATATATTCGTTCTGCATTTCCTTCAAGTCGGCTTCCTTGAAGCCCTCGACCTCCTGGCCGTCGTACATGCGCATCTTCTTCACGAGATCCATGCCTTGCTTCTTCGTCTCCTTCAGCCTGGTCAGGATCGAGAAGATCGCGGCGGATCTCAGCGCGTGAGGCGCGATATGAATATGGCGCATGTCGCTTTGCCCGATGAGCTTGGTATATATTTTTTCTTCCTCGGAAACCTTGAGGTTGTAAGGTATGGGCATGACGATCATCCGGGACTGCAGCGCTTCGTTCTTCTTGTTGCTGATAAACGATTTGTACTCCGATTCATTCGTATGCGCGATAATCAATTCATCCGCGCTGATCAGAGCGAACCGGCCTGCCTTGAAATTGCCTTCTTGCGTCAAAGATAGCAAATTCCACAGAAACTTCTCGTCGCACTTCAGCATCTCCTGGAATTCCATTAAGCCGCGGTTCGCCTTGTTAAGCTCGCCGTCGAAACGGTATGCTCTCGGATCCGATTCCGAGCCGTATTCGGTAATGGTCGAGAAGTCGATGCTTCCGGTCAGATCCGCGATATCCTGGGACTTCGGATCGGACGGACTGAACGTGCCAATGCCCACGCGGTTATCCTCGGATATGAATACCCGTTCTACCATAACGTCTTCAATGTTGCCGCCATACTCCGTCTGCAGCCTCATCTGGCAGGATGGGCAGAGATTGCCTTCGATCCGGACATTCAATTCCTTCTCGATTTCCGGCCTGAGCTCGTGGGGGATCAGGTGCAGCGGGTCCTCGTGCATCGGACACCCTTTAATGGAATAGACAGCGCCTTTCTGCGTGCGCGAGAACCTCTCCAGCCCCTTTTTGAGCATCGTGACAATCGTCGATTTGCCTCCGCTGACAGGCCCCATGAGCAGCAGAATCCTTTTGCGGACATCGAGCCTGCGCGCGGCGGAATGGAAATATTCCTCCACCAGCTTCTCGACGGCCCGGTCCAATCCGAATATTTCCTGCTCGAAAAACTTATACGTTTTTCGGCCTCCGACCTCTTCGACCCCATAGGACTCGATCATTTCGTACACGCGTGCGTGCGCGGTCATGGCAGGGGAGGGATCCTTCCTCAGCAGCTCGATGTAATCCTTGAAGTTCCCTGTCCACGCCAGCCTCTCGCCTTCCGCCTGGTATTCCGATATCCGTTTAAAAATGTCCATGCTGTGCCTCCTCCCATCGCTTCCGCTTTCCGCCTTTGCTTCTCCGCACGGGAATGATTGAATACAACCTGACAATGACCTTGTGGCCCTTACTGATTTGTGAAGTATTACATAACTATGCTTATTCCAACCGGAAATTGCCCACAATTTTATTCAAGCTTCCCGCAAATCTCGGGCATGACGCGTTAGTCCTTTGTTATAATAGTGTAACGACGCCTTGTCGCATCTGGGGAGGAGAGGCTGAAGGTGGCAGTCAAACGCGAAGAAGAATTATATGAACCGATCAAACGATACTATGAAGAAAGAGGCTACGAGGTCAAGAGCGAGGTTATGCACTGCGATCTCGTCGCGATTCATGCCGAACGGGATGAAACCATAATCGTCGAAATGAAAAAGACGTTCAACCTCGCCTTGCTTCTGCAAGGGATTGAACGCCTTCGGATAAATAGCGACGTCGTGCTTGCCGTCGAACGCAACCGGAAGAAGAAAGGCGCGCATAATCAACGCTTCGGCGATTTGACGGAGCTGTGCCGTATGCTCGGACTCGGTCTCATGACCGTTACCTTCTACAAAACAAAACCGGCGGTCATCGATTGGCTTTGCGAGCCGGGCGATCCTCCAATCCGAGGAGTCCGCCACCGCAAGCGCGACCGTCTGCTTATGGAATTCAGGGAACGCAGCGGCGACTACAACGTCGGCGGCAGCACCGGCCGCAAGCTGGTCACCGCATACCGGGAGAAGGCACTGCGCTGCGCTTACGTCCTGCACAGCAAAGGCCCTTCCGCTCCGAGAGAGGTCGCCGCGGCAACCGGGTTCGCGAGAAGCGGCGAGCTGATGCGAACCAATCATTACGGATGGTTCCAGCGTCTTGAACGCGGCAAATACGCCTTGCTTCCGCAAGGCGTACAAGCTTTGTCCGATTACCGCGACGTGATCGCGGACTGGGTCCTTAGCTACGAACGGTAAATTCTCCGATCGCTTCCACGAGGCGCGCGACGCCATGTTCCGTTCGCGCGCCTTTGTTATGCGTATAGTTCAGGCGCATCGTATTGCGCTTGACGTTGTCCGCGTAGAACGAGCTGCCCGGCACGAAGGCGACGCCTTTCTGTACGGCGCAGCGGAGCAAGGCTTCGGCATCCAGACCGTCCGGAAGCTCCACCCACAGGAACATGCCGCCTTTAGGCGTTATCCAGCTCAGCTCCGGCAATGCCGCTTTCTTCAGCAGGCTTTCCATCTCCGCCATCCGCTCGCCGTATTCCTTGGAAATAAGCGCAATGTGAGCATCGAGATCAAACTTTTGAAGCAGCTGGCTGAGCACCTGCTGGTCCATCGTGCTGGAGTGCAGATCGGCTGCCTGCTTCGCTTTCGCGATCATTCGAATGACGCGGCTGTCGCCGATTGCCCAGCCCGTACGCAGAGCGGGAGCAACGGTCTTCGAGAAGGTGCTCGTGTACAGGACATGTCCGTTCTCCGCTTTCCCTCCCAGCGAGAAGAGGGAAGGGAACTGCTCGTCTTTGTTGAACTGAATGTCCCCGTATGGATCATCCTCGATAATGAGCATGCCGTTCTTCTCGCAGAGCTCAAGCATCTGCTTACGGCGCTCCAAGCTCCAGACGCGGCCGGTCGGATTGCCGAAGGTCGGAACCGAGTACAGCAGCTTCGGCTGATGTGTCCGGATCAGCTCTTCTGCCGATTCCGGGATAATGCCGAATTCGTCGCTTTCTGCGGCAATAACCTTAAGCCCTCTCATCGCGAACACTTGCAGGCTCGCCAAATAGGTAGGTCTTTCGACAAGAATCGCGTCGCCCGGCTCCGTCAACACCTGCACCAGCAGATCGATGGCTTGCTGGGAGCCCGTCGTAAGAATCATTTCGTCAGGGGTTACGTGCATGCCCTTGACAGCCATTCTCTCGCAGATCTGCTCCCTTAGAGGCAGATAACCTTCCGTCAAACCATATTGCAACGCCCCCGATCCCGCTTCGAATACGCGATCGGCCGCTTCACGGACCGCTTGGACGGGGAACAGCTCCTCCGCCGGCAGTCCGCCCGCGAAGGAAATCATATCCTTCCCTTGGGTCAGCTTCAATATATCTCTTACCGCCGATGACTTGAGCTGAGACACGCTTGATGAAAAACGGTATTCCATTCTTACCTTCCTCCTCCTAATACTCATATCCTCTATGTTAACAATGTGTTCACAACTTTTAAAGTTTTCTTTTTGATTCTTGTTGGTTATAATAAAGCTAGCTTACTGGAGGTGTCGAAACCATGAACTTTTTGATCGTCATGACCGTATTCGTTTTGTTTATCGTTGCAATCCTGACCAGCTCCTACAACGACGACAAAACGAAAGGTCTATAATTGGATCTTCGCAAGCACGTTTAACGCACGGCAAGTCAAGCAAACAAATGAAGCTTCCATGCTAAGCAAAGCTTAGTGCATGGAAGCTTCATTTCGTTTATGGAGCGGTTTGCCCGGTGCGACCAGGCAGACCGTTCCTCGCGACTAACGCTTCAAATAACCCATCTCGCCCATGCATTCGCCGCAAACATAGCGTTCCTTGAATTCGCGCACATCGGTCATCGAACCGCAGAAAACGCATTTGGGACGATAACGCTCCAGAATAATATGATCGCCTTGAACGAATATTTCAACGGGGTCGCCCTCGTTCATTAAATACCGTTTACGCAATGATTTCGGAAGAACAATACGTCCAAGCTGATCGACTTTCCTTACTACTCCTGCTGGTTTCATCAGATTCACCTCTTTTATGTCTATTTTGTAAGTAGCTTGAGAAACCTTTGCAGTATTAGTGTTTCGACGTATATTCGACAATTCCTTCCGTCTTCGTTAATTTCTAATATTCGCACAATTACTTCAATCCCGCATAACCAATCTGCCGGAAAGCCTCGTAAACAACAATTGCCGCGGAGTTTGACAGGTTGAGCGAACGCACGGCATCCGTCATCGGCATCCGTATGCAAGTATCCAGATTGGCGTCGATCAGCTCTTGCGGAAGACCTTTGGTCTCCTTGCCGAACACGAAGAAATCGCCGTCCTTATACGCAAATTCCGAATAAACCTTTGTCGCCCTTGTGCTTGCGAAATAGAAGCTGGCGTCCGGATGCAGGTCTCGGACCTCTTGGAATGAATCGTGATAATGCACGTTAACGGCATGCCAATAATCCAGCCCCGCGCGCTTCAGCGTCCGGTCGTCCGTGTCAAACCCCAGCGGTCTGACCAGATGCAGATGCGTGCCGGTTGCGGCGCAAGTTCTTGCGATATTGCCGGTATTCGCGGGGATTTCCGGCTCGACGAGTACAATATGAAAGGCCATGTATGTAAACTCCTTACGTTTTTTCTCGACTCATATTTTACATTCGTTTTACGCACCGTTAATCTCTGGAGAAACGTCAGCCTTCATAATGAATTTAAATTAGGAGGCAAAGGAGATTACCGCATGCGAAAAAAAATTCTGGTTGTGGATGACGAGCCATCGATCTCCATGCTGATCGAATTCAACTTAAAGCTAGCGGGGTACGATGTTAGATGCGTCAGCGACGGCGAAGCCGTATTCGATATGCTCAAGCCGTTCCGCCCCGACTTGATCGTCCTTGACCTCATGCTCCCAAAAATGGACGGGATTCAGGTGTGCAGAGAGCTTCGCAAGCAAAATAACGGCGTACCGATCATCATGCTTACTGCGCTACAGGATGTAACAGACAAAATCGCCGGACTCGACAACGGCGCTGATGATTATATGACCAAACCGTTCAGCCCGCAAGAGCTGATCTCTCGTATCCAAGCGATCTTCCGCCGACTGCAATCGCTTCCCGGAGGAACGGATGAGGTCGTCTTCTCGATAGGAAGACTTCAAGTCCATGCCGATCAGCGCGAGGTCTATCTGGACGGCAACCAGATCGAATTGACGCCCAAGGAGTTCGAGCTGCTTCTCTTCCTTTGCAAGCACAAAGGAAAGGTGCTCAGCCGCCAGCAGCTGCTGCATGGCGTATGGGATTATCATTTCCTTGGCGATACGCGCATCGTCGACGTCCACATCAGCCATCTGAGGGATAAGATCGAAAAAAACGCGAGAACCCCCGAATATATTATGACCGTTCGAAATGTCGGCTACAAGCTGAACGGCCCTGCCATCTCGAATGAATCGTCGCTTGCTTAAATTCGGCCATTCGCAATAATCTCTTCTTTTTGACGAAAACCGCCCTGCTTCCGACATGATCGAAAGCAAGGGCGGTATTTTGTCGTATGAATGTTAGCCGTTGCGCTGCTGGAAATCCTTCATGAATTGCGCAAGCGCCTGGCAGCTCTCAAGCGGAACCGCGTTGTAGGTGGAAGCGCGGAGCCCGCCTACGTCGCGATGACCCTTCAAGCCGACGAAGCCCTGCTGCTCGGATTCCTTGACAAACTGATTCTCCAGCTCTTCGCTGCCAAGACGGAACGTAATGTTCATCACGGAACGGCTCTTTGCGTCGGCGCAGCCTTTGTAGAAGCCGCCGCTGCCATCGATGGCGTCGTAGATCAGCTTTGTTTTGTCGCGGTTGTACTGCTCCATTTGAGCGACGCCGCCTTTGGCTTTGATCCACTTGAGCACTAGGCTCACCATATAAACCGAGAAGGAAGGCGGCGTATTGTACAACGATTTCGCTTTGGCATGCGTTTCATAGCGGAACATTGCCGGAATCGATTTCGGACTGCCTTGCGCCAGATCCTCTCTCATGATCACGACCGTTACGCCCGATGGTCCCAGGTTTTTCTGAGCGCCCGCATAGATGACTCCGAACTTGCTGACGTCGACCGGTCGGCTCAAAATATCGCTGGACATATCCGCTATGAGCGGAATGTTGCCCGTATCCGGAAACTCCTGGAACTGCGTGCCTCCAATCGTTTCATTGGAGGTCAGGTGCAGGTAAGACGCGTTAGCCGGCACAACGATTTCGGAGAGGCTTGGCACGCGCATGAACTTGTCGTCGGCCGTAGACGCGGCGATCACTGTCTCGCCGATCAGCTTCGCTTCCTTGATCGCTTTGTCCGCCCAAGCACCCGTATGAACGTATGCCGCAGGCTGCCCCTCGCGAAGCAGGTTCATAGGCAGCATCGCGAACTGCGTGCTGGCTCCGCCTTGAAGAAACATGACTTTATAATTGTTCGGAATTCCGAATAATTCGCGCATTAGCGATTGCGCTTCGTTATTGACGTCCTCGTACAGCGCGCTTCGATGGGACATCTCCATAATCGACATTCCCGCGCCATGGTAATCGACAAATTGCTCCTGTGCTTGCTGCAACACTTCCAGCGGAATTGCCGCCGGACCTGCGTTAAAATTATAAGCTCTAGCCATCCTGTCGTCCCACTCCCTCATCTTTGTACATGATATGGCTATGATAGCAAGTTTGAACGCCCGCTTCAAGGGTTCCAGAAAGAAAAACATTGAAAAGTCGAACATATTTCTTGTAAACTTCATTAATTATTCGGTTTTTGATCATCGCATAACAAAAAAAGAACGAGCCCCGGAGGGCTCGTTCCGATCTCTCGTCGAATTGCGATTAGCAACCGAAGTAGAGGCTGTATTCGTGCGGATGGATGCGGATGGAAACCGCTTTTGCTTCCGAACGTTTGAGTGCAACATAGTTGTCGATGAAGTCTTGGGAGAATACGCCGCTTTCTGTCAAGAAGCCGGAATCCGCTTCAAGAGCGTCAAGCGCTTCGTCCAAAGTGCCTGGGACGCTGCGGATTTCTTTTTTCTCTTCTTCTGGCAGATCGTAGATGTTCTTGTCGAACGGTCCGTAGCCCAGAGCGATCGGGTCAAGACCTTTCTTGATGCCGTCGAGACCTGCAAGCAGCATAGCCGCGAATGCAAGGTATGGGTTAGCCGTGGAGTCCGGCGTACGGAACTCGATGCGGCAGCCTTTTGGCGTAACGGCAGCGATCGGAATACGAACGGCCGCGGAACGGTTGCCTTTGGAGAATACCAGGTTAACCGGTGCTTCGTAGCCAGGAACCAGACGCTTGAACGAGTTCGTCGAAGGGTTCGTGATCGCGATCAGAGCCGGAGCGTGGTACAGAACGCCGGCGATGTAGCTCATTGCCAGCTTGCTCAGGTTCGCGTACTCTTTGTTGTCATAGAACAAAGGAGTGTCGCCGTCGAAGATGGAAGTATGCACGTGCATGCCGCTTCCGTTGTCGCCGAACAATGGTTTTGGCATGAATGTTGCCACTTTGCCCCATTGGCGAGCTACGTTGTGCACGATATATTTGTATTTCATCAGGTTGTCGCCTGTTTTGGTAAGTGTGTCGAAACGGAAGTTGATTTCCGCTTGGCCCGCTGTAGCAACCTCATGGTGATGGCGCTCTACGCGAAGGCCGGACTCTTGCATCAGGCGAACCATTTCGCTGCGGATGTCTTGTTGCGAGTCAACTGGAGCTACCGGCACGTAACCGCCTTTAACCGGTACTTTGAACGCCAGGTTGCCGCCTTCTTCTTTGCGGTTGGTGTTCCATGCGCCTTCTTCGGAATCGACGGAGAAGAAGGAAGTGTTCATCGAGCTTTCGTAGCGAACATCGTCGAAAATGAAGAATTCGGATTCAGGCGCGAAAAATGCTGTCGTGCCGATTCCTGTCGTTTGCAGGTACTCTTCCGCTTTCTGAGCGATGCTGCGCGGGTCGCGATCATAACGCTCGCCGTCCGGAGTGTGGATGTTACACATAATGTTCAAAGTAGGATGGCTTGTGAATGGATCGATGTAAGCCGTCTCTGTGTCAGGCATCATAACCATATCGGATTCTTCGATACCGCGGAAGCCCGGGATCGAGGAGCCGTCGAAAGCAACGCCGTTTACGAACGTATCAGCATCCACCTCTGTAGTAGGCAATGTGATGTGATGCGCGCCACCTGTAAGACCCACAAAACGGAAATCCACAAACTGAATGTTGTTTTCTTTGATTGTCTCCAAAACCTTTTGAACTGACATCTAAACTTCCTCCATTTCCGAACATTTACTGGTGTTTGAACTAAGAATGTTCAACAATTGCTCCAAATCTTGTTGTTATTATAAAACTCCCGTTTCCACTCCGTCAATAGCTATGTCAGGTATTTTTTATCGCCATGTCAGGTATACTTACAAGTTTGAACATCTGTTCACAATGACAGCGTTTTCTCCATGCAAAACGAAGCCCCGGCATCCTGTTTTCGGATGCCGGGGCTATAAGAAATCGTTATACGACTTTCCACTCTTTAAACGCTGCGGCTGGCTCTTTCTCCGTCTCGAACCGCTTGCCGACGATCGGCGCGAGCAGCGCCAAATCCTTCAGCAAGGCTGCGAATTGATCCGGGAACAGGGACTGTACGCCGTCGCCTGTCATGGAATTGTCGGGATCGGTATGCATTTCGATAATAAGTCCGTTGGCGCCGGCTGCAACCGATGCTTTGGCCATCGGCTCTACCAGCTCGCGTCGGCCCGTGCCGTGGCTCGGGTCCGAAATGACAGGCAGGTGGCTGAGAGATTGCAGTACCGGAATGGCGCTGAGGTCAAGCGTGTTTCTCGTGTAAGTTTCGAACGTTCGGATTCCGCGCTCGCATAACATGACATTCGGATTGCCGCCGGCCAGAATGTACTCCGCCGCGTTCAGGAATTCGTCGTACGTGGAGCTGAAGCCGCGCTTCAGAAGAACCGGCGTCTGGATCGTGCCCAGCTTGCGCAGCAGATCGAAGTTTTGCATATTCCGCGTTCCGACCTGCAGAATGTCGGCGTACTCCGCGCAGACGTCCACGTATTCAGGGGTCATCACTTCCGTAATCGTCAGAAGGCCGTGCTTCTTGCCGGCTTCCGCCATCATGGCGAGACCTTCGACGCCGATTCCCTGGAAGCTGTATGGCCCCGTTCTCGGCTTGAACGCCCCGCCGCGCAGCACCTGACCGCCAGCGGCTTTGACCAGTCTCGCGATCTCGTCGATCTGCTCAGGCGTTTCTACCGCGCATGGCCCGCCCATAATAACCAGATTATCGCCGCCGATCTTTACGCCTTTGATGTCGATAACCGTGTCGTCCGGATGGAAGTCGCGGCTCGCCAGCTTGTAGGATTTCGAAATTTTGATGACGTTCTCCACGTCCTTCATCGAGCGAAGATGCTCGGCGAGCGAAGGCTCGGCTTTGCCGATGATCCCGATGACCGTACGGTCGGTTCCTCTGGATACATGCGCCTGCACGCCTCCGTTCTCGATGACTTTTACGATTTCGTTCAGTCTTTCGTCCGCGATGTTGTTTTTCGTAATGACGATCATATGGATCTCTCCCTTTTATAGTTTGCGCCGCGTCTTTCCAAAACCATATGCGCGACGGGACATGCTTTTCCGCTTTTAAGCTTTTTGGCTTTTAAGCTTTTATGCTTTTAACCGCTAAAGTAACTATACAAAAAATAAAGGTGCGCGTCAATACCTCGCATAGATGAAGTTATCGATTCCGGGATTCAATGTCGCGAATACTGGTCAAAAAATAAAAAACGGGCCGGACTATAGTCCGTACCCGTCTAAAGCATGCCGCCCCAAGCAGTCTTACGAAGTCGTCTCCGCTCCGCCGGCCGCCTTGACCTTCACGTTCGGAAGGAGCTTATTCATGTTAATCGACCGCTTAATTTCCCAGGTCGAAGGATCCCTGTAGTCGTATTGCTCCAAGTAAGCAATGACTTCCTTCGTAATCGGCGTAGGCGTCGAAGCGCCGGAAGTGACGGCTACCCTATCGATTCCCTCCAGCCATTCCCGTTTGATTTCAGTAACGTCCGAGACGCGGTACGCCTTGACGCCCGCGATCTCCTCCGACACCTGAGCCAGACGATTGGAGTTATTGCTCCGCGGGTCGCCTACCACGATGCACAGCTGCGCCACACCCGCTTGCTCCGCGACAGCCTCTTGACGCACCTGCGTCGCAAGGCAAATTTCGTTATGCACCTCGGCGTGCGGATACTTCTCCTGCAGCTTCTGAATAATGTGGCGGATATCCCATTGCGACATCGTCGTCTGATTCGTAATGATCAGGCGGCCTTCCGGCACCTGCAGCGTCTCGATTTCTTCTTCCTTCTCGATAAGATGGACGTGCTCAGGAGCGACGCCAATGGCGCCCTCCGGCTCCGGATGGCCTTTCTTCCCTATATAAATAATATGATAGCCTTCCGCCGTCTTCTCGCGGATCAAATCATGAGTCTTCGTGACGTCCGGGCAAGTCGCGTCGACGACTGACAGCCCCTTCTGGCGCGCCCGCTCGCGGACCTCCGGCGATACGCCGTGCGCCGTGAAGATAACCGTGCCTTCTTCGATCTGATCGAGAATTTCGAGCCTGTTCGCGCCGTCGAGCGTAATGACGCCTTCCTTCTCGAACGCCTCGGTCACGTGCGCGTTATGGACGATCATGCCCAGTATATAGATCGGACGCGGCAGCTCCAAATTTTTGGCTGTCTGCAAAGCGAGCACCATCGCGTCGACAACGCCGTAGCAATAGCCTCTCGGCGATATTTTCACAATTTCCATATCCGTAACACCTGCTTTCTGGCAGACTCCATTCCGCGGTCGTACTACTCTTCTAACGAGTCTGCTTCTCCCATTATAGTCGAATCGACCCGCGCGGAAAAGTCTATTGGAAGCCAGATCGTAAATGTAGAACCTTCGTTCTCCCGGGTTACGACTTCGACCGAGCCTCCGTGCTCATCCAGAATCCACTTCGCGATCGATAGTCCGAGTCCCGTACCGACCGTCACGCCGCGCGATTCGTCGGCTCGGTAGAACCGATCGAAGATGTGGGGAATCTCATCCGGATTCATCCCGATCCCCGTATCTTTAATTTTCCAGCCGATATGCCCGTCCCCGCGTGCCGAGCTAAGCTCGACGTAGCCGCTTGGCGTGTATTTGAAGGCATTCTCGATGAATATAAACAACAGCTGCTGCAAATAATCGTGATTGCCGTAGACGTGAATATCCCGAAGCGCCGACAGATCGCCAACCCTCCACTCCGCGGTTCGCGGAAGCAGCTGGGATCTTCGGACAACCTCTTCCGTCAGCGGAAGCAGGGGAAGGATCCGCTTCTCCATCGCGTAGCCGGCGTCCGCACGCGCCAAAGCAAGAAGATCGCCAACCAGGGTGCTCATGCGCTTCGCTTCGGCCGCGATGTCCGACATCGCTTCGCTCGACATCTGCCAATGATCGGTCGTCAGCATAAGCCCGCCCGGCACGTCAGAGCCTCGGCCATCCTCTTCAGCCCGGCTCCACATCTTCTCTAGCAGATCGATATTGCCGCGAATCGTCGTAAGAGGCGTCCGAAGCTCGTGCGAAGCGTCGGAGACGAACCGCCGCTGCGCCTTGTACGCTTCATCGAGCTCGTTGTACGCCCGCTCCAGACGGGATAGCATCGAATTCAGCGTATTGGCCAACTGTCCGATCTCGTCCTTGGGGCCGTTATAGGGAATGCGGACGCTTAGGTCCGAGCCATTCTCGATTTGCCGGGTCGCGTCGATCACTTGGCCGATCGGTCGCAGCGCCTGACGAGCGATAAGCATTCCGATGGTGAAGGCGATGCCGACGACAAGAATCGAATAGAAGATCAACGTCGTCCGGAGTCCCGCTAAATATTTGTCTTCGTTATAGGTCAACGCTCCGACCTGGAGCAGCCCGACGAGTTCCCCATTCTGGGCCAGCGGTCTTTGATAGGTTAGTATATCGTATTTCGTTTTGCCGATGGTCAACGTTTGCTTTTTGAATTCGGCAATGGGATTTTCGCCCGATTCCGGGTATGAAATGAGCGCATTCTGCTGAAATAAATTCGTCGATTGTTTGATACCGCCTTCACGATAGTTAATCAGCTGAACGTACATATCTTTATCGACGATTCTTGATTGTCTGTCTATGTCTAAATCCAAAAAATTGCCGTTGACCCAAAAGGTGCTGCTGACGTTTAGCTGATCGCTCTGCACCTTGATTTGATCGCGCAAATCCTCGTACGTGTTCCAGTTCAAAAACACATAAACGCTTATCCCGAAAGCAAGCAGCGTCACCGCTAGAAGTCCCGAATACCATAATGTCAGGCGAAGCCGTATGGACATGCTCTTAACCTGCCTCTCCTCTTAGCACATACCCCGTCCCGCGCACGGTTTGGATGATCCGTTTGCCGCCGCCTTCCTCCAGCTTCTGGCGCAGCATCGCGATATAAACCTCGAGCACGTTCGACTCTCCGCTGAAGTCGAAGCCCCAAATTTTCTCCATGATGGCGTCGCGCGTCAGCACCCGCTTCGGATTCTGCATGAACAACAGCAGCAGGTCGTATTCTTTGCTCGTCAATTCGATCCGCCGTCCGGCGCGGTTCGCTTCGCGGGCGTCCATGTCCAGAATCAGATCCTCAAACACGATCTGGCTCCCCGCCTCCTCCAGCTTATCGGACTTTCTGCGCAGCAGAGCCCGCGCGCGGGCCAGCAGCTCTTCGAGGGCGAACGGCTTCACGAGGTAATCGTCAGCTCCCAGGTCGAGACCCTTGACCCGGTCAACGACATCGTCCTTCGCGGTCAGCATGAGGATCGGAACGGCGCTTCCGCTTTCCCTGACGCGCCGGCATACCTCCCAGCCGTCGATCTGCGGCATCATGACGTCAAGGATGAGCAGATCGGGATCGACCGTCAACAACGTTTTTAAGCCCTCCGCCCCGTTCGAAGCCGTCGTCACCTCGTAGCCTTCGAACGCCAGGCTGCGGCGGAGCATCGATATAATTTTTTCGTCGTCGTCCACGACTACGATATGCGGTCTCATATATTCGACTCCCTCTCCATCATATAAGAAGCGCAGAGCGCTTGCGCTCTGCGCTTCTCGCAGGTTAGCTGGTTATTCGACCCCGAATTCGTTGCGGTCGCCGATCTTAACGGTCAAATTCATCTCTTGGCCTTGGCGGATAATATTGAACTCGACTTCATCCCCTACTTTGCGGGACTGAATCTCTGCGATCAAGGCATCCGTCGTGTTCATCTCTTTGCCTTCGATGCCCAAGATGACATCATATTGCTTCAGTCCGGCGAGATAAGCCGGCGAGTTGTAATACACGCTTCTTACGAGCGAGCCCTGCGCTTTGTCGATGCCGAGCTGCTTCGCGATTTCATCGGTCATCTGGCCGAGCTCCGCGCCGATGAACGGCGCCGGTTCTTTCGGCACTTCCGTATTGTTCTTCAAGCTCTCGAGCACTTCCGTTATCGTGCTCGTCGGAATCGCGAAGCCGATGCCTTGCGCCTGCGAGCTTACCGCGGTGTTGATGCCGATAACCTCTCCGTTCACGTTGAGCAGCGGACCGCCGGAGTTGCCGGGGTTAATCGAAGCGTCCGTCTGCAGCAAGTGCTTGTAGTTCCGTTCGCCGTTCGCGTCTTGAATATCGATCGGACGTTCCTTGGCGCTTAGCACGCCGGCCGTAATCGTATGATCGAAGCCGTAGGGGTTGCCGATGGCGACGACCCAGTCGCCGATCTCGATGTCGTCGGAGCTGCCAAGCGGAAGCGTCGGGAATGCTTTCTCCCCTTCGATCTTGATGACCGCGAGGTCCAGATCGTAGTTGGAGCCGAGAAGCTTCGCCGTGAACGGCTTATCATAGCCCTGAACCGTTACGCGAATCTCGTCCGCGTCGCCGATCACATGCTGATTCGTCAGAATGTAGCCCGTCGAATCGAAGAAGAAGCCCGTTCCGATGCCGGATTGCTGCATTTGACCTTGCGGCTCTTCTTCCTGCGTCACGCCCGGATAGTTGTCTCCGAAGAACTGGCGGAAGAACGGATCGTCCAGCAGGCCGCCGCCGTTCGAACGCGACGCCTGCACATAAGTCTCTATCTTAATGACCGCGGGGCTTGCCTTCTCGAACAGATCCGCGAGATTGTCCGGACGCGCCGCTATCATAGATGCTGATCCGCTGTCAGTGCCGGTCGAGCTCCCCGCTCCCGAGGTGTTTCCTTCAGATTGAGTCGTTGCGGCCGTCTCGCTGGTCGGCGTGAACCAGTTGCGCACATCCGCCGTGTACATTAATCCCCCTACTACGAGCACCCCGGCAAGAAACGATAGGAACACGGATTTAAACGACGTGCCCCTCTTCTCTCTTACCTGAAAGGCTCCCTTGCCATTCCCCGAAGTCGTGAATGTCCGAAGCTGCGGCGGCTGCGCCAGAGCGGGCTGTTCTTCCGCCCCCGGGGCGCTGCCGCTTCTGTCTTCCGACGGATCGTACCCGTTCGCCTGCTGCGCCTGATTTCGTTCTCCGTTCAAAGGTCCATAGGTGTAATAATAGGAAGGCTTCGCCTGCTGCGCATCGAAGCTCCCGCCGTTCCGTTCCTCGCCGCCGCTTTGCTTCGGCTCCCCCGAACCTTCGGAACCAAAGAAATCGTCATACCCCTTTTTATTGTTCTGGTCTTCCATATGCGTTCTCCTCCGTTCATGTATCTTGGACGTTTATTTGAAAGATTTCGATTGATTAGTTCTATCATGCACATTCTACCTTAAAACAAACTTAAAAGGAATTTAAACGAACATAAAAAACTCTCCCAATTGAAGGGAGAGTCTCTTCGAAGCTTATAAAAAAAGATTTAATGGGCAATGTCCCTCTCGATTTCCCGAACGACATCCTTGGCTCGCTCCACCCATTTGCCTTCGATGTCGGCGTCCGGATTGACCGGCGCTTGGAACTGATCGAACATCGCGCCGAACAACCGGACGGAAGCTTCCGGGTCATTGCCTTCGTTGTACAGATGCTTAAGAACGTAAGGCGCGCCGAACCGGATTTGCGCGTTGTTCTCCGACAGCTCGCCGTCGATGTTGCCGTCCGTTACTTGGAACGGCAGCCTGAGCCATACCTTGTTCGACTCATCCAAAGCGCGGTCGAACGAGCCGCCGTCGTAATCCCAATTCCCGCCGAGCGTAAATTGATGCTCCTCAAGACGAACCTGCATTTCCGTAAACTTTTTCTCCTTGCCCTCGATTGCCGAATGGATGGGAATCATGCCGTCCTACCTCCACCTTTTCCTCTTATGCTAAAAGGTAGTATGTCCTCCGCCGGCTCCCCTTATCCCGCGATTCGGCTAAGCGCGATTGGCCCATCCCTTGCGGTGAGCGAGCACGGCCAGCTGGGTACGGTCCTCGAGCTCGCATTTCATCAGCAAGTTGCTGACATGCGTCTTCACCGTCTTGATGCTGATATGAAGCTCGTCCGCGATTTCCTTGTTGGACAATCCGTCCGCGATCAGAAGCAGCACTTCCTTCTCCCGTTCGGTCAAATCCTCGTCGCCCGATTGCGCCGTGCGCTTGCGCAAGCCGCGGGTCAAGGCCTGCGAGACGTCGGAGGTCATGACCGGCATTCCTTTGTAAGCTCCGGTGATCGCGTAGATCAGCTCCTCGGCGGATACGGTTTTGAGCACGTAGCTTACCGCCCCGGCTTCGATGGCCCCATATACTTTGTCGTCCTCCAGGAAGCTCGTCAGCATGACGATTTTCGTGCGGGGGTACTTCTCCATTACGGCGCGGGTCGTCTCGATCCCGTCCATCTCGGGCATCATCATGTCCATTAAAATAATATCAGGCCGCTCGTCCTCGCCATGCGAGTCCATCCATTTGATCGCCTCTCTGCCGTTGCCGGCTTCGGCAATGACGTCAAGCCTCGGCTCCAGCATTAAGTAGGTGCGGAGACCAATTCGGACCATATCATGGTCGTCCACAATCATCACTTTGATCGTATCGGAATTATTCATTGATTCTGCTCTCCCCGGTACATTTTCGGAATCGTAACTTTCACTCTCGTGCCGCTGCCGACCTTGCTTACGATATCGGCGTCTCCGCCCAGCTTCTGCGCTCTCTCCTGCATCGTCGACAAACCGTAGGAGCCGCCTTTCACCGCATCCGCCTTAAAGCCTTTGCCATCGTCCGACAGGATCATGACGACTTGACGCTCCGTATCGGCCAAGGTCAGCGTCACGCTCTCCGCCGACGCGTGCTTGACGACGTTCGCCATCGCCTCCTGCACGATAAGGAACAGCTGATGCTCCTTCGCTTCGGTCAGCTGCTCCGTCAGCCTCCACTCCATGGAGCCCTGCAAATTGTTTTGCCTGCAATAATCGGGAAACCACTTATCCAGCGCTTCCTGGAGCGTCCTTCCCTCGAGCTCCATCGGCCGCAATTGCGCGATAAAGTTGCGCATCTGCTTCTGTGCAAGATTCGACATATGAATCAGCTGGTCAAGGACGGAGCCCGCGCGGTCCTGATCGACTTGCTGCAGCTTCGGCAAGGACGACGCGCACATATGGATGGCGAACAGCTGCTGGCTGACGGTGTCGTGAAGATCCCTCGCCAGTCGCTTCCTCTCCTCCAGCACGGCGGCTTCATTCGATGCCGCTTCCGTCAATACCCGCTCCTCTCCCATTCGCTGCAGGAGCTTCATCTTCTCCTCCATCTGCTCCGCAAGCTCGTTAAACTCCCGGTATACCGGGAGGAAGGAGTGCTGGCCTTTGCCGTCTTCCGTAATGCGTACTTCGTAGTTGCCGTTTACCGCCTGCTTGAGCGAAAGATGGAGCGTATCCAGCCTTCTGCCGAACCGCTGCGCGGCCCAATAACCGAACGCGCCGCTCGACAGAAGCAAGAGGCATCCCGTCCATATTTTGAGCTCCAGCAGTCCGACATGCTCGCCCATCATATTCCATAAGAGAACCGCAAGAACGACGGTTACGATAGTGGCCAGGACGAACATGCCAATTAGCTCCCACTTGCCGCTTCGAAGGAAGCGAACCATCATCCTTTAGTCACCCCACCTTCGTCACTCGCGTATCGCCGATAAAGGTGCTGACGATCAGCTTGATTCTGCGATCCGATTCCGAGTATCTCGGAGATTGCGAGCTCACGTTCGTGAACAATCCGCCTTCCTTCTGCCCAAGCACCTTTACATCCCCGATGAAAGCGCTGGACACCACCTTGACGCCGAGCTCGAAGTCGTTAGGCACGTACACTTTCACGTCTCCGATAAAAGAAGAAATCGTAATTTTCGTTTCGCCGAGAGGAATTTGCGCTTTCGTCAGATCGAGCACCGTATCTCCGATAAAATGGCTAATATTCATCGGCTTGAGCTCCCAATAATCATGACCCATATGGATATCCCCGATAAAACCGGAACGGTTGATCACCGCCGAATCGTGATTCCACCATTCCACGTGCTCTTTGCGGTGTTCATGCCAGTGCTTCCGTTTCTTCCCGTACGGGCCTGCGCTCCCGTTCATGCCGTCCCTGTCGTCGCCGGACTCCCCGGATTTCCACGAAGCCGCATCTCCCGCCGGGTTATAGCCTTTGGGCTCCTCTTCCCCGCTTGCTCCGGTCGGATCCGGGTGAAGCGGCGGAGCCGGCGGAACCTTCTGCTCGTCTTGATAAGGCCGATACGATTTCCACTCGTCCGAAGGCGGCGCTTGCCTTCTTGGCTTGGGGCTCCAGATCATCCGCAATCCCACGAAAATAATGATCACCGGAATCAAGAACGGAATGATGTCGCCGACCGACCACGTCGTGAATCCCAAATTGTTGCCGAGGAACACGGTTCCTATAACGATCATTATAAGCCCCCACCAGCCGGAGCCCCCGTAAGAACGTCCGGCCAGCATCGAAGTTAAGCCGAAATAGATAAGAATACACGGCCAGAAGGTCGAGAACATCTCCCCGATGCTGAATTCCAAATAACCTAACTGTCGCAGCAGGAACGCGACGCCGAGTGAGATGACGACAAGCCCCGTGAACAGCCGGCTCGCAAAGTTTCCGTTCATACCGCACAACTCCTTATGCAACTTTTAAAAAAGCTTAATCTAAGTATACCTCTATCGTTCTTCCCCGCATAAGGGACGGCCGATTGAAATTGTCCTCGGTCTCGAGACGGAGTCTATTTCCATTTACTTCTATTTTCAAAAAAACACTATTGGAAAAGTCCGGAATCATTATAATTCAGCGTCCTTCAAAAGAAAAGAGGAACCCCGGAAGGTTCCTCTTTCATTCATGCTATCGGTGTAACGCAAATGTACGTTATTGCTGGTTATTGTTTTGGTTGTTTTGGAAAGCTTGGTTCGCTCTTTGGTTAGCAGCTTGATTGTTGTTAGCTGCGTTGTTTTGGTTGAATTCTTCTGCGAATTCAGCGTTAAACTTTTGGTTTTGAGCGGCTTTGTTGTTTTGTTTTTTCGCCATTGTTGTCACCTCCCCGTTCAAGTTTAGTATGGCAAACCCCCCGCTTCTTATGCGTCCTGACCGCCTTAATTTCCGTTACGACTCGAGGTAGGCCTGCGGGATCGGCTTGCCGACTTCAACCGCCTGATTGATGTCGTTCAGCCAAGACTGCGTCAGCTTGCCGGTGCCAAGGCGGAGCACCTGTACCTCTACATTGCGTTTACCCCACTGTTCGTATACTTCGCTGATCGTCTCGAAATAGAGATCGATGCGATTTCCCTTTATGGCCGAACCTGTATCCGCAACGACTCCATAGCCGTAGCCGGGGATATACAGCAGCGTGCCGATCGGGAATAGCTTAGGGTCCGCGGCAATCGTGGACACCTGATCCCGCCTAACCTTCACGCCGGAGTAGGTGATACCGTAACCCGGATGTCCCGGCTTCTTCCCGGTCGATTCGACGCCGGCCGTGTAGCCCGTCGCCACGACCTCAATGACATTTGGTGCGGACGATTTAGAATCCATTACTTGATAAGCCGCGGATTCCGCGGCAGCGCTCTGCAAGGCTGTTGCTTCTAGACAGATCATCAGCGCGAGACCAATCCCTATCCATTTCCTTGCGCAAAGAAAAAAGCTTGTAACCATCTGGGCAAACTCCTCCTCAGAAGAATATTGCCCCGACGGCTCAAGCTTTATGCGTAAATTGTCATTGTTTGGATGCGATATGATCTTGCAGGAACTGAATCAGGTCCCCGATCGCTTGAGTCCCGATATCGCCTTCGCCGCGCTTGCGGACAGAGACGGAACCCGATTGCATTTCGTTCTCGCCCACGACGAGCATGTACGGCGCCTTCTCGAGCTGCGCTTCGCGAATCTTGTAACCCAGCTTCTCGTTGCGAAGGTCGCTCTCTACGCGAATGCCTGCTTCCTGCAGACGTTCGGCTACCTGACGCGCGTACTCTTCATAGTTAGTCGAGACCGGGATGACTTTGGCTTGTACCGGAGACAGCCACAGCGGCAGAGCGCCCGCGAAGTTCTCGAGCAGGAAAGCCGTCATGCGCTCCATCGTGCTGATAATGCCTCGGTGAATAACGACCGGCCGGTGTTTTTTGCCGTCCTCCCCGATGTATTCGAGCTCGAAGCGCTCAGGCAGCAGGAAGTCCAGCTGCGCGGTAGAGAGCGTCTCTTCTTTGCCGAGAGCCGTCTTAATTTGAACGTCCAGCTTAGGACCGTAGAACGCGGCTTCTCCTTCCGCTTCGAAGAACGGCAGACCCAGCTCCTCGACGACCTCTCGGAGCATGCGCTGCGACATTTCCCACATCTCGTCGTTCTGGAAATATTTCTCGGTATCCTTCGGATCGCGGTAGGACAACCGGAAACGGTATTCCTTGATTCCGAAATCCTCGTAAACCTTGCGGATGAGATTGACGACGCGCGCGAACTCTTCCTTAATCTGGTCCGGACGGCAGAAGATATGGGCGTCATTCAGCGTCATCGCGCGCACGCGGTGGAGGCCCGTCAGGGCGCCGGACATTTCGTAACGGTGCATCGTGCCGAGCTCCGCGATGCGGACCGGCAGGTCGCGGTAGCTGCGCATGTCGCTCTTGAACACCATCATGTGATGCGGGCAGTTCATCGGGCGAAGCACGAGCTCCTCGTTATCCATCTGCATGACAGGGAACATATCCTCGCTGTAGTGCTCCCAATGTCCGGAAATTTTGTACAGCTCGACGTTGGCAAGCACGGGTGTATACACATGCTCGTAGCCAAGACGTTCTTCCAGATCCACGATATAACGCTCCATCGTTCTCCGGATTTTCGCGCCGTTCGGGAGCCAGAGCGGCAAGCCTTGGCCGACTTCGCGAGAGAACGTGAACGTCTTCAGCTCCCGGCCAAGCTTGCGGTGATCGCGCTTCTTCGCTTCCTCCAGGAAATGAAGATGCTCGTCCAGCTGCGCTTTTTTCGGGAACGCCGTGCCGTAGATGCGCTGGAGCATTTTATTTTTGGAATCGCCCCGCCAGTAAGCGCCTGCTACGCTAAGCAGCTTGAACGCTTTGATGCGGCCGGTGGACGGCAGATGCGGTCCGCGGCAAAGGTCGAAAAATTCACCTTGATCATAAATCGTGATCTCCGAATCCTCCGGCAAATCGCGGATCAGCTCCAGCTTCAGATTATCGCCGAGCTCCTCGAATATGCTCAGCGCTTCATTCCGGCTGACGACTCTGCGCCGAATGTCCAGATTTTCGCCGACGATCTTGTTCATCTCTTTCTCGATGGCGCCAAGATCGTCCGGCGTAAGCGATTGCTCCATATCGATATCGTAATAGAAGCCGTCTTCGATGACCGGACCGATGCCGAGCTTAACATTCTTCTCGCCATAGACGCGCTTAAGCGCTTGGGCAAGCAGATGCGCCGTGCTGTGACGGTAGACCTCCAGTCCGTCTGCCGACTCGACCGTGACGATCTCGATCGCGGCATCCTTCTCGATTGGCGTATATACATCGACGACCTTGCCGTCCAGCTTGCCTGCGATTGCGTTCTTCTTCAAGCCGGAGCTGATCGAACCCGCCACGTCTTCAATGGTTGTCCCGGCTTCGAATTCTCTTACGGCGCCGTCCGGGAATGTTACTTTAATGCTCACTACTCATCATCCTCCTGATTTGCTGGTCAAGCGAAGCGCGGAAGCGCACAAAAAAAAGCACGCGTCCCGCAAAGGGACGAGTGCTTGTATACTCGTGGTTCCACCCTACTTCAACCGTCCCGTGATCCATCGCTGAATCCCGAACAGTCCTCGTATATCCGATAACGGGGATCACCGGTACGGCTTACAGCTGCTCTTCTAAAGGTAGTCCAAAAAGTCCACTTTTGATTCAGCCGGAACAAGCGTATGCTTTCGAAGTATGTTTACTCCGTAAACATTGCAGGTGCTCACGTAGCTTCCACTACGCTCCGCTCCTCATTTCCTAGCTTCATCCAATCTTCTCGGTGCTGAAAACCGGACTTTTTGAACACGCATTTCCGAACGGGCAGGTTCAACCGTACAGCTACAAGAGGGGTATACTCGACCGCGTCAAGGAAGGAACTTTCAGCCCGGGTTCCTCTCTCTGGTCCTAGCGCATTGACGAATACATGTCTCTTGTCATTGCTGTTCTACATTGTTGCCCTCATTATATCTCCAGCGGTCGTTACGGTCAAGCGCTCGTTCTATGGCTGAATCCATTCATCCAGCGTGCTGGAGCAGGACGTACACTTCACGCAGACGTTCACTCGGCCGTCGAAAATCGTTTCGATCGTGCGGACCACCTGCATGTCGGGATTTCTGGTATGCACCGTAATTTGCTTCGGCGACACGGAGATCAGCGAGCTGATGACCATGTCCTCGATATTCATCTCGGTCTCGAGCATCTCCGCGACGATGCGGTCGGCCGGCGGCTTCGGATCAAGCGTCTGGAAGCTTTCGTTATACAACGTAAATTCATGTCCGCCCTTGTGCAGCAAATGCACGATGGGCACCTTCGTCTCCTGAAGCTGGACAAAATATTTCAACAGAGAGATAAACTCTTGATACTGTTTATCAAGCACGTATTCGTCCAGCGCGTATTCCACGATCTCGGCCAGCTCGTTGCGATAAGGCAGGAGCCGGAAGGCAAGAAATCCGCCGATATTGAGGATCGTGTTTTCTTGCAAATGCTTCTCGAGCTCGTCGGAAACTTTGTTTTTCCTTCTTGTCCGGTCCGCCTCGTGGAACCGGCTGCCGAGCGATTCCCACTCTTTGCCGTGAAGCAGCTCATGACAATACTTTTCGATGATCGCCGCATCCATCGAAGGGTTGTTTTTGTACTTCTTCTTGATAATGAACGACAACAGCTCCGGCTCCAGCTCGCCAATAACAAATTCCGCGATCGCGTCGGCCGTAGCTTTGTACACGGCGGATCCATCCCTTTTGAGCTGGAAATCGGCCGGGGACGCCTCGCAGCGAATGCGAAGCGGCCCTTCTATATGAAACTCCACTCGCGCTGACGGAGAGGGCTTCCGTTTATGTAACTCGGCATTTACATGCTCCGTCAGCAGCTCCCGCAGCGTTTGAAGCGATCCGTCATGATTCGAAGGCAATGTTACCGTAAACAAATCCATGCGCTCACCCCTTTCCTTCCGTTACAGTATATGGTCCGGCGGCGGCGTATATACAAAGAAGAGTTTGGCATGTCCACTCGCGCAAAAATCGAGTAGGAGGGGGCGGCTAGCCCCCGTCCTCTCACACCACCGTACATGCGGGTCCGCATACGGCGGTTCCAAAAGGTTAACAAAGTTCTAAATAACGAGAAAGTAAACTTTTCAGCCCTTTCG
>NZ_JANIPJ010000037.1 GCF_024623455.1 Paenibacillus soyae | reverse complement strand
CGAAAGGGCTGAAAAGTTTACTTTCTCGTTATTTAGAACTTTGTTAACCTTTTGGAACCGCCGTATGCGGACCCGCATGTACGGTGGTGTGAGAGGACGGGGGCTAGCCGCCCCCTCCTACTCGATTGATAAAATCTGCCGACTTATCAGGCATAACCAATTCTCCTCGTCAACGTCGCTCTATTATCATATAATTAATATAAAATATGAAACATAGTTTCAAACAATGAAACGAGGGGTTGATTCGTATGAAAGCCGTAATCGTTGAAAATTGGGGCGCGCCAGAGCATTTAAAATACGCAGACGTTTTCCTCATCAGGGGTCGTACGCTGAATATATGGCTGCAGACGAAAATTTAACTTTTGCGATTCCCGACGGTATCAGCTTTGAGGTTGCCGGGGCTAGCGGCATCGTAGCCTTCTTATCGTACAAGCTTCTTGCTGACGTAGCTAAACTGCAAAAAGGAGAAACGGTTCTCATTCATTCTGCTTCCGGTGGAGTAGGAACGACTGCCATCCAAATTGCAAAAGCGTTGGGTGCGGGCCATATCATTGGAACGGTTGGGAATGAGATAAAAATATCAGCGGCAATAGATGCTGGAGCTAACCATGCCATATGCTATGAGAATGAAAGCTTCCATGAAAAAGTAAACGAATTAACGAACGGTAAAGGCGCTAACGTCATATTAGATTCTATTGGCGGAGAAATAACGGAGCAGAGTTTGGGATGTCTTGCTCATTACGGTCGTCTAGTTGTTTTTGGAAACTCAAGCGGCAGATATGGACAAATTCAAGCTTCCAGCCTTCATGCAACCTGCCGTTCCGTGCTTGGATTTAGCTTGGGAACAACGAGGAAGGAGCACCCTGAAATGTTGAAGGAAACCGCAAAGCAGGTATTTCGATTATTGGAAAGCGGTCGGCTCACGATAAAAATTAGCGAAAAATACGCCCTGAAAGATGCAGCATTGGCACATCAAGCCGTTGAAAGCAGAAGAAGTACAGGCAAGGTCCTGCTGTATATCGTTAACGAATCGATTTAGAACGAAGTTCTTAAAAAAGCGCGGTTATGCCTAAAAAAAGCGCATTCCGCTTGAGCCGGGTTTGTCTTATAATTCTGAAATCCGATATTTCGGAGCTTAAAGGATAGCAGGGGGAGCAGGGACGCGATCGGAATCGCGTCCCTGTTCCGCCATCGACAGGAACGAGTCCGGTTAAGCTATAATCATAAGGACAGATCAGAAGAGGGGGCGCCAGCATGAGCTTGAACATGAACTTATCCGTCGTGCTCGCCGACGACGAGCCGCTTATATTGAAAGGGTTAAGCAAGCTGATTCCATGGGAGGCGCATGGCCTTCGCATCATAGGCTTCGCGTACGACGGGAAGGAGCTGCTCGAGATGATCGAGGAGCGGAAGCCCGATATCGTCATCAGCGATATCAGCATGCCGCATCTGACCGGCATCGACATTATCAAGGAAGTGAAGCAAAAACAACTGGCTTGCAAAGTTATTTTTATCAGCGCGTACCAGGAGTTTGCTTACGCGAGAGACGCGATCGCGTACGGCGCGGTCGATTATTTGGTCAAGCCCGTGCGCAAATCCGATCTGGAAGCCGTGCTAGACAAGACGATCTCGCTCATCCGGGAGGAAGACGAGGAGGACCGGCGCAGGAGCAAGCTGGATCATCTCGAGCGGAAAAACCGGGACGACGAGGTGGGAGGCTGGCTGGAGCAGCTCACCGAGGGGACGTTGTCCGCGCAGTCGGAGGGCTATGGTTATTTGAGGGAGCAGCTAGAAGGTCCCTTGCTTGCGGTTGGCGTCGCGAGGATTGATCCGGAGGGCAACGATAACGGCCGCTGGCCCGCTCAGACGCAGAAGCTGGTGGAATTCGCCATCCATAATATCGTGCAGGAGAGCATAGAGGCCTTCGGGCAGGGCTACTCCTTCGTCCAATCCGGCACCTACGTATTCGCGCTCGGCTATGAGGAGCCGGGCTTGCCGGAGCGGCTCGCGGATGCGATTAAGGGCAATGTCCTGAATTATTTGAAGCTGAAGGTATCCGTCGGCGTCGGAGAGCCCGCGCAAGAGCTGACTCAGCTTAGGGTTTCTCGCGAACAGGCCGAGCAGGCGCTGTCGATGACTTATTTTGCGGGATTGAACCGGGTCATTCGCTACCGGAAGCCTGAACCTCGCAAAGACAGGGAGAAAGAGCTGTTCGCGCTGGAGTCCGAGATTATCGCTTCTTTGACCGGCGGCTCCTTGGAGAGCGCCATGGCCAAGACGAAGGCGCTCCTGCAAGTGATCGAGTCGGCGGCGATCGGCAACCGCCAGCTTGCGGTGTCGACTTGCTTCTCGGCGCTGCTTCGTATCGTGCAGGGAGTGAAGAAGGCCGACGTCCCCATGTCGGATTGGGGCTTCGATATTCAGCATCTGCAGAATCGTCTGGGGCAATTCGAGACGTATCAAGCGATGTGCGAGGGCGTGTACGATATGCTGCAGGAGCTGTTCAACCGGATCGGGGACAATCCGGCGGGCAAGGAGCAGAAGCTGATCGCCCGCGTCGTTCAATATATCGAGGAGCATTATATGGAAGATATTTCGCTGGAATCGGCCGCCGCGGTCGCTTTCATGAATCCGTATTATTTCAGCAGCTTCTTCAAGAAGCAGATGAAGCGCAATTTCAAGCAGTATGTAACCGACCTGCGGATGGAACAAGCTCAGACTCTGCTCAAGAACACCGACATGATGGTCTATGAAATTGCGGAGAAGGTTGGATACAACAACGCGAGGCATTTCAGCGACATGTTCAAGAAGCAGACGGGCAAGCTGCCCCAGGAATACAAGAACGCGCTGAAGGATTAAGGGGGGAGCGTCATGACAGTCATTCGCAAATGGTGGAACAGCGTCTTCGTCAAATACTCCGCGGCGTTCCTGATGGTCGGCCTCATACCGCTCATCGCGCTGAGCGTCTTCTCGCTGCAGGCGTTCACCGGGCATGTACAGCAGTTCACGGTCAACAATTTGAAGCAGATGTCCTTGTACATGAGCTATAACGTCAATAACTTCTTCACCGATTACGACGAAATTACAAGGCTCATGTACACGGGCCGCTACGAGGGGTATTCGCATACGGTATCCGTTAATCAAACCGTGAACGTGAATCAATACGAGCAGATTAACAACATTCCGATCGCGGCATTCTTACGCACGGTCCTATATAGCGACAAGCATATCCGAAGCGTATACTTCGTCCGGTCCGTGGACGGCAAGCTGTATTACGAGACGAGGCAGAGCAGGCCGCTGCAAGCGGACAAGCTGCCGGTCGCGGAGTGGCTGAAGCCGCTCGCCGAACGTCCGAACCATTTGTCGATCTACCCTACGCACGGAGAGCTCTACTATAATTCCCCGGACCGGAAGGCGATTACGTTCGGGCGCAATCTGATCGACATCTCCGGCAAATTGACGGCGGAGCCGAAGGTGGTCGGAAGCTTGTTCATCGACGTCGACGCCGGCGTGCTGGACAGCTTCTTTCAGGAGCTTAATCTAGGCAAGGATGACGAGCTGTACGTACTGGACGGCAGCGACCGCTTATATTACAGCAACCGGCTGGATCCGGCGAATCCTGAGCATGCGGCGGCCTTCGCGAATCTCGCGGAAGAAGGCTATCTGGTGTTCAACGACGAGATTCCTTATCTGGAAGGGAGGGTGCTCATGCGGGTATCCGAAAAAAACTTGTTCGAGCAGCTGACCTCTACGAAATCAGCCGTCTATATCGCCATCGCCGTCTGCGCGATCGCGCTGCTCGGCATGGGCACGTTGTTCTCGAGAAGGCTGGCTTCGCCGATCCGTAACGTGCTGCACCATATGAACAAGGTCGAGATGGGCAACCTGGATACGCAGATCGAGCGCTACGGCAAAGACGAAATCGGCCGGCTGGCAGTCGGCTTTAACCGGATGGTGGAGCGGCTCAAGGTATTTATCCATGACGCGTACGTGGCGGAGATCAAGCAGAAGCAGGCGGAGCTGAACGCGCTCAAGAGCCAGATCCGTCCTCATTATTTGTATAACACGCTAGAAGTCATCCGGATGAACGCGGTCTACAACGACGACGAAGAAGTAGCCGATATGATACTGGCGTTATCCAATCAGCTCAAATACGTGATCGACTACGGCGAAGACTGGGTCACCCTGCAGGAGGAGCTCGACCATCTTCACGATTACTTCTCGATCATCCGCATTCGGTTCGAGAACCGGATCGATCTCCGCCTTCAGGTTGCCGAAGACGTGCGGACGGATTTCCTGCTGCTTAAGCTGTCGCTGCAGCCTCTCGTGGAGAATGCCATCCAGCACGGCATCCGCCCCAAAGGCGGCAAGGGCAGCGTGCTCGTATCGGTCGAGCGGGCGCAAGACAAGCTTACGGTCACGGTATACGACGACGGAGCGGGCATCGGCGAGAGCAAGCTGCAAGAGCTGAAGGAGCAGCTGGCGAGGCCGGAGGCGCCCAGCAAAAACGTCGGTCTTAAAAACGTGCACGACCGGATCAAAACGATTTGCGGAGAACCGTACGGCCTTGAAATCAGCAGCATCAAGCATGTCGGCACGTCCATCCTTCTTACCTTTCCCATTATGGAGAAACATCTTAAATTACCCGCACATGACGCTTAAAAAACTTCATTCATCGCAAATGGAAGCGGTGTTAATCTGTTAACAAGGAAGTCGACATCCTAGCTAACAGCTTGATCACGAGAGGGAGGTTCATAGAAAGATGGCAAAAAAATCAATCGTACAGCTGGTTTCCTTGATTATGGCGGGGTCGCTGGTATTGACGGCATGCGGCAGCTCGGGCAACAACAATGCGGGGGCAAACGGCAATTCGCCTTCCAGCGCGCCGACGAATGCGGCGGGCGAGGGGGACAAGCAGGAGCCCGTCACCATCTCGATCGGATACGCGACCGGCGATCCGGCAACGAAGCAGGCGATCGAAACGACGATAGACGCGTTCACGGAAGCGAATCCTCACGTTACGATTAAGAACATCAGCGAAACGACAAGCGATTCGTACCTCGACTGGCTGAAGACAAAGGACGCCGTCGGCGAATTCCCGGATCTGGTCGAGATGCGCGACACGAAGGTGTTCGCGGACGCGGGCAAGCTGGCCGAGCTTCCGCAGGAGCTGCACGGTCTGTTCACGTACCTGCCGGAATACGGCGGCAAGTTCTATAACGCGCCTCTGACGGGCAACGCGCCGAACGGCATCATTTACAGCAAAAAAGCGTATGCGGACGCGGGAGTAACCGAGCTGCCGAAAACGTACGACGAGTTTCTCGCGATTCAGGAGAAGCTGGCGGCAAGCGGCATTTCCCCGATCGTCGCGGGCGGCAAAGATTTGTTCCACATGGGCTTCTGGGTGAACTATTTCCTCATTAATAACGTGTACAAGGACGATCCGGACTGGAACTCCAAGCGCACGGCCCAGACGGCCAGCTTCACGGATGCGCCGATGGTTCAAGCGATTACGGATTACAAGGAGCTGTTCTCGAAATACGTGGACAAAGGCTGGCTGAGCACGGGGGACAATCAGACGGCGTCGATGCTGATTACGGGCAAAGTGGCTCAGCTGTACTCCGGCCCATGGATGTTCGGCCAAATCGCGGAAGCGGATCCAAGCTTCGAATTCGGCTTCTACGCGCTGCCGAACCGCGACGGCTCGGTCATTATCAACGGCTTGCCTACGCTGCAAGGCTGGTCGCTCTCCGCGGAAGCGGCCAAGGACCCGGCGAAGGTGGAAGCGATCAAAGCGTTCATCGCGTTCTTCTTCGATCCGGCGCAATACAGCCCTTACCTGGCAACGGTCAACGGCATCCCGACGACCAAAGCCGAGGTGACGTACGAGACGGGCGAGCAAATGCAGGAAGTTCTGAGACTGATGGCCGACTCTTCCGTGCCGAAATCGATGATGATCAACCAATGGTTCGGCGACAACGCCATTCCGCCGCAGTTCCGCAACTGGTTCTACAAGCTGCTGCAGGATCTGGTTGTTAACAACGGAGACGTCACGGAGTATATGAAGCAATCCGACACGGAATACGACAACAATGTGAAAGCCAACAACCAATAACGCCATAGGCAATAGACTTGCGGGATAACCTCTGCCTACCCGGCGGAGGTTATCTTGCTAAAGAGAGGCAGGAGGAGAGCGTCATGAGTGCCGCGGCAACGGTGAAAAGAAAGAAACAATGGTGGCGGAGCTACGCGATATGGTTTATATTGCCGGCGTTTATCCTGTACAGCGTGTTCGTTATGGTTCCCACCTTCAGCAGCGTATATTTGAGCTTCACGTCCTGGGACGGCATCAGCGAAAGCATTCGGTACATCGGTCTGGACAATTTCAAGGAAATTTGGGAGAGCCCCCGGGTTCACAACGCGTTAAAAAATACGATTATCGTGGCGATTGCCCTTGTCCTGCTCGAAAACGCGGTGGCGCTGCTGCTCGCGATTCTGGTCGACCAGGTGCGCTGGCTTCGCAACTTCTTCCGTAGCATTTTTTACTTCCCGGTGCTGATGAGCGGCATCATTATGGGCTTTATATGGATGATTATCTTGAATTACAACTTCGGGGTCGTCAATCAGCTGCTTGATATGCTGGGGCTCGGCGTTCTAAAGGCCGATTGGCTCGGCGATCCGGATTTTGCCTTGCTATCGATTATTTTGTCAACGGTGTGGAAGGCTTCGGGCTACTATATGATCATCTATCTCGCGGGCTTGCAGGGCATTCCCCAGGAGCTGCTCGAGGCGGCAAGCATCGACGGCGCGGGCAAATGGAAGCAGTTCCGCCACGTTACGTTCCCGCTGCTCGCGGGCGCCACGACGGTGTGCGTCATGCTGTCGATGATCGGCTCGCTCAAGCTGTTTGACCAGATCGCGGTTATGACTAACGGCGGACCGGGCTTCGCGACGGAGACGTTGACTTACATCATATACAAAGTAGCGTTCGGCGAGGGCAGACAAGGCTTCGGCACCGCGCTGGCCATCGTGCTGTTCATCCTTATCCTGATCATTTCTCTGATCCAGATTCGCTTGCTTCGCAAGAGGGAGGTGCAGATGTAAGATGGGAGACAGCAAAGCCAAAAAGCCGGTAACGTCCGGCAGCGTGATCCTATTCGCCGTTACTCTTGTCATTGCGATCGTGTTTGCTTTCCCGATCTTCTTCAATATCATGTCGGCCTTCAAGTCCAACGCGGAAATTATGCGGGACGCCATTTCGTTCCCGGAAGGCTTCTATATCGAGAGCTTCAAGTATTTGCTGACGGAGACGGAATATCCGAAGGCCATGCTGAACAGCGCCATTCTGACGCTCGGCTCCATCACGGCCATGATCGTCATTATTCCAATGGCGGCTTACGCGATTGAACGGACGAATACGAAATGGACCAATGCCGTCTACGTCTTCTTCCTGTTCGGCATGATGGTGCCGTTCCAGGTATACATGATTCCGCTGTTCAAGCAGCTGAACATGATGGGGCTGTTCGGCAACCTGCTCGGGCCGATCTTCATCTATATTGCGGGATCCGTAGGCTTCGGCGTCCTGCTGTATACGAGCTTCCTGAAGGGCGTGCCGCGCGAAATCGAGGAGTCGGCCGCGATTGACGGCTGCACACGGATCGGCATCTTCTGGCGCATCGTATTCCCGCTGCTCGGGCCGGTGACGGCTAGCATGGTCGTCCTGCAGGGACTTGGCATCTGGAACGACTTCCTGATGCCGATGCTCGTCCTGCCTTCCGGGGAGACGAAGACGATGATCGTCGAGCTGTTCTATTACGTCGGCGAATTCTCCTCGCGCTGGGACATGATCTTCGCGGGCACGACCATGTCGCTCGTTCCGGTGCTGATCGCGTTCCTGTCGCTGCAGAAGTATTTCGTCAAGGGCGTGTCCTCGGGCGCTATTAAGGGGTAGCCGGGTAGTGGGCAAGATCTCAACATTTTCGGACCGGATTTGAAAACTTTGTCTTGCCGGTCATCGCTATAATGGACGAGAGGCAAAGCCATTTATGGAAAGAGGGAAGCGAATTATGCTGAATGAGAAGGATCAGATTTGGCTGCAGGGCGTCATCGATAAAATAACGAATAAGATGGACTGGGTCAGCGAGAAGACGCAGGACAAAATTCCGTACACGACGATTGACGGCACGTACGACGATCGTTCGGCGGTCAATCCGTCCGGCGACGAGGCCGACGGCATCTGCTGGTGGACCAACGGCTTCTGGGGCGGCATGATGTGGCTGATGCACCACGAGACGGGTCTTGATAAATATAAAGAAATCGCGCAAATATCCGAAGAAAAGCTGGATTTGTGCTTTCAGAAGTTTTACGGCCTGCATCATGACGTCGGCTTTATGTGGCTGCCGACCAGCGTGGCGAATTACCGCGTCACCGGCAATCCGGAATCGCGCAAGCGCGCGCTGCATGCCGCCAATTTGCTGGCGGGACGATTCAATCTCGCAGGCGGCTTCATCCGCGCCTGGAACGATCTGAAGGAAGGCGATACGCGCGGCTGGGCGATCATCGATTGCATGCTGAACATTCCGCTGCTGTATTGGGCTTCCGAGGAAACGGGAGATCCGCGCTTCAAGCAGATCGCGATGAAGCATGCCGATACGTCGATAGACGCCTTCGTCAGACCGGACGGATCGGTGAATCACATCGTCGAGTTCGATCCGTTTAATGGCGGAGTGGTGAAGACGTACGGCGGACAGGGCTACGCGGAGGGTTCTTCCTGGACTCGCGGTCAGACTTGGGCTTTATATGGCTTCATGATGAGCTACATTCATACGGGCAAGGACGAGTATTTGCAGACGGCGAAGCGCGTGGCGCATTATTTTATGGCCAACATTCCGGACAGCGGCGTGATCCCGGTCGACTTCCGCCAGCCTGCAGAGCCTCGGCGCGAGGACGATACGGCCGCGGCGATCGCGGCGTGCGCCTTGATCGAGATTGCGGGGCGCGTTGGCGACTACGAGAAGGACGTTTATCTGAACGCGGCGCTTAAGCTGCTTCGCACGCTCGACGAATCCCGCAGCGATTGGACCGAGGCGACGGACGCCATTCTGCTGAACGGCACCGGCGCTTATCATTCGAAGACGCATCATCATGCCATCATTTACGGCGATTTTTATTTTATGGAAGCGATCTTTAAGCTGAAGGGCAACGATTTGTACCTTTGGTAGCGCCAAGGAGGCCCGGTGCCGCGCGATTGCGGTGCGGGGCCTCGACTTTTAGTGCGAGTTCAAAAAGTCCAGTTTTCAGCACCGAGAAGATCGGATGAAGCTAGGAACTGAGGAGCGGAGCGTAGTGGAAGCTACGTGAGCACCGGAAGTTCCGGCTGAATTCGATATTCGACGTCGAGCAGACTTCCCGATATACTTCGTGATCAAAAGTGGGCTTTTTGAAAACCTCTTTTTAAGGAGTGATGACAGTGTCCGTGTCCGTTATTCATAACCCCGTCCTCCGGGGCTTCAATCCTGACGCCTCGATGCTGCGCGTCGGCGACGATTATTATATCGCCACCTCAACCTTCGAATGGTTCCCGGGAGTGCAGATCCATCACTCGCGGGATCTGGTCAACTGGCGCGTCATATCCCGGCCGCTTAATACGGCTTCGCTGCTTGATCTTCGCGGCGTGCCAAGCTCCGGCGGCATCTGGGCGCCCGCATTAACCTACTGCGACGGCATCTTCTATCTCATGATTACGACCGTCATGGGGCGACGCGGCGTATTCAAGGATCTGCATAACTACCTGCTGACGGCGAGCGACATCGCGGGACCGTGGACGGAGCCGCTCTATCTGAACAGCAGCGGGTTCGATCCGTTCCTGTTCCATGACGACGACGGCCGCAAGTGGCTGCTGAACATGCAATGGGATTTCCGCAAAGGGAGGAACCGGTTCGCGGGCGTTATTATGCAGCAGTTTTCCCCGGAGGAAGGCGCGCTTGTGGGACCGGTCCGGACGATCGCGACGGGGACGTCGATCGGCGTCACGGAAGGGCCGTTTCTATTCAAGCGGAACGGCTGGTATTACCTGCTGCTAGCTGAGGGAGGCACGGGCTGGAATCATGCGGCCACGCTGGCAAGGTCGAGAACGATCGAAGGGCCGTACGAATACGACCTGGAGTACCCTCTTATGACGACCGTGGACGTGCCGGATCACCCGCTGCAGAAGGCGGGTCACGGCGCGGTTGTGGAGACGCAGAACGGCGAGTGGTACCTGTCGTTTATTTGCGCCCGCTCGCTGCCCGGAAGACGTCTGAGTCCTCTTGGCCGCGAGACCGGTCTTGTCCCGGTGGAGTGGACCGAGGATGGTTGGCTTCGACTGGCGGGAGGCGGCAAGGCTCCGATGCTTATCGTCGACGCGCCGAATTTGCCTCCGTGCCCGTTCCCTGAACAACCGGCAACCGATCATTTCGACGATCGTGAGCTTAACGTCCAATACTTTACGCTCCGCGTGCCGGCTTCCGAGGATTGGCTCAGCCTGACGGAGCGTCCGGGCTACCTGCGCCTTCGCGGCAGGGAGTCCATGTTCTCCTGGTTCCGCCAGAGCATGGTGGGCAGAAGGCTGGCCCACTTCCGGTGCGAGGCCGAGACCTGCGTGGAGTTCGAGCCGGAACATTTTAACCAAATGGCCGGATTAACGCTCTATTACGACGAGTCGGATCATTTCTATCTGCGCGTCAGCCATGATGAAGAGGCGGGCAAGCATATCGCGCTGACCACCACGAGATTGGGTCAATACGACGAGCCGGAAGGTGCCGTTGTGCCGGCCGAGGGCTGGACGCGCTGTTATTTGAAGGTGAGCGTCGATTACGAGCAAGTTCAATTCTACTGCTCGCCGGACGGAGCGGACTGGCAAGCCGTCGGCCCTGTGCTGGATCTGGGTCAGCTGTCGGACGAATACGAGGGAAAGCTCGGGTTCACCGGCACGTTCATCGGTCTGTGCGCGCAGGATTTGTCGGGAACGATGAAGCATGCGGACTTCGATTATTTTAAATATGCGGGCCGCGATTCATAGCAGGTAATCGGGGAAGGAGACCCTCTGTTCCGAACGGGAGCAGAGGGTCTCTTATGTCGCCGGGACCATAACAACAATTGCCATAGCGTTGCGCGCAGCTACGCTTTAAGATAGAAGGAAACAGATCATATATTCCTTCGTCCATGGACATACTGCTTATTTTAAGGAACCATCTTGAATGAGGAGTACGTCCATGCGTTTAATGCTATCTAAGCCTCTAACGGCGAATGTTCTCAAAGTGATCGCGATTGTCGCCATGTTTGTGGATCACGCGTCGTATTGGATCGTTCCGAAAGGGACCGCGCCCGATCTGATCGTTCATTTCATTGGGCGGCTGGCTGCCCCCATTATGTGTTATTTGATAGCCGAAGGGTACCGTCATACATCGAACATCCGCAAATATATTTTTCGTTTATTTTTGTTCGCCGTTGTTTCGCATTTCCCGTACGTCTTGTTTTTCGAGCTCAAGTGGTGGCAGGCCACCAGCGTCATGTGGGGCTTGTTAATGGGGCTCGTCGCATTGACCGTCAGCAGGCTTCCGAATGTTCCGGTTGTCGCGCGGCTTTCCGCGGTGCTCGCCTGCTGCTTGTTCGCGTGGACGGCCGACTGGAACTATATCGCCGTGCTATGGATTTTGGTTTTCGGGTGGTTCCACGGACGGTTCGTCTGGCAGATGGCGGGATATGCGGCTATCGGCGGGCTTTTTTATTTGCTTCCGCTAACGCATTTAGGCTCGGACTGCTTCTATCGATTCGGGATCTTGTTCGCCATCCCCTTATTCGCCATGTATAACGGCACGAGAGGCAGGAAATCGGGTTTAATCAAGTGGGGGTTCTATGTGTTCTACCCCGTTCATTTGCTGGTCTTGCATCTATTAAAGTTTGTTATCCCGGATTAAAGTAAAGGAGTTTAACGATGAAAGGTCAGAGAACGAGAATAGAGATCCGTTTTGCCGCGTTGCTGGCGTTCATGACTGCCGTTATTTTGTCCGTATCCGCCTGCTCGAACGCGATTCCGGCCAATCCGGTCATCGGGGAAGAACCGGCAGGAAGTTCCGAACAAGACGCCAAGCCCCTGGAGACGGCCGTCATAGCCGAACCGGCCGAAGACGAGGCGGACCCGGAGCCGGCGGCGATCGATTATGTTGGCGAGCTGGAGCTGCCGCTAATCGGGGCAACGGGCTATACAACCGTCCGATCGGAGCTGAAGGGGCAGCCGGACAAGAATTCGAAGGCGGTCGTTACGCTCGAGCCTGGCACGGCTTTCGTCATTTTGGAGGAAGAAGGCGACTGGTGGCTGGTTGAGCGAGACGGACAGACCGGATGGCTGCCGCACCGGTATTGTTTTGTTAATCTGCCCGATGTGATCCCGTCTATTATTTACGACAACACGAATACGTACGCGTCGAAGTTTCATTCCTCCCACAAGAGCATTCCGAACATTACGAATGAGTCTCTATATGAAGGGAATGCTTACAATGAAAGGCTTGGCCGGGAGCAATACATCATGCCGGTGCTGTATACGATGTCCAAAAAAATTCATAAAGCCCAGCAGCTGGCGCTGAAAAGCGGGCATTCCTTGAAAATATACGAAGCTTTCCGCCCTTATAGCGTTCAAAAATCAGTCGCTGCCGAATTAATGGCGCTCGCGCAGAAGGATCCGGCCGTTATGGAGGGGATCAGCACGCCTCCTTGGGGGTTATCCTGGTTTATCGTGGACGGCACCTCCAACCATCAGCGGGGATACGCGATCGATGTAAGTCTGGTTAAGGTCCATTCCGAAATAAAAGAGGTTATCGGCAGCTACAATGCTACCCGAATTACGGATTATACGGAGTACGAGATGCCGACTCCCATCCATGAGCTTAGCAAAGCGTCGGCGATATTCACCGAGTCCGTCCCTGTTCATTCCGATACGGCTTGGAGAGATGCGGTACCCTCCGCAAGCATGAACGAGCCGGCGTTCGCGCTGCAAGCCTATTGCACGGATGCGGGGTTGACTCCGCTCGCTTCGGAGTGGTGGCATTTCAACGATTTGGAGGCGAAGAGCCAAGTGGAGAACAAGAAGAGCACCGGACAGTTTATCTTGTCCGAGGTGATGAGCTCCCCGCCGACACAAAAGAAAGTAGCGTCGTGAATGCCGAAGCGATAATAGCTGAAAAGGAGCAAATCCGACTGGAAATGCTCCTTTTGGCATTCAAATGATTCGTAAAAGTTCACAAGGAATGCCAAAATGCCATTGACGACAAGAGTACGTTCGAATACCATGTATATAGCTTATTCTTGTACGTACAACTTTTTCATTTGTAAGCGCTATCTAAATGAATAAGTCGAAGATAGAGGAGGGGCCGAATGAAACGTTACCCGATGATGCTGCAATTGACGTTGATCTTAATCTGCGTCATGGCCATTCCGACAGCCACTCTTACTTGGTACAGTGGAACGGAAATTATTAAAAATTCGGAAAGCGCCATTGCCGATTCCTCGCTGGCGGGATTAGAGGCAAGCCAAAAGCTGAACGAAAACGCGCTGAACAATTTGGCGCAGGATGCGGTGCGGCTCACCGCAACCAAAGTGTTCGACCGGATCCGAAGCTACGAGACATACGCGGAGCTGAAGGCGAACTATAATTACGTTAGCAGGGCGCAGACGGTGCTCAGAGAACTCGTGAACCTGAATCATCGCGTAGACGGCGTCTATTCCTCCTATTTCGTATTGGACGGATCGGATTACGTCGTATCGACGGACAAGGGTATTACGACGCTGGACCGGTACGAGTCGACGGAGTGGATGGAGGAAGCGTTGTCCGGGCGCAAAGGAATCGGGGGCATATGGTATCCGCGCAAGATGGACTCCGGCGCCCAAGTCGTATCCTACGTGCTGCCGCTTAACCGGCTGTCGACCACGACGCGCGGCACGATTGTCGTGAATCTGGAGGAAAGCCAAATCGCGAGATACTTGAGGTCGTCCGATCAAGCGGCGGAAGGATTTCTGCTGATGAATACCGACGGTACGATCATGTCGCATAATGATAAGTCGCTGGTACTTACGAACGGCAGCGAACAGCCCTACTTGAAACGGATATTGGAGAGCGGGGCGAAGGAAGGTTATACGTTCCATGAACAAGACGGGGAGCGTCTCCTGTACGTTTGGTCCCGTTCGTCGGAGTTCAAGTGGTGGAACGTGAACATTTATTCGATGGACGAATTAATGACCGAAACGAACTCGCTGCAGAGGAGCATCTTCTGGATTACGGCCATTATTATATTCGCGGGAACCGTGTTATCCGTATTCCTGGCGACTTGGCTGTCCAAGCCGCTGCGAAAGCTCGTGCGGGCCATGCGCGAGCGGGGCAACCTGGCGGTCACGAACCGGAACGAGCTTGCCTTCCTAGACGACGCGTTCAAGCGGATGCGGGAGGAAGAGGAGGCTCTGTACGCCCTCCTGCAAGAGAGGGAGCAGGATACCCGTAGCTTGGCGGTACACCGTCTGCTTCGCGGAGAGGTGACCAAGGAGCTGGAAGGGATGTTCCCGATGAACGGCTTTGCGGTTGCCGTCGTCTCCATCGATCGTTACCGACGGTATGTGAGCAAGCGGAATCCGGAAACCCGAAGCTATCAACGCTATCTGCTCATGTCGAAATGCGAGGGATTGTTCGCGGGCGGCATTGAAGCAAGATGCGTCTATCAAGGAGAGGGCTGCTTCGCTCTTGTCATCAACTTCGGGCAAGACGAGGCCGGCCTCGACGCCCTGAAGGGAGCCTTCGTTGAAATTCGGGATTACGCGCTCGAATTGCTGGGCCACTCCGTGACGATCGGCGTCAGCAGTCCGGGCGATGCCGCCACTCTGGTCAAAGAACAACTGGCGGAAGCGATGGAGGTCATCAAACGGCGAATGATCGAAGGCAGCGGCCGCATCTTCTATTCGGAGCATGAGATCGACCGCGACAAGAAATACGTGTATCCGGCTAACAGCGAAAGAAAGATCATCAATTTCCTCGACTTAGTCGATTTGGACAGCATTCTGCTCGAGCTGGATCATATTCGAGATGAGATACAGTCCGTCGATTATGTGTCGTACGATAACATTTTGTTCATTTACAATCAGCTGGTAGGCGTCACGATCAAGCATCTTCGCGAAAAAAATGTCAGCACGGCCAAAATCTTTGCGGGACGAGGCAATATCTATTCGGCGATCGCGGGGATGGACACGCTTGATGAACTCGAGAAGTATCTGCGCGAGTTTTTCGGCGAGATCGTTCAATATCTGGAACGCAATCAAGGGGAAGCGAAGCACGGCGAGAGAATCATTCGTTACCTGGAGGAGCATTTCTGTGAGGAAATCCAGTTCGAAGAGATGGCCAAGGAGATCGGGATCAGCTATTCGTACATGCGCAAGATCGTATTCGACTTAACCGGCAAGAGCCTGATCGATTATACGAATCATCTGCGCATCCAGAAAGTGAAGCAACTGCTGTGGGAGACGGATATGACGATCGTGCAGATCGCAACCGAAGTCGGTTATTTCAACGTGCAGAGTCTGAACCGGTTTTTCCGCAAATACGAAGGAATGCCACCTAGCAATTATCGGGCGATGAAGTCCAAGTCGTCCTAATGTAAGCGCTGACGTTTTTCATGAAGCTGCTAATCGGTCGCTCCCGACCATAGGCAGCTTCATTTTTGCTTCGGGCTATCAAATTTGATTTTCGGGAGTCGAAAAACCGCGCGAAATCAGGCTTTTTAGTCAAAAGTGAAAGGGATGATCAATACTCATGATTTACCGAATGAGCCGTGTCGGGGTACGATGGGCACATCCCAAGCAGATGCCTGGAGCAATCGATGGGTTCGAGAATGTCCATAGCTAGGAGGTGAAACTATGAAAGCTGAAAGCGCTTCAAGTCAAAATGAAATCGCTTTAAAGTTAAAAAGTCCCAAACGCGGTATGCCTCATTATTTGAGAAAGGACTGGCAGCTGTACCTGCTCTTGATGATTCCGCTCTCCTTCGTGCTGCTATTCAAATACGCACCGATGTCCGGACTTGTGCTCGCTTTCAAGGATTACAAGATCGCGAGAGGATTCTGGGGAAGCGAATGGGTCGGATTCGAAGTGTTTCAAGAAATATTCGCGAGACACGATTTCTTAAGAGCGGTACGCAACACGCTTATGCTGAACGGACTTGATCTGATCTTCAGCTTCACGGCGCCAATTATACTCGCGATATTGCTGAACGAGATCAGAAGCGTCAGGTTCAAGAAAGTGAATCAAACGCTTCTATATTTGCCTCACTTCCTCTCCTGGATTATTATCGGTGCGATTGCTTATCAGCTGCTTGGCGAAGGCAACGGCATGATCAATAATCTGATCGAAATGATGGGCGGCAACCGGGTTCCATTCCTGCAGGAAGATACCCACTGGCTGTTCAGCTACCTGGCCATTGGCGTCTGGCAGAGCATGGGATGGGGAACGATTCTGTACCTGGCATCGATCAGCAGTATCAACCCGGAGCTGTACGAGGCGGCGACTGTTGACGGCGCCGGACGATGGAGGAAGATTTGGAATGTAACGCTTCCGTCGATCCGCGTGACGATCGTGACGCTTCTCATCTTGAACCTCGGAAGAATGATGGATGGCTCGTTCGAGAGAATCTTCGCCTTGCAGAATAAGGCGACGACCGAATACACGACCAACATTCCGGTTCTCGTATACCGCTGGGGGATTGAGAAGGGGGACTTCAGCAGCGCGATCGCGCTTGGCTTGTTCCAGGGCGTTATCGGTCTCGTTCTGGTAGTGATGGCCGACCGGATCGCGAAGAAGCTTGGCCAAGACGGATTGTTGTAGAGAGGAGGAAACGTACTATGGAAGCATCCACCGGCATAGTGGGCAGCAGAAGCAAGAAGCGCTTTGACATATGGGACGTGCTCATTAACCTCTCGGTCTTATCCGCTTCGTTGGCCTGCTTGCTGCCGTTCGTTCATGTCGTATCAAAGTCGCTGAGCGCGGACGCCTATGTAATCGCTAACAAAGTGATGCTGTGGCCGATGGGTCTTAACTTCACCGCGTATGGCAAAATTTTTGCCGATGCCAGTATTATACGATCGTTGTACATCTCCATAATCGTGACCGTGCTTTTCACGATCCTCGGCATGATTATAACGATCTGCGCCGCTTACCCGTTGTCCCGGCCATCTCTGAAGGGAAGGACGACGTTGACGGTCATCTTCTTATTCACGATGTACTTCAGCGGCGGTATCATTCCGGAGTACATGCTGGTCAATAATCTTGGATTGCTGGACACGATTTGGGCGCTTGTTCTGCCGCTCGCGTTCAGTCCGTTCAACCTGCTGATCATGAAGACTTCGCTGTCGCACAGCATTCCGGTCAGCCTGGAGGAATCAGCCCGGATCGATGGCGCCGGACACTTCCGCATCCTATGGAACATCGTCCTGCCTCTCTCCAAGCCGATCCTTGCTACTCTGGCTCTCTTCTACGCGGTGGGCCGCTGGATCGCGTATCAGGACGCGTTGTTCTACATCAAACAGGCGGTTGATCTCAGACCGCTGCAGCTGAAGCTTTATTACCTGGTCATTCAGGCGAGCGAGAGCTTCCAGCTCGAAGCTACGCAAGTGCAGCTCAGCAATCCCGAAGTGCTTAAGGCATCCTGCGTCGTCTTCGCGACGCTGCCCATACTCCTGGTCTATCCGTTCATCCAGAAATATTTTGTTCAAGGGGTTATGCTAGGTGCAGTTAAGGAGTAATCTCGAAGTTGAAAATCCATTATTGGGGGAATGTTTCGATGAGCAAAAACAGAAAGTTGTCCATGTTTACGGCTTCATTCGCCATCGTCGGTCTTCTGGCCGGCTGTACGGGCGGCAACAACAATGCGAATACAAACAGCTCGCCTAGCCCGACTTCATCTGGCAACAACACCGCGACGGAAGCCCCGGCGGGAGAATTTCCGGACTATTCCAAAGGCTTCCCTGAGAATGTAACGCTCGAGATACCGGTTTACGAGAGGGCGTTCGAGGGCTGGAACGTAACGGACAACTTCTACACCCGCTGGGTTCAGAAGGAGTTCGGCGACAAGTACAACATTACCGTGAAGTACGTACCGATCACTCGCGCCAACGAAGTACAGGATTTCGAGCAGCTGCTGGCATCCCGCAAAGCACCGGATATCATCTTCCACTACGATATGCCGCAAGCGCTTAACTACTACGGCGAAGACGTGCTGCAGCCGCTGAACCATGACGAAATCGCGAATTATGCGCCGACTTACTGGGGCAATATGAGCGAGACGATCAAGCAATACGGCACGGTCGAAGACAACCAGGTGTTCTTCTTCGCGGCCCGTCCGAACGCGGACAACTACACGACTCTTATCCGCAAGGATTGGGTCGAGAAGGTAGGCATGAAGGTCGAGGACCTGACTTCCCTCGAGAAGTATAACGAAATGCTCGCGAAATGGAAGGAAGCCGGACTTGGAACTGCCGGAGCCGCTTTGCTTAAAAACAACTACAACTACAGCTACGCATTCCGTGAATGGCCGGTAGATCCGAAGTATCGCGCGCTATATTCCGACCTCGGCGTAGCGGACTTGACAACAGCGGATACCGAGCGCTTCCTGCGCAATATGAACTATCAATACAACAATGGTCTGATTGACAAGGAATTCTACCTGCGCGACGACGACAATAAGGTGAAAGCGGAATTCGTTGCGGGCAAAACAGGCACTTACGGCACATATCTGACGAATAATACGGATGCCATCACCGCTACTCTCGCTAACAACCCTGATGCCGAGTTCGCGATCCTGCCTCCTACAGCAGGCGTGCCGGAAGGCTACAAGCCGCAAGGCCGCGCATACTGGCCGTTCGGCTTCATCATGGGCATCAACTACGAAACGACGGATGAGGAACGCGCTGCGGTATGGATGTACCTCGAATGGCTGAGCCAGCCGGAGAACCTGTTCTACTTCCAGAATGGTGTAGAAGGCCAGAATTATACGCTTGACGCGGAAGGCATTGCCGTACGCAATCCGGATTTCAAAGGCGAGTCCGTCCTGTCGCAGAACAACAACAAAGACTACTGGGCGCTTGTAACGGAAATCGCGCAATACGACGATCCTGCTAAGACCCTTACTGCGAACCTTCGCAACTGGAGCCCTGTCGGCCACGAACATTTGGCTGAGGATCTTGTGAAGTACTACGATCAAGTGGCAGAATACCGTACGCCGGACGCTTTGTTCAGCGTTGTGCTCGAGAAAGTAAACGACTACAAAGCGGATCTGAATTCCTTGTTCCAAGAGCTTTATGTCAAATTGGTCATTGCGAAGCCGGAAGAGTTCGACGCGCTGTATGAAGAAGCGAAGAAAACGTACCTGGAGCAAGGCTACCAAGAAATTCTCGACGAGAAGCAAAAAGCGATCGACGCGGGTCAATTCCGCTAATATCCTGCACATTTCATAGTCCCCAAAGCCCCCGCTCCCGGCGGGGGTTTTGGACATAGGAGGAACGCACATGAAAATCAACGCGAATGCAAGCGAGCTCAAAGAGGTAGTCGGAAGGATAGCCGAATATACATTCGGAATGGATTTGACTTGGGACTGGCCGGGCGGCGTCGCATATTACGGCGTCAGCCGGGCGTTCGAGGTGACGGGCGAGCAAGCCTATCTGGACCGGATGGTCGCTTGGGTGGACGATTATATCGAGGCGGGCCTGCCAAAAAGCTGGACGGTCAATACCTGCGCGATCGGCCATATGCTGCTTACTCTCTATGAGCACACGAAGGACGAGAAATACGTTGACATTATAATGAGCAAGGTCGATTATCTGGAGAACAAAGCGCTTCGTTTCGGCGACCGCGTGCTGCAGCACACGGTATCGTCCAAAAACGACTTCCCGGAGCAAGCATGGGCCGACACGCTGTTTATGGCGGCGTATTTCCTGCTGCGTACAGGCATAATGTTCGATAAGAAGCATCTTATCCACGATGCGCTCAACCAATATTTCTGGCATATCAATTATTTGCAGGATGAGAACGACAGCTTATGGTATCACGGCTACAACCACATCAATAAGGATCATATGTCCGGCATCTACTGGGCACGCGCCAACGCTTGGGCGGCTTATACGATGTCCCGCGCGGCCAGAGTTTTGCCGGAAGCCTATCTGTATCCTCCGATGATGCACATTTGGAGCTCCTTGCGCGACCAGCTCGCGGCCATCAAGAAGCTGCAGAAGGACGATGGGCTGTGGGGCACCGTACTCGATTATCCGGATGCGTACGGCGAGGTTTCGGCGACGGCCGGCATCGCCGCGGCAATGGTTACCCAGGGCAATCCGCTGCATGGCAAATACGTGCAGAAGGCGCTTGACGGTATTCTGGCCAACATCGCGGACAACGGCCGCGTCATGAACGTATCGGGCGGAACGGCCGTCATGAACGACATCGCCGGCTATCTCGGCATCGACCGCAAATGGGCGCAAGGCTGGGGCCAAGGCTTGACTCTTGCCTTCCTGGCGTCCGTCATCGAAAACAATAAGGAATAATTTATTTTTCGTCATATTCGAAACGCAGCCGCTCTTGGCTGCGTTTTTTATTTTATAATAAGGGAAAGCGATAAGGAGTGAATGTGATGAATATCAAAAAAATGGATCCCGGCCCTGCCGGAGAGCCAATCGCCGTTATAAGCGGCGACGGCATCGTCATCTCCGATGTGCAATCGGCGCTGGATTTGATGGCAACCGTCCGATACGAGACGGATAGCTATAGGCTGGTATTGAACAAATCGATGATCGACGAAAGCTTCTTTGACCTCAAGACGCGCGTGGCGGGTGACATTCTTCAGAAGTTTATCAATTACGGCGTGAAGCTGGCGATCGTAGGGGATTTCTCGTCTTATACGAGCAAGAGCTTCCAAGACTTCGTCTATGAGTGCAACAAGGGGAGCCATTTCTTCTTTCTTGCGAGCGAGGAGCAAGCGGTCGAGAAGCTTCAATCGCTCAAGTAGCGATCGTTTATATTTTGCGGCGGACCATGATCACCTTGATCATGGTCCGCCGCTTTTTTCGGTCTTCAGCCCGATATCAGACCGTACTTTGGTCCAGCGAAAGGAGGAACGGAGGTTGGTTGTTCCTCTCCAAGCCGCTTCGTATAATCAGATTGTAATTTGTTGGAATATTTTCAGTTAGAGGAGATGTGGGCAGTGGAGAGGTTAATCGAATTCAAGGGAGTAACGAAGGAGTACCGGATAGGAGACGTGCAGATTCAAGCTCTAAACGGTGTGGATTTCTCCATATCGTCAGGAGAGTTCGTTGTTATACTCGGTACAAGCGGGGCCGGTAAAAGTACGATTCTGAATATACTTGGCGGCATGGATACGGCTACCTCGGGCCGAGTGTTTGTCGGCGGTCAAGACATTACGTCCTTCAACGAGAAAAAGCTAACGGAGTATCGGGCTCAAAAGGTGGGCTTCGTGTTTCAATTTTATAACTTGATCCAAAATCTAAACGCATTGGAGAATGTGGAGTTCGCCGCCGAGGTATGCAAAAACCATCTGGATGCCAAAGAGATTTTGCAAAAAGTCGGACTGCAGCACAGAATCAAAAATTTCCCGTCACAGCTCTCGGGAGGAGAGCAGCAAAGGGTCGCGATCGCCAGAGCCGTCGCCAAAAATCCTTTACTGTTGCTGTGCGACGAACCCACGGGCGCATTGGATTACGTGACGGGCAAGTCCGTCTTAAAGCTGCTGCAGGATGTAAACAGGGAAACCAAAAAATGCGTCGTTGTCGTAACGCATAATACCGCTATTGCTTCGATGGCCGACACCGTCATTAGGGTAAAAAGCGGAAGGATCGACAGCGTGGCGCGAAATCATCATAAACAAAACGTCGAAGAGATCGAGTGGTAATCCGCATGATATTATTTATTAAATTATTGAGGGATATCAGACAGTCGATCGGTCAATTAACGGCTTTTGTATTGGTTATCGCGGTAGGGGCTTTCTTCTACGCGGGTCTGACGACTTACAGCGATAATCTTAGCGCATACGCGGAGAATTACTTCATCGAGCATCGTCTTAGCGACGTCAACGTGGCTTTCAATTCGATTTCCCCGAAGGAAGCGGCGGGCTTTAGCGAGCTGGAAGGGGTCCATAAAGCGGAGGGCCGTTATACCGTTGATGCCGCGCAGACTTTCGAGAACGCCAGAGCTGCACTCAAGATCCATTCCATTCCTAGAGATAATGAAATCAATACGCTTACTCTAATAGAAGGCAAAGCCCCCTCCAATAAGGACGAAATTTTGTTAGACTCCCATTATGCCGCAGAACATCGGTATCAGCTCGGCGATCAGATCGAGATAAGCGCCAATGATCGGTTGGTTACGTTTACCGTCAGCGGATTAGGCGAGAATGTCGAGCACGCGAAAAAAAACGATACCCAAGACCACATCAACCACGGCTTCGCATATATAGCAGAAGACGCCATTCCTCTAATCGCTGATGAATTCACTTACAATGAACTGTTGATTGACGCGGAAGAAGGCTACGATATCGATCGATTAAGTCAATCGGTTGAAGCCTATTCGAAGCAAAACAAACTGCAATATGCGGGACAAACAACCAAGGAGCGCAGCTTCAGTTATTCGAAAATCAACGAAACCATCTATAACAACAAATTAATGAGCAGGGTTATCCCGCTCGTACTCTTTCTCATTGAAGCGATCATCCTGTTCCTAGCCATGTCGAGAATAATGGACTCCCAGCGAAATCAAGTCGGCATCATGAAGGCATTGGGCGTCAAAAACAGGAGTATCATGCTTCATTACATGGGCTACCCCGTGCTGGTAAGCGTTATAGGCTCTATCTTGGGGTGTATCTTGGCAGGCATGGTCTTTGTTCCTATGGTAACCGAATCAAGCGCAAGGTCCTACTCTCTGCCGGGCATAACGTTCTCTCTATCCGCTTTTTCCGCCATTCCTCCGATTCTATTCTCCAGCGCTTTCGGAGTCCTGGCCTGTTACTTCAGCGGCAGAAGCTTATTGAAAGAACGAGCGGCCCAGGCTATGCGCCAGAAACCGCCTAAGACGATGACGGGGCTGTTCATGGAGAGAACCCCGGGTATATGGCATTCCGTTTCCTATAGCCACAAGTTGATTCTGAGAAATATGCTCTTAAATCGATCGAAAGCAATAGCTAGCTCCATTGGCGTTGTCGTAAGTACCGTCCTATTAATTACCGCATTGGGAACCCAATCGTCCTTGATGAAGGTAGCCGGCCAAATGGATGATGTGTTTACCTATGATTTGAAAGTGGATTATGCCGCGAATGTATCCGCAGAATCGGTCCGTTTGCCTTCCGGAATCCGAAACGGATATTGGTTATCCGCCATGCCTGCGGAGCTCATAATAGGGGATGTTGAAGAGGCGGCCACCTTCGTCGTGACGGAGAAAGAAAACAGCCTCATCCATTTCTATGACGAGCATGGGGAGAAGCTTCTACTGGAGGAAACGGGCGTATTGGTGCCCCAATCCTACGCCGACGCCTATGATATTCGCAAAGGGGATATGATCAAAATAAAGCTTGCGGCGCCAGAGATGAGCGATAAAATCGCGGGAATGAAAGTATTGGACATTTCCGCCCAATATTCGAATCCGTCGTTTTATACGACTCCGACGTATTTAGAAAGCTTCGATATCGACTTCAGCCCGGCATCGCTTGTCATCCAAGCCGAAAGCGCAGATGAGCTTGAACGCATTCGCGGCTTCTTTGAACAAGACCGGCAGGTGGAAGCCATCTCGGACAGAGAGGATCTAAGAAAATCCGCCGAATACATTCTGAATCAGAACAGCTTTGTGTTTATCCTGTTTATCATTTGCGCGGTGATTCTCTCCTTTGGCGCCATCTATACGATCTCCTCCATCAATATTTACGAGAGGAATCGAGAGCTTGCCACGCTCAAGGTGCTGGGCTATCCCAGTAATAAAATAAACGGTCTTATCTTTTTGGAAAACCTCATTCTAACCGCAGTGGCTGCCGCAGCGGCCATACCTGTCAGTTGGTATGTGTTTAACCTGATTGTAAACGCCTTGTCCAGCACCCATCAGCAAATTCCGGATCAACTAAGCGCGATTGTCGTATTGGCGGCCATTTTGCTTTCCTTCGCGCTAACGATGCTATCCAATTTGCTGCTTCGAAGAAAGGTAACTCGCATTCATATGATTGAAGCCTTGAAATCAATGGACTGAGTCTTTGTAAAGCCGGTAATAGTGGTAGCTGCCGTCTTCCAGCTCGATCGTACTCTCGAAGCGGAATCCGCATTTTCGAAGGACTCGATTCGATGGATCGTTGTGTACGAGAGCAATCGCGACGAGAGTCTCCACGTTCGTATTCTCGAACAAGTAGCGGATTAACGCATGCGCGGCTTGGGCGGCGTAGCCCTTGCCGCGATGATCCCTGGAGACGGCATACATGATCTCGCGGTTCGGAGGGGGAAGCTCGTCTTTGATTCCCGTGCAGCACCAGCCGATCAGCTCGCCGGTTTGCTTCGAGACAATCGCCATTCGAAGCCTAAGATCGCCAATTTCTCCGCCACGCATGACAGCATTTCGAAACTGCTGGTTATCCGGTAATTCGTAGTTGAGAAACCAATCCCTCCGCTGTTCCTTGGATACGTTCCAGCCCGGCAAATAATCGTGGATCTCGGGCTGCCAGGTCAGCGAGTGGAACGCCTCCAGGTCGGATTCGATAAATTCTCGAACAATAATGTCCTTGCCGTCTATTTTCAGAATAGAATCTTCCATCATGCAAGCTCCTTTCATCAACGTGAGGTATCTTCGGCTGGTCTGTCCAGCAAGCCGTAAAAAAACAAATGCAGAAGCTGTTCGATTTCTTCCTCCTGCCGGAACGTATTGACGGTGGCCGAGGACCGATTCAACTCCTCCATGTACATGCGAAAATAACGGAGCAGCGCCTCATCGGACAAGCTGCCGTTCGGATTCCATCATTCCTTCAAGAAGCGTTCGGCAAAGAGCAGCATCCGGGAGCATTAGTCACGATTTTTGCGTTCGGAGCGATTGGCGCCATTGTTCTGTTCGCGAGCTATCCCGCCGTCTACGAAGACCTTCCGTTATGGCGAAGCATAGCCGCGTTTATGCTCGTCTTCGACATCCTATGCGGCTGCGCGGCGAACTTCACGGAGTCGACGAGCAATTATTATGCCGCTAATCCGCGCAAACGGATCGTCTTCATCTGCGTGCACGTCCATATCTTGCTGATTGCGGTTATGCTTGAACTGCCGCTCGGTCCGGCCCTTGCGGTATGGCTGTATACCATCGCTTGCGCGTCCGGGGTTAACGCGAATAGGGGAAGAAGGCAGCTCTTTCTGGCAGGCGTATTGCTCGCCGCGGGGGTGGCATGGATGCCCGTCTGGATCGCTGGCCACCCGTTTCTGCTGACTGTCAGCCTGCTGTTCATGCTGAAGGTCGTATTCAGCTTCGGCGTGGACCACTACCGCAAGTATTGAGCCTTACATCGGCGGCTCGTATCCGATCACCGGATGCAGCCGAGCGAGAAACAGCTTTTCGGCGGCGACTCGAAACGCCGTATTCCTGAAGGCCAGCGCCAGCGGCGACTCCAACTGCATAAGACGTCCCATGAGGCGCGATTGGCGGACGATCTGGCGGACACGACGAATGCGCGTATTTTCGAATCCCCTTAAAGCTTCAATTAAAGCGGTTCCCGACGGTTGATGACGAAGATGGCCGGCAAGTACGACCGCGTCTTCCATCGCTTGAGCCCCGCCTTGTCCCAGGTTTGGAAGCATGGGGTGCGCCGCGTCTCCTAGTAACGTGACGCGCCCCTTGCTCCACTGCTTCAGCGGCGCCAGGTCGTAGATGGGGTGGGATAGAATGGCCGAAGGCGGCGTAGCTTCAATGACGGCAGGAACCGGCGAATACCAGTCTCGGAACTTCACCAGGGCGAGCTTCTTCCGTTCCTCGGGCGTAAGGGAATCGCTTTGACCATCCGGCTCGTTGACAGCGGCAAACCAGAAGATCCGGCCTCCGCCAAGATGGGAGAATCCGAACCGGGTGCCAGGGCCAAGCGCCTCGAAGCCTCCTCCATCCGCCAGCGGATAGCGCGGGTCCTCGAAGCGCCCGATGCCGCGGATCGCTTGATAGCCCGAATATCGCAGCGGGAACGGGCCGAACAGCCGGTCACGGACCTTAGAGCGATAGCCATCGGCTGCCACGAGGAGATCGCCGTTCAACGTCGTTCCGTCCGTGAAACGCGCCTCGACGTCTTCGTTTCTCTCCAGCCAATCGCTGAATTTTATACCTAGCCGCACAGTTACGCCAAGCTCGAGGGCGCGCAAATAGAGGATGGACTGCAGGGTGGACCGGTGAATGAGGTAGCTCGGCGTCCCGTAACGCATAGCTTGCTTCTCCACCGGCAGACGTGCCAGGAGATTGCCATTCCATGTCCGTATTTCCGCCGTCCCAACCGATGCTCCTTCTTCACGGACTCGTCCAGCCGCGCCTAGATTCTGAAGCGCCTTCATGGCATTCGCGGCAAGCACGATCCCTGCTCCGCGCTCCTCCAGCTCTTCGTGTTGTTCGCATACCGTGACCTCCCAACCTGCCTGTCGAAGCGCGATGGCACAGCTCAGTCCGCCTATTCCGCCTCCAATGACAATCGCTTTCATAGTCATCCTCCGTTATTGCGGCCTATTGCCGTTGCTAAGATAACTATACACCGGAGGACAAGCTCGAATCCATTTTGTCATTGACAGACTCTACCCTATCAACTACCATGAAAAGCCGAAAGGGGAGACTCCGATGACCTTTATGGCAATTCTCGGATTGAATATCATGCTCGGCATGTTCGTGCCTTACGTGATGATCTATGCGTTAGTCGTCAAGCCGATTCTCCATAAAAGACGTCATGGCAGCCGTAAGAAGCCGGTCAGAAAGAAAAAGCAGAGGGAAAAAGAAAGCTTGGCTTCATTAATCGGCGCCTACACCTTCGGCGGTATGATTCTCTGCGCGATAATGGGCTTGGCTTACCTAACCTGGACCTGGGCCTTGCCGCAATGGTTGGACATGCCGTCCGCGATCGTTCAGCAGTACGAAAAAAAGGAAGGGCTGATCACGGACGTCGAACACGAGTGGGAGACCGGATCGGCCAAATCGTGGGGATACAGCTATGTGGAGCTCGACGGAGAACGATATAAGTTCGAGAGCTTGGATTTCGATCATGTCAGCTACGAAGAGCCGGTAACGTTTCACGTGCTCAAGCATTCCAAATACGTCGTGAAGGTATCCGATTCGGAAGGGCACGTGGTGAAGCACATGTTCTCGCCAGTCTCCTTCTTCATCAAGCTCCTGATCTATATGCTGTTAACCGGCATTTACTATTTCAAAAAACGTCGGAAAAGCTCTTCTGCAGAGGAGCGAACAAGACGAGGGACAATCGTTAAGGTGAGCTTTCACGCGATCACTTTGCTGATTATCGTGGTTTCTAGTTTTTTTGCCATGCAGCTAACGGCGCTGGTCGTCGTGCTGATCGTTCATTTCCTAATGCATTACTTGCAAGCCAATGGCGGCGTAACGGCGAATATTGCATGACCAAATGAAAAAAATGGCGGTGCAGAGGTGATCTGCACCGCCATTTTCTTTAGATTTTAAAACGGCTGACGATTTTTTGAAGCTCGTCCGCCAAGCTCGCGAGAGATGCCGAGGAGGTTGTGATTTCTTCCATCGATGCCAGCTGCTGCTCGGTTGCGGCCGATATTTGCTGTGTTTGCGCGGCGGAATCCTTCGCGACCTCGCTTACATCCAGGATCGAAGCGTTGACCTCGCTTGTCCCGTGGGACAATTTGTTAAGCGCCGCGGCGATATCTTCGATTTGCGTGACGACTTTTCTGACGGCCGTCTCGATCTTATGGAACGAATCTCCGGCTTGATGAACGACGGTTAGTCCGGCGTGCACCTCTTCGGCGGCTTTCTCCATCGTGCGGAGCGTATTCTCCGTATCGAGCTGGATCATTCGAATCAGCTCGTTGATCTGCTCCGTCGATTTGCCCGACTCCTCCGCCAGCTTCCTCACTTCGCCCGCGACGACGGCGAAGCCTCTGCCCGATTCGCCGGCTCTAGCCGCTTCGATTGCCGCGTTCAATGCAAGCAAGTTGGTCTGAGCGGATATGCCGGAGATGGCATTCGTAATTTGGCCGATTTCGCTCGAACGCTCGCCCAGACCTTTGACGGATTCGAACAAGCTGCTTACATTCGCGTAGATCGATTGCATCTGCTGATTGACCTCGCCGATCGCCTGATTGCCTTCCGCAGACACTCGGGAGGCGTGGATGGCGTCGTGCTTCATTTGCTCCGTGTTATCCGCGATCGTCTGCGTATACAGCGAGATGTCCGCAATGGCGCGGGAGCTGCCCTCGATCTTCGCGACCTGTTGATCCGAGCCGGAAGCCAGCTCGTCCACCGTCAACGTTACGTGCTCGCTCGCTTTGGTGCTTTGAAGCGCGCTTGCGCTCAGCTCTTCCGAAGCCGAGGCCACGAGATGAGAGGATTCCTGCACGGTGCCGAACACAGTCTGCAGCGTAGCCGACATATTGTTGAACGAAGCCGCCAGCTCGCCGATTTCGTCCTTGGATTGATAAGAGCCTTTTACGGTGAAATCGCCTTTTTCGGCTTCCGTCAGCAACCGCTTCACTTCTTTGACCGGTCCCACGATCATCCGGGAGATGATAATCCCGAGCAGAATCAGTACAAGCAGGGCCGCGGCAATAACCGCGAGCACGATAACCGTGACGGAGTTCAACGTTTTTTGATTTTGGACGTCTATGATTTCCGCACTTTCCAGATTGTGATGCTGCAAGCCCTTGAGCGTATCGTTTACCAGCTTTCGGTTCGCCTCGACGATCTCTACGTACTGTGCGTACGCTTCCTCGCTCTCTCCTCTTGCGATCAAGTCCAGCACTTTATTTCGACTGTCCTCCAGAGCCGCGGCGTGCTGAGCGTATTGCTGCATGAGCGCCAGTTCCTCTTCCTCATGAAGATGAGTCCCAAGCTCTTCGATCATCTCGTCGATTTCCTGCCAGGCCGATTCGATCTCGTCGTGCAGCTCTTTTGTACGATTCGGATTTTTGGTGGCCAACAGCTCGAGGGTATAAGCGTCGCTTGCCCTTGCGTTGATCCGGATTTGCATAATTGTGCCAAGCGGAAGCATGTGATCGTGGTACATCGTTTCACCATTCTGGGCAATGCCCCGTATATAATTCAGTCCCAGCAATCCGACGGAACCAAGCGCAACCGCGCTCACGACAATCATGATCATGAGCTTCTTCGCGATCGTTAAGTTTTTGAGCAGTCTCAACTTGCACACCCCTTCGTTCGTTCTTGTTGTCTCTCACTCCTATTTATCGGTTATGGCGAGTCTGAATGTATGGATGGCGGGATGCCAATATTTCGTGAATTTCGCCGCATAGCCTATTTCTTGTCATGCTAATAATAGGAAGGCTAATACACACCCACGAATAACGGAGGAAGCCTCATGTTGATCATGATTGTTCTGGCAGCGATATTGGCGCTGCTCTTGTTGATTACCGTAGCCAAACTGAATCCATTCGTCGCGCTTATCATTACCGCCATCGGAGCGGGTCTCGCGGCGGGCATGCCGCTGCTGGCGACGGAGAACGAACCGGGAGTGATCGATTCGATCAAGACGGGCATGGGCAATACGCTCGGCTTCCTGGCTATCGTACTCGCGCTGGGCACGATGCTGGGGAAAATGATGGCCGAGTCCGGCGGGGCGGAGCGCATCGCGCAGACCTTGATCCGATTGTTCGGCGAACGCAACGTGCACTGGGCCATGATGGTCGTCGCGTTTATCGTCGGCATTCCGGTATTTTTCCAGGTTGGTTTCGTCCTGCTTATCCCGCTCGTATTCACGATTGCGAAGCAGACAGGCGTGTCGCTTGTCAAAATCGGCGTGCCTCTCGTTGCGGGCTTGTCCGTCGTTCACGGCTTGGTGCCCCCGCATCCGGCGGCGATGGCGGCCGTCGGCATCTTTAACGCGGATATCGGAACAACGATTTTGTATTCCATGATCGTCGGCTTGCCGACGGCAATCCTCGCGGGTCCTTTGTACGGGAACTGGATCGGCAGGCGCATCCACAAAGAGGTGCCGAAGCAAATGGGCGATCAGCTGACGGAGAACGCCGAAGCGAAAGAGCTGCCGGGCTTCTTCAACACGGTGTTTACGATTCTGGTACCCGTGCTGCTGATGCTGATTGCAACCATTGCCGATTTCCTCATGGAGCAGGGGGTGCTTGCCAAAGAGAGTACGCTGTTCCAGGTTGCCAAGTTCGTCGGCGATCCGGTTGTGGCGCTGCTCATTGCCGCGGTGTATTCCTTCTTCAGCTTGGGCTTCTTCAGGGGCTTCAGCAGGGAGAAGGTTCTGAAGTTCACGAACGACTGCCTGGCCCCCACCGCGACGATTCTGCTCGTCATCGGCGCGGGCGGAGCCTTCAACCGCGTGCTGCTTGATTCGGGCATTGGTGATTATATCGCGGAGATCGCGACCGCGTCGCATATTTCCCCGATACTGCTCGGCTGGGGGATAGCGGCCATGATCCGCGTCGCGACGGGCTCGGCAACCGTATCGATGATGACCGCCGCGGGCATTGTCGCGCCGATTGCTCTGGCGATGCCGGGGACGAGCGCCGAGCTTCTTGTGCTTGCGACGGGAGCGGGCTCGCTCATCCTTTCGCACGTCAACGACTCGGGCTTCTGGCTGATCAAAGAATATTTCGGCATGTCGGTCAAGGAGACGCTGTTGACTTGGACGGCGCTGGAGACGATTATATCCGTCGCGGCGCTGGTGCTGATTCTGGCGCTGGACATCGTGGTTTGAGTTCGAATATTTCAATTAATCAGCCTCGTATTCGTATGATAGGGGACGTTTTGGAAAGAATATTCATTTGTTGTAACGTTTTCTGAAGATGAGAACAATTCTCGAACATTGCCGCCAATACTTGACAAGCTGTCGCTAAATTTTATATTATGAATATCAGTTAATAATAATTACAATTAGAGAATGAAAATCAAAGGAGAGAAAACAATGTCCCTTATTGGCAAAGAAGTACTACCGTTCAAAGCATCCGCATACCACAATGGCAAATTCATCGATGTATCCGAGCAAGATTTCAAAGGAAAATGGAGCGTTGTTTGCTTCTACCCGGCCGACTTCACGTTCGTGTGCCCAACTGAGCTTGGCGACCTGCAAGACCAATACGCTACGCTGAAATCCCTGGGCGTAGAAGTATACTCCGTATCGACGGATACTCACTTCACGCACAAAGCATGGCATGACAGCTCCGAGACAATCGGCAAAATCGAATATATCATGATCGGCGACCCGTCCCATACGATTTCCCGCAACTTCGACGTTCTGATCGAAGCGGACGGCCTGGCTGACCGCGGCACGTTCATCATCGATCCGGACGGCGTTATCCAAACGGTTGAAATCAACGCCGGCGGCATCGGCCGCGACGCGAGCTCGCTCGTTAACAAAATCAAAGCGGCTCAATACGTGCGCAACAACCCAGGCGAGGTTTGCCCTGCGAAATGGTCGGAAGGCGCGACTACTCTTAAGCCAAGCCTTGATCTCGTAGGCAAAATCTAAGGAGCTTCATCATGGTATTAGACGCAGAAATAAAAGCACAGTTAAATCAATACCTCCAGCTCATGGAAGGCGATGTGCTGATCAAAGTGAGCGCGGGAACCGATCCCGCGTCGGCGGACATGCTGGCTCTCATGGACGAAATCGTCGGCATGACGTCCAGAATCAAGGTCGAGAAAGCGGATTTGCCAAGGACGCCAAGCTTTAGCGTAAACCGAGTGAACGAAGATACCGGCATCGTATTTGCCGGTATCCCGCTCGGGCACGAGTTCACCTCGCTCGTGCTTGCGCTGCTTCAAGTGAGCGGCAGAGCGCCTAAAGTCGACCAAAGCGTAATTGATCAGATCAAAGGCATTAAAGGCACTTATCAATTCGAGTCTTACATTAGCTTAAGCTGCCATAATTGTCCCGACGTTGTACAGGCTCTTAATCTGATGAGCGTTCTTAACCCCGGCATCTCTCATACGATGATCGACGGGGCGGTGTTCAAAGACGAGGTCGAAAGCAAAGGCGTTATGGCCGTTCCGACCGTATTCTTGAACGGAGAGACGTTCGGCAGCGGACGCATGACCATTGAGGAGATCTTGGCCAAGATCGTTGAAGCGCCGGACGCATCGGAATTCAACGACAAGGCTCCGTTCGACGTACTTGTAGTCGGCGGCGGTCCTGCGGGGGCGAGCGCGGCGATCTATGCGGCGCGCAAAGGCATCCGCACGGGAATCGTAGCCGAGCGCTTCGGCGGCCAAGTGATGGACACGGTCGGCATCGAGAACTTCATCAGCGTGAAATATACCGAAGGTCCTAAGCTGGCGGCAAGCCTCGAGGAGCATGTGAAGGAATACAACGTCGATGTGATGAAGCTGCAAAGAGCCGCGCGACTGGAGAAAAAGGATTTCATCGAGGTTGAGCTCGAGAACGGCGCCGTTCTGAAGAGCAAAACCGTTATCCTGTCCACGGGCGCTCGTTGGCGCAACATCGGTGTTCCGGGCGAAGCCGAGTTCAAGAACAAAGGCGTGGCTTATTGCCCGCACTGCGACGGTCCTCTGTTCGCAGGCAAGCGCGTTGCCGTCATCGGCGGAGGCAACTCCGGCGTGGAAGCGGCAATCGATCTCGCGGGCATCGTGAGCCATGTTACGGTTCTGGAGTTCAATTCGGAGCTGAAAGCCGATTCCGTGCTGCAGGACCGTCTGTACAGCCTGCCGAACGTGTCGGTTGTGACGAACGCTCAGACGAAGGAGATTACCGGCACCGACAAAGTGAACGGCATTTCTTACATCGACCGCGAATCCGGCTCGGAACAGCACATCGAGCTTGAGGGCATCTTCGTTCAAATCGGACTTGTGCCGAATACCGATTGGCTGGGCGATACCGTCGAACGCACGCGCATGGGCGAGATCGTCGTCAACAATCATGGCGCCACGAACGTGCCTGGCGTGTTCGCGGCCGGCGATTGCACGAACAGCCCTTACAAGCAGATCATTATTTCCATGGGTTCGGGCGCTAACGCGGCGCTTGGCGCATTCGATTACTTGATCCGCAATTAAACAGCACGATAACCAAGCCGTCTTTCTGCTAAGCAGAGAGGCGGCTTTTTTATAGTCCTATATATCATCCGCTTATGGGATATATAAACATATAACGCCGTCAATCCATAAGTTAATTGCTTAAAGTTAGCTATTAACAATTTAATATTCTAGTAGTAAAATGGTTCGGGGGAGCTAGTTATTTATGACTACATAGTTGCATCAATGATCTTAACAGAGAGAGGTAAATTCATGAGAGTTGGCGGCGCGATCAAGCTGGGGAACGAGTTTCAGTATGTCCGTGTGGTTAATTTTACCGTTATTGTGGTTGTTTGGGTTATGGTTCTTATTCTTTCCGCGGGCTTCATGATCGAATATTTGAAAGGAGCCCGCAGCTTAGCTTTTGTCGCCTCCATCATCGGCACGGGGTTTCTTTCCGTCAGCGCAGGCACGATTCTGCTTCGGGCGAACCCGGAACATCGTCTCATACGGCACATCACGTTTATCGGATTTTTTATTATGTACGTTTCCACGCTGATGACGGCTACGACGGATGTAACGTTTACGTTTATTTTTCCGCTGGCGGCTTTGTTTTGCGTCTATCTCGATCGATGGTTTATCTCTCTTGTTTGTTTGCTCATATTGCTATTGAACGGAGCTTACGTCGGGAATAAGCTGTTATCCGTCAATAAAGCGGAGTTGAGCGAGCAAGCCTACAGCCGGTTTACGACAACCATGCTGATCCACGCCTTTGTTATCCTTATCTTTTTGGCCAGCGTACTCGCGATCGTGTATGTGTTTAACCGACTGAAGAAAGCGATGGATCAAAAGGTCGAAGAAGTGAACAAGACTCGGGCGGCCGAACAAGAGCTGCATGAGCAAATGGTGAAAATCGGGGATCTATTAGGCGTTAACTCCCACGAAGTCTATGATATCGTCAAGAAGCAATACGCTTCGACCGAGACGGTCTCCCGCGTCATTCAGGGAATTAATCTAGGAGCCGTTCAGAATGCGGCTACTATACAGGAGCAGTCCGATGTCATCCGCGCGATCCACAAACAAGCAAGGGATACCTCGGTCATATCGAACGAGATGGAACAAGAGGCGTTGATCACGGAAGAGATCGCCCGCAAGGGTGTAGCGCTCATCGAGGAGCTCAAGGAAAAATCCGCTCAGGCGGAGGGAAGCAGCGTAAAAGCAGCGGAGCTCATCGGTCAATTGAATGGTAAAGTCGCGCAAATACAGGAAATGACCCAAAGCATTTCCAGCATCGCCGGCCAAACGAATATTTTATCGTTGAACGCATCCATCGAAGCCGCGCGCGCGGGCGAAGTCGGCAAAGGCTTCAATGTAGTCGCCCAAGAGGTAAGGAAGCTCGCGGAGCAGACGCAGACTTTATCTTCGAGCATCGGGGACATAACCGCGTCCCTGACGGCGGACTCCAGGCAATCCGTTCAAGAGGCGGAGCTGCTTCGGAATTTAAACGCGGAGCAGAAAATTTTGGCGCAAAGCAGCGGAGAGCTTTTCCATTCGATCAACGGATGCGTCGCCGGCGTCCAGCAAAAAATATCTTCCGTTCACCTACAGATTACAGAAATGCTGGATTCAAACACGAAATTGAATGAAGCGGTCATAAGCTTAACCTCCGTCTCCGAGCAGACCTTGGCGAGCACGCAGGAAGCAAATCTCATGATTCAAGAGCATGCGAGGGACGCGAAGAACGCGCAAAAGCTGGTGGAGGTTCTGCTTCAAACCTCTAATCAGATGAAGAAGCTGGAGGACTCCGGCGATTAGCGGCGAAGTCGCGTTAAGCGAACGTGGCGATGAATCACTTTTTTGCCCCTGTGAATCTACAATAGACATCTACTCCTGGTTGGATCGGGGTGGATGTCTTTTTCTTTTGGATTACGGAGCTAACGGAACTATGAGACGTTATTCTTGCGTAAAGCGGGGCTTACTGGGGACTAGCGGAACTGAGCGACTTTATTTCCTTGAACTTGAATAGAATCTCCATGAAAACAGGCGAATAACAGCGCTCAGTTCCATTAGCCTTAAAAAAGGACGCTGATTATTCGAAATAAGGTCGCTCAGTTCCGCTGCGATCATAATTAGTTCCTTGCAGAGACATCTTCAAAGCCTACCGGGCGACGCATGAATTGAGGTATAGAACAAATCTATAGCTCCTGTTAATTATACCAATTACATGTATAGCTCTTCCTTGTATTATAGTGGAATTAACAAAAAGAAAACAGAGCTGACAGAGAAGCTCTACCGGGAGGAGAATGAAATGGAGCCGACCACGTTTGTATTGTTTGGAGCGACAGGTGATTTAGCGAAGCGCAAAATTTATCCTGCCCTCTTTAATCTATTTCTCGACGGGAAGCTGCCCGAGGCCTTTTCTTTAATCGGATTAGGCCGCAGGGAGCTTACAGACGAGTCGTTCCGGGCGAATGTCGAGCGGTCTCTCCGCGAATTCTCCAGGCGTCAAGCAGATGACGCCGCTAAAGTCGACGAATTCCTGCAAGCATTCGGCTATAATGTGCTGGAAATCGGCCGCAAAGAAGATTATCTCAAGCTTCTTGGACGGATCGAAGAGAGAGAAAACAGACTCGGCCTCGCGCCGAACCGTTTGTTCTACTTGTCCGTTGGTCCGGAGTTTTTCGAGACGATCGCGGCTAACATCCAGGAGAGCGGGCTTGGCTCCGCGAACGGCTGGAAGCGTCTTGTCATCGAGAAGCCTTTCGGCAACGATTTGCAGACGGCGAGAGAGCTGAACCGCATGCTGGGCAAAGCGTTCGCAGAAGAAGAAATTTTCCGTATCGACCATTATCTCGGCAAACCGATGGTCCAGATGCTCAAGGTTCTGCAGCAGACGAATCCGGTCATTCAAGCCATCTGGAACAACCGCAATATCGCCAACGTTCAGATTACGGCGGGCGAAACCGTGGGCGTCGAGGAACGAGCCGGGTATTACGATCACGTCGGAGCCATCCGGGACATGTTCCAGAACCACATGCTGCAGCTGCTTATGATGACGGCTATCCGCACGCCGCATAAAAGCGACGCGGAGCAAGTCCGATACAAGAAGAAGCTGGTCATGGAGGCGCTCGAGCCGCTTCAGAAAGCGGATGTCGGCGCATCGGTCGTGAGAGGTCAATACGCGGCAGGAACGATCAAAGGCAATCCGGTAGTCGGCTATACGTCGGAGCCGGGCATCGCGCCGGATTCGATGAACGATACGTTCGTCGCGGCCAAGCTGACGATGGACGATTCCTTCTGGCGGGGCGTTCCGTTCTACATTCGTACGGGCAAACGCATGAAGGAGAAAGCGACGCGCATCGTCATTGAATTCAAGGAGCCGCTCAAGCAGTCATCCGGATCGCAGGTCGAGCCGAACCTTCTGGTCATCGAGATGAGCCCGACCGACAGCATCAGGCTTCAGCTGAACACGATGGATTCCCGCAGCAAAGGCGAGTTCAAGCCGGTTCAGATCGATATTCATTCCAGCGGCGACGAATTGCCGGAAGCTTATGAGAACTTAATCCGCGACGCCCTGCTGGGCGACTCCACGTTTTTTGCCCATTGGGACGAAGTGGAAGCTTCCTGGGCTTGGGTGCAGCCGATTCTCGAAGCTTATGAAGAAAATATCGTTCCGCTGCACGCTTACGAAGCAGGCTCGTATGGTCCGGCCGAATCGGACGCGCTGCTTGCAAGAGACGGTTATCACTGGTGGTTCGACGCGAAGCCGGAGCTTGACGAGGCCGTCGCGGAGAATAAACCGCTAGCTCATATAAACCAATAATTGGAGGTTATGAACATGAAATTTTTTATCGATACCGCGAATTTGGTAGATATTAAGAAGGCGTACAAAATCGGCGTCCTGTCCGGCGTAACAACGAATCCTTCGCTTGTTGCCAAGGAAGGCGTGAAATTCGAAGACCGCATCGAGGAGATTCTGCGCGAAGTGCCGGAAGTGGAATCCGTATCGGCGGAAGTAACGCCGGACGCGGTTACGGCCGAAGAGATGATCGCTCAAGCGAACGAACTGATCAAGATCAACAACAACGACAAGAACATTACGATCAAGCTTCCGATGACTCTTGCCGGTCTTGAGGCTTGCCGCTACCTCTCCAAGAAAGGCGTCAAAACAAACGTTACGTTGATCTTCACCGTGAACCAGGCGCTTCTTGCGGCTCGCGCCGGCGCTACTTACGTATCTCCGTTCCTCGGCCGTTTGGATGACATTTCGGAGGACGGCGTGCTGCTTGTATCCAAAGTAGCCGAACTGTTCCGAGTCCATGGCCTGGACACGCAAATCATCGCCGCTTCCGTCCGTCATCCGGACCACGTGACTCGCGTAGCGATGGCAGGCGCGCATATCGCGACGATTCCTTTCTCGGTCATCGAGCAGATCTCCAAGCATCCGCTGACGGATCAAGGCCTGGACAAATTCGCCGCAGACTGGAAAAAAAGCGTACTCGTATAGTTCGGAACGAGAAGGGGGATATAAGATGTCTAAACAACAAATCGGCGTAATTGGACTCGCCGTCATGGGCAAAAATCTGGCCCTTAATATTGAAAGCAGAGGCTTCACGGTGTCGGTGTACAACCGTTCCCGCGAGAAGACGGATGACTTGATGAAGGAAGCCGCGGGCAAAAACCTGGTGCCGGCTTATTCGATCGAAGAGT
>NZ_JANIPJ010000036.1 GCF_024623455.1 Paenibacillus soyae | reverse complement strand
TGCTTTTGACTCCTTCGGCACCATTCTGATACCTATAAATGGCCTCCAATTTCTCATCTAAACTGAATTTGGGCAAAAAAACTGCACCTCCTTTGTTAGTCGTGTCTAACAAATGGGGTGCAGTTCAGGATCGGCTGCCTTCAAAATGGATAGAAACGCAGGGGGCAGTTTGCTGTCTGTTTAAGATCGAATAGGATCTTGAACAGACAGTTTTTTATTTGCCGATTGAACGAAGCCAACACCGTAAAATTCTCGACTTTTTGCAGGAGATTTCTCCATGTGAACGCTTTCTTTTCCGTCATACAATAGGCACACGGAGGCAAGAAGGAGGCATGAAGGATGGAACCGTTGGTTGTCATGGAAGACATCGTGAAGCAATTTCCGGGCGTGCTCGCTCTGGACCGCTGCCGCTTCGAGCTGAGGCGGGGGGAGGTTCATGCGCTGGTGGGGGAGAACGGCGCCGGGAAATCGACGATGATGAAAATATTGACCGGCGTGTACGCCAAGGACGGCGGGCGCATCTTGTACAAAGGCAGCGAAGCCGACATTCCGGATACGAGAGCGGCTCAGGGTCTCGGCATCGGCATCATTCATCAGGAGCTTCATCTCATGCCGGATCTGACGATCGCGCAGAACATTTTTATCGGGCGCGAGCCGAGGAGGAAGCTGCCGCTTCTTCTCGACGACCGGGCGATCAACGCCAAGACGGAAGCGCTGCTCCGGCAGCTGAACCTGAGGCTGGATCCGGAGGAGAAGGTCTCGGATTTAACCGTGGCCAAGCAGCAGATGGTGGAGATCGCCAAGGCGCTGTCATTCGAATCCGAGGTGCTCATTATGGACGAACCGACCGCCGCTCTGACGGCATCGGAGATCGAGGAGCTGTTCCGGGTCATCGGCGAGCTGAAGAGCAGAGGCGTGGGCATCGTCTACATTTCTCACCGGATGGACGAGTTGAAACGGATTACCGACCGCATTACGGTCATGCGGGACGGCTGCTACGTCAACACCGTGCCGACGGAAGGAACGGCGGTTGACGACATCATCGCCATGATGGTCGGCAGGCAACTGTATGCGGAGTCGAAGCCGAAGCCCGCGGCCAGAACGAACCAAGAGACGGTGCTCGAGGTCCGGGGACTGAACCGCAAGGGGGCGCTGCGAGATGTCTCCTTTCACTTGAACCGCGGCGAGATCGTCGGCTTCGCCGGGCTGATGGGAGCGGGAAGGACGGAGACGGCGAGGGCCGTATTCGGGGCGGACCCGATCGACTCGGGGGATATTCTGATCCATGGCGAGCCTGCCCGCATCAAAGGACCCGACGACGCCGTCCGCCACGGCATCGGCTATCTGTCCGAGGACCGCAAGCAATTCGGACTGCTCGTCGAGATGGACGTGAAGACGAACCTGTCGATCGCCTCCTATGACGGCTTCCGCAGCCGGCTCGGCTGGATGCGTCAGACCCGCATGGAGCAGAACGCGCGCAAGCATGTGGAGGGGCTTCGCATCAAGACGCCAAGCATCGATCAGCTGGTCAAATATTTGTCCGGAGGCAATCAGCAGAAGATCATCATCGGCAAATGGCTGACCCGCGACTGCGACATCCTGATCATCGACGAGCCGACGCGCGGCATCGACGTCGGGGCGAAGGCGGAAATTTATAAGCTGCTCGACGAGCTTGCCCAGCAGGGGAAGACGATTATGATGATTTCCTCGGAGCTGCCGGAAATCCTGCGGATGAGCCATCGCGTCATCGTGATGTGCGAGGGGCGGATTACGGGCGAGCTGAGCGGCGAAGAGGCGACGCAAGAAGGCATCATGAAGCTTGCGACGATGAGAGAGGAGGCAGCGGGATGAAGCTGACAGAGACGGCGACGGCGGCCAAGCCCGTCATGATCAAGCCGGGCGCCATGCAGAAGGTGCTGGCGTTCGCAAGCTTGATCTTGTTAATCGTGTTTTTTACGGTATCGTCGGAGAATTTCTTCCGATTCGATAACATCATCGGCATTCTATTATCGACCGCGGTCATCGGGGTACTGGCGCTGGGCTCGACGTTCGTCATTATTACCGGCGGCATCGACCTGTCGGTCGGAACGGTGATGACGTTCGCTTCCGTTATGACGGGCGTGGTCATTACGTTCTGGGGGCTGCCGATCCCATTCGGCATTGTCGGCGGCATTCTGACGGGCGCGCTGTGCGGGTTCATCAGCGGCTGGCTCGTCGCCAAGATGAACATCCCGCCGTTCATCGCCACGCTCGGGATGATGATGGTGACCAAAGGCTTGTCGCTCATCGTATCGGGCACGAAGCCGATTTATTTCACCGACGATCATGCCAAAGGGTTCACGCAGGTCGCGATGGCGAAGCTGCTCGGCATTCCGCTCGCGGTGTACATCTTCTTCGGGCTGGCTGTCATCGCCAGCGTCATCCTGTCGAAGACGATCGTCGGGCGGTACAACTTCGCGATCGGCAGCAACGAAGAAGCGACTAGACTGTCCGGCGTCAACACGGCGTATTGGAAAATCGTGATCTACGTGATCACGGGAGCGTTCGCCGGCATCGCCGGTATCCTGATGGCGTCGCGGCTCAATTCGGCGCAGCCGGCGCTAGGCGCAGGCTATGAGCTGGAGGCAATCGCCGCCGTCGTCATCGGCGGCACCTCGCTCAGCGGGGGCAGGGGCTCCATCCTGGGCACCGTCATCGGCGCGCTCATCATGAGCGTGCTGACCAACGGGCTGCGAATCTTGTCCGTTCCGCAGGAGTGGCAGATCGTTCTGGTCGGTTTGGTCGTCATCTTGGCCGTATACGCGGATATTTTGCGGCGGCGCAGAAAGTAAGCGAGAGGCTTGTATATCTGAAAACGAAGGGGAGTTTATCGATGAGAAGAAGAATGGGTGTTTTGGCGGCGCTTGTCCTGTCGGTATCGTTAGTGCTCGGAGCTTGCGGCTCGAATGAAGGAGGCGGCGAAGGCGCGAACAAACCGGCGTCGGGCGAAGCCGGCGGCAGCGACAAGATGTACATTCCGGTCATCTCCAAAGGGTTCCAGCATCAGTTCTGGCAGGCGGTCAAGCAAGGCGCGGAGAAGGCGGCCGCCGAACTTGACGTCGAGATTACGTTCGAAGGACCGGAGACGGAATCGCAGGTCGACAAGCAAATCGAGATGCTGCAGGCGGCCCTCGATAAGAAGCCGACGGCTATCGCCTTCGCCGCGCTCGACAGCAAAGCGTCCATCCCGCTGCTGGAGAAGGCCAAAGCGTCCAGCATTCCGGTTGTCGGCTTCGACTCCGGCGTTGACAGCGACATTCCGGATACGACGGCCGCGACCGACAACATCGCGGCGGCAGGGCTTGCGGCCGACAAGATGGCGGAGCTGATCGGCGGCTCCGGCGAAGTGGCCTTGATCGTGCACGACCAGACCAGCCGTACGGGTATCGACCGGGAGAAAGGGTTCGTCGACCGGATCAAGGAGAAGTACCCGGATATCAAAATCGTGGACGTGCAATACGGCGGCGGCGACCAGCTGAAGTCGACGGATCTCGCGAAAGCGATCATGCAGGCACATCCGAATCTGAAGGGATTTTTCGGAGCCAACGAAGGCTCGGCGATCGGCGTCGTGAACGCGGTGACCGAGATGGGCAAGACCGGGCAGATCACCGTTATCGGCTATGATTCCGGCAAGCTGCAGATGGACGCGATCAAGAACGGCGTCATGGCGGGAGCGATCACGCAGGACCCGATCGGCATCGGCTACTGGTCGGTGAAGGCCGCCGTCATGGCCGCGAAGGGCGAGTCGGTCGAGCCGATGATCGACACCGGCTTCCACTGGTACGACAAGACGAACATGGATTCCGAGGAAATTAAGGCGCTGCTTTACGAATAAAGGGGAGAGACAGGCCGGCACAGCCGGCCTGTCTTTTGCGGTTGCTGCCGCTGCCGGCATCAAATGGCTCGCTGGCCCTGACCCATGCCCTGACCCATGCCCCGGCCCTGCCTCTGGCTCGTGAGGTTATCGGCTGCATTAGTGTGCAAAAAGGGAGTTATTTTTAGAGCTAGGGGGTTATTGGAGGGAAATAGCGGAAATAGTACCGTTAATTTTTGAGATGTGCCTATTTGGAGGCTGCTCCCCGCGAAATAAAGGTACTATCGCCGTTATTCTTGTTCGTCAGTTAAGAATGCAAAAATTAATGCCTAAATGTCCGTTATTTCAAACGGCAGGCGCTGGAGCCATGCAGGGATACCTGCGCATTCGGGCGAAATAGGGACAAGAGAAATTCGCATAGGGGTGACGTCCGTGTACAAGATGTTGATCGTCGACGATGAAGACAAAGTGAGAGAGGCGATTGCTTTCAAAACCGATTGGGCCGCGTGCGGATTCGAGCTGGTCGGCGGCTGCGCGAACGGCAGGGACGCGCTCGAGGCGGCGGAGAAGCTGCAGCCGGACGTCGTCCTGACGGATATTTGTATGCCCTACATGGACGGCCTCGAGCTGGCCGAGCGGCTGACGGAGCAATACCGCGAGCTGAAAATCGTCATTCTGACGGGCTTCGAGCAATTCGATTACGCCAAGCAGGCCATTAAGCTGAAGGTGAACGATTATTTGCTGAAGCCGATCAATCTGCAGGAGCTGACTGAATTTCTGCTGAAGCTGAAGGCCGAGCTCGACGAGGAAGCCGCCCGATTGGCGGACTTAACCGCGCTTCGCGCGCAATGGCAGGAGAGCTACCCGCTCTTGCGGGAACGGTTCCTGAATCGGCTCGTCCTTCATCCGATGACGGACGAGGCGATTCGCCGGAAGCTCGACTCCTTCCGGCTGGGGCTCTCCGGTCCCTCTTACGCGGCGCTGCTGCTCGAGCTGGAGACCGAGCAGGGCGATGCCGGCGGTTCGCATCCCGATAAGGACCTGCTCCGGTTCGCCGCGGCGAACATCGCGCAGGAAATCGCGGAGCAGGAGTATGGCGGCGTCGCGTTTCAGACGCGCGATGACCGGATCGCGATTTTGCTCGGAGGGGAGGGCGGTATGCTTGGCGCGCATATGCAGAAGGTAGCGGGCTTCGTATCGGGAGCCCTCGCCAAATATTTGAAGCTATCGGTCAGCATCGGTCTAGGCCGGGTGTACCCTTCCTTGCATCAGCTTCGGTACTCGTACCAAGAAGCGTCTTCGGCGCTGGAGTACCGTTATTTGACCGGGGACGGACGTATCCTCTCGATTCAGGACGTCGAGTTCGGAGAGCCCGTCGGGGAAGCGGAATACAACGAATTCGAACGCGAGCTGTCGGCCGCCGTGAAGACGGGGAACACGGCAAGGGCGCTTCAAGCGGTCGAGGATTGGGTCGCCAGATTAAGGGCGTCGGCGATGAGGATGAATGGGGTGGTCGGCTATATGCACCGGACGCTGGCGACGGTCATCCAGGCGGGGACGCAGTCCGGGTTGGATCAAGGAGACGGACTGGGCGGCATCTTCTTCGCCAAGCTGAACGCGCTGAAGACAATCGAGGAAGCGCGAAGCTGGCTGGAGGAGCTGTGCGGGCAAGTGATTCGCGATTTGGCCAGACGAAGATCGGACGCGAGCCACACGCAGATGATGGAGGCGATTGCCTACATCCACGAGCATTATTCGCGGGCGGAGCTGACTCTCGGCGAGGTGTGCCAGCATGTGTATTTAAGCCTCAGCTATTTCAGCAGCTTGTTCAAGCAGCAGACAGGATTGACCTTCGTCGAATATTTGACGAAGCACCGCTTGGCGAAGGCGAGGGAGCTGCTGCTCGCGACGAGTCTCAAGACTTATGAAATCTCGGAGCGCGTCGGCTATCAGGATCCGCAATATTTCAGCGTGATCTTCAAGCGGCACTTCGGCATGTCGCCCAAGGAGTTCCGTTCGGCCGGGAAGGGAAGCGCGCCTGCATGAAGATGAACGGCCTGCCGAAGTTCAAAAGCATCCATACGAGCATCGCGATCGCCTTCTCTTCTCTTATTATCTGCGCGGTTCTCGCGATGAGCTTCAATTCGTTCCTGCTCTCCTCGGAGGCGGTCAAACGAAATTCCTACGAGCATACCGGGCAGCTGGTGGAGCAGGTGAACGCGAACGTCGAGACGTACGTCGGCAACATGGAGAGTATCGCGGAGCTGGCTCTCGCGGACGAGAAGCTGAGAACGCTGATGCGCCTCCATGACGCGGATTCGCCGGAGGGACTTGCCCTGACGGCGGAGGTGAGCGCTTTTTTCGGCTCGATCGTGAGGTCCAGGGAGGACATCGCGTCGATCCTCTTCATCGGGTCGAACGGCTCGCTTGTTTCGAATCGGGAAGAAAGCGCTCTTAAGCCCTATCATGAGCTGATGAATCAGGATTGGTACAAGGCGGCGAAGGAGGCGGGCGGGGAATCCGTCATTTCCTCATCCCGCATCCAGCATTTGTTCGAGGATGAGTACCGTTGGGTCGTCTCCATCAGCAGGGAAGCGGAGCGGGGGATAGACGGCAGCGGCGGCGTGCTCCTAGTCGATCTGAACTACAACGTGATTAACGACCTGTGCAAACAAATCCATATGGGCAACCGCGGCTACGTGTTCCTGCTGGACCCGACCGGCGATCCCATCTACCATCCGCAGCAGCAGCTCATCTATTCGGGACTGAAGTCGGAGCGCTTCGATGACATTTTGCAGGCGGAAGACGGAAGCTTCGAAGCGGTCAGCGACGGCGCGGCCAAGCTGTATACGGTGCGAACCTCCGAATTCGGCTGGAAGGTCATCGGCGTCAATTATCCCGAGGAGCTGGTCGGCGACAAGAAGGAAATCGCGCTCTCCGCTCTGCGGTGGGGCTTGATCTGTCTCGTGTTCGGTCTTGCGCTGTCCTTATGGCTGTCTCACACGCTGACGAAGCCGGTCAAGAAGCTCGACGTCCAGATGAAGAAGGTCGAGAGAGGAGACTTTGCCGTCCGCGCGGAGATCGAAAGTCCGAACGAAATCGGCAAGCTGGCCCGGACGTTTAATCTCATGACGGGCAAAATCAAGGATTTAATGGAGCAGGTCATGTGGGAGCAGGAGGACAAGCGGATCAGCGAGCTTAAGGCGCTTCAGGCGCAGATTCATCCCCATTTTCTGTACAACACGCTCGATTCGATCATATGGATGGCGGAGATGGACAAACGGGACGACGTGATCCGCATGACTTCGGCGCTGTCCAAGCTGCTTCGTTCCTCGATCAGCAAAGGGGAGGAGCTGGTGCCGCTGCGGCAGGAGCTTGCGCATGCCGAGCATTATTTGGTCATCCAATCCATGCGTTACCGGGGCAAATTCGCGTATTCCATCGAGGTGGAGGAGGAGCTGCTGGATCAATACGTGCTGAAGGTGCTGCTCCAGCCGCTTGTCGAGAACGCCATCTACCACGGCATCAAAAACAAAGCCGACCAAGGCCGGATCGTCATAAGGGGAACGGCTTGTCAGGATGGCCTATGCTTGCAGGTCGAGGATGACGGGGTGGGCGCAGATGCGGAGAAGGTCAAGGAACGGCTAGCCAGAGGAAGACTTTATTCGGGTACGTCCGGCTCTGATGGCGGCGGGTCCGGACCGAGCGGCTCCGGCGGTCTTGGGCTCGACAACGTTGATCACCGGATTCGGCTGAATTACGGCGAACCCTATGGCCTTCATTTCGAGAGCGAACGGGATGAGGGGACGACGGTAACGCTGAGGCTGCCGCTGCTTCGCGAATCGGTCGGAAGCTCTCCGGACAGAGAGGGGGAGGGATAATGATGCGGAAATGGTTCATATTGAGCCTATGCGTATTGGCCGCGGCCGTCGTCATCGGCTTGTCGTCGCAGGAGATTGCCCGCCGGCTGCAGCCCGAGCTGCCGGTTATCCTGTTCGTGCCGAAAACTACGGATTTCGAGATCGAATTCTGGGAGATGATGCGGCAGGGCGTGATGACGGCATCCGAAGAGTTCGGAGCGGACATTCGAATAACCGGCATGCGGGAGGAGTCGGACGTGGCCGGCCAGGTCGCGCTGCTGGAGCGGGCGATCGCCGAGAAGCCGGATGCCATCGTGCTCGCCGCGACGGATTACGACGCGCTTGTCCCCGTGGCGCAGCGCATTGCAGACGCGGGCATCACGCTGATCACGGTGGACTCCGGCCTCCGAGGCGGCGTATCCAGGAGCTTCATCGCAACGGACAACGTGGCCGCGGGAAGCAGGGCTGCCGAGCAGCTTCTTGTTTATTTGGAGCCGCGGGACAAAGGGGAGCAGGTCGTCGCGATCATGAATTTCGTGAAAGGGTCGGCTACCGCGATGGAGCGGGAGAGAGGCGTCCGCGAGCAGTTGGGGCAGGAGCCTGGCATCCTCATTCTGGACACGGTGTTCAGCAACGCGTCGGAGGAGATGGCTTATGAGCAAGCCGCTGCGCTGCTGGAGGAGCATCCCGATCTATCGGGTATAGTCGCGCTGAACGAGCCGACGGCGATCGGCGCCGCGAGAGCGATCGAAGATAGCGGCGCGGCTTCGCGCGTCAAGCTGATCGGCTTCGACAGCTCGATGGAGGAAGTGGCGTATCTCGAGAAGGGCATCATCCAAGCGACGATTGTGCAGAAGCCGTTCAACATGGGGTATTTGTCGGTGAAGACGGCTATCGAAGCGCTGGACGGGCGGAAGGTGAAGCCGCTGATCGACACGGGCGAGGTGGTCATCACGAAGGCGAACATGTACGACAACGACAAGCAGAAGCTGCTGTTCCCGTTTATGGAGCAGTAACGTGCGAGGGAGCGATAACGTCGAAGTACGCAGACCAAAAGGCGGCGCATCTTGCACCGCCTTTTTCCCTTCAATAAAGGAATTGGCCCGCCGGCGCTACTTCGTATTCTTCGCTTCCCAGTTCAGCTGCGCCTGGAAGCGAAGCTGCTCCAGCTGCTCCGCTGTCAGGACGGAAGTACCGTCATCCGTCGCGACGACGACGAGCCGGGATGCCGCGTCCCAGCTAACCTTGGCGCCGAACGTCTCTAACACGAGCCGGGCCGGGATGTAGGTGCGGCCGCCGCTGATTCGGGCAGGCGCTTCGAGCTTTTGCGCTTTGCCGTTTACATATACCGTGTTCGAGTCGGCCGTAAGCTCGATCGATACTCCGTCTTTGCTTGTCCCGATCTTCCGATTTGCCGGATCCCACGTAATGGCGGCGCCGAGCTTCGTCAGCAGCTCGCGGAACGGAACCAGCGTGTATCCGTTTCGAATCATCGGCTCGTTCTGCAGCTGCAGAAGATCGTAGTTCCAAACGATCGCCGCGGAATAACCGACTTTGCCGGATGGCGCGGCCTGATCGATCAGCCAGTCGGCGACGGGAGGGAACGGCTCCGTGACGGGCTCGCCGGACAGATTCAGCCACTGCCCGGTATTCGCATGGATGGAAGGGTGGGTGCCGGGATAATCTCTCGGAACGCCCGGCTTAATCGACAACTGGTAATACAGCTTGGCGTCTCCGGAGCCATACTTGTATACGGGCTCCAGCTCATAGAGGGACAACAGCCGAAGCTTCGCGAGACGCGAAGGATACTGCGGTTTTATTTTCTCCGAGAAGACGGGGGTCTCTAAATTTTCGGAAGCGGGAAGCTTGCCGGACAAGTCCATCACGTAGAAAGGATGCGTCCGATATACAAGCTGCTTCTGTCCATTGTATTCATCCTGCCATCCCAGGAACGGTTCGACGCTGCTCATGACCGCTTTGGCCGCGGTTTGCAGGCTAGGCAGCCCCTTGCTCGATTCGAAGCTCTGACTGTGCCAGAATACCTCATAAGAACGCACTTCTCCCGTTATGCGGTCTACCAGCACATACATATGGTTGGCCTCGTACCTAATGCCTTCATGGGAGCGATGGTAGCGAATCCAGTGGACGGTCGGCTCATCAGCGCGCGTCGAATAGTCCGAGCGGTCGTAGAAATCATGCATCCAGGAATCGTCCAGCTGCCAGGTTTGCTCCTCCACGAATTCGTCCGCGATTCGTACGGCTTCTTGGAAGTCGACTTTTTGCTTGCTTTCGTCGAACGGATTCGGATTCTCCGGATTGTAGGCCGTATATTCGTCAAGGTTCAAGCGGTCGTGAAACCGGATGACTTCGCCGTTCGAGGCGCCAAGCACGACTTCCCCGAAGCGGCGGTCCTTGCCTTCCTTGTCCTTCTCATCGGTTTTGAATACAATTTCCCACTGATCGGATCGTTTGACGATATTCGTGACGGTCGCGTCCGCCGGCATCAGCTTCAACGCGATGGCCCGGTCCATCGCTTGATCGTTGGTATTCAGCTTGGCGGCGGCGCTGGTCTCGGCCGCATACCCCGGTAGCGGGACGAAGACGGCCGCGGCGCCGAACGCCAGCGAGGAGGCCAGCAGCAGCTTGGCTAGACGCGAAGTCACTTGTGAACGGAATAACAGTCGTGTGTTTCTCAAAAATCTCCACTCCTTACAACGTTTAAGAGATGTTTGAATGACTAGACGTAAATGCGGGCATAAGGTTGCGTCGTCTTCCCAAATAAAAAGAACGGGCTAAGACAGCCCGTTCTGTTTCATATAATGCTCCATCGCTTGCTGCAGCCAGCGCTCTTCCTCCGGCGTGAACGGGGTAGGGATTAGGGCCTCCAGCTCCTTCAGCTTCTCTTCGTCCAGGTCGGCAAGTCCGGACAAGGCTTCGTAGGAGTCTTCTCCCACGAATCCGATGTTTATTTTCAGCTGCTCGTCGACCAGCTGCTGGACGGCGGGATCCTCGACCGGCGTGCCGACCAGTCTCTTCACTTCCTGCACCAGCTCGACGTAACGCCTATCCAGCTCCTCAAGCTCCTCTTCCGACCGGTCGTACAGTCCGCTGACCGCTTCGGAGGGGACGTACCGCTCCAGCCATTCGCGCTGCTCCTTCTCGGTCTGAATGCTGTGAATGATGCCGATTAACACGTGGCTGTCGACTTCCTTGGCGTCCTGCAGGACGGCCGTTGCCCGGTTTATCGCCTTCAATGCGATATCGATACGCGAACGCTGCTCCTCAAGCTCACGCTTTTGCGCGAGCAGCGTGTCTAGAAGATCGGAATCGAACGTTTCCTGCTGAACGAGAGGTAGAATCTGCTCCAGGCTGTAGCCCAAAAATTTTAACGTGACGATTTTCTGCAGCCTGACGATATCGCCCGAATGGTATTGCCGATGGCCTGTGCGGTCGTTTTTGCGCGCCTTCAGCAGGCCGATCTCGTCATAATAATGAAGCGTCCGAACCGAGATGCCGGTCAGCCTGGCGAACTCTCCAACGGAGTAATGAACTTCCTTTGACATAGCTCAGTTCTCCTCCATTATGTAGTGGTGTTGTTCTTTCATCATACATCCTCACGTTACGTGAGGCACAATAGCGTCTTTGGTAAAGGGATGGCGATTCTTGAACGTTAGAGCCAGCCATATGAAATGAACGGCCAATAAGGCAAGGATGAGGTAATCATAGAGGTGCGTGCCGGGATCGTGTCCGGTCATGATTATGAAATTATGGAGACCATGGAATACGATCGTTAGCACGATGGAGCGGTGTTTGATGACGAGCAGCGCCAGAACGAGCCCCACCGCGAAAGCATATACGATTTGCAGTATGGTGTCTTCGAGCGATTGTCCGCCGAGCGCTTGCAGTGCATGAGTAACTCCGAAGAAAAAGCTGGAGATTAGCACGGCATAACGGGCGCCTTTGTGAGCGAAGAGGCGAATCAGGATGCCGCGGAATAACGTCTCTTCTACGAATGCCACCAATAGAATCTGCGATAGGAACAAATAAACGAAAGTCGTGGCAGGGGCGTCCGCAAATCCTCGGTTCGCGACCAGCAGTACGATTAGGATGAGCAGAAGCGGTGCGTAATCCAGCCATTGTTTTCCCCGAATGCGGGAGATGCCGTCAAAATAAAACGTCCGCCAGCCTTTCTTGATCGTCAGGGCGAGGAGAAGAATCAGCGCAAGCGGAATGAAGCCGAAGAAAGGAGCGGCCGGATGCGTCAGTTCGGCGATCGAGACATAGGCGCTGCCTCCGGCCACGAAAACGAGCAAAGCAAGTTCGATCCATACAAGCATGAGATAGGGTCTTCTGACAAGCTGGGGTTCAAGCGGCAATGGTTTCATTCGTAATCCCTCTTTTCGATGATTTGTTCGAGCCACGCTTTTTCCATTTGATAGAACCGAAGCCCGTAATGCATAACGGATACCCGGTAGTAGTAATCGTCTTTGTTCTCCAGCTGAGCCAGCTGGCCCGAGACGATTTGCTGAACGGCGCCGATTTGGGCGATGTTCCGGTTGAGCTCGAAAAGAAAGTTTTCCAAATTATTTTTCCGAATAGCAGGGTCCAAACAATCGTAGAAAAAGATTTTGAGCAAATATTCCCTTCGGTTCGACTGTAGGGGTTCCCCCAGCCATTGCAGGAAGCTGCCGCGCCCCGTCTCGGTGAGCTGGTACAGTTTCTTGTTCTTGCTGTTATTCGTTTCTTCTTCGGTGAGCATGCCGCCTTCGACAAGGCGCTTAAGAGCCGGGTAAAGGCTGCCGTAGCTGATCGTGAAGAAGAGGCCAACCGATTGTTCGACCGTCTTCTTAATGTCGTAACCGCTCATCTTGCCCTGCATGAGCATGCCCAGGCATATGTAATCAATCATGGGAAGCGATACCTCCATATATCAATTTGATGTATCTAACCGATACATTTAAATTAACAAGGAATCTAATATTTGTCAACTAAAAAATGGGGAAGCTTGAACATGCCATTCGTCGTGAAAGCGGGGATATGTTAAAATGCCGGTAGATAAATCGCAGTTGTATGCGCCCGAGAGGAGAAAAATCACATGGATCAAATGATGTTTGTCGAAATTGGAATGGGCATCGATCTGCACGGCCAGAACGTGACGAAGGCAGCCGTTCGAGCGGTGCAGAACGCCATTCACCACAACTCCATGCCGGGTATTCGTTCCGTGCTTCCAGGCGGCGATCTGAACAACATGAAAGTGAATGTGAGGCTTGCGGTTCCCGCTGACAAGGAGCGGCTGGATTTGGAGAAGGTGCGTTCGGAGCTGCCTTACGGACAAGTGACGTTCGAGGTTGTGGACGGCGGGATGCTGACGACAAGCGGTATCGTGCTGGCGGACAAAGAGGATCGCAACGATCTCGCTTATGTCGTTATCGCGTCCGTTGAAGTCGGGTACTAGCCCTAACACGAAGAAACAACGAAACGGCCTTCGCGCATCGATGCGCGAAGGCCGTTTCTGCTTAAACGCGGTCAAGCCGCGCGCCCGATCCGGGCGAGCCGATTCGGCGGTTATGGCCGCCGATTTCGTTTTTGCCGAACAAGAGCCACGCGAATGGCAGATAGCGGTGCGAGAGCCAGACGATGAGGGCCGATCCCAGCAGCGCCAGGAGAAAACCGCCCGCGTACCAGAGATGGAGCATCGGCATGGAAGCCGCACCAGGCTTCAGCTCCCGGTAAACCGCCAGCAGCAAGGGATGCAGCAGGTAGATGCCGAGCGACATCGCGCCGAAGGCTTTCAGCTTGCGGATCAGGAACGCGTCGCCGAACCTTCGCCCCAGATGGAACGCTGCCTGGAGGAAGACCAGAGCGGAGACAAACGCGTAAATGTTCCAATAAAGGCTATACACGTAGAGCGGCAGCGTCTCGAGTCCGGTACGCAAGTCGTACCAAATGCGGCTGTGCAAGATACCGCCGGCCAGCCAGCCGGTCCATATCAGGACGGACAGAACTCGATAGGCCGTGAGCGGCCCCTTACCGGGGGAACGGAGCCGATCTCTCCAAGCCGGAAAACGAATGCCCATATACACGCCCAGCATATAAAAGCTGAAATAAGTGAAGGCCCAGCTGGAGGCGTGCTCGATGTCCAGACGCTGCCCAAGCGCGTAGAAGCCCCACTGCACGGCGAATCCGATCGGAATGCAGAACGGGATGAGCCGCGGCAGCTTCTTCAGCAGCCATAATGCCAGTGGAAACAGTACATAAAACTGCGCGCTGACGAAGACGAAATAGAGGTGGGAATAAGCGGTGCCGTTCGCCAGCTTATTAACGAAGTCGACGACTAAACTGGCCGGCCGCTCCGCTTCGGTTCTCGTTACGGCCACGGCGATGTAATAGATGGTAGAGAATACGAGATATGGTATAATAATATGAATGAGCCTTTTTCTGTAGAAGGAAACGAAAGTGCCGGCTGACAGAGGTTTGGCGTAGTAGCTCATGAACAAGACGAAGCTGCTAAGAAATAGGAACACAGGCGTCCCGAACTTCATGAAGATATTGAGGAAGTTGTAGACGGGATAGCTCGCAGGATCGTCCAGCATCTCCAGGGTAGCGAACGAGGTGGCGTGCACCGCAAGCACCCCGATCATGGCGAATGCGCGCACAAGGTCGATCTCCGATATTCGGCTTCCATTGGCGCCGGCGGTTAACGGGTTGTTCATGCGTACCTCCGTTCAACGATTCATAGTTTCCTAGTTTTCCAGATTCATCCTAATCTAATATTGGTTCATAGAGAACGTTTAGTCAAGCTTGGGGGGCTTCATTCGAATGATGGCAAAAGAAAGATGGAAGGCGCTCGCGATAACTCTGCTGCTGCTCGCGCTTGTCACCGGCGGCATAATGGGTTACGTCTACTTGGAGCGCAACAGCACGGATAATAAGCATAAGCATCAAGCTCTGCTGCGAGTGGAATCGGTAGCGGAGCCGAAGACCGCCTACGACGTCATCGTCGCGGGCACGGATCCCGAAGGCGTCGCGGCGGCGGTATCGGCGGCGAGGAACGGGTTGTCCGTGCTGCTCGTTGATGGACGCGGGAGGGAGATATTAGGCGGGCTCATGACGATCGGCTGGCTGAATTCTCTCGATATGAACAAGTCGCCCGAGCAGCCGAGGCTCGGCAAGATCAATCAATTGAACAAAGGCATCTACCAGGAATGGTTCGATCGGATAGAAGGGACGTCGTTCGACGTGAACACGGCGGCTAACGAGTTCTACCGCATGGTGAAAGCAGAGCCGAACATTGACGTGCTGATGCAGGTACAGTCCATGGAGCCGATCGTGGCGCAGGGCGGGACGGCGGCCGTCATCGAGGGACTGCGCATCGTCGACCAGTCGGGCCGCACGCTGGAGATTAGCGCAGACGCTGTCATCGACGCGACGCAGGACGCGGATATCGCGGCAATGGCCGGAGTGCCGTATACGCTGGGACGTGAGGATCTCGGCCGGCCGGAGGACCGGATGGCCGTGACGCTTGTGTTCAAGATGAGCGGCGTGACGCAGGAGGTATGGGATTCCTTTGCCGGGATCGGCGACGGAACGGGCATCGACAAGATGAGCGCTTGGGGCTTCATGAAGGCAAGGGAATACGAGTCGTCGAATCCGGAGAAGGTCGGCATCCGCGCGCTTAACGTCGGCAGGCAGAACGACGATACGGTGCTGATCAACGCAATGCATATTTTCGGCATCGATCCGCTGAATCCGGACTCGGTGAAGGAAGCGATCGAGATCGGGACCAAGGAAGCGCCGCTTATCGTCGACTACTTGCGCAAGACGTACAAGGAGCTTGCGAACGTGGAATACGCAGGGGTAGCGGAGGAGCTGTACGTTCGGGAAACCCGCCATATCCAAGGCGAGTACCGGCTCACTGCTGGAGACGTCCTTGATAACCGGGATTTCTGGGACGCGATCGCTTACGGCTCGTACGCCGTGGACATACAGCGGATGAATCACCAAGATAGAGGCGCAATCGTCATGGCGCCGGAGCAATACGGCGTGCCGTTCCGTACGCTGGTGCCGCTCGCGGTCGACAACCTGCTTGTCGTGGGCCGAGCAGCCAGCTTCGATTCCATCCCGCACGGCAGCGCGCGCGTCATTCCGCTCGGTATGGCGACGGGCGAAGCGGCCGGGGCCGCGGCGAAGCTTGCGCAGGAGAAGAGCATGACCTTCCGCGAGCTGTCGGGTTCGAAGGAATCGATTGCGGAGCTGCGTAAGCGGCTGACAAGGCAGGGAATGGATTTGGAGCGCGCCAAGTTCCCGCTGCCGGAGTATGCGAAGCACCCGCATTACAAGGGGCTGATCGCGGCGGTGAGCATGTCGCTTGCATTCGGCGGCGAGTTCAACGAGGCGTTCGGGCTCGACAACCAGGCGACGGCCGGCCAATTCGCGAACATTATGGCGACGGTGAAGATTGTCCATGCCGATCATTTTGCCGGGAATCCGTATCTGGCCATCGACGGCATGGCGGATGCGGGCAAGCAGCCGCTCACGCTGGAGCAGCTGGCTTACACGATCAGCCTGACGGCCGAGCTGGAAGCATCGCGCGAGAACGCTCTCGAGACGCTTAAGACGAGCGGCTTGCTTGAAGCCGATACGCTCGCAATGATTGGCGACCCTAGCCAGCTTAAGGTCGGGGAGATGTTCTCGCTTGTAAGAGACGTCGTCAAGAACCACGCCGGGATCGTATACGAATGATTGGTTACGCCCTGGGCTTGCCGCCCGGGGCTTTGTTTTTTTCGCAATCCTGATCAAAAACGACTGTCCGTGCCTATGTTATTCTCTGTACAAGAGGTGATCACGTGAGATACCATCCAATGATTTACCAGGCTCTGGGCTATATCGAAGCGCATTTGGAGGAGGAGCTGAAGCTCGAGGATGCGGCCGCCGCCGCGGGCTTCTCGATGTACCACTTCCACCGGATTTTCCTACAGCAAGTCGGCATGAGCGTGACGGATTATATCCGCTCGCGCAGGCTGGCCGGCGCATCCGCGCTGCTGTTGTACACATCCGAGGACATCATCCAGATCGCGTTCCGATGCCGGTTCGAGTCTCAGGAGGCGTTCACCCGCGCTTTCAAAAAGGAATACGGCATGCCCCCCGGACGTTACCGGAAGCTGATGGGGAGCGTGCAGCAGACAAAAGGCAGACGTGAGGAGATGGAGAATATGAGCGAGCAAGGCAAAGTGAAGGGCTGGATTCTAAGCGGAAGCGATCCGTCGCATTACGAGATGGGCATTGACCGGGAGACGGTGCATATGGGGAAGGTGTCCGGCTATTTGCGATCGGTGTCCGCGACGTCGGAGACCCAGTTCGCGACCATGATGCAGCAGTTTAAGGCCGATAAGTACAAGGGCGAGCGCATCAAGCTGTCCGCCTTCATCCAAGCGGAGAAGGTCGGCCATTTCGCCGGATTATGGATGCGGGTCGACAATGCTGCGGGGGACACGCTCCAGTTCGACAACATGAGCGATCGCCCGATACAAGGCACGCTGCCGTGGAATTTATATTCCATCGTGCTCGACGTGCCGGCTGCGAGCGAATCGATTTCGTTCGGCGTGCTGCTTACGGGACAGGGGAAGGTATGGATGGACGGTTTCACGTTCGAAACGGTCGATAAGCGAACGCCTAGCACGAACATGCAGATCGGCGGCGAGCTGAGGGATGAACCGGAAAATCTGTCGTTCGAGGAGTAATAAGGCAATGGGAAAAACGGAGGCATGCCGTATGCTTCCGTTTTTTCGTGCTTGGGTTTTGCTTCCCCGCTGGAGGTTCTCACGCGGCGGTTTGTTTGATATACTCGTCTATGACAATGAGAATCATTATCGAATATAAAGAGGTGGCCAATATGAAAATCTCTTATACATCAGAACCGGGCCTCGATATCAGCCGCATGTCGATAAGGCTGCTGTCGGCCGAGCTCCATACCGGCTCATCGGGAGAGCTCGTGGAGCAGCATTTGACGATACCCGGCGTGTTCATCGCGCTTATCGGAGGCGGCGGGGAGCTGATCAGGGAGAGCGGCGGCGTCCGGCTGGAACGCGATCATATTTATGCCTGTCCGCCGGAAAGCACGTTCGGGCTTGCGGCCGGCGCGGGAAGCGATTTGTCCGTCGTCATCCTGCGGTTTCAGCTGCGGTCCGATAACCGAGATCCCGCCGACCTCGAAGCGATTCGACGCCTATATAGTGAGCTCGACGGCTTACGGCTGAACCCGCCGGGACATCTGGCGTCCTTCTGCCGAAAGATGCACGAGCATCTCGCCAGCGGCGATCGGATGCGAAGCTGGCGGGCGCAGCTCGACATGGGCGAGCTCCTGTACCAGCTGCTGAATGAAGGCAAGAAGCCGGCGAGGGATGGAGCGAAGCACGATCTGGATCGCGCGAGGCACTATATGCGCGAGCATTACAAGGAAGAGCTCTCGATCGAGCGGCTGGCGTCCGTCGCGGGATTTAGTCCGAAATATTTTGTAGACGTGTTCAAAAAAACGTACGGCATCAGCGCGCTCGACGAGCTGACGCAAATTCGCATGAATCAGGCCAAGAAGCTGATGCTCCGGTCGGACCGTCTGCTTCGCGATATTGCGCACGAGGTCGGATATGCGGACGAGTTCTATTTCAGCCGCAAATTCAAGCAGGTTGTCGGCATGCCGCCGACTGCTTATATGAAGAAACGCGGCAGGAGGGTAGCCGCCTACGGTTCAACCGCGCTGATCGGCTATATGCTGCCGCTCGGCATCATTCCTTACGCGGCGCCCCTGCATCCGAAATGGTGCAAATATTACGGGGACCGCTATGGCGCGGACATTCCGGTCCATATGAACGCTTACCGGCAGAACCATTATAAGGAACAAAATATGGCGCTGCTGGAGCAAGCCAAACCGGAGCTTATCGTGACGAGCGGCGGGCTGGAGGAGAAGGAGAGAGCAAGGTTGTCGGCCATCGCGCCGCTTATAGAGCTCCCGGGAGACGAACGCGACTGGAAAACGAATCTTGCGGCGTTGGCGGAAGCTCTCGGCGAGCAGGCGGAGCAGCAGCTGTGGCTGCGGCGTTTCGAGGAGAAGGCGGCCCTTGTCAGGCAGCAGGTTCAGTCCGATTCCGCAGCCGGGGGCAGAGGCAAGAAAGTGGCGGCATTAAAGCTGCTGAAAGGCAAGCTCAGCTTATTCGTTAGCTCAGGTCTTCACGATACGCTCCATGTTGAGCTCGGATTAGAGCTGGCGGCGGGGGAGGCGGGACAGGAGTTCAACATGCCGGTTACCGCCCGGCAGTTGGCCGAGCTGGATGCCGACCTCGTGCTGCTCCTCGTATGCCAGGAATCGGAGACGCTCGCAAGCTGGTCTGCGCTCAAGGAATCGACGGAATGGATGTCGCTGCCGTTCGTCAGGGATAATCGGCTTCGTCTCATTTCGTCCGAGCCCTGGAGGGAATATTCTCCCGTCGCCATCAGCCGCATTCTGGACGAATGCGCAGAGCTGCTAACAGGAAATTGTCCATAGCAAAACAGGAAAATATCCATGGTCACGCCAAGACTCTCTCCTATATAATCGCTAATGATAATCAATATCAATTGAGGAATTGAGAGGAGTCATATCGGTGAAGAAAAAAGGGATTTGGAGCATACTGGTCATCCTTGCCATTGCGGTTGTCATGACGGCATGCGGGGGCAATAACAACGGGGAGCCTGCAAACGCCGAGCAGTCGGCGCCCGCGAATACAGATCAAAATGCGGCGGCGGACGGCGAAGCGAAAGAAGGCGAGGAAGCTCCTGCTGCGGATGAAGCGGCCGGAACCCGCAAAATTACGTACCTGGATCAAGAATACGAAATTCCGGCCAAGGTCGAGCGCATCGTAATCGCGGGCGCGGTGGAAGCGATGGAGGATTCCATTGTGCTGGACGTGCAGCCGGTCGGCGCAATCAGTTTCTCGGGCGCGTTCCCGCCGCTGTTCGAATCGGTTACGGCAAACGCCGAGTCGATCGGCGAAAAGACGGAGCCCAACTTCGAGAAGATTCTGTCCCTGAAGCCGGACGTTATTCTCGGCTCGACAAAATTCCCGGCTGAAACGACGGAGAAGCTGCAGGCGATCGCGCCGACGATTCTGTACTCCCACATCTCGACGAACTGGGAAGCGAACCTGAAGCTGCTGGGCGAGCTGAGCGGCAAGACGGCGGAAGCCGACGCGGAGATCGCGAAATACAAAGCGGATCTGGACGCTGCGAAGCTGGAGCTTAGCGACAAGCTGAAGGACAAGAAGGTAGCGGCCGTTCGCATCCGCGGCGGCAAGATGTACCTGTACCCGGCGAACGTCTTCTTCAACCCGATCCTTTACGGCGATCTGGGGCTTGCGGTACCGGCCGAGGTCGAAGCGGCGAAGTCGCAGGAGGAGCTGTCCGTCGAGAAATTCGCGGAGATGAATCCGGATTATCTGTTCATCCAATTCTCGGAGGACGAGAACAAGGATACGCCGAACACGCTCGAAGAGCTACAAGCGAATCCGATTATGAAGAGTACGAATGCGGTGAAGAACGGCAAGTCGTTCGTTAACGTCGTCGATCCGCTGGCGCAAGGCGGCACGGCGTACAGCAAGATCGAGTTCCTGAAAGCGGCCGTGGAACAACTGAAGCAATAGGCTTCGCCAACTCCGAATAAATAAGGCGTGTTACTATGCGATTCAAACGTTCGCTGCCGGCCGTCATCCTCTGGATGACGCCGGCAGCCGCCATATGCATGATCTGCTTGTCCATCTCGTTCGGCGCGAAGGACATCTCCCTTCAAACGATATGGGAAGCGATCTTCCGGTTCGATCCGGATAACGTCGATCATCAAATCATACAAGTGTCCCGGCTGCCTCGCGCGATCGGGGCGCTGCTCATCGGGGCGTTCCTGGCCGTATCCGGCGCTCTCATGCAAGGCATGACGCGCAACTACTTGGCGTCTCCGTCCATCATGGGCGTATCGGACGGCTCGGTCTTTCTCGTGACGACCGCGATGATCTTCCTGCCGAGCGGGAGCTCCGTCAGCCTGATCGCACTCTCCATGGTCGGTTCGGCGATCGGAGCCGCGCTTGTATTCGGGATGGCCGCTCTTATCCCGAACGGGCTGTCGCCGGTGAAGCTCGCGATCCTGGGCACGATTATCGGCACCTTCCTGAGCGGCATGTCGGCCGCGCTGAGCAGCTACTATCAAATCTCGCAGGGCATCAGCTTCTGGTATAACGCGAGGCTGCATCAGGTCGATCCGGAGCTGCTTAAGCTGGCGATTCCGTTCGCGATCGTCGGTCTGGCTCTGGCCATCGCGTTATCGAAATCGATTACGGCGCTGGCGCTCGGCGACGAGGTGTCCGCGAGCTTAGGCCTACGGACGAAGCTCGTCAAAGCGATGGCGATCCTTGCCGTCGTCATCCTGACGGGCGTAGCTGTAGCGATCGCCGGGAAAATCGCGTTTATCGGCCTTATCATTCCGCATATCGCCCGGTATTTCACGGGCGTCGATTATCGCTGGGTCATTCCGGTATCCGGCGCGCTCGGCGCGTTGTTCCTGGCGCTGTGCGATCTGCTGTCGCGCTTCGTCAACCAGCCGTTCGAGACGCCGATCGGCGTCGTGACGGCTTTGTTCGGCGTTCCCTTCTTCCTATACCTGATCAAGACGAGAGGGGGAGGTAAGCATGCCTGAGCATTCCATGGCGAGAACGTGGACGGCGGCCGGCGCGTGTATGGCCGTCATTGCGGCCGGCTTTTACCTCAGCATTACAAACGGGATGTTCGACATGTCGATCGGCGAGGTGGCGAAGACACTGCTTGGAATGGGCTCAAGCCGGGAGCACGAGCTTGTCGTCTTCACATTCCGGCTGCCTCGCATCGTGCTAGCCATTCTTGTAGGCGCCGCGCTCGGCATGGCGGGCTCCGTCATCCAAGGGGTGACGCGCAACGGGCTGGCGGATCCCGGGATCCTCGGCATTAACGCGGGAGCGGGCTTGACCGTCGTCCTCTATATGTTTTTATTCCAAGGCACGGTGGAGCTGACGGGCTGGGCAGCGGTTATGGCGATGCCGATGTTCGGCATCGCGGGCGGATTGCTCGCGACCAGCCTCATCTATCTATTCGCCCGCGAGCAGGGCAGGCTGGACCCGCAGCGGCTTATTCTCGTCGGCATCGCCATCGCTTCGGGCTTCGGAGCTTTGACGATGTATGTATCGCTTAAGATGAACCCCAACGATTTCGAGATGGCGGCCGTCTGGCTGGCGGGCAGCATCTACAGCGCGAACTGGAAGTTCGTCGCCGCCATGGTTCCTTGGCTGGTCGTCATCCCGCCGCTGCTCTGGTGGCGGGCTCGGACGCTCGACGTGCTCCAGCTAGGGGAGCCTACCGCGACGGGGCTCGGCGCGGCGGTAGAACGCGAGAAGAACATGCTGCTGTTCGGCAGCATCGGGCTCGTCAGCGCCAGCGTCGCCGTATCGGGAAGCATCGGCTTCGTCGGCTTGATCGCGCCGCATATCGCGCGCAGGCTCGTAGGGCTGCGCCATCGGTCGAGCCTTCCGGTCAGCGGTCTCATCGGGGCCGCGATGGTCGTGCTCGGCGATTTTATAGGGAAGACGATATTCGCTCCGGCCGAGCTTGCGGTGGGCATCGTCATCTCGATTATAGGCGTGCCGTATTTCGTATATTTGTTGATTCGGTCAAAAAGCTAAAGAAGAGGAGTGGCTTGCGAAATGATGCATTTTGAGCGGATCGAACGGCTGGGCAGGAAGCTGCTTGTTTATTTGCCGCCCTCTTATCACGTCGATGAGAGCAGAGCTTTTCCCGTCGCGTACGTTCAGGACGGCGGCGAGCTGTTCGAGATGGTATCGAACCAGCTGGATCATCTGGTCCGGCAGGGCAGGCTGCAGGAGATCATTTACGTAGGAATCGCGCCTCATGATCGCAATGCGGAATATACGCCGTGGCCGGCGCCGGAGCTGTTCGCGGGTTATCCCGACTTCGGCGGTAGGGGGCGCGAATACGTGGACGAGGTGGCGGATCGTCTGAAGCCGCTCGTCGACGAGAGGTATCGAACGCTGCGGGGGCCGGAGAGCACGGCGATCATGGGCGGCTCCTTCGGCGGCTTGGTTTCTTTGTTTGCCGGCGTTTGGCGGCCGGACGTATTCGGTCGACTAGGCTTGTTGTCGGCTTCCTTCTGGTTCGAAGGCGTGCTTCCTTTCCTAAGGGAGCAGGCTGTGTTCGATAGGGGTATACGGGTATACATGTCGGTAGGCGATTGCGAGGGGATCTACAAGGACAATATCCAGCGGCATATGGTCCCTTATTCCATAGAAGCGGCGGATGTGCTGGTCCGTAGAGGAATTCCTGCGGAGCAGCTGCTGTTCGAGATGCGGGAGGGCGGCACGCATGATCACCTGTATATGGCGGAGAAGCTGCTAAAAGCGGCGGCTTGGCTGTTCCCCGTTGGGGTTGACGCAGGTGCGGTTCCACCGGCCAAAGTCGCGCCGGCTTGGGGTGCGCGGGAAATTTCCCGTTCCGGCATACCGGGATCCCGGGTATGGAAGATGCTAGCGAAGAAGACGGGCCGGGAATACCGGATTTCGGTTTGGCTGCCGGATGTAGAGCCGCCGTCCGACGGATTCTCCGTCTTGTATTCGCTTGACGCCAACGCGACGTTCGGCTCCCTGGCCGAGGCGATGCGGCTGCAGGGGCGCAAGCCGCATGGCATCGAGCCGCAGGCGATCGTCGGCATCGGCTACGATTCGGAGCAGCCGATCGTGACGGAGCCGCGCTTCTGCGACTATACGACGCCCGCAGATCCGTCGGAGCTGCCGGAGCGGCCGGACGGTTCGGCTTGGCCAAAGGTCGGCGGGGCGGATGCCTTCGCGGACTTTATCGAGGAGGAGCTGAAGCCGTTCATCGAATCGCTGGCGCCCATCAACCGTGCCCGGCAGTCTCTGTTCGGCCATTCGCTTGGCGGATTTTTTGCTCTGCATATGCTGTTCTCCCGGCCGGGAACCTACCATACCTATATCGCCGGCAGTCCTTCCATCTGGTGGAAGGATCGGCAGCTGATGAAGCGCTGGCCCGAGTTGGAGGAGCGGCTGCGCCGAGGAGCGATGGAGGCTTCCGTATTGATCGGTATCGGCGCCGGAGAGAAGCCGTCCATGATCGAGGATGCGGAGCGGCTGCACGAGCTGATGCTGCCTTATGACGGAGCGGGGCTTCGGCTGAGATTCCGCAAATTCGAGGACGAAGGCCATGTGTCCGTCTTGCATCCGCTTATTAGCGAAATGCTGCGATTTATTGGCCGCAAGGAAACGACGGTGTAAGAACGGAAACAAGCAGCGCGCAGGACGTTAGTGAACGTCGGCGCGCTGCTTGTTTTATTAGCCGTGCGGAAAGGGAAAGTCTGAAGGCCATGCCAGCTCAGCCGGACGATGGATTGGATTTTTTGGCGCGGCACAGTTAGGAGGCAGTAATCGCCGGTTCGGGGCGGTCGCCTTCCATCTGGCGCCACAGGCTCCCGTACACGCCAGACTCGGGGGCCAGAAGCTCGCCATGGGTGCCTTGCTCGACGATCTCGCCATTCTCCATGGCGATAATCGTATCGGCCTCCTGCACGGTGGAGAGGCGATGAGCGATAACAAGCAAAGCGCTGCCCCGCTGCTTGGCTCGCTTCAGAATGTTGTCCATGACGCGGCGTTCCGTCTCGGTATCCAGAGCGGACGTCGCCTCGTCGAGAATCCATACGGGCCGGTCCGCCAGCATTGCCCGTGCAATCGCGAGCCGCTGTCTCTGGCCGCCGCTTAACGAGCTTCCGTGCTCGGACAGCAGCGTATCGTAGCCGTCCGGAAGCGACTGGATGAAGGCATGCGCTTCCGCCGCGCGAGCGGCTTCGACCAGCTCCTCGTCGCTGGCTCCCGGCCTGGCCAGACGCAGGTTATCGCGAATCGTGCCCGCGAACAGATAAGGGTTCTGCGGCACGTAAGCCACGGATCTCCTGGCCTGTTCGGCGTCGCGGAGCGAGGAGGAGCCGCAAATCTCGACGATACCGCGCTGGGGGAACAACAGACCGGCGCCAAGCTTGGCAACCGTCGATTTGCCCGATCCGCTTGGCCCTACAATGGCAGTGAAGGAGGCTTGCCTTATGTCCAGATCGAATTGTTGCAGCAGCGGAGCCGCGGCGGGATCCGATGCCTCGGAGACGGGTGCGGCTTGCTCGGTCAGTTGGATGGAGGCGTGCTCCTCGTATTGGAACAGGATATTTTTCCATGAGAGGATAGGGATTCCCGGATGCAGCTCCTCGCTGACAGATGCGGGTATTCCATTGGGCTCGTTTCGGTCCGACGGCTCCTTGAGGGCTCTCCAAAGGGTGGCGAGCCGGGCCGCCGCTCCTTTCGCCTCCTGAGCTTCTCCCCATAGCCTGCCTAGATTTAGCAGAGGATTGTAGACTCTCCATACGAGCACGAAAAACGCCATCAGCGCGCCGAGCTGGATTTTATTTTGGACCGCGAGCCAGGCGACGAACAGAATGGTTCCCCACGCGATGAGCAGCGCCGACGTCACCGATAAGGTGTGCACCAGCTGCTGCCACCACATCCTCCGCATATACAGCGCGTTCAGCTTCCTCCGTTCGGCGACGAACCGTTCCGTCATCCAATCGCGCGCGTTATAGGCCCGAAGCATATCCATATTTTGCAGCGCGTCCTGCTGGGACTGCTTCACCGCGCTCTCTTGGTCGGCGACTTCCTTGGCGATCCGCGCGAGCCTGTGGCGAAGCAGATGGCTGCCAAGCAGGCTAAGAGGCATCAGAATCATGGCGCCAACGGCTACCTGCCAATGGAGAGTCAGCATGTATGCGCAGGCGAACAGCAGCAGCAGAATTTGGCTTCCCATATGGTTGAATATCGTAACGAGCAGCTGCGTGACCTTGTTCGAATCCCACATGATCCGCTGCGACAGATCGGCGGAATGGGAGGCGGAGGCGTTCTCCAGCGGGAGACGCTGCGCATGGTCCGCCAAATCCAGCGTGACGACGCGATGCAGGATGCTCATGTTATTTTGCCTCAAATAATGCCCCAGAAGGCCAAGCCCCGTAAGCGTCAGAAACACCACGTTAAAAGTAATGATGACTCCGCTCACCTTGTTAATGTCGCCGGCATCCAGCATATTGAAATAAAGCTCTAGGACGTACGGAATAATCATATCGATTCCCAGTTGGCACAGGCATAAAAAGATAGCGAGCGAAAACAGAAGCTTGCTGCTGCCGAGCTTGTTCCAAAGCAGCGGAATCAGCTCTCTGAGCCGCGGTTCGGCACTGATGGATGGCTCCTTCTTCATGAGGCTATTTCTCCTTCTTCGGTAAATTCGCCTGCCTGCACAAGCGCGGCGTATCGGCCTTGCAGGCTCATCAATTGCTCATGCGTGCCGGATTCGATGATTCGGCCGCTCTCCATGTAATGGATGCAGTCGGCGTCGCGCACGGTCGACAGGCGATGAGCGACGACGATGACGGTCCGGTCGCGCATGATCGAGCGCAGCGCCTCCTGCATAAGGGCTTCGGCGCCGGCATCCAAGGCGGAGGTCGGTTCGTCCAGGAGCAGAACGTCCGGGTTGCGGACGTAGGCGCGGGCAAGCGCGAGACGCTGCCTCTGGCCGCCGGACAGCCGGCCGCCGCCTTCGCCAAGCTTGTGGCCGTATCCGCCGGGTAGCGCCCCGATGAAATCGTGGGCATTCGCGAGGATGGCGGCTTGCCTCACTTCTTCGTCGCTCGCTTCCGGCTTGCCGATTCGGATATTGTCGGCGGCGCTGGCGTCCAAGATAGCGGCGTCTTGCGGGAGATAGGCGGCGGCTTGCCGGAAGCTCTCCCAGCTGCCGCCCGCGAGCTCGACGCCGCCGTAGCGGATGGAGCCGGCATCGACAGGGTGAAGGCCGAGCAGCAGCTTGAGCAGCGTGCTCTTCCCGCTGCCGCTCGGACCGACGATCGCGGTCGTCTTCCCTTGTTGGAACGTCGCGGTGACGCCGCGAAGGACCGGTTCATCGCCGTAGCGGAAGACGACATCGTCGAGCTGCAGATCGCCTCCTGCAGCAGGGAACGCAGTGAGTTTGTTACCTGATGAGGAGTGAGCAGCTGCGCTTTCGTCTTCGGAATCCTCGTCCGCCAGCTCGAGAACGCGGGCGGCATGGGCGATGGCGTCCTGCACCGCGGCCCATGTATTGGCGAGATGAGCAAGCGGGAACACGATCCGCTCGTACGACAGGATGAAGGCCGCGATGGAGCCGATGCCGAGCGTCCCTTGCGTCACCATCCAAGCGCCCATGCCCAGAATATAGGCCTGCCCTAATGAAAAACCGATGCCGACCGACGAATTCGTCAGATGGCGGAGCATATCCGTGCGCAGCCACTTGCGGCGGGTCGACTCCACGTCATGCTCCCAGCTGGCGTTGAAGGAGGCGCGAAGGCCGAAGCTGCGTGCCACCTCGGCTCCTTGCAGCTGATCGAGGAGGGCGGCGTCGGTTCTCGCCTGCAGCTCGTTCGTACGCTTCTGGTTATCGCGGATCGGCTTGCCCATGGCGTTGCTGAGCAGGGGGATCAACAAGGCGACGACGAGCGCTCCGGCCATGAGCTCCCATGTCAGCACGGTCAGGTACGCGAACAGGAAGACGATGGACAGGACGTTCTGCACGAGCTCCGGCAGCTTCTGGTTGATGCCGGTCTGCGCGCTAACGGCAGATTGGTTCAGCCTCTGCAGCTTGTCGCCGGTATGCCATTTGGCGTATTTGGCCAGCCGCATGACGAACAGCCGGCTTAGCACGTCCCGCTGCAAGTCCAGCGTCGTCAGGTTGGACAGCCGCTGCATGAGGAAGGCTTGCGCAAGCGCGATGACGACTTCGGCCGCGAAGACGGCGCCGAACCAGATGGCGGCTAGGCCGAGCGCGCCGCGGTCAAGCGCGTACGCGGCGTCGAACAGCCGGCGCATCGCTTCGGCCCATCCGACGGGCAGCAGGGAAGCGGCGAAAGCCATTGCGCTGACTCCGGCGTAGGACAGGCGGTGTTTTTTGGTGCGTTTTAACATGCGAAGAAGAATGGATAAGGAACCCGATGGGGAAGACGTATTCAATGCGGCACCTCCGACGTATATTCTCTACTCCTAATGGTGCCACATAATGGAAGGCGCTTACAGATGCTCGAGTTTGATGCGGACTCGGTCTCGAGACGGATATGGACGGGTGCGAGTCGGACGCGGGGGATATTGGATCGGGCGTTTCGGATCGGTGACTGAACCGGATAAGCGTGCCAGAAACGTCTAAATGCGCGAGAACGGCGGAGGAGAGTGCGATAAGCGTGCCAGGGACGTCTAAATGCCCCAGAGTAGCGGGAACGAAATTAATAGCGGACCGAGAGTCGTCTAAATGCGCCAAAAGAGCGGGAACGAGGTAAATAGAGGACCGAGAGTCGTTTCGTTCAAACGCGCCAAGCTGCGGAGGCAAGCGAAGCCAAAGCTAAGCTCGGCCGCCGCGGGCCTGGGAGCATGAATGCCCCAGGCTTTACGCGGACCGCGTGAGCGAAAGCGGACACGAAGTGAGCATCGTCGCCCGCAGCTCGTTCCAGCTCTCGGGAGGGCAGTGGAATCCGGAGCGCGAGCCGCCATACACCTCGATGGATGCGAGCAAAATCTTGCTTAGCTTCTCGGGCAATCGTTTTGCCGCCCACTCCGCCGCCTCGGTTTTCGTGAAGAAGATGCCGTGCTCCTGATAGGACCAGATTCGGGCCAACGTCAGAATGCCTTGAGCTTCGTCCTCCTGAACCGTGAGGCACGCGTCTCCTTCGGCAGCTGTCATCAGGCTCTCGGCTCCGCTTCGGATCGACTCCCAGAAGTCGGCTTCCGGGACGGCTGGGAACAGCTCGCCCGCGGCCGGGCCATGCAGCGTTACGCCGAACTGCTTCGCGAGCGAGACATGGCAGGCGAGGTCGATATCCGTCCGTTCGCCTTCGTAATCCCAGAAGCTCGCGTCGTCCCAATACGCCATGTCGGCATAACGCTTGCGCCAGTAATCGCTGAAGTGGAATTGATACGGAGCCGGATGCTTCCATTCCAGCAGGTCGTCCTGCAGCATAATGCTCACTTCGATGGGAGCCGGCGTTCTATGGAAGCCGAGGAACGCGACCATCAGCTGGAATCTCTCCTGCACGGTCAGCGGACGGTTAACGACCATCAGCAGATCCAGATCGCTTCGTCCTTCATGGAATGCCCCCAGGCACAACGAGCCGTGAACGTAAACCCCTACCAGCGCCTCCTTCAAATAGTCCATTGCATACTGCTTGGCGAGAAGCGCCTGACGAACAACGTCCTGCGGGCCGTCCTCCCAATGTAGCCCTTTAATTAAACCTTTGTGTAACTCTTGCATGATGTGAATCTCCTCTTTCGTTTTCAGTGGAATTATTTTCAATCGCTAAACTGAACTTTAAGGCATGCGGGGGCTAGGCGCCAAGTGAAACAAAAGCTATAATCAATCTCTACCTTGTCCTTCCAGCGGATAGGAGGTACATTATTAAATGAATACACACGTTCGGTTATTTTCGGTATACTGGGAATATATTTTAACGAGTAAAGAACGATACATAACGACTTGAGGAGGCCACGTAAGATGCAATACGAGCTGTTGAATCAAGGAGCGTTCGCGATGCTGCGGCTGCGGCTGCAGCAGGGAGAGCGGGTCAAAGCGGAATCCGGGGCGATGGTATCGATGTCTCCGACTCTGGAATTGAAAGGCACGACGGACGGCGGCGTCCTCAAGGGAATCGGCCGCATGCTAAGCGGCGAAAGCTTCTTCTTCCAGGAAGTCAATGCGGCAAGAGGCGGAGGCGAGTTGATGCTGGCGCCCAAGTCGCTCGGGGATATCCGGGCGGTCGAGCTCGACGGCAGCTACACGCTGCTTGTGCAGAAGGACGGATTCCTGGCGGGCACCGGCGGCATCGAGGTGAATACGAAGATGCAGAACCTGAGCAAAGGCATCTTCTCAGGCGAAGGATTTTTTGTCGTGGAGATCAGCGGCCGCGGCACGGTGTTCCTCTCCTCCTTCGGCGCCATTCACGAAGTGAAGCTCGGACCCGGCGAGGAGGTCGTTATCGATAACGGGCATCTGGTCGCATGGCCGAGCCATATGTCGTACGGCATCGAGAAGTCGTCCAAGGGCTGGGTATCCAGCTGGAAGAGCGGAGAGATGCTCGTCTGCCGTTTCCGGGGCGAAGGCACGATCCTGATCCAGAGCCGCAACCCCGCGAACTTCGGCAGCTGGCTCCGCAGGTTCATCCCGACCTCCTCGAGCTAATCGAGCCAATAAAATAGCCCATTCGAGGGGCACGCGCGGTGCCGCCCGAATGGGCTAAAGATTATGATAGCGTAAGCGTAACCGGGCAATGATCGCTTCCCATTACGCCGGGTTCGATGCCGGCGTCCGCGATGCGTTCCGCCAGCCGGGACGATACCAGGAAGTAGTCGATGCGCCATCCGATGTTCCGCTCGCGCACCTTGGGCATGAACGACCACCACGTGTAGGCGTCCGTCCGGTCCGGATGGAGGTGGCGGAACGAATCGACGAAGCCCGACTCCAGCAGCTTGGTCATGCAGCCGCGTTCTTCGGCGGTGAAGCCGGAGTTGCCGTGATTGGACTTCGCGTTTTTGAGGTCGATCTCCTGATGAGCGACGTTCAAATCCCCGCATACGACAACGGGCTTGACGGCGTCGAGACTCTTCAGGTAATCGAGGAACCGGCATTCCCATTCGAGCCGAAAGTCCAGACGCGACAGGTCGCGCCGGGCATTCGGCGTATATACGTTCACAAGGTAAAACGATTCGAATTCCAGCGTAATGACGCGGCCTTCGGGTTCATCGTCCGTCTCCAGTCCGTAACGGACGGAGAGAGGCTCGATTCTCGAGAATATGGCGGTACCGGAGTACCCTTTCTTCTCGGCATAATTCCAATATTGGCGGTAGCCCTCCAGCTGCAGATCGAGCTGGCCAGCTTGAAGCTTGGTCTCCTGGAGACAGAAGAGGTCCGCGCCGCTGGCATGGAAGTAGTCGAGGAAGCCTTTGTTCACGCAAGCGCGAAGTCCGTTAACGTTCCAGGATATAAGCTTGGTCATAAGAATAGATAACTCCTAATTAGAACTCTAGTAATAAAAATTGTTGTTGTAGCCGCTTCCTTCACTGAAGCCGATAATGAGAAAGACGATGAAGATAATGGCGATCAAGCCCCAGAACAGCGTGCCGAGGATGCTGGTAATCAAGCCGCCGATGGCCATTCCGCGTCCTTGCTCGCCGGTTTTTTTCAATTCCTTGAAGGATAGGGCGCCGAAGATAATGCCGACAATACCAATCAGGAAGCCGATGTACGGAACGATAAGCGACAAGATGCCAAGCACCAGCGTCACGATCGACTTGCTGTTCGTTTTGGCCGGCTGGTTGTACGGCGGATACGGCGGAGGCGATTGGAAGCCGCCGCTATTGCCTGGATAGGAGCCGTTCTGCTGCATATATGGAGCCTGGCCCTGCGGGTAAGGAGCTTGCCCTTGCTGGTATGGCGCTTGTCCTTGCGGATAAGGCTGCTGTCCCGCGTAAGGCGGTTGACCTCCCGGTTGCTGCGGATATGGAGCATGCTGCGGATGAGGCGCCGTGTAAGGCGGCTGTCCGTACGCTTGCTGCGGTGTAGGAGGCTGCTGGCTGAACGATTGCTCCCGAACCGGCTGATGAGGGGCTTTCGAATGGTCATGGAAATCATGATCGTCGGATGCCTGTTCTTGGGCCGGAGAAGGGTCGAACTGTTCGCTCGCATGCCTCGAATCGGCGTTCTGCGATGCCTGCGGGGCCGTATCTTGAGGAGCCGATTCATTCGCGCGGTTATCCGGCGAATAGGAATCCTGCGAGCCGCCGCTTGGCTCGTTGTTACCGCTGTTGTTGTTATTGTCGTCGAAAGAGCTCAGGGTCGTTACCTCCTTATAATCGTCTTGCTTCTTAGGCGAACTCTGTCGAAGTAGCGCCCAATCTGTAAAAATCATATCAGACATGTCTAATGCTTACAACCGAAGAATGTTCCGCTTTGGCGGGGAAAGGAAACTCATGAACAAGCAAGCCGGCACGCCAAGCGTCAATCATCGTTACAGTATGTTACGCAGTTATTTGCTTCCTCAGAAGTCTTCCTTGATTTTGCTGACCATCCTTTTGTTCGTATCCATCGGTCTGCAGCTGGTGAACCCTCAGATCATCCGCTATTTCATCGACACGGCCCAATCGGACAAACCGCTCGAGCTTCTGCTGTATGCCGCCCTGATCTTCATCGGCTTTTCCCTCGTCGGGCAGGTCATTAACGTCGTAGCGACTTACGTCAGCGAGAACTTGGCCTGGCGCACGACGAACAAGCTTAGAGGTGATCTCGCGGAGCATTGCCTGAAGCTGGATATGACGTTCCACAAGTCCAATACGTCGGGCTCCCTGATCGAGAGAGTGGACGGAGACGTGAACGCGCTCGCCAACTTTTTCTCAAGCTTCCTTATTCACTTGGCGGGCAACCTGATTTTGATGATCGGTATTATCGTGCTTCTTTTCCGCGAAAATATTTGGATCGGAGCAGGCATGCTGGTGTTTGTTTTCTTCGCCATGTACGTCATTCAATGGATCCGCAAATTCGCGGCTCCGGTCTGGCAGGATTGGCGCGGCGTCAACGCGGAATTTTACGGCTTCATCGGCGAACATCTGGAGGGGACCGAGGATACGCGCGCCAATGGCGCTTCCGGGTTCGTCATGCGCCGCTTCTATTCGCTGCTAAGGCGGATGCTGCCGCTGCGGAAGAAGGCGTTCCTGGGCTTCGCCTCGATGTGGATCACGACGATCATCGTTTTCGCGCTCGGCAATGCGATGGCTTTCGCCATCAGCGCGTTCCTGTGGAAGTCGGGCAGTGTTACGATCGGCACGGTGTACCTGATCTTCTTCTATACGGAGCTGCTCGCGAAGCCCATCGAGAAGATTCGGACGCAGATCGAAGATTTGCAGAAAGCGGACGCCAGCATGCAGCGAATTCGAGAGCTGTTCGGACTGCAGCCGAAAATTCAGGACGGCCAAGGCGTTCCTCTGCCGGATGGACCGCTGGCGCTTCATATCGATTCGGTAACGTTCGGCTACGACGAGAAACCGACTTTGCAGGGAATCGACATCGAATTGAAGCCGGGCGAGGTGCTTGGTCTTCTCGGAAGGACGGGCAGCGGGAAAACGACGATCGGCCGGCTGCTGCTCCGCTTCTACGATCCGCAGCAGGGCAGCGTCAAGCTTAGCGGTATAGATATCCGCGACTGCAAGCTGGCGGAAGTGCGGGATAAGGTCGCTCTGGTGACGCAAAATATCGAAATCATGCAAGGCACCGTGCGCGACAACCTGACCTTCTATAATAGAAGCATTCCGGATGAAGCGATCGAGGAAGTCCTTCGCGGGCTTGGTCTTAAGGAGTGGTTCGATTCGCTGCCCGACGGATTGAATACCAGGCTGGATTCGGGAGGCGGGAGCCTCTCGGCCGGCGAAGCGCAGCTGCTAGCCTTCGCCCGGGTGTTCTTGAACGATCCGGGGCTTGTCATTCTGGACGAAGCGTCCTCGCGCCTGGATCCGCTGACGGAGCATCGCCTCGAGAAGGCGGTCGACAAGCTGCTGGAGGAGCGCACCTGCGTCATTATCGCGCATCGGCTCGCGACGATTCAGCGCGCGGACCGGATCGTCATTCTCGAGCAGGGACGCATCGTGGAAGCGGGAGAACGGACGAAGCTGGCAAGCGACCCGGAGTCGAGGTTCAGCCGCATGCTTGCGGCAGGGCTAGAGGAGGTGACGGCATGAACCCGTTCCAATATATGATGCGGCTGATCGGATACCGCAAGGGCTGGTATATCGCGAACGCGATAATGTGGACGATCATTTATTTGATGCCGATCTTTCCCGGTCTGATAACGAAGGCGTTCTTCGATTCGCTCGAATTCAATAGCGCTGTAGGTATCGGAACCGGCATGCTTGTCGCGCTGCTCGTCGGCGCGGCGCTGGCCAGAAGCGCGACCATTTGGATCGGCTTCATCACCGACGTCAACTTTCGGTTCCGAATGGGCATGCTTCTTCGGCGCAACTTGCTCGAGCACGTGCTGAAGGAGCCCGGCGCCAAAGCGATTCCGTGCTCGCCTGGTGAAGCGATCAGCTATTTCCGGGACGATGTCGATCAGTCGGAGGAAGCGGTGAGCTGGTCGGTCGACGTATTCGGGATGACATGCTTCGCTATCGTGTCCTGCATTATTTTGATTCGAATCGACGCGCAAATGACGCTGCTCGTATTCCTGCCGCTCGTCCTGGTCGTCATAGCGGCTCAGCTCGCGACAACAAAGCTTCAGAAATACCGCTCCGCCAGCCGGGAGGCGACCTCCCAAGTGACCGGGGCGATCAGCGACATGTTCGGCAACGTGCAGGCTATTCAGGTGGCTGGCGCGGAGAAACGGGTCGTGGACCGGTTCAGGGATCTGAACGACACGCGCCGCAAGACGATGCTGAAGGATAAGCTGATGACCGAGGGTCTGGATTCGATTTTCTCCAATACGGTCAATCTGGGGACGGGATTGATTCTTCTGCTGGCGGGGTCGAAAATGCGCGGCGGAGATTTTGCGGTTGGCGACTTCGCGCTGTTCGTTTATTATTTGACGTTCGTGACGCAGTTCATATCGAACTTCGGCAAATTTCTGACCTACTACAAGCAGATGGGCGTCGCGTTCTCGCGATTGACCGAGCTGCTGCAAGGAGCGCCGGCGCGCGTGCTCACGGTGTTCAAGCCGCTCCATCTGAAGAAGAAGGATGCAGAGATGCGGGAGCAGGCGGAGAAGCTGCAAACGGAAGAGCAGCTGCAGTCGCTTGAAGCGTCGGGCTTAACCTATCGCTATCCGGAGACGGGGAGGGGCGTAGAGTCCATCAGCCTCGAGCTTCGAAGAGGAACGTTCACCGTCATTACAGGGCCGATCGGCTCCGGGAAGACAACGCTCGTCCGGACATTGCTAGGGCTGCTGCCGATGGACAGCGGCACGGTTCGCTGGAACGAAGAGGTCGTTACGGATCCCGGTTCGTTCTTCGTTCCGCCTAGAAGCGCTTATACGGCGCAGGTGCCGAGATTATATAGCGACAGTTTGAAGGAGAACATCCTGTTAGGCCGCGCGGATTCGGAGGAGGAACTTGCGCAAGCCGTCCATACGGCCGTGATGGACGAGGATCTGAAGCAGCTTCCGCTCGGACTCGAGACCATGATCGGGCCGCGCGGCGTCAAGCTGTCCGGCGGACAGGCGCAGCGCACGGCCGCGGCGCGCATGCTCGTACGCGACGCGGAGTTGTATGTGTTCGACGATTTGTCGAGCGCGCTCGACGTCGAGACCGAGCAGAAGCTGTGGGCGCGCTTGTTCGAGGAGCGGGGAGACGCGACATGCCTCGTTGTCTCCCATCGCAAAGCGGCGCTCGCCAAAGCCGACCACATCATCGTGCTGAAGGACGGCCGCGTGGAAGCGGAGGGCACGATGCAGTCGCTCCTCGCCTCGAGCGAATCGTTCCGTCGTCTGTGGCAGGGCGACGAATAGAGATAGAATGTCTATTGTTCCCTATTTATTTATTCGACAGAATACGTTAATATGAAGTTAACATTTCTGCAGCGTGCGACCGTCGTTTGTCGACGGTTTTTCTTTTGGGCTAAAGTAAATAAAGGGGAGTGAGAGCTAGTGAATGCTATCATGAATCAATACCGTAAATCGCCGTTCTGGGCGACTTTTATTCTGATTATGTTGAAGATGGCGCTGTTCCGCAGCTTTACCTTCGAAGAGGTGCAGATCAGCAGGCTGCTGTCCGATGCCGCGGCCGTGCTCGTCGTGCTCTGCGTGCTGGAGCTGATCTCTTCGGCGCGCTGGAAGACGGCGGTCATGAGTATTGGCAATGGCATCATGTCGTTGATCCTATTCGCGTGTTCGGTCTACTTTTCATTCTTCGGCAGCATTCCTTCGTATACGGCGCTGCACGGGCTTGATCAGGTCGGCCAAGTGAAGGAGAGCGTGGAGTCCGCGATCAGCCTGAAGTTTTTCTTGTTGTTCCTGGACCTGGCCGTATTGCTCATCTTGTATTTGGTTACGTTAAGAAGCAAAGCGGACAAGCCGCGAAGCCAGCCTGCCGCGAAGCCGCTGTATGTTGGCATTGCGCTGATCGTCGCGCTGGGCGCCTCGTTCCTGTATATCCGCACCGACCTCGATATTCCGAACGAGCTTGTTCAAGCGGAGCGACTGGGCGTTCTGAATTACCAAGTCGCCATCGCGATTAACGAGAGCAAAGAAAACAGCGCGATTAGAAACGGCTCGACGGATGAGACGAGAGAAACGCTGGAGGATCTGGAGCAAAGCTTCAACGGAGAAGATACAGGCGTTATAGAAGCAGGAACGCCGAAGTTCTTCGGAGCGGCCAAAGGCAAGAATGTTATCGTGATCCAGCTGGAATCGTTCCAGAATCTGATGATCGGCCTGGAAGTGGACGGTCAAGAAGTTACGCCGGTGCTCAATGATCTGATCGAGAACGGAAGCTTCTACTTCCCGAAAGTATTCCAACAGATCGGTCAGGGCAACACGTCCGACGCCGAATTCATCAGCAACACGGGTATTTATCCGACGGGCACTATCGCGATGTCCAAAGGCTACGGCGACCGGGAAATCCCGTCGATGCCGAGATTGCTCGCCAAGCAGAACTACGTTTCGAACACGTTCCACGTCAACGACGTCACGTTCTGGGACCGCAATAAGCTTTATCCTGCGCTAGGCTTCACGAAATATTATGACAAGCCGTCGTTCGTGAACGATGAGTTCAACGGCTTCGGCGCTTCCGACGAAGAGATGTACCGCGTCGGCCTGGAGAAGCTGACCGAGCTGCACAAGCAAGGCCAGCCGTTCTATGCGCAGTTCGTGACGACCTCCAGCCACCATCCGTTCTGGGTGAAGAAGGAGTTCCTGAACATCAACGTGCCGCAGCGGCTGAGCGGCAAGCAGCTGGGCCATTACGTGGCGGCAACCAACTATACCGATAAAGCGCTGGGCGAATTCATCGAGAACTTGAAGGCGAACGGCATGTGGGAAGATACGATTCTCGTCGTATACGGCGACCATATGGGCCTTCAAACCAAAGATAACGACGCCGCTTGGGTGGAAGAAGTGCTCGGCGTCAAATACCAAGAAAACATCAGCCGCTTCAACATTCCGTTCCTTGTCCACGTGCCAGGGGTTGAAGGAATGACGGTCGACGGCGTCGGCGGACAAGTCGATATGATGCCGACCGTAGCGAACTTGCTTGGCATTTCGCTCGAGAACGAAGGGTATACGGTCTTCGGCAAGGATCTTCTGAACACAACCAAAAACGTAGTCGGTATGCGTTACTACATGCCAACAGGCTCGTTCTTCAACGACGATATCATGTTCGTGCCGGGCAAAGGCTTCGACGACGGCACGGCAATCGATTTGGAAACATTCGAGCCGGTTGAAGATTTCAGCAAGTATCGCGAGGACTATGATTATATTCTAGAACTGATGAAGCTTTCGGACGGATATATGAAGCTGTTGCCGAAGCGGACGGAATAGATCAAACAGAGCACCCTCCTGATCAGGAGGGTGTTCTTCTATAGGAAGGGGCTGCAGCATGTTTCATGCGGAAAGCTGGGGAGCCAAGGTGAAGCTCTTCATGCACATTTTATGGCCGATTATGGTCACGCAGGTAGGACTCTATGCGATGAATCTTGCCGACACGATCATGTCGGGGCGCGTAAGCAGCGAGGATCTCGTCGGAGTGAGCATGGGATCGGGGATCTGGATGCCGATCATTACGGGCATTAACGGCATATTGTTAGCCGTGACGCCGATCGTCTCGCAGCTGATGGGCAGCGGGCAGCGCGAAGGAATCGCGCGGGCGATCAGCCAAGCGTTGTATGTCTCCGTTTTGATCGCGCTTGTCGTGGCCGGTATCGGCGCCGTTGCTTTTTTGCCTTTATTAGAGTACATGGGCCTTACGCCAAAGGTTGAATATATCGCGCATCAATATTTGCTGGCGCTCCTCATCGGCATTATCCCGTTATTCGCATCGAACGTGCTGCGGTATTTTTTCGACGCGCAAGGCTTCACGCGCATCTCCATGTACATTACTTTGCTGGCTGTGCCATTTAACGTGCTTTTGAACTATTGCCTGATCTTCGGCAAGCTCGGATTCCCCGCGCTGGGCGGAATCGGAGCGGGCTATGCGACGGCGGTCACCTATTGGCTCGTGCTGCTGGTCAGCATCGCAACGACGTTCAAAGTCGAGGCGATGCGTTCATACCGGCTGTTCAGAGAGTGGGCCGTTCCGTCGTGGAAGGCATGGAAGGAGCTATTCGTGATCGGCATTCCTATCGGGCTGAGCATCTTTTTCGAGGTTGGCATTTTTTCGGTCGTAACGTTGATGGTCGGCTCAATGTTCGCGACGGAGGTTGCGGCCGGACACCAAATCGCGCTTAGCTTCTCGTCGCTGATCTTCATGATCCCGCTTAGCATATCGATGGCGCTTACGATCGTCGTTGGTTATTCGGTCGGAGGGGAGCGGCTTCAGCATGCGAGGCAATACGCGAGGCTGGGCGTCGGCGGCGGAGTCGGCTTTATGGCGCTGTGCGCCGTCGTGCTGTATTACGTCCGCGTGCCGATCGCGGAGCTTTACACGCAGGAGCCGGAGGTAGCCGCGCTTGCGGCGCAGTTTTTGATTTTTGCGATCTTCTATCAAATATCGGACGCGGCACAGGCGTCGCTACTCGGGGTGCTGCGCGGATACAAGGATGTCAGGCTGCCGTTCGTCATCGCCTTCGTCTCGTATTGGATTATTGGAATTCCGGCGGGATACTTGCTGTCTGCGTTTACGGAGCTTCGGGCGTTCGGATTTTGGGTCGGCATCATTATCGGCTTGACCTGCGCGGCGGCCGGGTTTTTCCTCCGCTTGTTGAAGGTGCAGCGCGGCTTGAAGGGCGGGGCTCAGGGCTTGGCCGAAGCGAAGTAACGCTGGGGAGAGGAAATCGGCAGACGGCGCAGAACTAGAAGTCATATCGTCAAGAAAACAGGCTGGAGGGCTCCGTATATGATAACGAAAGAGAATGTCATGGACATGCTGGAGGAGCATCGCGGCTTCTTCCGACAGGGGAAAACGGCGGATGCCTCGTTCCGTCTTGAGCAGCTAAGGAAGCTGAAGGAAGGCATCCGGCGCTACGAGAAGGAGCTGCTGGAGGCGCTGCGCCTTGATCTGGGCAAGAGCGAGGCGGAAGCGTACGCCTCGGAGGTCGGGATTGTGCTTGGCAGCATCACGCAGATGTCGAAGAAGCTGAGAAGCTGGATGAAGCCCCGCAGAACGCGGACGCCATTGCAGTTATTCGGCACGAGCAGCCAAATTCGGCTCGAGCCGTACGGAACGGTGCTCGTCATCGGTCCGTTCAATTATCCGGTGCAGCTTGTGCTGGAGCCGCTGATCGGGGCAATCGCCGCGGGCAATTGCGCCGTGATCAAGCCGTCGGAGAGCGTGCCTCATGTGTCGGCCGTCATCAGCCGGCTTATCGCGGATACGTTCGAGCCGGCTTTTGTCCGGGTCGTGGAAGGGGAGAAAGAGACGACTTCCGCCTTGATTCACGCGCCGTTCGACTATATTTTCTTCACCGGCAGCACGGGCGTTGGACGGATTGTCATGGAAGCTGCAGCCAAAAACCTGGTGCCGGTTACCCTGGAGCTGGGCGGCAAAAGTCCGGTCATCGTGGACGGGACGGCGAACATCGGGTTGGCGGCGAAACGCATCGCGTGGGGGAAGCTGATGAACGCGGGGCAGACCTGCATCGCCCCCGATTACGTGCTTGTCCATGAATCGGTGAAGGAGCCGCTTGCGCGTAAGCTGAAGGAGACGATCGGGAGCTTTTACGGGGATGATCCTAGCGCAAGCAGCGAATACGGCCGGATCGTGAACGCTCGTCAGTTCGACCGTCTGGCGGCCATCCTGGAGGCCGAACGAGAGCGCATCGTGCACGGGGGACGCAATGATCGTGACGACCTGTATATCGAGCCGACTCTTCTTGATCTAGGCCGCGTGTCGGAGCAAGCCGCGAACTCGGCTGCGATGGAAGACGAGCTGTTCGGTCCGATTCTCCCCCTTATCGGTTACGAACGGTTGGACGATGCGATCGAGTGGATACGGAACCGCCCGAAGCCGCTTGCGCTGTACGTCTTCTCGGAGGAGCGGTCCGTTCAGGAGCGCGTCCTCGGGACATTGTCGTTCGGAGGCGGCTGCGTCAACGATACGCTCTCCCACATCATCAACCCGCATCTTCCTTTCGGCGGGGTCGGACCCTCGGGCATCGGGGCCTATCACGGCAAACACAGCTTCGAGCTGTTCTCCCACCGGAAGAGCGTGCTGAAGCGCAGCACGCGGTTCGAGACGGGCATGCTGTTCCCGCCTTACGGCGACAAGCTGAAGTGGATCCGCAAGGTGCTCAAGTGAGCGTAAAAAAGAAAGAGAAGCGATAGTTGCGAGTATAGATGAGTTTTGGACAAATGAAGGCTCGAGCGCGAGGTCCGGGAAAATGGCGGACGCAGCGGCTCGAGCCTTTTTTTGGTCGATGGCGCGGCTTGTGTGTCTTGTGTGACCGACACAAGCGGTTCGACTGGTGCGAATGGTGTGTCTAGTGGGCCAAGGTGCGACCGTTGCGATTAACGGATAAAATAACGTTATTTCCGCGGCAGGGATGACGTACAATAAGTTGTGTACCAACATTTGGAGTCTTTCCAAGACACAAAAAAGTAGAGTATCCTCGGGGTTACCACGCCACCAAGAAGGGACTCTACTCGATGACAATCATACCAGAA
>NZ_JANIPJ010000035.1 GCF_024623455.1 Paenibacillus soyae | reverse complement strand
GAACATCGTTTGGTGGCGATGGCGGAGGGGAACCACGCGTTCCCATACCGAACACGACCGTTAAGCCCTCCAGCGCCAATGGTACTTGGACCGCAGGGTCCTGGGAGAGTAGGACGTCGCCAAGCACACAAGACCTACCGTATGTATTTACGGTAGGTCTTTTTGTGTGCGTGGCGACTTCACTCTCCCTGTTGGGAGAGTGTCTGAACCCTATGATCGAAGTAATTCGACGAAGTGTGACCCGGCCTTAAGTGGTAGGTTCAGACGCCGACCGGCGATGTGATAGCTTCGAAGCTGATTCATCGCCGGTGCGGAATGGACGTCGTCCCAAACTTGTCTAATGTAATTGACGAGTTACAAGTTAATACCAACCATTTGGACTAGCCCCAATACTTATGAGATGATAGAACGAGCAAAGCATCTATTGTTCGGAGGAGGGTTATGGATGGGGAACGTACAATTGAAGCTTCTTGGAGATGAGCATTTTCAAGAGAGCATGAAGCTGGCGCAGTTTGCGTTTCAGTACACGAGAACGGAAGAGCAGTTGGAGGAGGCGCGGGTTCGGATCGCGGAGGAGCCATCCGAGAGGTGGGGCGTGTTCGTGGATGGGCAGTTGGCGGCGATGGCGACCGTCTTGAGTTTGACCACTTATATTGGCGGACGGTCATTCGCCATGGGCGGCGTCGCGGGTGTGGCGACATGGCCAGAGCATCGGAGGCAAGGATACGTCGGCAAGCTCCTGGTTCATTTGCTGGAGCGCATGCGCGGTAACGGGCAGAACGTGTCGTTCCTGCATCCGTTCGCATTTGGTTTTTACCGCAAATATGGGTGGGAGACTTATACAGAGCTGAAAACCTATACGATTCAAGTGAAGCAGCTTCCTCCTCGGGTGCCCTATAATGGCCGATTCGAGCGGCAGGATTCATACGAGGCTATCCACGATGTTTATGAAACGTACGCTTCGAGATACAACGGTTCCTTGTCCAGATCCGCGCTCTGGTGGAAGCATCGGATTCCGGTGAGGAAGCCAGGACAAATCGCGTTATATCGCGATGGGGCAGGCGAAGCGCAGGGGTATTTACTATATGAGGTCAAAGAATCGAGCCTAACGGTACACGAGCTAATTTATCTGACGGGTGAAACCTATGAGGCGATTTGGTCATTCATTGCGCAGCATGATTCGATGATCGAGAAAGCGGTGTGGAACGCGCCCATCGACGATAGGCTGCCCGATCGACTGCCGGATCCGCGCATCAAGCAAGAGGTTGTTCCATATTTTATGGCGCGTATCGTCGATGTCGAAGCTTTCTTGAGGGATTATCCGTTTCTGGCGGCGGAACAAGAAGATCGGGTATACTTAGAAGTAGCAGATGAGCATGCTCCGTGGAACAACGGCTGCTTCGAGCTCGTCATTACGCCAGCAGGACAAGCTAAGGTCAGTCGGCTAACCGATGTACCGGAAATTGGCGAGGCGCTCAAACTGGGAATTGGAGCCTTATCCTCCCTGCTGCTTGGGTACCGTAAAGTGTCGGATTTCATCTTCATGAATCGCATGCAAGGGGCATCCGATACAATAAATCGCTTACAAAATCGAATTCCTGGAAGAACGGCGTACTTACCGGATTTTTTCTGAAGATTGCCAAAATTCTGTACAATTAAAGGCGGGAGAAACCGCGCCGTTACAGCCTTTTCCCTGCCTTGACAGCCCCTACCCCCTCTGCTAATATTGCAATAATATACATCAGAGGCATCGAAAATAAGGGAGGAACATACTCGTGTGGGAAACGAAATTCGCTAAAGAAGGGCTAACGTTCGACGACGTTTTGCTTGTTCCGCGCAAATCAGAAGTGCTGCCAAGAGAGGTTAATATTTCGACACGGTTAAGCGACAACATCAAGCTCAACATTCCGCTCATCAGCGCAGGCATGGACACCGTAACGGAATCCGCTTTGGCGATCGCCATCGCGCGCGAGGGCGGAATCGGCATTATTCATAAGAATATGTCGGTCGCTCAGCAAGCGGAGGAAGTGGACCGCGTGAAGCGCTCGGAGAGCGGCGTTATTACGAACCCGTTCTCGCTTACGCCGAATCATCATGTGTATGATGCGGAAGAGCTCATGGGCAAATACCGGATCTCCGGCGTTCCGATCGTTAATGAAGACAAGAAGCTGGTCGGCATCCTGACGAACCGCGACCTTCGTTTCGTACATGATTACTCCATCAAAATCAGCGAAGTCATGACGCGCGACAACCTGGTGACGGCGCCGGTTGGCACGACGCTGCAGGAAGCGGAAGTGCTTCTCCAGCAGCATAAGATCGAGAAGCTGCCTCTCGTGGATGAGGAGAACACGCTTAAAGGTCTGATCACGATCAAGGATATCGAGAAGGCAATCCAATTCCCTAACGCGGCGAAGGACGAGCATGGCAGGCTGCTGTGCGGCGCAGCGGTAGGCATCTCCAAAGATACGATGGACCGCGTGGAAGCGCTCGTGAACGCAGGCATCGACGTGCTTGTCGTTGACTCGGCTCACGGCCATCATATCAATATTCTCGAAGCGGTACGCAAGATACGGAACGCGTATCCGAACTTGACGATCATCGCAGGCAACGTCGCGACAGGCGAGGCGACTAGAGATTTGATCGAGGCAGGCGCATCGGTCATCAAAGTCGGCATCGGACCAGGCTCGATCTGTACGACGCGCGTCATCGCGGGTATCGGCGTTCCGCAAATTACGGCTATCTACGATTGCGCTTCAGTCGCTAGAGAGTACAATGTGCCGATTATCGCGGACGGCGGCATCAAATATTCCGGCGATATCACGAAGGCGATCGCATCGGGCGCAAGCGCGATTATGATCGGAAGCTTGTTCGCGGGTACGGCGGAGAGCCCTGGCGAGACGGAAATTTTCCAAGGCCGCAGCTTCAAAGTATACCGCGGCATGGGCTCGATCGGCGCGATGAAGGAAGGCAGCAAGGATCGCTACTTCCAAGAGAACGAGAGCAAGCTCGTTCCGGAAGGCATCGAAGGCCGCGTTCCTTACAAAGGACCGCTCGCGGATACCGTGCATCAGCTTCTTGGTGGATTGCGCTCCGGCATGGGCTATTGCGGAACTTCGACGCTCGATGAGCTGCGCAACGACACGCAATTTGTCCGCATCACGGGCTCGGGTCTTCGCGAAAGCCATCCGCACGACGTACAAATTACGAAAGAAGCGCCGAACTACTCCCTTTAAGCCGGGATTGCGACGACATCGGCGTGACAAACAAAACCAGCAAGCGACAATCCTCGAAGGTTGTCGCTTGCTGGTTTTTTGCTAGACGTGAATGGGGATGCAAAATACGAGGCGATTTGACAATTTTGGACAGGTTACAGATTGGTTACAGATGAAGGAACTCTCATTCCGCATCAGGCGAAAGAGGTTTAATAGGGCGGTCGCCTATGTTACAATTAGCAGTGGAAAAACCAATGGGAAAAGGGGAAACGACATTGAAAGTAATGGGAAGACCGGTTCGATGGTTGTCGGTCATGGCTACCAGTTTGGCGCTCTGGATCGCTGTGTTGTCTTTGGGCGCGACAAGCGCTCTGGCTGTAGGGTTCGATAATAGGCCCAGCACGGAGAACTCGCTAGGCTTGCAGGTAAAGTCCGCCATTCTCATGGAAGCGGAATCGGGACAAGTGCTGTTCGAGGTGAATCCGGACCAGCCGCTTCCGATTGCTAGTATGACGAAGCTGATGACAGAGTATATCGTGCTGAATGAGATCAAGAACGGGCGAATGAAATGGGAGGACATCGTAAGCGTTCATCCCGAAGCGGCGAACACCGATCCGTCGGAATCGCAAATTTATTTGGCCGCAGGCGATCAGCATTCCGTAAAAGATTTATATATAGCAATGGCGGTTGGTTCCGCGAACGACGCAACGAAGGCGCTGGCCATTCAAGTTTCCGGCAGTCTGGACGCTTTCATCGAGAAGATGAACGCGACGGCGGCCGAGCTGGGCTTAAGCACGGCGCATTTCACAAGCGTTACGGGATTCGAGGATACGACCGTTATGTCCGCAGGGGACATCGCAAGATTATCGCGTCACATCCTGCTGGAGCATCCGGACTTTCTAAAGTACTCCAGTATTCAAGAGTATAAGTTCCGCGAGCGCGATACCAAGCCGATGGTTAACTTCAACTACATGCTGGGCTCGAACGTAAACAATGAATTTCTGCGGCACTTGGCGTATGAAGGCGTAGACGGTATGAAGACCGGCTTCATTAACGCGGCGGGCTACAACTTCACGGGTACGGTGAAGAAGGGCGATATCCGCTACATCAGCGTTGTCATGGACACCGCGACCAAGGACGCTCGTTTCTACGAGACGGCGAAGCTTTACAACTACGCATACGCGACTTTCGAGAAAAAGACGGTGCTGCCTCCGAAATCCGTGGTAGAAACCGTGGAAACCGTCAAAATTAAGAAGGGCAAACAAAAGACGATTCCCGTCGTAACCGACAAAGACATTACGTTCATGGTTACGAAAGGCGCGGAAGCGAAGATCGAGATGAAGGGCTACGAGCTTCTTCCAGAGAGCGAGCTGGTTGCTCCGATTGCCGCCGGCACGAAGGTCGGAACGGTTACGTACACGTACGCGGATCAGGCGACGGGCAAAAACCTCGACTATACCGTTAATTTGGTGACGACGGAAGAAGCGGAGAAAGCAGGCTGGTTCAAGCTGTTCTTCCGCGCGATCGGCGACTTCTTCTCCAACTTATTCAACAGCATTCTCGATTTGTTCTAATTCCGAGCACTTTACAGGGTTAAAGGCTTGTCGATTATCGGTTGTTCCTGTAAAATCAATGGTTAGAACTACTGCGGTATTTAACATTCCAAGGGATGAACAATAGGAGGAACGAGAGAGATGGAGACAGGTACATCGCGCGTAAAACGCGGTATGGCAGAGATGCAAAAAGGCGGCGTCATCATGGACGTCATGAACGCCGAGCAAGCGAAGGTAGCGGAAGCGGCAGGCGCTACGGCGGTTATGGCGCTTGAGCGCGTGCCTTCCGATATTCGCGCGGCAGGCGGAGTAGCCCGTATGGCTGATCCGACGATCGTGGAAGAGGTTATGAAAGTCGTATCCATTCCGGTTATGGCGAAGGCTCGTATCGGCCACTACGTGGAAGCAAAAGTGCTGGAATCCATGGGCGTAGACTACATCGACGAAAGCGAAGTATTGACGCCGGCGGACGAAGTGTTCCACATCAGCAAAAGCGAATTCACCGTTCCGTTCGTATGCGGAGCAAAGGACCTGGGCGAAGCGCTTCGCCGTATTCAAGAAGGCGCGGCCATGCTCCGCACGAAGGGCGAGCCGGGAACGGGCAACATCGTGGAGGCCGTTCGCCATCTTCGTCTGATTAACGGTCAAATCCGCAAAATCCAAGGCTTGTCGAAGGACGAGCTTTATAATGAAGCGAAGGTGCTGGGCGTTCCTTACGACCTGCTGCTTGGCGTACACGAAACAGGCAAGCTGCCGGTTGTTAACTTCGCCGCAGGCGGCGTAGCGACTCCTTCCGACGCGGCTCTGATGATGCACCTGGGCGCAGACGGCGTATTCGTCGGCTCCGGTATTTTCAAATCCGACAACCCGGAGAAGTTCGCCCGCGCGATCGTGGAAGCGACGACTCACTACAACGATTACAAGCTGATCGCGGAAGTGTCCAAAAACCTTGGCACTCCGATGAAAGGCATCGAGATCAGCAAGCTTCACGCTGCTGAGCGCATGCAAGACCGCGGAATCTAAAAAGGGGCTTTGGGGCCTCTAATATTGCAGATTAGCCGGCCAAGCCTTCGGGGGAGGCCGGCCTTTTACAAAAGGTGGCGAGGTTACGATGAAGATTGGCGTTCTGGCGCTGCAAGGCGCCGTAGCGGAGCATATTCGAAGCTTGGAAGCGGCGGGCGCGGAAGCGGTCGCCGTTAAGCGGGTGGAACAGCTGGATGAGCTGAACGGTTTGGTTATCCCAGGCGGGGAAAGCACAACAATCGGCAAGCTGATGCGCAAGTATGGATTCATGGATGCGATTCGCGAGTTCTCGGCGCAAGGCAAGCCTCTGTTCGGGACTTGCGCGGGATTGATCGTCTTGGCCGATAAGATCGAAGGGCAAGAAGAAGCGCATCTGCAGCTGATGAACATGACGGTGGCCCGCAACGCTTTCGGGCGCCAGCGGGAGAGCTTCGAGACCGATCTCGAGGTGAAAGGCATCGAGGAGCCGATTCGGGCCGTATTCATCCGGGCCCCTCTGATCAAGTCGGTCGGGGCAGGCGTAGAGGTGTTGTCCGAATACAATGGCGAGATCGTTACGGCAAGAGAAGGAACGCTTCTGGCGGCATCCTATCATCCGGAGCTGACGGACGACTACCGGCTTCACGCGTATTTCTTGGAGATGGTGAAAGAAGCCGCGGCCGCCAAAGCATAGACTTAAAGCATAAGCACAGCCATTGCTGTCAAGAATGGACTTATTACGCTCTCTAGAGAGGAGCTTGGACTCAACGTGTTGGATGTCAAATTGTTACGGACGGAATTCGAGAAAGTAGAGCAGGCTCTCCGCAACCGCGGCGCATCGTTGGACCTGATCGCGGGCTTCCCCGAGTTGGATCAGAAGCGCCGTGAAGTGATTGGGGAAACGGAGCAGCTCAAGAATCGCCGCAATATCGTATCGCAAGAAGTGGCGAAGCTGAAAAAATCGGGCGGAGACGCCGAAGCGCTGATCGTGGAAATGCGCGAGGTCGGCGACAGGATCAAAGCGCTTGACGACGAGCTGCGCGAAATGGATGTTCAGGTGGACGAGCTGATGCTAAGCATCCCGAATATTCCGAACGAAAGCGTGCCGGTCGGCGCTTCCGAGGAAGAGAACGTCGAGATGCGCCGGGTTGGCGATGTACCGCAGTTCGGCTACGAGCCGAAAGCGCATTACGATATCGCGCAGGAGCTGGGCATCCTCGATTTCGAGCGCGCTGCGAAGGTGACGGGCTCGCGCTTCACGTTCTACAAAGGATTGGGAGCAAGGCTGGAGCGCGCGCTGATTAATTTCATGATGGATCTGCATAGCGACAAGCACGGCTACGAGGAGATTCTGCCTCCGTATATCGTGAACCGCGACAGCTTGATCGGCACGGGGCAGCTTCCGAAATTCGAAGAAGATCTGTTCAAGCTGAAGGATACGGAATATTATTTAATTCCAACGGCTGAAGTGCCGGTGACGAACATTCACCGCGAAGAAATTTTGGACAACGAGTCGCTGCCGAAGAACTTCGTGGCGTACAGCGCTTGCTTCCGTTCCGAAGCCGGATCGGCCGGACGCGATACGCGCGGTCTTATTCGCCAGCATCAATTCAACAAGATCGAGCTGGTGAAGCTCGTGAAGCCGGAGGATTCGTACGATGAGCTGGAGAAGCTGACGGCCGATGCGGAGAAGGTGCTGCAGCTGTTAGGCTTGCCTTATCGCGTGCTGACGCTTTGCACGGGCGACATGGGCTTCACGTCGGCGAAGACGTACGACTTGGAGGTATGGATTCCAAGCGCGAACACGTACCGTGAAATTTCGTCCTGCTCCAACTTCGAGGATTTCCAAGCTCGCCGCGCAGGCATCAAGTTCCGCCGGGAGCCGAAGAGCAAGCCGGAATTCGTGCATACGCTGAACGGCTCGGGTCTTGCCGTAGGTCGTACCGTAGCCGCTATTCTCGAGAACTATCAGCAGGAGGACGGCTCGGTCGTTATTCCCGAAGCGCTGCGTCCGTACATGGGCGGAATCAACGCCATAACCGCTCGTTAACAGCTAGCGGTAACGACTGCTTCGGCAGCCATTAATTACGAGGTGCCACAGGCCAAGAAGAGCTTGCTATTCATTTTTGGCCTGTGGTACAATATCTTTTGTTACGCCGTAACTTTATATGTGGAGAGGTACCGAAGCGGTCATAACGGGGCGGTCTTGAAAACCGTTAGAGTGCAAGCTCACGTGGGTTCGAATCCCACCCTCTCCGCCAAACGAAAAAACAGCCGATTCCTGAAGAGGAATCGGTTTTTTGCGTTTGGCGGGGAGGGATGAGAACGGGCCGTGAAGCGAAGATGCGGAGGAAACATTTGTACGGGAAACGCAATAAGCGAGGACGTTCGCAATCGTATAAAAAGCGCTTCGCCATCGCATCTTAAGCTTGTGGAGGTGCTACTACTTATGGCGAAATCTGATGAGCTTCGAATCGATCCGCAACAGCTTGCCGATGCTTGGCAGCGTACATTGCCGAGGACAATGAACGTGTCCGACCGCTGTGATGTGAAACGCGACGAGGCGGATGACAAAGCGCTGCGCGTCACGATTCATTCGGCTGGACATCAAATGTACGAATTCGATTTCAAAGTGACTTACGTGGACAGCCGCGAAGTCAAAGTGGAGCTGGTCGACGTGGAGAAGGACAATGTCACGGTAGATGAGCGTACGGATATAATCCAACAGTTGATCCATGATTATCAGAGACATCTGCATGAATGCGCGCAAGCGCTGCAGCAGCTGACTCATGCTTAAGGAGAGAATAGGATGACGAAAGCCAAAGGAACGGCGGACAAAAATTTATCCAACGTGGCGGAGGCTCTGGATATGAATCCAGTGAACAGCCATCAAGCGCAGCAATTCAACCAGGATAAAAACGACCGCCGGCATCAGGATTCGTTGAACTTCGACCAGCCGACGGATTTGAGCCATCAACGAGGCGACAGCGACAACTAGCCTCTCGAAGAGCTGCCGATTTTGGAGATTAGAACCCCTATAGGAGGATACATGCAATGAGCAAACCTAGAAGCGTGCCTAATCCGGATGCCGTGCCGCACAACGAGAAGAAACGAATGGACGACGACAGCGGCGGTCCGGCGCCTTTGTCCGGCTCCAAGAAGGTCAAAAGTAGGAATCATGTAAGTCATTTGAACCCCGAGGGTTGATTCCAATAAGGACTTCCGTATCAGATAAATGCTGGTACGGGAGTTTTTTTGTTCCAATTGCTTCTAATCGGCGAACATTTATTATAGAATGGAGGTGCTGTGAAAAAAAGAGATAGTGGAGGTAAACCGATCAATGAAGCAAGTACAACGTTTGGCCCTTATTTTTATGCTTATTCTGACAGTCGTTATCGCAGGGTGCAGCGCGAAGACCCCGCCGAAGGAAGCGTTGATCAACGCTACGATGAAGACCATGGAAGCCAACACATACAAAACGTCGATGACGATCCAGCTTGACGAGCTGGAGCTGCCGGAGGATACTGCCGATGCAGCCGAGATGGGCATGTCGACAGCCGCGGTAGCAGGCATTATCAAGGACGCGACAATTAAAGCCGACGCTACGTTCCAGAAGGATCCAATGCGTATGGATATGAATATGGAGATTATTCTTCCAGGCATGATGGATATGAAGCTGGCGGTGCCAATGATCATTACGGAAGAGAAGATGTTCGTGAAAATCCCGAATATCCCGATGCTGGGTATTCCGGAGACGATCGCCGACAAATACGTAGAGATCAACATGAAAGAGCTGGCGCAGGAGGAAGGCATCGAAATCCCGGAGATGGATATCGCCGAACAGCAAAAGCTGGTTCAAGAGCTCTCCGCCGTGCTGCTCAAGCATTTCGACGAGAAAACCTATTTCTCCGAAGTGAAAGCGGCGGATGCCGGTCTTCCGGAAGGCGTGAAGGCTGACCAAGTCGTGAAGTTCGCGATCAGCGAAGAGAACTACGCGCAGACGGTTGAGACACTGGTGAACAACGCGCTTCCAGAGGTATTAGATATTCTGCTTGCGAACGAATCGTTCCTGCAATATGCGCAGTTGGAGAAGGCGGATCTGGAGCAGGCGAAAGCGGATCTGGATACGAACAAAACAGAAATCCTCAACGTGCTGCAAAATAATCTGAAGTTCAACGTGCTTGAGCTGACTGGCGCGGTTCAAGATGATTACCTGGTCTACCAAGCAGGCAAGATCGGCGTGGAAGTGAAGGACGAAGAGAGTGGACTTGATGCGAAAATCGGATTGTCGATTACATCGCAATACTCCGAGCTGAACAAAGAAGTGAAGTTCCCTGAGTTCCCGACGGACGCTCTGACCATGGATGAGTTGACGGAGCTGTTCGCAGGTTCCATGACCGGACTGTAAGATCATTGCATTAAAAATATAGGAAGGCCCCTCTGCTAGAAGCGGAGGGGCCTTCTTGCGTCTTGCTTTAAGCGATGACCATCGATCGCTTCAGCAGCTCCTTCATCATTTGAGCGCCTTTCACCTTCACGTGAAGGCAAGGGGATATTTCCAGCTCGTAGCGCCCTTCTCGAATGAGACTCCGAAGCTCCTCGGCCGTCTCGCATCGTTGCTCCAACTTATTAATGACGCTGCCGAATTGCAGAGGCTGATGCGAATCGCTTCCGGCGGTGACGGGGAGCATCAGGCGGTCGGCGAGCGCCCGCACCTGATCGGCCGTCTCGAGCCCGGCTTCGTAGAGATCCTTGGCATTCAGGTCTAGAGCGTCCAGTCTGGCTAGCAGCTGTGGATCATGATGGGTCAGCGGCGTGCTTGACCTTGTTGGATGAGCGCCAATGCGCAGCGCGGGCCAGCCTTCGGTATGATCGAGAAGCGAGCTGAGCGGGATGTAGCTGTCATGCTCCGTATGCTTCTCCAAGTCGCGGCGAAGCTGGCGGATAAGGTCGCGGTTCGCGATGATCAGAATATGTCCTTTGCCGCTGACATCGACCTCCATGCCAGTGAATACGCGGAGCCCCTCAACCTCGTAGTAATCCTCTTTATAGTCGAATGAGGCATCAAGCTGGTCCATCATATCGCAGAAGTTCCGCGTATTGAAATGCTCCGTGAGCGCAATCGCTTGAAGGCCGTTCTCCGATGCTTCCCTCGTCATGGAGAGGAAGTAGTCGAGGGAAAACTCTGTTTTTTTGGACAGCTTGCCGTGGGTATGCAAATCGATATTCATTGTAGATTCTCCAATCTGTCGTTTATAGGGGAAAGATAGCATGCGCCGTCCAGAACAGCGCCGCCATATAGATAGCGCTAACGGCCAAGAAGACATAATCCCGCCAGGAGACGCGAAGATAAGCCAGCTTCAGGCGTTTGGCCTCCTTATTGACAAGCGAATACGTGAAGCCCCGCACCTCCAGCGCTTCCACCGTGGTCCTCGTTCGTTTCGCCGTATTCAGAATAAGCGGATAAAACGCGATGACGCTGATCTTCGCCATATATAGCAGGGAACGCCACCGCAGCCAGCTGTCTGCCTCGGGGGCTCTGCCGCGCAGACGGTAGGAGTGAATCAGGTTATGATATTCCTCGATGAGGATCGGCAGCGTCCGATAGCCGTAGGAGACGCCGAAGCTGAATTGCGCGGGCATGCCCAAGCTGAGCAGGGCATCGCTCAGCTTCTCGGGGTCCATGCTGGAGAACACGGCGATGCTGGCTAGCGAAATAATGAGTATTTTCAGCGTCAGAGTGAGGAGAGCCCATATTCCTTCCATGCTGCCGCCAAATAAAAAGGACGCGATGAGGATGTACGCAAGCTCGCTCAGAAGTCCGATGGCCATAATGATAAGGACGAGCGGACTGACTTTGGAGGACAGCGTGAAGAGGATCATCGGCAGCAGCAAGCCGAAGAGGACGGCTTCTTCATGGATAAACCATGGCATGACGGCGAAAATCGAATACCAGATGATGAGTATTCGGGGATCCAATCGCCCGAGCAACGTCGACTGGCGGCCGAATGCCGTGCGCATCAGCTCCAGCTTCACGTTTTCCACGTTTATTTTATCCAGCAGGGTTCGCTTCATGGCTTCCATCGGTCCACCTCCCCTCCTTATGTGAAATAGGTCCAATCCCCATCCGCTCCAAGAAGCGGGATACGGTCAGCGCGGGCGGCGACAAGGCGAGACGATGCGACAGCTCCGTCATTTGCGGGGCAACAAGCCCGGCCTGACGAAGAAGAGCAGGCTCGCTGAACAGAGTCTCAGGATTCGTATCCATCGCAATAGCACCTTCATAAAGGACGATCACCCGGTTCGCCCATTCCGCAACCAGCTGCATATCATGGGTCGCGATGACGGTCAGCTTCACCCGGTCCTGCAGCTCCTTCATCATCTCGCCTAGCTCCCGCCGGCTTGCCGCATCAAGGCTTGCCGTCGGTTCATCCAGCAGCATGACGGTCGGACGCATCGCGAGCCCGATGGCGAGCGTCGCTCTCCGTTGCTGTCCCCCGCTGAGCAATCGACCGTCTCGTTGCTGAAGGTCCTGAAGACGCAGCCTGGAGATGACCTCATCGATAAAGGAAGAATCGTTAAGCTGATGACGCGCCTTCAGAAAATATTCCACGTCCTTCCGGACGGTGTCTTCAATAAACATCTCCTCCGGATTCTGATGAATGTACGCGACGAAGTCGGCCAGCTTCTCCGGAGAAGTACGCGCGGTCTCCCGGCCGCAGACGGTCAATAGGCCGCCTTCCGGCTTCTTGAGCCCGGATATCAGCTTCAGCAGCGTCGACTTGCCGGCCCCGTTATTGCCGACAATGGCGACGCGATCCCCTTCATACAAGTGAAGGTCGGCGCTTCGAATTACGGGATGCCGCTCTTTGGCGACGGTTTTGTAGGCGTAGGAAACGTGCCGGATTTCGATGAGGCCTTCCTTCTTCGCGGAGACCTCAGCATCGGAACGGATTGTCGCCGATTGCCCGGGCAATGAAACGCTCCTGGCTACCTCCCGGAAGTAAGCCTCGCCCTCCTCGAGCGTAATAGGATACAGGGCTCGTGACGGATCCGCCGCATAAGCCGCCCTCGTCACCTGCGGAGGCAGAATTTGAAGAGAGGTCAGCTCCTCGACGGCGGATAGCGCTTCTTGCACAGGCTTCATCCATCGCAGGGTGCCTTGATCCATAAGCACGACTTTACTGCAGTAGTCCGCGATAAACTCCGTATGATGCTCGATGACGATAATGGTTTTGCCGTGGCGCTCGTTCAGCTCCTTAAGCTTGTCATAGATGAGCCGGGCATGATAGGGATCGAGCTGGGCAACGGGCTCATCGACGATGATAATGTCCGGATCGAGCGACAGCGTTCCGGCAAGCGCCGTTAAATGCTTCTGGCCGCCGCTCAGCTGCCAAATCCAGCGCTCCTTCAGACGGGTCAAATCTAACAGGGCCAGGGCGCGCTCCCCGCGGGAGCGGTAGTCCGCGTAACCGAAGTTAAGCGGGGCGAAGATCGCTTCATCGTATACCGTGGGCCGAACGAGCTGATTCTCGAAGTCCTGAAACACATACGCGACCTTGCGGGAGAGGGAGGCTACGCTCTCTTCTGCCGCATGAAGGCCGGCAATATGGAGGCAGCCCGTCAAATCCCCGACGTAGTAGTGCGGGATAAGCCCGTTCAAGCATTTGCAGAGCGTGGACTTGCCGCTGCCGTTCGTACCGATAATCGCGACGAATTCGCCGCGCTGCACGGTGAGCGAAACATCGCGGAGCGAATCCGTTTCGGCGCCGGGATATCGGAAGCTGACGTTCTTCAATTCTATCGCGGGAGCCGCTTGTGCAGGCTCCTCGACTAGATGGTGACTTGCGGCAGCCGGAATCACGGCGTTACATCCTTCGGCAATCCGGCTTGGCGGCGTTTCGCCCGAAGCGCAGCGATAATGGTCAGGACGAGCACCAGCGCGGCGGCGCCTATGCTGACCCACATAAATCCGTTCCCGTATTGCTCCAGAAACTCCGGCTCCCAGACGGCGAAGTTGATATCGGATTCCGCCATAAATTCGGAAACGGCCGCAATGAAAATAAAGATGATGGCGATCAGCAGGAGGCGAGGCCTCATGATTTCGCCCAACGATACCGGAATACGGCTGTCTCGCGGCTTCATGCCGAGCAGCGGCTCGATCTTGCCGTATAAGCGCGGAACAAGATACCAGGTCGGCAATAAGGAGAACAGAATGCCGGTTATTAGCATCGCGTTTAGGAAACCGACACCCTCAATTAATAGTAAGCTTTCCGGAATGCCGGGAAGCGTCTCCAGCTCTTCGATGCCGAACCAAACCTTGCCCATATCGACGATGGCGCTAAGCATCTGATCGATGCCGACGGCTACGAACGAAGCAATGGCAAGCTGCTTGCGGTTGCGGGGATCCCGGACGAGCAGCCCGGCTATGTACATCGCCAGAGTAAATTCGATAAATTTCTCGAGCTCGCCTAGCCCGCCGAATTGGCCAAGCAGCAGCTCCCCGAAGATCACTTCGCCGAAGGACGCTCCGATTGCGGCGTACAGGGGGTGGAACAGAATGCAGAGCGTAAGCGGAATGAAAGCGAAGTATTCCACCTTGAGCTCGATGGGCCCGAGCTGAATGGCCGGAATAAGCTCGGTGAACATGTTGGAGATGCCGTACAGGGACATGGATAGAATGAACACCATCAGCTTCTGCGACTGCGTCAGCTCGTATCGCTTCTTGAGCGGGGAAATCATGATCAAATCCTCCTTCAATTGGTCTTTTCGTTTCCAATAGTAAAGAAGGTATGTTTTCGTATCGTCAACGCGATTTAAGTATATTGTAAATAAAATTTCATTATGTATTATATGCAAAAAATATTTCACAAGTTTTCATCCTGTGCTATACTCGGGCGAAGAGAAGACTTTCGAGGTGATTCGTAGTATGACGGAGATTAAATGGGGAACGGAGCTCTCCTCCCTGTCCAAGAGCCAGCAGGCGATAGCGAACTATATTATGGGCGCTTTGCCGCACATTCCGTACTGCACGGATGAGGATATCGCACGGCAAGCCGGGGTCAGCACGGCGACGGTATCCCGATTCTGGCGCGCCGTGGGCTACGCGAATCTGAAGGCCTTTAAGCTTCATTTGCTTCAGAACGGACAGGCAACCCCGGCGAAAAAAATGAAGCAAATTCTCCGCAAAGTCGATCATGCGGAAGCGGATATCATCACCGAGATCGCTGACATCGCGGCATCCAATGTCACGGAATCGGGGAAACGCTTGGACCGGGAGCAATTCCGGCTTGCCGTCGAGGCCGTCCATGAAGCGCGCAAGCTCTATCTGTTCGGGGGAGGCGCCGCCGGATGCGCGGCCGAGCTGCTCTCGTTCCGTCTGAACCGAATCGGCGTTGACGCCGTCCGAATGGCGGCGAGCGGAAGCGAGCTGCTCGAGACCCTGATGCATGCGGGGGAAGGGGACGTCTTGCTCTTGTTCGGATTCGTGAAGCGAACCCCGGAGCTGACCGTGCTGCTGGCGCATGCCAAGGAAGCGGGCTGCCGATCCGTGCTGATTACGGATTTGCTTGTTTCCGATATGATTCAGGAATGCGATTATTGCCTGCAGATCGATCGGGGAGAGATGGACGGCTTTCATTCCATGACGGCGCCCATTGCCGTGGCGGAGGCTTTGGCGGTCGGGGTTACGAAGAGAAGAGACGGTCAAGCGATGGAGAAGCTGGACCGTCTGAACGCGCTGCGCAAGCGATACTCGGCCCAACTGCCCAAATAGAAGCGCAAACGACAAAACCCGGGGTGTCCTTTGTAGAAGGATACCCCGGGTTTGGTTTTGCGGCGCGCGCAAAGTCTATTTTATAAAACGAAGGGTCATCGGGTAGCGGTACAGCTTTCCTTCGTTGGCCTTGACGGACCCGATAATGACGAAGATGATCCAGAAGATGCCGAGTGCAATGAGAAGAAAGACGCCGATGACGATCAGGCACAGAACAGCCCCTACAATGGCGTAGATCGCGCAGCTGATCTGGAAGTTGACCGCTTCCTTCCCTTGATCGTTGATGAAGGCCGATTGGTCCTTCTTAATAAGCCACATGATCAGCGGGCCGATAATCGTACCGAATGGAACAATGAATCCGCTGAAGGCAAGGATGTGGCACAGCATGCCGTATGTCCGTTCTTCATTGGAAACGGGGTAGAAGGGTTGATTCAAGTTGTTTCCTCCTCTGCGACGGGCCGTCCATCGCGTAATATATTGCGCTGTGGCATTATATGCGGCAGGAGCCTCGATGTAGTACCGCGCGTCTTAAGAGAAAGTTGTCAAAAGACGCTGAATGTTGAAAGCCGCGGGGCCCATCCATATAGTAGCAGAAAACTCTCAATTTGCGATAGATAGCATTTTACTACCGAATGAACGTATTGGCTACGCGCTCCGACTTCAAGAAGTAGGGAATCCAGATCGCGCATGTAATGGCGGAGCGGACAATATCGGTATAAATGCCGGTGTCGCCGCCAAGCACGCCTGTCTCCCTGTCAATGATCTGCATCAGCACCGAATCCACGACCGTCAGGAGCAGGTTGCCTGCGTAGAGAATAATGAAGAAGCGCGGGACAAACGATTTTCTCATATAGAAGCACGTGAAAAGGATGATGACGGCAAGCAGAGTGAGTAAGCCGTATGCGGTTTCAAAGATAAGCAGCGGTCCCCATAAAGGGTGATACCATTCCGAGCCCGGAGTGGCGAAAACCTCCCATACCTCGGGCTGGAAGGAGGGGATGAAGGTTGTAAAGATCGAAATAAATCCGCCGATTAGGGTGATGTACAATCCGATCTGCACCAAAATCAGCCACCCGCCAAATCCGGAAACGCCTAAGGGCAGGGTATCGTACTTTTTCTCTTCCTGTAATGAAGCCTCCAGTGTCAGCACATCCTTTTTGTAATTCGCAGTTTGCAACATCTTCCATGTCCATGACGTTTTGTAAATTGTGAGCTTCCACGGATTGGATAATTAACGCAATTCCTTCAAATATACCATCGAACCACAAATGTGTATAGACACGCAAGGAGGAGTAGGGTGAACAAGAAGAAAACGTCAGTGTTGCTCGCGGCGGCGCTCCTTTTTGCAGCGGCTTATATTATAGTGGGCCTTCGTATCTCTGATCAGGCCAAGGAAATCGTCAGAACAGCCATGATGCCGCCCTCCATGATTCAGGCCAATATGACCAAAGAGGTGTACAACGAGCTTTACCCGCCTATGAGAAGAATGACCGGCTACGAGGACAGCTATGAACAGGATCGCCATCAATACGGCATTAAGGGATTTCCGCTTCATCTCTTTTTTGTCGCTAAGGTTACGGTAGAGAATCGTTATGACGGTGACCGGTTGGGCTTCCTTGAGGAAGTGGAGCTCGGTGTCAAATGGCGGAAAGGGCAGTGGGTGGCTACGGATGTTACAACTCTGCCCTAAGCGACAACAAGCCGGCGTTCGCTTGCTCCGCGAGCAGCGCCGGCTTGTTGCTAAACGGTGACTAATCGGTATCTACATAAAAATTAAGCCCGCCGATCTGAACGTCCAAGTTGTCCGGCGCGTCTTGAACAAAAAACAGCTTATGCACCGTCCGCCCGTCATTATAAGCGAATGTGATCGAATTACCCCGAATGCGATAAGTGCCCGTGCTGCCGTCCGTAGACACGCTATTCGTAACCGAAGAACCGGCATCGAAGCTTCCGAGGGTGGTGCTGTCGGTCTCGAACGCGCCGTTCGGGTAAAACGTGATGTACTCCGTTGAAGATGAAGAGAAGCCCGTAATGCCGACAAAGCCCCAGTAGGTAATGTTCTGGAACGTGTTATCCAGACGGAGATCGTCCGCAGCCGGCTGCACGGCCGTCAGCAACACGTCGTCAATGACAAGCTCGCCTTTCTCCAGCTTGATGCTTAGCTTCTCGCCGCTGCTAAGCGTCAAGCTGCCGTTGCTGATCGTATAAGACAAGCAGCCGTCCCTCTTGCAATCTATTGTTTCGGGACCGCCCTCCGGCGGTTCGCCGACCAGAACCTTCCCGCCCGGCAGGAAGGTATAGTAATGCCAGCAGATGCCGCCGCATTCATAGCCACCGAAGTCGTCGCTGAAGCCGTAATACATCCCTTGCAAGCTTGAGAGGGTAATAGGTTCGCCAGTCGCCGGCTTGTATGTGCCGTCGCCCTTGGGTTTATCCGGCACTTCCCCCGCTGGTATCGAAGGGGACGGATTCAACGGAACGGCCGGATTAGGGTCGGGATGTGTCCCGCTCGAATTATTCTGCGCCTCCCACTCCGACGCCAGCTGTCTCATTTCCTCCATGGTCACGCCAAGCGACTCGGCAAACTCTTCCGTAATGATCGTGATCTCTCTAAGCTTGTTATCCCAGACTACGATGGCCCCAGTGGATTCGCCGACGAAGCGAAGCGGCACGAGCGTATGGCCCGATACGATCCGGGGAGGCTGGAGAAGCGGGAGCTTCTTGCCGTTCACGTACGCTTCTTTGCTGCCGATCGTCAGCTCAATGCTCAAGTCGTCCTTCGTCCCCGTCACAAGCCTCTTCTCTGCATTCCACCCGACCTTGAGGCCCATGGCTTCGAACAGCACACGGAAGGGGACCTGCGTTGTCCCGTCTTGGAGCATCGGATCTACGGCGAATTGCAGCTGCGAATCATTTAGAAATACCTTAATCGGCGGTGCCTCCGCCGCTTTTGCCGCTCTCGGCGAAGCCAGCGCGGTCATGGCTACGGCCAGCAACAAGATAAGTGCCGTCTTCCAGACAGATGCCTTGCTTGGATACCTAACAAACACGGATCTCGCACACTCCTTATCATCTCTTTGTGGAACGCGGGCATCGCGTGATCCCGACGCCCCATATGTATATTGTCGAATGAGTGGAAACAGAAGCGGATAGAAAAAAAAGAACCGCGTGACGGCGCGGTTCCAGGGCTTTTGTGAGGATAGAGAGGCAGCAGGAAGGAAAGGTTAGGCCTTGGCTTTTTTCGGCCAAATGCTGAAGCTGAAGCTGTACAAGAAGTCGACTGTAATCGCGATTGACCATATTCGCAGAATGCCTTGCAGGCTCTCGGTCCGTGAAACATCGTCTACATACCAAATCATGCCGAGCAGCACGAGTCCGCCAATGATCCAAGCCAGCAGATGGTGGAACCACATCCGGCGCTCATAGCGCGCATGCTCAGGGCCGTGCTTCGGCCTCGGTTCCGGAGCGGGACCGCCCGCGAACCGGTGTGCGAAGCGTACGTCCGCCCACGCGATCATCTTGTGCCCATATGCGATGGATACCCCGATATAGATCGCTGAAATCCCGTGAATGGTCGTGGCGACGGCGCCGCCGCGTAGATCGATGACCGTCGCGATGATGAGCACCAAGTCGACGACCGGGGTCAGAAGGAGAAGAATTGCGCCCAGCGTCTTCAAGCGGAGCAAGTAGCGGCTAGCGAGACCCGCGAGCACGAGCACCCAGAATCCGATTTCGCAGCCGATGATGAAAGCCGTAATCATAGAATGAGGCCACTCCCTTTTTAGTACAGTTGTATTACTTAAATGATAAACTCATTTTCGCACAATTGTATTAAAAAAGCAATTCATGTTAAAATAAAACCATGCCTAAAATCGTAGATCATGATCAACGCAGGGAACAGCTGGCGGAAGCGGCTTGGCGCGTCATACGCCGGGATGGGGTGGAGGGAGCATCCGTGCGCAGCGTCGCGGACGAGGCCGGGATGTCGCTCGGCTCGCTGCGGCATTACTTCACGACGCAGTCGGAGCTGCTGGAATTTTCGATGCGGCTGGTTTCGGAGCGAGTTAATAAGCGGATTCAGAATATGACATATAGCGGGAACCCTCGTCAGGATATCGAAGCGATTATCGGCGAGTTGGTCCCCCTTGACGAAGAGCGCCTCGCGGAATGCGAGGTGTGGCTTGCTTTCGTCGGGAGCGCGCTTGCGCATCCGAAGCTGAGGGAGCTCAGCGAAGAAGTGCATGATACTTTGTACGCGGGCTTCAGGCGAATCGTGGATTCGCTTATTCAGATTGGCATGGCGAGACCGGAGACCGACCCCCATCTGGAGGCGATGCGTCTTCATGCGCTGGTGGACGGGCTTGTCGTGCACGGCGTAACGCGTAAGCAAACGATGTCGCCGGAGGATATTCGACAGGTGATTGTTTATCATTTGGACCGGATGGCAGGCGAGGGGTGAAATCATGAATATCTCAAAAAAAGAAGTACTCCTATCCTTTCTGACGGGCGCTCTTAGCGCAGTTATCTTTTTTGGCGTTTCTCTGTTATTTGAGGATGTTGTTCGGACTTTCTTTATTCTTATCGCTGCGTGCCTTACGACAGTGGGAATATATGCTGTCGTTTATTGTATCCAGCACTTCAGCACGACAAGCGCTCGTTACTTGTTGCAAATGCTTTTTACGGCTCTCCTGCTATTCAGCATAGCCGGGTTACTGCTAATCCTATTATCAACATAAGAAAAGCTACCTCATTCAAGGTAGCTTTTTTGTCGGTTGCCCAAAAGACTCCCCTAAAAAACAAAAAACCTTGCCATAACAAGGTTTAGGAAAGCTGGCGCGCCCGATACGATTCGAACGTACGACCTGCAGTTTAGGAAACTGTCGCTCTATCCTGCTGAGCTACGGGCGCGCAACACTACACATTTTAACATGCGGGGTTGGGGGCTGCAAGACTCCTCCGCCGAATTCGTCCATTTGGTTCATGCCTTCAGGTACCGCTTCCATTAAAATAGAAATTTGGGGTTCTATTATTCGACAATGACCCCGCGTTAACGGTATCATGTAGAGAGTGCGATTGTACGAATTTAGAGGTGAACTCATATGTGCGGTTTTGTAGGTTATATCAAAGGAAACAACAGCATCGATCATCCTTCCGTTATTGAAAATATGCTCGAAACGATCATTCACCGCGGTCCCGACAGCGGCGGCGTACATGAGGACGACAGCGTCGTGCTCGGCTTCCGCAGGCTCAGCATCATCGACTTGTCGACGGCGGCTAACCAGCCCTTGTATAGCGAGGACGGGAACATTGTTCTCGTGTTCAACGGCGAAATTTATAACTTCCAAGAGCTTCGCGAGGAGCTGAGAGAGAAGGGGTACACGTTCCGGACGTCCTCGGACAGCGAGGTGCTGATTTACGGCTATCTGGCCTACGGCACCGACCTTCTGCAGCGCCTTCGCGGCATGTTCGCGTTCTGTATCTGGGACAAGCGGGACGGCACGACGTTCATTGCGCGCGACGGCTTCGGCATCAAGCCGCTCTACTACACGCGCCATACGGCGGACGGCACGTTCCTGTTCGGCTCGGAGATCAAGTCGTTCCTGCCGCATCCATCCTTCGTGAAGGAGCTGAACAAGGATGCGCTTCGGCCGTACTTGACGTTCCAGTATTCGGCGATGGACGAGACGTTCTTCAAGGGCGTGTACAAGCTGCCGCCCGCGCATTACATGGTGATCAAGAACGGCGAGATTACGATTCGCAAATATTGGGACAAAGCGTTCCGCGAGGAAGAAAACACGCTCGAGCATTACACCCAGCAGATTCGAGAGACGGTACAAGAGTCGGTAGCGGCGCACAAAATCAGCGACGTGAAGGTCGGCTCGTTCCTCTCCGGCGGCATTGATTCCAGCTACATTACGGCGCTGCTTCGCCCGAACAAGTCGTTCTCCGTCGGCTTCGCCGATTACGAAGCGATGTTCAACGAGACGAACCTGGCGAAGGAGCTCTCCGAGCAGCTGAACGTCCAGAACGAACGCAAAATGGTAACGGCGGAGGAGTGCTTCGACGCGCTCCCGACGATCCAATACCACATGGACGAGCCGCATTCCAACCTATCGTCTCTGCCGCTGTATTTCTTGGCGGAGCTTGCCCGCAAGGATGTAACGGTCGTGCTCTCCGGCGAAGGAGCGGACGAAATTTTCGGCGGCTATCCATGGTATCAGAATTCTCCGAAGATGGAGAGCTACGAAAAGCTGCCTTATGGCATCCGGCGCACGGTGCACCATATCGCGAAGAAGCTGCCGAAAAACCGGATTTCGGAGTTCTTGATCAAGGGCGGCCAGAAGGTCGAGGAACGGTTCATCGGGGAGGCGGTTATTTTCTCCGACGAGGACGCGCTTGGCGTCCTGAAGCCGGACTATCGCAAAGGCCCGTCCGTCGCGAGCATTACGCGCAAGGTGTACGACAACGTGCAGGGCGCGGACGACGTGACCAAGATGCAATATCTCGACCTGCATCTGTGGCTGCCGGGCGATATCCTGCTGAAGGCGGACAAGATGAGCATGGCGCATTCCATCGAGCTTCGCGTGCCGTTCCTCGACAAGCAGGTGATGGAACTCGGCAAAAAAATCCCGTCCCGTCATCGCGTCAACGCGATCGACACGAAATACGCGCTGCGTCAGGCGGCGCTCCAGGACCTGCCTGAGGAATGGGCGAATCGTCCGAAGCTGGGCTTCCCGGTTCCGGTTCGCCACTGGCTGCGCGAAGAGCGCTACTACAATCTCGTGAAGGAGACGTTCTCCGCGGATTACGCGCAGGCTTTCTTCAACACGGACAAGCTGATCGGCTATCTCGACGAGCACTACCACGGCCAGAAGAACCGCGCCCGCTACATTTGGACGTCATACGTGTTCCTGGTCTGGTACAAGCGGTTTTTTATTGATATGTAATTAAATGAAAGTTCAAAGAGTTCGCCTTTCAGCACCGAGAAGTTTGGATGAAGCTAGGAAATGAGGAGCGGAGCGTAGCTGGAAGCTACGTGAGCACCGGAAGTTCCGGCTGAATTCAAAATTCGAAGTCGATTAAGCTTCAGGGAGATGCTTCGTGATCAAAGGAGTACTCTTTGAACTACCTTAAAAGGAGATTGATTAAGTGGCTAAGCAGGACTTTATCCCCGTCATTCTCGGCACCGATATTAACGCCTACGGCATGGCGCGCTCCTTCCACATGGAATACGGCGTGATCAGCCGCTGCATAGGCAAGGGCCGGCTGTTCATGACGAATTACTCCGATATTACGACGATCAAAGTCGTCGAGAATCTCGATGACCCGGCCGTCTTCGCGGACGAGATGATCGCCTTCGCGCGCGAGCTAAAGCAAGAAGCGGACAAGCTCGTGCTTATCGCCAGCAGCGACAGCTACGCGGAGCTGGTCATCCGCAACCAGGACAAGCTGGCGCCTTATTACGAGCTGCCGTTCGTCGCCGAGAAGTGGATCGACGAGCTGCTGTACAAGGACCGTTTCTACGCTCTCTGCGAAGAGTATGGACTCGACTACCCGGCGACGTATATCGTGACCCAAGAGAACGCCGCATCGCCGCAGCTCCCGTTCGGCTTCCCTGTGGCTCTCAAGCCCGCGGACAGCATCGCGTATCTCGAAGCGTCGTTCGAGGGCAAGAAAAAAGCTTACATTATTAAGGATCAAGCCGAGCTCGAGAGCACGCTGAAGGCGATCTATGGATCGACTTATACCGGCAAAATGATCGTGCAGGACTTTATTCCGGGCGACGATTCCAACATGCGCGTACTGAACGCTTACTCCGACCAGAACGGCAAAGTCCGCCTCATGTGCCTCGGCCGGCCGCTGCTGGAGGACTGCACGCCGACGCTTGTCGGCAACTACGTGGCGATCGTGAACGAATACAACGAGGACATCTACAAGCAGTACCAGCAGTTTCTCGAGAAGCTGGGCTACACGGGGCTTGCCAACTTCGACATGAAGTACGATGCACGCGACGGCAAATACAAAATTTTCGAAATCAATTTGCGCCAAGGGCGCAGCAGCTTCTTCACGACAGGCAGCGGGTACAACCTGGCGAAGTTCATCGTGGAAAGCCTCGTTTACGGCAAGCAGGAGCCTACGGTCTACGCGAACACGGAGCATCTGTGGCTCGGCGTGCCGAAGGAGGTCGCGTTGACCTATACGGAGGACAAAGAAGCCGTCCAATATATGAAGAAGCTCATTAAGGAGAAGAAGTACTGCATGACCCTCCAATACGACGCGGACAAGGCGATCAAGCGCTGGTGGCACGTTCGCAAGTATTACAAGCAGTATGAGGACCGGTACAAACAATTCTACGAGCAGAAAGGAAATCTGTAATGCCGATTGTTGACAACACGAATACAGAGGAACTGGACCGCTACGAGCGGTTCGTCCGCACGTCGCCTTATGCGACGACGACCCAGGATACCGGATGGTCCGAGGTGAAGAGCAACTGGATTCCCCTCTACGTCTATCTAGAGGAAGCGGGGGAGATCGTCGCCGCCATGTCCGTTCTGATGGTGAACGCCGTAGGCGATCAGAAGCTTGCCTATTGCTGCAAAGGCCCCGTTTGCGATCCGAAGGATGTGCAGCTGGTAGACCGTCTTATGAAAGAAGCGGAGGCGGCAGTAAAGGAGCATAACGCGTTCGTGCTGCGAATTGATCCCGAGACGGCCTTCGACGAAGAGCTGCATAACCGGTACGCCGAGCTCGGCTATGTGCTTCGCAACCGCAACGTATCCTCGAAGGATACGACGCAGCCGCGCTTCAACATGGTGCTCGATTTGAAAGGGAAGACGGAACAGGAGCTCTTGGAGAGCTTCCATCACAAGACCCGCTACAACATCCGGTTGTCCGAGCGCAAGGGCGTTACGACGAGATACAGCACGGAGAAGGCGGACTTGGAAATCTTCCACGATCTGTACGTGGTCATGAGCAACCGGCACGGCATCTCGTACCGGCCTTACGGCTATTTCTCCCGCATGCTGGATGCTTACCGCGACTACACTCGTGTGTATTTGGCGGAGCATGAAGGAGAGATCATCGCTTCAGCTGTCGCCATCAGCTATGGAGACAAGACGTGGTACATCTACGGCGCGAGCGGTAACGAGAAGCGCAATCTAATGGCTCCTCATCTGCTGCAGTGGGAAATGATTAAATGGGCGGTGGAGCAGGGCAAAGAGCGGTACGACTTCGGCGGCGTGTTCAAGCTGGACCAGTCGGACGGGCTGTACCGGTTCAAAGAAGGCTTCTGCCACCCTGACCGCTATTCGGAATATATTGGCGAGATCGACCGCGTGTTCGATGAAGAAGCGTACCGGAAATTCGTAAGCCAGTAGTGCAGCAGGTCGCCGGACGCATCGGCAATAAGTCAAACATGGAGGGACGGACAGTTGAAGAGGCTTATCTTGTTAATGTTCGCGGTGGGCTTGATCGTCGTCGCCGTTCTGGTCGCAAAGGAAGGGCTGGAGCTCGGAGGCGGCGGAGCGGGACCGACCGGAGGCGCCGGAGGGCAAGCGGAGAGCACGCCTAACGTTGTCGAAGAGGTTATCGAGCAGGGGACTATTACGATTATTCATACCGACAGCGCATCGCAGCATCCGATTCCGGGGACGGAGTTCGAGATTCTGGACGGCAGTACGAATCGGACCATCGAGACCGTAACGACGGACGCGAACGGAAGGGCCGTGACTTCTCCGCTGGATTACGGGGATCAGTACGTGGTGAAGCAGAGCAGCGTCATGGCGCCGTTCGAGCTAAGCCTTGAGCCCGTCAGCGTCTCTCTTCAGCAGGAAGAGAAGGAATTAGCGGTAGCGAGCTCCATTCCGGCTTTTGTGAAAGGTTATGCTTGGGGCGAGGATGGGAAGCTCAATGTTTCTGAAGTGTATATCGATGAAGTTCCGGTCGTCATGCAGAAGCCGGAGCTTCCGAACGGCTGCGAGATCACGTCGCTCACGGCGGTGCTGAACGGCCTCGGCTTCGACCTGACGAAGGAGAACATGGCCGACAACTACCTGCCGCAGGAGCCGTTCTACCGCAAGGACGGCAAGCTGTACGGAGCTGATCCGAACAAAGCGTATGCCGGCAATCCGCGGGACAAAATCGCTTGGTTCTCGTATGCTCCCCCGATCATCGAGGCGGCGAACAAGGTGTTCGACCAGTTCGGCGGCGATTATACGCCGGTCGATCTGACGGGCAGCACGCGGGAGCAAATCTACGCCGAGCTCGACGCGGGACGGCCGGTCGTCATTTGGGTAACGCTCGATTTGTCGCCGCCGAAGGTGACGTCGTCGTGGTATTTCAACACGACGGGCGAGCTGTTCAAGGCTCCGGTCAATTTGCACTGCGTCGTGCTGAACGGCTACAATAGGACGAACAACACCGTGCATGTCATGAATCCGCTGCAAGGGCAAGTGACGTACGACGCGGACCAGTTCTTCGCCTCTTACGATGCCCTTGGCACTCACGCGCTGGTCATCCGCTAAAATCAAAACCTCCGCACTTGCGCGATCTGAAGCGCTGTGCGGAGGTTTTTTGGTTTGCTTGGCCGTAGCCCTTGTCTGTTATTTCGCAGAAGTCTCCTCGCACCTGCAGAGGAGGGAGTCTCCCAGAGGGGAAGATAGCGGCGATAATGGCACTATTGTCGATTGATAGAGCTGCCGGGATAATAATAACGGCTATTTTGGTGCTATTTTTGTCTGAATCCCCGGAATGCTCGTACTCCGGAGCATTTAACATTAAGATATCCGTTATTTGTGGTGCAAAGCGAGTTTGCGGCTATATTAACGGTAGTTTTGCCACTAATCGTCCAACCTTAACCCTCCCAGCCCGTTCGGCAAGCCGCGGGCTAGTCCCGGTCGTCTCGGATTGCCGGCGAGTCGGCCGCAAGCCGTCCTAAGCCTGACCCTTCACGGACCGGCCTGAGAGCGTGATCGAGCGCTCGACCAGCACTTGCATGGCGTCCACGACGCCTTCTACATAGTCGGGCCCAAGCTCGATGCAGCTCAGCTCGGTGCACGCCAGGATGACGCAGCCGCAGCCGTGCTCCTCCTGAAGCTCGCGGATCAGGACCTGCAGCTCGTCCGGGGAGAAGTCCATGTCCCGTTTCACGTTGGAGTAGATAATTTTCATCACCTGCGCCTGCGCCGCTTCGTCCGGAGCATAATGCTCCATGCCGTATTTCTCGCACGCGCGGGCATAGACGCCGCTCTTCATCGTGCCGGACGTCGCCAGCACGCCGACCTTGAGGCCGCTGCCGTAACGGTCGCGGATCAAGCGCACCGTCTCGTCGACCATATGAATGATCGGCACCGAGGTCATGGCCTGCATCTGATCATAGAAGTAATGCGAGGTGTTGCAAGGGATGGCGATATGGGCGACCCCTGCTTTCTCGAGCAATGCCAAGTCACGCTCGACCGCTTGGAGAAACCGCTCTTCCGTCCCTTCGAGAATGACGGTCGTTCTGTCCGGAATGGTCGCATGATTGAGAATAATCATGTCGACATGCTCCTGGTCGCGCTGGGCGACGGTGTTCTCGATCACTTTGTCGAAGAAGACGGCGGTCGCCTTCGGACCCATGCCGCCTATGACGCCTAAGCTTTTTTGATCCATGGTCAAACCTTCTTTGATGAGGAATTCGATTTGCGGGCCGCCATGATCTCCGTGACGATCTCCGCTTCGTTGAACGGAATTTCCGTCTTGCCGATGACCTGGGTTGTCTCATGACCTTTGCCCGCGATGAGAATAACGTCGTCCTTCTCGCTCATATCGATCGCGAACTGAATCGCTTCCCTACGGTCGACGATGCCGCGATAAGCTCCCCCTGCGGCTGCCACGGCGGCGGACACCTCCGCGATAATCGCGTCGGGGTCCTGATCCTTCGGATTGTCGGAGGTCACGATGGAGAAGTCGGCGTGCTCCGCCGCGATCTTGCCCATCGCCTCGCGTTTGGGGCTACCTACCGCGCCCGGGGCCGCGTAGACGCCGAAGACGAGCAGCAGACGTCCTTGGGTGAACGGGCGAAGCGTCGACAGGGCTTTCTCGAGGCTGTCCTCCGTATGGGCGAAGTCGACGATGATTTTCCTCTCGTCGTCGTGATAGACGACCTCCAGCCGGCCTTTGATTCGCTCGACCGCTCGAATACCGGCAGCCGCATGCTCCAAGTTGATGCCGCTGCAATAAGCGCACGCGACGGCTGCCAAGCTATTGTATACGTAGATGCTTCCAGGGAGATTGACCGTAATCTCGATGCTGCCCGCTGGGGTATGCGCGAGATACGTGGTGCGGTCCGCTTCGTAACGGATGTCGGTTGCCCGAATGTCCGCATCCTCTTCGATGCCGTAAGTGACCAGCTTGGTGTCGTAGCCTTTCACCTTGTCGATCAGCTGACGGCCGAAGTCGTTGTCGACGTTGATAATATTGAAATCGCTCGTCAGATCGAAGAGCATGGCCTTCGCCTCGAAATACTCCTCCATCGTCTTGTGCAGCTCCAGATGATCGGGCGTTAAGTTCGTGAAGACGCCGATCTTGAAGCGGGTTGCCGCCGCGCGGTGCAGGCTGAGCGCATGGGAGGATACTTCCATGACGCAATCCTGTACGCCGGCCTCCGCCATATCCGCGAACATGCGCTGCAGATGCAGCGATTCCGGCGTTGTCGGAGTCGTCGACTTGGTACGGAGAGGCTCGTTCCCGACCATCGCGCCAATGGTGCCGATGACGCCGACCTTACGGTCGTTTTGCTCGAGAATCGACTTGATGAAATAAGTCGTCGACGTCTTCCCGTTCGTACCCGTGATGCCGATCAGATTCAGCTTCTCGGAAGGCCTTCCGTAGAACCTTGCGGCTACTTCCGCGAGAGCTTGCCGAGTATCCTGCAGCTTCAGCACGGTAACGTCCGCGTCGACGTGGATGTCCTTCTCGACGAGAACGGCCGCGGCTCCCAGCTCCACGGCCTTCTCGATATAGCGATGACCGTCCACGGTGAAGCCCGTGATTGCTACGAACAGCCCGCCCTTCGACACTTCCCTTGAATCGAAGGCGATGTCAGATATATCCACGTGGAGATCACCCTGCAGGGTGCCGTATTCCAGCCCTTCCACTAATGCAGCCAGCAGCATGTTATCCACTCCAATCCTGTTCCTGTCCTCTTCCTATCCTCTTCTTGTCTTCTTCCTGTCTGTTACGTCTCCGAATCTTGTTCCAAAGCTTGCCCGCGATTATCGACGCGAAGGCGAACGCCGGCTTCGGATCCCGCCATGACCAGATGGCATAGGCTTTCGGCTTCAGCAGCGAACGCAGCACGTTTCCTATGCCGAGCTGACCGGAGCGCCAATAATCCCGAACCGCCAGCATATCTTCGTAGAAATACCAGAAGACGCGATTCGTGTCCCGCCTGATCACTTGGGGCGCTAGCGGCGTGCCGACAAGCTCCATATAGGCAACGTAAGGGAAGTTGATCCCTACCTTCCGCAGCAGCTCGTTCAAGTTCGTTGTCCGCACGTTCACTTCGATAAGATAAAAAACGCCCGTCTTCGCGTCCTTCTTGAATTCGATCTCCGCGAAGCCCTTCCAGCCGATGCGTTCCAGGAACGATCCGCCGATGTCCATCAGCTCCGGCACGTAGCGCTGCCCCGTATAGACGGAGGCGCCGAAGTTAATGGGGAACTGCCTGAATTTCTGGCAGGTTACCTCGTGCGTGACTTTGGACTCCTGATTCAAATAGGCGTCGTAGGTGTACATATGGTCATCAAACCCCGGAATAATCCGCTGAACGATGATATCCAGCCCCGCGCGATTCGCTTGATCAATCGCCTCCAGCAGTTCCGCGCGATGATGCACGATAAACAGCTTCCGCCGGAAGGCGGCGACGAAGGAGGGAGAATCGGTCGGTTTAACGATGCAAGGGTAGCCCAGCTCCCGCTCGACTCGCTCCAGGAAATCCTCTTCGTCCGGACGGATCGTCTCCGGTACCGGCACGCCGAGCCCGCGGGCCAGCCGGTGCAGCGATTCCTTGTTCATAACTTCTGTGTACAAACCCTGCCGCGTCTGGGGGATCAAATAGAGCTCCCTGAGCTCGACGAGGTGCTCGTCGATCGCCTCGACGTATGAATCATGACAGGGGATGAGCACGGGTGGGAGCTCCTGCTTCCTCGCGTATTCCTTCAGGAACGCGATGAAAGCTTCTTTCTCTTCTTTATAATGAGGCGCAATCAGTCGCTCCGACGTATATTTCGACAACGCGCCGTAAGCGCGTTCCGGGGAATAATCGACTGCAACCGTATGTATGCCGTGCATGCCCAAGCAACGAATGGCGCTTAGCCCAATATAATAATTACAGCCAAGAATGACCGCTTTATGGCGCACAGTTTCGCCTCCCGCCGCACGATTGCGGTATGGATTTCATTTTACTGTATCGTTTCTTATATTACAATTATGTGAATAGACAGCTAGGAACATTGCGCTATCGCTAGTTCAATAGTACTATAAAATGGAATCAATATCCTTAATTTGTCGAATGATGCCTAAAAATTGTAGCCATCCGTCGACACGATTTTACAAACTCTTCGACTTGCAAAGAGTATAATGGAACTATTACCGCATGATTACTAGATAAGGAGTGTGCCTCGAAGCGACCATGGAAAAAAAACACTTGCTTAGACAGTTGCAGTCGCTTCGGCAAAAGCTTCACGAAATCGCCGAAGCGCGAGGCAGTTTGACCGACCCGGCGGTTCTGGCGATCAGCGAGGAAGCCGACCAGCTTATCGTTGCTCTTCAACAGATACAACGTACCGAATTCGAATTATCCGCGCACCGCGACAAACTCTAATATAATTTACCTACCACGCAGCCGACGAAAGAATCGAGTGAGCAGCAATGCGCATTCCGTCTGAAGGACGCCGCTTGTGAGCTCCGTTTCGTGATTGAAACGGGGCTCTTGTAGTAGGTTCATGAGTGTACCCGCGCAGCCGGCCTTCGGGTCGTGGGTGCCGTATACGACGCGCTTCACGCGCGACTGAACGATGGCTCCGGCGCACATGGGGCACGGCTCGAGCGTGACGTACAGCGTGCAGTCCAGCAGTCGCCAAGCCTCGATCTTGTCGCAGGCGTCCCGAATGGCGACCAGTTCGGCATGGGCCGTCGGGTCATGGCGCGTTTCCCGCAAATTATGGCCGCGGCCGATGACCTCGTTATGGCGTACGATAACGGCGCCGATCGGCACTTCGCCTATGCTTTCCGCTTTCTCGGCCTCTGCAATGGCCTCGAGCATCCAGCGCCGGTCTTCTTCTTCTCTCTTCATGAACAGTCAGACTCCTTACTCCAACAAGGTCATCGGATTATCCAACGAACATTTATTCCGATGTTAACATACTGTTGATAGATTTGTGGATAACTTTTTGGTTGTGCACATAATTATTCACAATTTATTCACTCCTGTGTATAACTTCTGTTAATAGTGTGAATGAAGTGTGAATAGTCAATTGGTACTATGTCTTACCGATCATCTCGCCGAAGGATGTGTCGCTCATTGTCGATCAAGACCAAGCTCTGCATCGCCATCTCTCTCGTATTGTTTGTTGTTGTCATTCTATACCATCTACTTAGCGAATATTCGATGGTGAGAGGAATTAAAGAATTCAACAAGGCATCGATGGAACATAACTCGGTCGAGACGGTGGAGTTCATCGAAAATTATGAAGCGGCGAGAAAATCGGCGGACGTGCCGGATACTCCGGAGCCCGATTTCCTGTTCGAGGCGATGAGCGTCATGAACCGCTCGATTAAGGAAGTGTCGGTGTTCCGGAAGGATTCCTTAGACGTCCATTACGGGACGTATACCTATATTGATGCTAACAACGATCTTCCCTCTGTGCAAGCGGCGAAGCCGGGCGAATTCTCGCTGCGCGTCGCGACGATCGACGGCATTGAATATTTGCGCAGCTTTTACGCGAGCGATAGGCTGGGAGAGTACGTAATCAGCGTCGTCTATGACCGAAGCATGCTCGATACGCTTGTCGGAATGAAACGCGATTATACGCTGCTCTACACCGGCATTTTTTTGCTGATTATGCTAGTCGCCATTTACTGGTTCGTCGGGTTCATCATAAGGCCCCTTAAGGATATATTGTGGAAGGTCAACGAAGTGTCGTCGGTTCGCTTCCATAAGCCGATTCAGATTAAGCGGAAGGACGAATTCGGTCTCCTTGCGCTTAAGATAAACGCCATGTCCCAGAACTTGAGTATCTATATGAACAAGCTGCGGAAGGCTTTCGAAGAGAACCGCCGGATGAAAGAGCATCTCGAATCGTTTATTAACCACTCCAATGACGCGATCCACTTGATGGACCTGGACGGCAAGGTGATTCAAGTGAATCATGCGTTCGAGCAGCTATTCGGCTACGAGGAAGCGGAAGTGCTCGGTATGAGATATCCGACCATCCCCGAGACGCATCGGATGGAGAAGCGCCAGATGATCGGCCTGCTGCTCGCGGGCAAGAAGCTGCCGGCCCAAGAGACGGTCCGGGTTACGAAGACAGGGGAGAAGATTCCGGTAAGCGTGACGCTGTCTCCGATTCGGGATTCGGATGGTTCGATCCGCGCGTTCGCCAGCATCTGCCGGGATATGCGCAGCCGAAACCGGATGGAGGAGCTGCTTCGCCGCTCGGAGAAGCTGACTACGGTCGGCCAGCTCGCGGCGGGCGTGGCGCACGAGATCCGCAATCCGCTTACGACGCTGAGGGGCTTCCTCCAGCTCCAGCTGCAGAGCAAGAAGCTGAATACATCCCATGTGTCGCTCATGCTGTCCGAGCTGGACCGCATCAACCTCATTGTCGGAGAGTTCTTAATTCTAGCGAAGCCGCAGGCAATCAAATTCGTGACCAAGGATGTTCGCGACGTGCTCCAGGATGTCCTGTTGTTCCTGAACAGCGAGGCGCATCTTCACAATATCGTGTTCCGCACGGTTATTACGGAGGAAGAATGCCTGATTTCGTGCGAGGAGAACCAGCTCAAGCAGGTGTTCATCAACCTGCTGAAGAACGCGATCGAAGCGATGCCCGGCGGAGGCTCGGTTCATATCTCGATTCAGAGGAAAGGCGCAAGCATCGCCATATCGATTACGGACGAAGGCATCGGCATTCCGGAGGAGATGATCTCGAAGATCGGCGATCCGTTCTTCACCGGTAAGGAGACGGGCACGGGACTTGGCATTATGGTCAGCCAGCGAATTATTAACAGCCATCAAGGCACATTAGATATACAGAGCCAAGTGAATGTGGGAACCTCCGTGAAAGTAACGCTTCCTGGCATGAAGGCGGAGGAAGAACCCGTCAAATTGGAAGCGTAGAGAGATAGAGCTAATGCTTACGAAGTCATCTTTCTCAAAGGCTATTGCCGATTTGAGGATAACGTTTGAGGGGGAACAGCAATTGGAGCGTAGAGCGCTTATTGCGGGGGCGACCGGGCTTGTCGGCGGCGAGCTGGTCAAGCTGCTGCTCAGTCGGTCGGACTACCGCAAAGTGACGGTACTCGTTAGAACAAGAATAAATCTGGCGCATCCCCGCTTGGAGCAGCTTGTCATCAACTATGACGAGCTCGGCATGCTGCCGGCCGAGAAGGTGGCAGGCGCGGACGTGTATTGCGCGCTAGGGACAACCCGGAAGAAAGCGGGATCGAAGGAGCAGTTCGAACGTGTGGATTACGTCTATCCGCTCGAGCTTGGCCGATTGGCGGCGACGCATGAGGCCGAGCGTATGCTGGTCATTACCGCGATGGGATCCGACGAGAAATCCCCGTTCTTCTACAGCCGTGTAAAGGGAAGACTGGAACGCGAGCTGCAGGCTTTACCGCTGAAGCGGCTGCATATTTTCCGGCCGTCCCTAATTACCGGAGATCGTAAGGAGTACCGGTTCGCGGAGCGACTGGCGGCCAAGCTGGCCGAGAGGATGCCCTTCTTGTTCAAAGGACCGATGAGTCCGTATAAGCCGAATCCGGCCCGGCAGATTGCCGAAGCGATGCTGGCGGCTGCCATCGGGCGGGAAGCGCAGCCCGGCATGATCCCATCCGGCGAAATCGCTCAGCTGGCGGCGCGGTTGCGCAATTCCTCGTCATAGTGTAGGATACGCTACAATGAGGTGAATCTGCATTGAGAATCAATAAATTTATTAGCGATACGGGATACTGCTCCAGGCGCGAGGCGGACAAGCTCGTCGAAAGCGGACAAGTGACGATTAACGGAATCGTAGCGGAGCTTGGCAGCCAAGCGGAGCCTGGAGACGATGTCCGTGTACAAGGAAGAAGAATCGGCGAGCAGAAGCGCCATGTCTATATCGCGCTCAACAAGCCGGTTGGCATAACGAGCACGACCGAGCGTCATATTAAAGGAAACATCGTGGACTTCGTAGGCCACAAGGAGAGGATATTCCCGATTGGCAGGCTGGACAAGGATTCCGAAGGGCTTATTCTGCTCACGAATGACGGCGATGTGGTTAATCCGATACTGCGGTCGGAGGGCAAGCACGAGAAGGAATATATCGTGACGGTTGACCGTCCGATTAACGACGCCTTCGTCAAAGGCATGTCGGAAGGCGTTAAGGTGCTGGGCAGCCTGACGCTCCCGTGCAAGGTGACCCGGGTAGCGGAGAGGACGTTCCGGATCATCTTAACCGAAGGGCGCAATCGCCAAATCCGCAGAATGTGCGAAGCTTTCGGCTATCATGTGCGCAAGCTGAAGCGGGTCCGGATCATGAACATTCGGCTCGACGAGCTGCCGGTCGGCAAGTGGCGCGATCTGACGGAAGGCGAGCGCAGGGAGCTGTTCGGCCTATTGAACTATACACCGCAATAAGAAGAAGAGCCGTCGGCGGTTGCCGGCGGCTCTTTTTTTGCGGAACGAATAGTTTACTGCTTAACCTGAAGCTGCTGCGGGTTCGTGGAATCGACGTACGAATGGAGAATCGATACCTCTACGCGGCGGTTTTTGGCTTTGTTAGCCGCCGTCGTGTTCTCCACGAGAGGGTGGTATTCGCCATAGCCGACGGCGCTGAACCGCGTCGGATCCAAGCTTTTGTTCTCAAGCATAATATCCAGGAACCGGATAGCGCGCATCGAGCTAAGATCCCAGTTGGATCGAAACTCGGAGCGTCCGACAGGTGTATTGTCCGTGTGGCCGGCCACGATGACTTTGTAGGTCGGGTACTCCTGGAGCATCTTGGAGATGGCCGAGGCAAGCGCCTCGGATTCCTGCTTCACCGTAGCTTGTCCCGGCGAGAAGAGCGCATTGTCGCTGATCGTGATGAGCAGCTGCGACATATTGAGCTTTGTCTCGAGATCCGAGGTCAGACCTTCCTTGTCGATATAGTCATCGATCTTCTTCTTCAGATCCTCCAGCTCCGCTTGCTCCCGCTTAATAAGCTCCTCCATCGAAGCGTCCTCCTCGGAGGTCGCGTCCTTATTGACGTTGGCATCCGGCTGCTTGTTCGCGTCCGTATTGTTCTTATCGTCGGCATTCTGATCATTTTTCTTCGGATCCTGCCCTGTCTCCACCGCCGACGGGAAATCGAGGATACCCGCGCCGCTGTTATTGAACGCCACGCTGAACGCCTGGGACATCTGCTCGAACTTCTTCACGTCGACGGAGTTCATGGCATAGAGAACGATGAAGAGCGCAAGCAGTAGGGTGAGCAAGTCGGCGTAAGGAATAAGCCACGATTCGTCTACGTGCTCTTCGTGATCGTCATGCTTATGCTTTTTGCTCATCGGCTGCGCCCTCCTTCTCGGCCATCTTCCTCCGTTCGGTCGGAGTCAGGAAGACGGACAGCTTCTGGTGGATGGCGATGGTCGATACGCCGGATTGAATCGAGAGAAGTCCTTCCAGCATCATAAGACGAATCTGAATTTCGCGTTTGGAGATACGCTTCAGCTTATTGGCAATCGGATGCCACAGGACATAACCTGTGAATATACCGAGCAGCGTCGCGATGAACGCGCCTGCGATAGCGTGGGCCAGCTTGTCCATGTCGCTCATATCCGCCAGGGCGGCAACGAGACCGACAACGGCGCCGAGAACCCCGAGCGTCGGAGCGTAGGTGCCTGCTTGCGTGAAGATTAGAGCGCCGGCTTTGTGGCGTTCCTCGGTTGCGGCAATATCCTCGAGCAGAACGTCGCGCACGAGATCTTGGTCGTTGCCGTCGATGATCATGCGCATGCCGTTACGGAGAAAGTCGTCTTCGATCTCGTCTACTTTGGCTTCGAGGGCGAGGAGGCCTTCGCGGCGAGTGATGGACGCCCATTCCATGAAGCGGGCGATCAGATCTTCGCGGGAAGGAAGCTTCGGCTCGTTGAAGACGATCTTGAACAGCTTGCCGAGCTTGCCCAGCTCGGACATCGGGAACGCGATCAGAATGGATGCGGACGTACCGACCAGAATGATCATATAGGCAGCGGGATTAAGCAGCGAGGACAAGTGCGCGCCCTTCAGCACCATCCCGCCAAGAATCGCGACAAGACCCACTATAATACCGATAATCGTTGAGTTTTTCATCATGCACCCCGTCCAATATGTTTAGTTTCTTATGGCTTTCTGTTTATAACAGCCTTCACTACTTCTATTTATATCGACAAAAGGGTATTCTGAAATTATAGAGGATGTTCAACTTTTTGAACGTGAACTTAAAGTAATCCGTAAGCGATCAATAATTTGAAGGAGTTGTGTCGAAATGGGAGTGCGCCATGCGCGGGAGTACGCCGATATATTAAATGAATTAACGGATGCCGTCGGCAAAATAGAGGAGAGCTACACGTTTTTCGAGATGGAGCCGGAGGAATGGGAAGCGCTTGGCGCGGAAGACCGCCGCGAGGTGATGGAGGCGCTCGCGGACGACGTATTCTATGGGCTGGGCGAGCATGCCCAGATCGAGGTCGGGGGAGGAGCCGTGATCTATAACAGCAAACATCATGTGATCGAGGTGTCCCAAGGGGATAACGTCATCCAAATCGTTCGGCTGATTTAAGCGAGAGCCTGCCTCTAGCGCGCGAATGGTGTCGAAAATCTTTACATTGCGGGAAGCCTCCATTACAATGAGAGGAATATCGTGATAGATTATTTGACACGCACGTAACATAGAGGTGGGCCGATGCCAAACTTGCCGATTAAACAACCGTTGCCTATATCGCTTGGACTTTATGACGAATCGATAACAGCCTACTATCAGCCGATCATTGCTCTGGATTCGGGCCGTATTACCGGCTACGAGGTTCTTGGAAGGGCGGTGGGCGCAGCTTCCGTGAGAAGTCTCGGACCGTTCTTCGGCGACTCGTCAATTCCGGCCGAGGAGCATCTGGCGGTCGACCGGATCATCCGGGAGCGAGCGATCGAGAGAGTGGGGCAGGAGAAGGATCCTCCGTTATTGTTTTTGAATCTGAAGCCTGGTTGGATTTACAGGATCGGAGAGTCCGGGGAATTGTACACGCTTTCGCTGCTAAAGAAGTTCGGCGTCGATCCTCGCCGCGTCGTTATCGAGATTACGGAGGAGAGCTTCGGCGGCTCCATGGAGGTGCTACGCGCCGTCGTGGAGCGTTATCGCGAGCAAGGCTGCCTGATCGCCATCGACGACGTGGGGAGCGGGTTCAGCAGCGCCGACCGGATCGCCCAGATTCAACCGAATCTGCTGAAGATCGACGTTCATATGGTGAAGAAGAGCGCCACGCATAACGGATATTTCGGCGTGCTGCGGTCCTTCTCGGATTTGGCGGAGCAGATCGGGGCATCGCTTCTATTCGAAGGTGTAGAGACGCGGGAGGATCTGGAGCGCGCCATCGGATCCGGCGCAAGATACGTGCAGGGCTTCTTCTTCGCCGGAGCGGAGCCGGACTTCATGGAATCAAGCCGATTCGCGGATGTAATCGATAGCGAGCTTTCTCGGCATAGGAAGCAGTATGCCGCGTCGGAGAAGCTATGGCACAGCCAGGCGGAGCTCCTTGCGGAGCGGATACTCCATTCGGCGGGACCGCTTGGCGCCCGGGATGACGCGGACGCCTGGATAGAGCGGCTGCTGCCCGGGCTCCACGAAAGCTGCCTTCGGGTTTACCTTTGCAACGAGGAAGGAATCCAGTTGACCGCCAATTATATCCGCGAAGGCGAGAACGAATGGCGGCGCGAAGAACGGTTTCGTCATGCGAACTGGAGCTGGCGGCCGTATTTCGTCCCGAATGTGGTGCAGCTTGGCGAGCGGCGAAGATCGATCGTATCGAAGTCATATGCCGATCTCGACACGAGGGAGTGGGTTCGGACGATTCTGATACTGGCGCGCCCGGGACACATATTGTTCGCGGATATTCGGGACGCGGGCACGCGCGCAAGCAGCAGTTAGATATGGTAGTTATGGAGCGTAGACCATGCAGTGGCACTCCTGTTCGCCGTCCTTCGTTGGCCGCATGTACGTATCTTCGATCCGGAAGCCGGCTTTCTCGTAGGTTCGGATCGCCCGTGCGTTCCAAGTCAGAACTTCAAGGTCGACTTCGGCGCCGGGCGATCTTCGCCGGGCTTCCTCGGAGACGGCTCGGACAAGCAGCTGACCGAGTCCAAGCCCGCATAGCTCGGGCCGAAGCCCGAGTCCTAGCCTGATGACGGAGGTCCCCAAGGGGAAGAACTGGGCAAAACCGATAAGCAGGCCGCCGGGACCAAGCACGGACGCATATTGATTGTAACGGAGGACGGGATCGCCAAATTCGATTCCGTCCTTCTTCATGTCCTCCCACGCCGGCCAATTATAGAAATCGTAAGGCGGGTCGTACCGCCACTCGCATAGCTCGGCCGCATGGATATCGGTCATGGGCGCCATGGTCACGGTCCAATCGTTTGGTTTATAATGAGAGAAGCGGATTAAGTTCGTCATATAGGCATTATATCAGAGGAACGTCGGCAGGGCGTGAAGAACAAGGAGATTGGATGGCAATGAAGAAGCTCATGTGGATGGGCTGCTTATCGTATCTGGTGATCGGCATCGCGCACGTCGTCGGCGGGGCCGTTCTGGAGCAGCTCATCGACTATTACGGTCTGACGTACAAAGACGGCGGGCAATGGATCATGAACCAGTTCCTCGGCTTTCTTGCGGGCGTGCTGCTGGCCCCGACCCTCACGGCAAGAGTCGGGAAGCGGGGCGCGGTATTGCTCGCGATGGGGGCGCTCACTATCGCGGAAGCGGCCTACAGCCTGCTGCTGCCGTGGGGTTGGATGCTGGCGTTCGCGCCGATCGCGGGAATCGGCTTCGGAATGACGGAGGCGATTGTCGGGGCCGCCGTTATCGATTTGATGAAAGGAAAGGCGTCGGCGATGAGCCGGCTGGAGACATTCTTCGGTATCGGAGCCCTTATTATTCCGATTACAGCAGCCTATCTGATTCAGCAGCAGGTATGGCAGCTGTCCTTCCCCATTCTCGCCGCGATGGCGGGGATCACTTTCGTTCTGTGGCTGACAATGTCCTTCGGAAGCTTGGACGACAGTCTTGGACCAAAGCGGGTCGAAGCGGGGGAGCAAAGACGGGACAACGCGGATGGCCATTCCGGAAAGCGGACAGCTTCATCGGCGGGAGCAGGACGCGGGTGGCTCGGTTACCCAGCCAAGTCGCTGCCGTTTCTGTTCTTAAGCGCGCTTTTCTTCCTGATCTATGTAGGGGTGGAGATGAGCTTCTCCAATTACTTGCCTTCGATGCTCATTGAACGAACCGGCATGAAGGAGTCTTCCGCCGCCGCGGCGCTCAGCTTATTCTGGGGGACGATGGTATTCGGTAGGTTGTTCGCGGGCGTGCTGGCGGACCGGATGGGCCACGCAAGCTATTTGGCCGTCTTCTCGGCCGGGGCGGCGTGCGCCTTCGTCGGCATGGCGGCAACCGCCTCGGAGGGCTGGATGCTCGTCTTGGTCGCGTTCAGCGGCTTGTTCTTCTCCGGCCTGTTCGGCATAGCCCTGGTCTATGCGAACGGCTTGCTCCCGGGTATGACGGAGCGAACGACCAGCCTGCTCGTTGCTCTCGGCGGAGTCGGCGGCGCGATTCTGCCAAGATTGACGGGATGGTTCATGGACAACTACCCGGTACGGACGACGATGTGGAGCATCGCAAGTACCGTCGTCATCCTCCTGCTCGTGCTGATCGCATGGCTGGGCTTCGGCAAGAAGCAACAGCAACTCATAGGCGACAAAAAGGCTGCTCCTTCGTAGAATCCTACGAAAGAGCAGCCTTTTTTGCCTTATAAATTTACTTCACAGCTTCAGCGTACGTCTTGAACGTTTCCTCATCCATTACGCGGCGCGCCGTAACGAAGCGCGATTTGTAGTAGGAGGAGTCCAGCTTGTCGATCGTTACGCCCTTGCTTGTGGATGCATGAGCAATATTGCCGTCTCCCACGTAGATACCGACATGCGAGATGCCGCCATTGTTTGAGCCGCTGGTGTCGAAGAAGACGAGGTCGCCTGGCTTGAGATCAGCTTTGGCCACCTTGGTGCCTTCCGACGCTTGATCTACCGATCTGCGAGGAAGGTCGATGCCCATCTTGTCGAACACGTACCCCGTGAATCCGGAGCAGTCAAAGCCTTTGGTGGATGTACCGCCGTACGAATATCTCGTACCAATTAAGTCGTCGATAATGCCGTCCATCTTGGAAGCGCTTGCGAATGCGCTGCCAGCCTGGAATGCGAGCAATAGAACGAGGCCCGCAAGAATCATGCTTACTTTCTTCTTCAATTGGTGGAGCTCCTTCCGGTGCCTACGAGGTTAGCTGTGGGGTTCGGTTGAAGGTTCCCTATGATTCCCAAGGCGATCGGCGTGCCGAACGTCGAAATCAATTCACCCAAAGTGGTTCCCCCGTTTCCCGATCGGGAATTAGGCAGTATGTTTGAACAACTTAAGCTCTACTATAATGGGAAAATGTAGATTCGTGTTGAAAGTGAGAGGATTCTAATAAAAAGGAATGTTATAAAAAGTTTCAAAGCGGGTATATGATGCGAATAATGACTGGAAATCCGCTTGGAGGACAAGCAACGACGGCGTTTTGCGCGTGTATTTTCCCCAAATTTTGTGTATTATAAATAGATAACTATTTTCGATTGGGAAAGGTTGGTCGCGGATGGAGAGCGCAGTGGAGAAGACATCATCCTCAAACTTTATCAAAAACATCGTCGTGGAAGATTTGAAGAGCGGCCGCGTGCAGGAAGTCATTACGCGATTCCCGCCGGAGCCGAACGGATACCTTCATATCGGACACGCCAAGTCGATCTGTCTGAACTTCGAGCTGGCCGACGAATTCAAAGGCAAGACGAACCTTCGTTTCGACGATACGAACCCCGTTAAGGAAGATACAGAATACGTTGAATCCATCCAGGAAGACGTGAAGTGGCTCGGCTTCGAGTGGGAGGAGCTGCGTTTCGCCTCCGATTACTTCGAGGAGCTGTACAATAGGGCGGTTCTGCTTATTAAGAAGGGCAAGGCTTATGTCTGCGACCTGACGGCCGAGCAAACCCGGGAGATGAGGGGCACGCTGACGGAGCCGGGCAAGGAGAGTCCGTATCGGGGCCGCAGCGTGGAAGAAAACCTGGACCTGTTCGCGCGCATGCGCGCGGGCGAGTTCAAGGACGGAGAGCGCGTCCTTCGCGCGAAGATCGACATGGCTTCGCCGAATATGACGATGCGCGATCCGGTGCTCTATCGCATTTCGCATGCTCATCACCATCGTACGGGCGACGCCTGGTGCATCTATCCGATGTACGATTACGCGCACCCGCTCAGCGACGCGATCGAAGGCATCACGCATTCGATCTGCACGTTGGAATTCGAGGACCACAGGCCGCTGTACGACTGGACGATCGAGGAGTGCGAGATGGAGGCGAAGCCTCGCCAATATGAATTCGCGCGCCTGAACGTGACGAATACGGTCATGAGCAAACGGTACTTGAAGCAGCTCGTGGACGAAGGCATCGTGGACGGCTGGGACGATCCGCGCATGCCGACGATCAGCGGCCTCCGCCGCAAGGGCTACACGCCGGAAGCGCTTCGCGCGTTCTGCCGTGAGATCGGCGTCGCGAAGAGCAACAGCGTGGTGGACGAGCGGAACCTGGAATTTTTTATCCGGGAGGATCTGAAGCTGAAGGCGCTGCGCACGATGGCGGTGCTGAAGCCGCTGAAGGTCGTCATCACGAACTACCCGGAGGGGCAGGTCGAGATGCTGGAGGCTGAGAACAACGCGGAGAACGAAGAGATGGGCACCCGCCAAATTCCGTTCTCGCGCGAGATCTACATCGAGCAGGACGACTTCATGGAGAACCCGCCGAGCAAATACTTCCGCCTGTTCCCGGGCAACGAGGTGCGGCTGAAGCACGCTTATTTCATCACTTGCCAGGAAGTCATTAAGGATGAGAACGGCGAAGTGATCGAGCTTCGGTGCACGTACGATCCGAAGACGAAGAGCGGCAGCGGCTTCAACGAGCGCAAGGTGAAGGGCACGATTCATTGGGTAGAAGCGTCTCAAGCCGTGCCTGCGGACTTCCGCCTCTACGAGCCTCTTATCCTCGACGAGTCGAAGGAAGAAGGCGCTTCGTTCCTGGAGCGGATTAATCCGAACTCGCTGACGGTGGAAAGCGGCTTCGTCGAGCCGAACATGAAGGAAGCGGCCGGAGGAGATAAGTTCCAATTCTTCCGTCACGGCTATTTCAACGTCGATCCGAAGGATTCGACGTCCGAGAAGCTGGCGTTCAACCGCATCGTCTCCTTGAAGAGCTCGTTCGATCCGTCGAAAGCCTAACGATAATCGGCAGGCTAACAGCCCGTCAGGCATTGTCGCTTGGCGGGCTGTCTGTATGCTCGGGAAGCGAAGGGGGAGCCGAGTTGAAAACGGAGGGGAGACATCGGCCGCTACATGGCCTGATTCTGGCAGGCGGCCGCAGCAGCCGGATGGGAATGGACAAGGCGCTGCTGCCGATTGACGGCATGCCGCTGCTGGAGCGGCTCGTCTTGCAGATGCTTGCGCTGACGGATTCGGTCACGATTGCGGCCGGTACGGAGGAGCGGGCATCGATATACCGCGAGGCGCTCTCGGGCTGCCGGGAGGAGCTGGCGGCGGGGAAGGTGCGGTTCGTCGCCGATGCCTATCCTGGCGGCAACGGGCCGCTGGCCGGGTTGCACGCTGGGTTATCCGCCATTCCTCGCGGGTACGCGTTCGTGATGGCTTGCGACATGCCGGCGGTATCCGGAGTGCTGCTGGAGCAATTGTTGGAGGCGATCGACGGCGGTCGAGCCGAGGCGGATGTCGTTCATGCCGCGGGACAGCCGTTCCATGCGCTGTACCACACCCGCGTCGCCGGGGCGGTGGCGGAGGCGCTGGAGAACCGGGACTACCGGGTTATGGGGCTGCTCGGCAGGCTGAAGACGACAGTGGTACCGCTAGCAGCTGGATCGGGGACGGAGTCAGACGGCGCGGGCATAGCGGAGGCAGAGGAAGGGCTGCGCAATTTGAATACGCCGGAGGACTACCGGAATTATTTGAACAACCTTATACATCACCAGAGAATGCGGAGAGATGAGACATGAGCCTGCCAGCCTACACCATTCACGATGCCGGGAGCTCCGATCTGGAGCGCATCGTAGAGATCTACAATTCGACTATCGCGAGCCGCATGGTTACGGCCGACCTGGAGCCGGCGACCGTGGAGAGCAAGCGGGCATGGTTCGACAACCACTCGCCGGACAAACGGCCGATCTGGATCGTCCGCATGGAAGATGGCGAGATCGGCGCCTGGCTGAGCTACCAATCGTTTTACGGTCGTCCGGCCTATCAAGCGACGGCGGAGGTCAGCATATACATAGACGAGAAGTACCGCGGGCTTGGCCTCGGCTCCGTCCTGATCGAGAAGGCGATCGGAGAGAGCCCCCGCCTGGGTCTAACGACGCTTCTGGGCTTCGTGTTCGGGCATAATGAGCCAAGCCTGAAGCTGCTTCGCAAATACGGCTTCGAGCAGTACGGCTTCCTGCCCCGCGTGGCGGTGCTGGACGGTGTCGAGCGCGATCTCGTCATTCTGGGCAGGAAGGTGCCGGGCGGGTCGCCCGAATGAAGCGAATGAGGTGATTGCCGTAAAATTATACCGGAACGCGTACAGCAAGCGGATCGGGTTCAACTTGACCGTCACGGTGCTGGCCGTGCTGTATGCCGCAATCATGATGAATCTCTTGTTTCTGCGGGATCGTTATTTCATGGACGAATACGCGTACAATCTCGTGCCGTTCGAGACGATCGAGCGTTACGTGGTGTACCGGGACCATTTTAATTTCGTGACCTGGGTCAGTAATCTATTCGGCAATTTGATCCTATTCATCCCGATCGGCATGTTCCTGCCGCTGCTCCATACGAGATTCAGCCGCAGCCATATGCTCGTGGCCGCCTGCATCTGCTTGATCGGCGCGGTGGAGATCGCCCAAATGCTGCTGAAGGTAGGCAGCTTCGATATTGACGATATTATATTGAACACGGCCGGCGCTTGGATCGGATTAATGCTGACCCGGCCATTCATGAGGAGAGGAATCTGACAATGAGCAAGTTTTGGAGTCCGCTTGCCGGGTCGCTCGAGCCTTACGTGCCTGGCGAGCAGCCTAAGGACAAGACTTATATTAAGCTGAATACGAACGAGAACCCGTATCCGCCGTCGCCGAAAGCGTTGGAAGCGATAGCGGCCGCGGCGGATGCCGACCTGCGGCTCTATCCGGATCCGACATGCGACGCGCTTATTCAAGAGGTGGCGCGCTGCTACGGCCTGTCGCCGAAGCAGATTTTTGTGGGCAACGGCTCCGACGAGGTGCTCGCGTTCGCGTTCGCCGCGTTCTTCGATCCGGCGAAGCCCGTCCTGTTCCCGGATATTACATATAGCTTCTACAAAGTGTATGCGCAGCTGTACCGTCTGACGCCGCGGCTGATTCCGCTGGACGACGAGTTCAACATTCCGGTTGGCGAGTTTACATCCGGCGGCGATCACGGCGGCATCATTCTGCCGAACCCGAACGCTCCGACGGCCAAGCTGCTGCCGCTCGCCGACATCGTGGCGATGCTCGAAGCGAACCCGGACCGCGTGGTCATTATCGACGAGGCGTACATCGATTTCGGCGGAGAGTCGGCAGTGAAGCTCGTGCCCGACTACCCGAATCTGCTCGTCATTCAGACGCTCTCGAAATCGCGTTCGCTGGCGGGCCTCCGCGTCGGCTTCGCGTTCGGCTCGGAGGAGCTGATCGAAGGACTTGACCGGATCAAAAATTCGTTCAACTCCTACACGCTGGACAGGCTGGCGCTGCATGGAGCCGTCGCTTCGCTGCAGGATGAAGCCTACTTCCGCGAGACGACGGAGAAGGTCATCCGCACGCGGGAGCGCGTCGCGCGGCAGGTAGCCGAGCTCGGCTTCCGGGGCACGGAATCGCGAGCGAATTTCTTGTTCATCTCGCATCCATCGATCGCGGCTAAGGACATTTTCCTCCGGCTGCGGGAGAAGGGTGTGCTTGTCCGCTATTTCGCATCGAAGCGCATCGACAATCATCTGCGCGTGAGCATCGGCACGGACGAGGAGATGGACGCGTTCATCGCCGCCTTGCGGGAGACGGTGGAGGAGCTGCAGTAACTCGGGGGTCTTTCGTGCTGCGTGCACAAAAAGAGCCTCGCCATTCCGTACAGACGGGATGGCGAGGCTCTTTTTGCATAGGTCGGCATTCGGCCTTCCGCTGCTCGGGTTGAGTTGATGCATAGGGAAATAGCGGCCATTTTACCTTTATTTTCGGCAGGTTGGCGGGTACGTATTGCAATAGCGGCGATAGTACCGTTATTTTCGCGTTCATCATCCCGTAGGAGAGAAACGCTCAGGAATAACGGTACAATCGCCGCTATTTTTCAGTATCCCGATGACGTACAATAAGTTGTGTACCAACATTTGGAGTCTTTCCAAGACACAAAAAAGTAGAGTATCCTCGGGGTTACCACGCCACCAAGAAGGGACTCTACTCGATGACAATCATACCAGAAAACC
>NZ_JANIPJ010000034.1:33330-46884 GCF_024623455.1 Paenibacillus soyae | reverse complement strand
TGGCGACATGGACGATTCTCGGCTTCGACCCGATCCGTTCGGACGTATGGACCGATCCGGCGATGAAAGCGGCGAACAAGTTCACGGACTACTTCGGCGACAACATCTTCGACGTGCTTGATCAAGTAAAGAGTGAAATTGAAGGCATCAACATCGGCGAGAAGACGCCGCAAGTCATCGACGCGATCAAGACGCAGACGAACGTTCGCATCCTCGTTGACGGCGAAGACGCGGCTAAGGTACTGAAGGAAGTCAACGATTCATTAAAATAAGCGCGAACAAGACGTATCACTAGCCTGCTCGGGCTAGTGATACTGCTATTGAGTGGAAGGAGAATCAAATGTTGAAGAGAAGCGGCGTCATACTTCTTATCACTGCTGTCCTCCTGCTTCTGGCTGCTGGTTGTTCACAGGCTGGAAGCCATTCGGGGCAGGCCAATAGTTCGAAAGGGCAGGAAGCGAGCGGCTATTCCAATCCGCTAATTGAGCAGCGCGCCGACCCATGGGTTTACAAACATACGGACGGATACTATTACTTCACGGGTTCGGTCCCGGCCTATGACCGGATCGAGCTCCGCCGCGCTAAGACGATCGAGGAGCTGGCGGAAGCAGAGGCTTCGGCAGTATGGGAGAAGAAGGCGGACGGCCCGATGAGCAAGCATATCTGGGCGCCCGAAATCCACTCAATCGACGGCAAGTGGTACGTTTATTACGCGGCCGCTCGGGAAGACGCGCCATTCGATCATCGTATCTATGTGCTGGAGAACGCATCCGCTAATCCGCTCGAGGGGCAGTGGACGGAGAAGGGACAGCTCAAGACGGACTGGGAGTCGTTCTCGCTCGACGCTACGACATTCGAGCATCGAGGCGTCCGCTATCTAGTATGGGCGCAGAAAGATCCGGCTATTAGGGGCAACTCTAACTTGTACATCGCCGAGATGTCGAACCCATGGACGCTGGCGAGCGAACAGGTCATGATCTCCAAACCGGAATTGCCCTGGGAAACGATCGGCTTCTGGGTGAATGAGGGGGCGGCTGTGCTGCATCGCAACGGCAAACTGTTCATGACCTATTCCGGAAGCGCCACAGACGAGAATTACGCAGTTGGCTTGTTGACGGCGGACGAGGACGCTGACTTGCTGGATGCCGCCTCGTGGTCGAAGACGCAGGAGCCAGTCTTCCGCAGCAGTACGGAGAACGGTCAATTCGGGCCGGGCCACAACAGCTTTACCGTATCGGAGGACGGCAAGCGCGATCTCTTGGTCTATCACTCTCGCAGTTATCGGGAAATCGAGGGAGATCCGCTGTATGATCCGAACCGGCATACTCGGGTCCAACCGTTTGGATGGAAAGAGGACGGTACGCCAGACTTTGGCGTTCCGGCGCCTGAAAGTCAGTAAGCATCAGGAAGCACGTACGAACGATAGAACAGAATGCGCACGTTCGGAGCGGGCGCTTGTTCCCTGACGGAGGGCTGGTTATGAGCATTGTGAGAAGAAGGTTTCAGACGATCGGGATGAAAGTATTTTTAATTTTTGTATGCAGCATCGTTTTCTTTGTGACTTGTTCGGGCTACATCTCCTATGTGATCTCGAAAGGAATCGTTACGTCCGAAGTATCCAATACGGCCCAACAGACGATTCAGCAGGCGGGAGGCAAGGTCGATCTGATGCTCGCCCAATACGAGACCCTCTCGCTTAAGCTGATGGCGAACCAATCGCTTCAACAAGATATTGATGATTACAACTACGCGTCTACAGCAGGTAAGCGTTCGCAGGCTTCACGTATGGTACGCTCTACGATCGAAGAACATGCGTTCTCTGATCCGGCCATTGCATCCGTCACGATTGCGCCGCTGCATAACAAACCCGAAGTATACGCCATCGGAACCGGATCGGGGGTGTCGCGCATCGATCCGGAGCTGGATTGGATCAAGCAGACCGTAGAGAAAGACGGCAAGACGGTATGGCTTCACCCTTCAGCGACGGGGTATATTCCGACAGAAGTAGGAATTACGAAGGAACCGGCCATGGCCGTTACCCGCGCAATGCGCAGCCTCTCCTCCGGGGAAATCGAGTACTACTCGGTGATCGAACTGAAGAATGCGGCCGTATACGATCTGCTCAAGGACGTTCGGATCTCCGAATCGTCGGAGACGTTGATCGTGGATGCGGATAATCGCGTACTGATCAGCAACGATCCCGCACGGATCGCTCAGCCATCCGGCTTCGAGCTGAAGACGGACGGCAAGCCGTCCGGTTTCTTCCAGGCGAGCTTCGGCGAGAAGGGTGAACAGCTGGTCGTCTTTCAGTATTCCGAGAAACTGGATTGGTATGTCGTAGGCACGGTGCCGCTTCAAGAAGTCGTCGCGAGCGCGCGCAGCATCCAGAACGCGACGCTGGTCATCGCCCTGTCGGCTGTCGCGCTTGCATCTGTCCTCGGCTGGCTGATCGCGAGGTGGCTCGGCAAACCGCTGATCAAGCTGAGCGATTTGATGACGCTTGGGGCGCAAGGGGATCTGTCTGTGCGAACCCAGTTCAAGTCGCAGGATGAGATTGGAAAGGTTGGGCGGGAATTCAACCGGATGATGGATCAAATCAACGGGCTGGTCAACCAAACGAACCGGTCCGCATCTGCCGTGCTCGAGACGGCAGCCTCCTTGTCCGAAGCTTCCAACCAGACGTCCGCCTCGGCGAAGGAGATTAAGGTGGCGACCGAGCAGATCATTACGGGATCGGTCTCGTTGTCCGAAGAGGCGGATCAAGTGAGCAGGCTGACGACTGATCTCGGCGATAAGCTTAAGACGATCGTCGAGGCGAACGGGCAGCTGGGACAATCTGCGGAGACGGTGCGAAGCGCCAGTCAGCAAGGCATGATTAATATGGAGGGACTCGTACAGCAGACGAGCGACATCGAAGCGAAGACGCGCGTCATGGTCGAGCGGGTCGAAGGGCTGCAGGAGAGCACGCATGCCGTGCGCGGCATCTTGGCGTTGTTGGAAGGCATCTCCCAGAAGACGAATATTCTGTCGCTGAATGCCGGGATTGAGGCTGCTCGTTCCGGCGCAGCCGGCAAAGGGTTCGCTGTAATCGCTTCCGAAATCCGTAATCTGGCGGAGCAGTCTAAGACGTCGATCGTGTCCGTAGGCGAGATCGTGGATAAGATTCAATCCGAGATCGATCGGACCGTATCGGCGCTCTCCGAGGTGTATCCGATCTTCCAGCAGCAGAACCATGCCGTGCAAGCCACGGGGACGATCTTCCGCGCCGTTCAAGGCCAAATGGACGATTTCGTCCATAACTTGAGAGACATTTTCCAATCGATCGAGCACCTCGAACATTCGCAGCAGGTGCTGTCCGATGCCATGCAGGCGGTGAGCGCCGTATCACAGCAATCGGCTGCCTCTTCGGAACAAGTCGCATCGCTCTGCAGCCAGCAGTTCGGCATCAGCCAGGATCTGGTCCAGTTATCCGGCCAGTTGGAGCAATTGTCCGGCAGCCTAAAAGCTTCTTTGGACCGATTTCAATTAAACCAAGTCGTTAAGACGGATTGATATACTGAGGGGGGATTCCAGAAAGTGGAGATTAGGAAATGGACCGCATTGGGGATTGCAGCGGCGCTCACGCTCGGCGGTTGCACCGGCGGTGGACAACCGGCCGACGAGCCGGGGATTCCGAATTCTCCTGAATTCCAGGAGGCGTCGGTACACGATCCGTCAATCCTATTGGAAAGCGGAACCTACTACGTATTCGGCTCGCATCTGATGTCCGCCAAGTCGGATGACTTGATGTCGTGGACGCAAATTTCGAACGGCGTTAGACCAGGGAATCCGCTGATTCCCGATCCGTTCGAAGAGATGAAGGAAGCGTTGCAGTGGGCAGAGACCCAGACGTTCTGGGCGGCGGACGTCATTCGCCTAGCAGACGGGAAGTATTACATGTACTACAATGCATGTCGAGGTGATTCGCCGCGATCGGCACTCGGTCTCGCCGTTGCAGATCAAATCGAGGGGCCGTACGAAGATTTGGGGCTGCTGCTGCGATCGGGCATGGACATGAGCGAGCCGCTGCCGGACGGCTCGTTCTATGACGCGACGATCCACCCGAATACGGTCGACCCGGACGTGTTCTTCGATGCCGATGGTAAACTGTGGATGGTATACGGCTCTTACTCAGGAGGTATCTACATTCTGGCCTTGGATCCCGAGACGGGCAAGCCGCTAGAGGGACAAGGCTACGGCAAGAAGCTGCTCGGCGGTAATCATAGCCGAATCGAAGCGCCTTACATGCTGTATAGTCCGGAGACGAAATATTATTACTTGTTCCTCTCATACGGGGGATTAACGGCTGACGGCGGCTATCAAATCCGCGTCGCGCGATCGGAGAAGCCCGACGGCCCGTTTACGGATGCCACAGGGCAGGCGATGCTTGACGCGAAGGGGGCGGAGGGCACGATATTCGACGACCGGTCGATCGAGCCTTACGGCGTCAAGCTGGTAGGTAACTTCGAGTGGGAGGAGTCGAACGGCTATGACGGCAACGGTTACGTCTCGCCCGGGCATAACTCCGCTTATTACGATGAGGAGAGCGGCAAAGCCTTTCTCGTGTTCCACACCCGGTTCCCGGGAAGAGGCGAAGCGCATGAGGTGCGCGTGCACCAGATGGCCATGAACTCTGAAGGTTGGCCTGTCATGCTTCCGGGACGGTATGCGGAAGAGTTGATCGGCGTATTCGAGGCCGATACGGTTGCCGGCGACTATTTGCTGCTGAACCATGGGCAAGACATTACGGCGGAGATAAAACGGCCGGTACCGATACGTCTTCATGAGGACGGAACCGTTTCGGGAAGCGCAGGAGGAGAATGGTCATTCGTCGACGGCTCCCGCGAATTCATGCTGGAATTGGAAGACGGTATCTATCGCGGCGTGTTCGCGCGCGTATGGGACGAGAGTAAGGAGGCGTTCGTACCGGCTTTCAGCGTGTTGTCGAAGGAAGGCAGCGCTCTGTGGGGAAGAGCGGCGGCACAGGAAGAGGCGTGATGGCCGCAGCCGAATACAAACCTGTCTATTGCAGGAGAAATATGATATAGTAAATGTTGTTAAATTTTTAAGAAACCGCGATATTATTTGATTCCTGATATCCAATGAACTGCGGTATAAGAAAGGGTGCGGCTCCTCTTGATTTACATTAAAGAACTCCGTTCCGGACTAAATATTTTTAAAGCGTTGGGCTCTGGGATTCGGATCGAGATCTTGGAGCTGCTAACCAAATACGATAGCTTAAACTTGAATGAAATAGCCGAGAAGCTGGGCTTGACCAACGGCGCTGTTACGATGCATATCAAGAAGCTCGAAGAGAGCGGTCTGATCGACATTACAACGGCAGTCGGCAAGCATGGCATTCAGAAAATTTGTTATTTAAATGAAGATTTACTGACGGTCGAGTTGCGGAGCAAAGGACCGGAGAATGTTTACGAGGTCGAGATCAAAGTCGGCCATTACTGCGACTATCACGCGGAGCCGACCTGCGGGCTCGCGACGAAGGACAGCATCATTGGGGAGTTCGACAATCCGCGTTACTTCGCGGACCCGCAGCGAATCAATGCGGAGATTGTCTGGCTGGCCAAGGGGTTCCTGGAGTACCGCATTCCGAACTATTTGAAGGCGAATCATCGGCTGACCGAGCTGCAATTCATCATGGAACTGAGCTCGGAGGCACCCTCATATGCAAATGTTTACCCATCCGATATCGTCTTCTCGATCAACGGAGTCGAACTTGGGGTTTGGACATCGCCCGGCGACTTCGGAGGGGAGAAAGGCGCGAACAACCCTGTCTGGTGGCCGCCGCATCTGAATCAATTCGGCCTCTTAAAGCTGCTGCGTATCAACGAGAATGGCACGTTCATCGACGGCTGCCTGATCTCGGAGACGAAGATCTCCGACATTCCGCTCGCGGAGCATGCGGACATCAAGTTCATGATCGGCGTATCCGAGACGGGGCAAGTCGGGGGACTAACGATTTACGGATCGAACTTCGGCAATTACAAACAAGATCTCGTCGCGCGTGTCTTATACGACGTCGAAAGCCGTTAATAACGGGAGACGCCTGCTATAAGTCAGACAGAGCGTGGTAAGGCTACATGTAGGGCGTGGGTCCGGTATATCGGGCTCACGCCCTACATTTTATTTTAGTAAAGAAACGGGCGAATTAAATACAATATACAGCCCTCCCTATTGAATGCGTAAAAAACCCCGCGCGTTATTCCGCCGGGGCTACGTCTTCCTGCCTATAGTAGAGCTTAAATACGATGTCTTGGTTGTAGTTGCCGAAGCCGGAACCGAACAGCGTCACGCCGCCGATATGATGGGCGTTCTTCTCGATGCCGATCCGGAAGTTCAGCTGCTTCTCGCGAACGTTCAACTGATCAAGCGAGACGGTCGAAATCTGGTTCCCGTCGATGAAGGTCCCCTGGCCGTTCACCTTGATGACCTTCAGCAGGCCGTACTGGTTGACTTCGTCCCACCACCAATCGGGGGTATACTTCCCTCGTTTGCCGCCGAAGTCTCCCGGGCTCGTCCAGGTGCCAAGCTTGACTCCATTCAAGTGGAAGGAGATGTCGGAAGGCCAATTGCGGTTCGTGAAAGGCGCTTCGGACGAGATCTCCATCGAAATTTCGAGTTCGTCGGGAACTTCGTCGGCAAGCAGATAGTTCGGCACCTTGTATTCAACGAAGCCTTGGCCGAACCATAGGATTTTGGCGTTGAAACGATCGGGATCCAGGAAGCAGCGAGGCTCGTCGAATTCGCCGATTACCTTCTCGGTCGATGCCAGTCCGCAGGTCGGCTCGATTTGGAAGTCGGTATAATGGCCGACTGAGACGATCGTCTGATGGTAGTCGCGGAGAAGGGACGCATTGTCCCGACTTGGGAACTCGATGGTAATATTCTCGGCGACGAGCGAGCATACCTTGCGATTGCCGCCTTTGCTCGGAATTTTGGTTGCCTGAATAAGGCCGGCTTTCTCCAGCTTCCGTACATGCATGGTCATAATGGCGCTGCTCAGATTTAGAGCTTGCGCGAGCTCCTTAATGTTCATGTCCTGAACGGCCAGCAGGTTAATGATCTGCAGGCGGACGTTGCTTGCGAGCGCTTCGTAGATGGGGAGCGACATGGGCATCGTGTCTAGTTTCATTGGATCTCTCCAAACTAATTTGAAATTAACATTCTTATAAACAATATACGGACTTTAATTAATAAAGACAAGATAATTCATGCGAAGGGATGACGAAGGGGAAGGTGCTTGATATGGAGGACTTGGAATACCGCGTCACCGGCGAATGGGATGATGTTTTATGGGGAAAGGTCGAGCCCATTTACGAGCAGGCGTTTCCGCTGGACGGCAAGAAGAGCCGCGACATCATTCGCCGCATGTTTGGGAAACGGATGTGCGAGCTGCATACAATCGGCCATGGCCCGGAAATCGTCGGGATGGCTCTCACCGGAATCGATAAGCAAGCCGGAGCCTTGATCATCGACTATATAGCGATTCGCCAGGATGTTCGCGGCAGCAGGCATGGACGGATATTGCTTGATTATATCAAGGAATGGGCGCGCGCCGTGGCGGAATGCAAAGGAATCATTGTCGAAGTGGAATCCGATCCGACCGACGAGAACGTCCGTCGAATTCATTTTTGGCAAAGAAACGGCTTCCAGCTTACTTCCTATGTTCATCAGTACATATGGGTGCCGGAGCCCTATCGCGCGATGTATTTGAACTTCGACGAGAGCGACCCGCTGCCGGACGATGGGAAGCTGCTGTTTCGCAGCATCACCAAATTCCATGAAAAGGCGTATCGGCGTTCAAAAGGTATGGAATAGAGACACTCATTCGATTTTAACGGACCCTCGGCCAATGGCATGGATTTCCTCTTATTGGGAACGATATAATATCCCGATATTTACGAATGTAGTGTAGTTACGGAGGGAATGGACGCGTGGATTTTTTCAAAAGCCAGGAGTCATTGACGGCCGCGGAATGGATATTGCGCAGCGTAGTCGGATTTATATTTCTGATCTTCGCCGCCAAAATGATGGGCCAGCGCTCCATATCGCAGCTCAGGTTTCTTGATTTCATCATCGCCTTGACATTGGGGAATATAATCGCTCACCCGTTGTCGGACGAGCACCTAGGGCTGAAGGGCTCCATGATTACGACCGTTTCGCTCGTTGTCCTATACATTGCCGCGATTTGGCTCAGTCTGAAGATCCCGCTGTTGAAACAATTTTTTGATCCGCCTGCGATCGCCCTAATTCGGGATGGAAAGCTGAATTACCGGAACCTGTCGAAAGCGAAACTGCCCATCGAATTTTTGTATGCGGAGCTGAGAAAATCGAATGTAGAGGATATTTCGAAGGTTGCCTATGCGGCTTGGGAGCCGGGGGGCACGCTGTCCGTTTTCGTAAATACGGCTTTTCAGCCCGTAACTCCGGCGGACCTAAAGCTGCCGGCACAGCCGTTCAATCTTACCAAGCCGATCATTGCGGATGGCCACATGGAGCATGCCCTGCTGCACGAGATTGGCAAGGACAGCAAATGGCTGGAAACGCAAATTCGGCCTCATGCATTGAAACAGGTCATCTTGGCGACGGTAGACAGCAATCTCACCGTTCAAGTGCACGCTGTGCGGGAAGCATGAAATTACAAAGGGCAGCCTATCGGCTGCCGTTTTTGTTTCTGGCAGAAAAGCTGCAACCACGCATATGTGATCATCGTTCTATTAGGAGACGAATAATGCTTTGTTAATATGTTAACGGAAGGAGGATGCCATTCTGGAAACAATCAGGCATTCCGTAAAATATCCATCGGTGGTTGGTCTAATCGTAAGCATGACTATTTCTATTTCCATTGCGCTGTACACTACCATTCGATCTACGGATGATCTGCTTGAAAGCGCTGGATCAATTGTGTTATTTTCCATGCTCGCGCTTGGCATCATTTGGGGTGTTATTGTATTAATCCTTGGATTAGTCAAATACCCGAGGAAAACAACGGAGCTGCTGCTATATGAAGATAGGCTCCTGCTGAATGGTCATCCCCTTCATGCGGCGGATGTCAAGAGGGTTATGATAAGAGGGTATTTCCGCCCCGTTATCGGAATTCTCCCCAACGGAAAGAAGATAGTTCCTATGAATTTCGCGTTCAGATTTGTGGGGGATGAAGACAAAGGGATCGTGGATTTAAAGCAGTGGGCGGAACGAAACGACTTGAAGATGGGATATAAATTTTTTCGAACTTGGATTTAAACGGAAAAACCCCTCATACGATTCCCCCTGGTAAAAGGCGGCAGAACCCGAGACAGGTTCTGCCGCCTTTCTTTGTCTTCAAAGATTCCGTTACCGGTTTGATGGACATTCGCCATACGTATGAAGGACTCCCAAATAATGTTCCTTGATTTTTGTCCTCGACGGGGTTAATAATAGCTAGGTACTTGTCGGGGTACGCATATTTTGCGTGCTCACATAAATTTTCCAGTCGTTACGAAAAATAGTTGAAAAAGTTCTATTGTGAATCTACCGCATCTATAATATACTAATCCAATAAGTTTAGTATGAATTAAATACGGACTTATTTGTAAGGGAGTGATTCTGCTGATTGAGCTGATTGACATAGAGAAGCAATACATAAGGAAAAAAGCAGAGCCTTTCATCGCGCTTCGCGGCGTGAGCCTGAAACTGGAGAAGGGCGAAATCTTCGGTGTTATCGGACGTTCGGGAGCGGGCAAGAGTACGCTGCTCCGCAGCATTAATCTGCTCGAGAGGCCGACCAGCGGAACGGTTATCGTCGGCGGAGACGATCTGACGAAGCTCGGAGAGAAAGAGCTTCAGGAGAAGAGAAAGAAGATTGGCATGATCTTCCAACACTTCAATCTGTTGTCCACCGCTACCGTAAGAGAGAATATCGCATTCCCTCTCAAAATATCGAAGCTGCCTGCCAAGGCTATCCGGCAAAAGGTAGACGAGCTCCTCGAGCTGGTCGGCCTGACGGCTCAGCAGCATCAATATCCGCGGCAGTTGTCCGGGGGACAGAAGCAGCGCGTTGGCATCGCCAGGGCGCTCGCGAACGATCCCGACGTGCTGCTGTGCGACGAAGCGACGTCGGCGCTGGATCCTCAGACCACGGACAGCATTCTGTCCTTACTAAGAGATATTAACCGCAAGATGGGCATTACGATTCTGCTCATCACGCATGAGATGGGCGTTATTCGCGCGATATGCGACAGGGTCGCCGTCATGGAATACGGGCAAATCGTCGAGAGCGGCACCGTGCTGGACGTGTTCTTGAATCCGGTTCACCCGATTACAAGAGAGTTCGTCAGCGAGGTTTCCGACACGCTGGGCAGCGAAGCGTTGAATGCATTCGCGGGGGCTGGCAGGGTCGTGCGCATCAACTTCCGCGGCGAGCAAACCTACGAGCCGGTGCTCTACGAGACGGTTCGCGGCACGAGCGCGACATTCGCGATTCTTCAGGGAACGGTATCCCGCATGAAGGACGTCCCTTACGGTCAGTTAATCGTCGAGCTGAGAGGCAGCGATGAAGACGTGAACCGGATTATAACCGAGCTGGGGCAGCGGGGATTGGCGGTGAGCGAGCTATGATGATGTGGATGAATGCGGAGCAAGAAACGCCGAAGACGGTTTGGGAGACGCTCGAGACGTTCTTCGCGGAAGTCGATCCGAAGATGATTAGCAAAGCGACGAATGAAACGTTATACATGCTGGGTTATTCGTTGCTGTTCACCGTTATTCTCGGCTTGCTGCTAGGGGTTGTCTTGTTCCTGACCTCGGACAAGCAGCTGTTGGGCGGCAAGCTGTATGCCCGTATCCTATACGCCGTGCTGTCGTTCGTCGTGAACGTCATGCGCTCCGTCCCGTTCGTTATCCTGATGATCCTGATCATGCCGGTGACGAAGATGCTGGTCGGCACGTCCATCGGCGTCGAAGGCTCGATCCCCCCTCTTGTCGTGGCGGCCGTGCCGTTCTTCGCCAGGCTGGTGGAATCCGCGCTGCGCGAAGTGGATCGCGGCGTCATCGAAGCGGCGACGGCCATGGGCGCGTCCCGCGGCATGATCGTGCTGAACGTGCTGCTGCGGGAATCGCGGACGGGGCTAATCGCCGCGGTTACGATTACGGCCGTCACGCTTGTGTCTTATACCGCAATGTCGGGCGTCATCGGCGGCGGCGGTCTCGGCGACCTGGCGCTGCGTTACGGCTACCAGCGGTTCCGGCTGGACATCATGGTTGTCACGGTAATCGCGCTCGTTATTTTGGTGCAAATTCTGCAGATGGTCGGGGACGCGCTCGTGCGTTATTTCAGCCGGAAGTAGAGTGAACATAAATATAGAGATAGGTTTAGGAGGAGATCATATGAGAAAGAAATCGCCATTTTGGTTTGTACTGCTTGCCCTTGCCTTGATGCTGGCGGCATGCGGCAACAACGGAGGCAACGCGGGCAACAACGCGAGCGGCGGGAACGCGGCGCCGACGAATGAAGGAACGGAGGCTTCCCCATCACCTTCGCCGGCTGCGGAGGAAGTGACGCTGAAGATCGGCGCGACGCCGAAGCCTCACGCGGAAATTCTGAACTTTATCGCTCCCGCTCTGAAGGAGCAAGGCGTGATTCTAGAAGTTATGGAATTCACCGACTACGTTCAGCCGAACGTGCAGTTGTACGAGAAGCAGCTGGACGCGAACTTCTTCCAGCACGTGCCTTATCTTGATCAATTCAATGCCGACAAAGGCTACGACCTGGTGAGAGCCGCAGGCGTTCACGTCGAGCCGTTCGGCGTCTATTCGAGCAAGATCAAAGCGATCGAAGAGCTGAAGGACGGAGCGAAAATCGCGATTCCGAACGATCCATCGAACGGCGGTCGCGCGCTGATCCTGCTGGCGCAGAACGGTCTGATCGAGCTGGACGAGGCCGCTGGCGTGGACGTAACCGTGGCGGATATCAAGGCGAACCCGCGCGAATTCGAAATCGTCGAGCTGGAAGCCGCTACGCTTCCGCGCGTTCTGGACGAAGTCGACATCGCGGCGATCAACACGAACTACGCGCTCGAAGCGGACCTGAATCCGATGGAGGACGCGCTCTTCATCGAGAACGCGGATTCCCCGTACGTCAACATTCTGGTAACGCGTCCTGACAACAAGGAAGACGCGGCGATCCAGAAGCTGGTTGCGGCGCTGCAGACTCCAGAAGTAGAGACATTTATTAAGGATACGTACAAAGGCGCGGTCGTGCCTGCGTTCGATAAATAAGAAATAACGGGAAATCCCCGCGACTGGTCGACAAGATCAGTCGCGGGGATTTTTTTTCGTACCAATGTAAGGGATTCATAAGTAACTTTGGAAGCAACTAGATATACTAAGCGCAAACACCATTTGAACCATATGGAGCTGAAGGGGATTGGCCCGAAAATGCGCAATAGCCGTTCTCGTCTTTCTGCTGAACGTCCTGCCCGCGTGCGCGGGGCAAGGCCGCCCGCATGTGCCGGCCCCGCCGACCGAAGCAGAGAGTAGGCTGCTCGACTACCTCCTAACCGAACAGCTGGGCGAGCACGGCGTCTACACGAACCGTCTAGACACGGATCAGTCTGATTTGCTCGCTTCCGGACAAGAGGTGCTAAGCGAATCGGCGGGGCTGCTCATGCGCTATTACGCGCGCAGCGGAGACCGCGAAGCCTTCGAGAAAGCCTGGAATCAGGCCAGGCAGACGTTCGATCAGCCGGGCAGCTTCAGCTACCGCTACAGCCCCAAGCATAACAAACGGTATGGCGTCAACGCAGCGGTCGATGATCTTCGGATCATTCGCGCTTTGTTCGAGGCGGCCGATTCATTCGGGGAGAAAGCGTACTTGGCGGAAGCGGAGCAGAACGCCGGGCGCTTCCTGATGCATAACGTGAAGGACGGCAAGCTGTTCGATATGTACGACGAACACAACCATACGACAAACGCGTTCATCACGTTGTGCTACGTGGACCATTATACGCTCAGCCTGATGAACGAAGCGGGGAAGAAGCTGCGCGCCGACATGCTCGGCATCGTCCAGGAAGGCTACCTATCCGACGCGTTCCCGTTCTACGAAACGAGATACGATTACGAATCGAAACAGTATGTCTCGGACGGCATCAATATGGTGGAATCGCTGCTGACGGTATTGTCGCTGGCGGAGGTCGGCAAGCAGAAGGAGACGAGCATTCGTTTTATCAAAGAGAAGGTGGCGGAAGGCCAATTGTACGGCCGTTACTCGCGCGAAGGCGAGGCGCTCACCGACGTCCGCTCCACGGCTCTATATGCTCTTGCGGCAATGATCGGCCATGCGAGTCAGGATAATGAGCTATACGAATCCGCTATCCGCCAAATGGAACAGTTCCGGATTCAAGACCCCGCAAGCGAGCTGTACGGAGGCTTCGGCGATCCCGCGACGGGACAAGCTTATTCCTTCGATAACCTGACGGCTTTGCTCGCTTACGCGGCGAAACGGTAGGTCACGCTTCCGAA
>NZ_JANIPJ010000034.1:0-33231 GCF_024623455.1 Paenibacillus soyae | reverse complement strand
AGCGGTTTTGCTCCACTGCATTCCGCAAAACTAAGCGAAAGCTTCCGAAGCGGTTTTGCTCCACTGCATTCCGCAAAACTAAGCGAAAGCTTCCGAAGCGGTTTTGCTCCACTGCATTCCGCAAAACTAAGCGAAAGCTTCCGAAGCGGTTTTGCTCCACTGCATTCCGCAAAACTTTAGGGGGAATACCATGGATCGCTTTCACACGGGACGATGGACCGTTCGATGGATCTCCTCGTTTTCGCGCTTCGTTTCGCCGGCTCTGCTGGCCGCGATGCTGACCGTCGCCATCGGATCGGCGGCGCTTTTCGTGAAGCCTTACGTCGGAATGGCGGACAACGGCGACTTTTACCGCATTTTATACGGCAACGGCCTCTATTTCAACGCGCCGGATTACGACGGTCAATATTTTGGCTATTTCGTGAGGCAATACGGCATTATGCAATATTTCAATGACAACGAAGCCGCGCTGCTGTCCTCGCAGTCGTTGTTCATCCGCATTGCCGTCTGGCTGAACAAGCTTCTCTATTCGCCGCACGTATTCGATATCCGGGCGCAGGGCGCTCTATACCTTGCCCTCTATACGTCGGCTGTGTATCTGCTGGTGGAGAGCGTCACTTGGAAAATGCCGCGCAAGCCGGGTTACTTCGTCGCCCTGATCGCGGTGTTCATGTTCGGTGATACGGGATATACCGCTTATTTTCATTCCTTCTACGGCGAGGCCGTCGTGCTGATCATGACGATGCTCCTGGCGGCGTCCGGCCTGCTGCTGTGCCGCGGGCGCTACAACGATTACGCCATGCTGGCTTTATTCGCCGTAAGCGCGCTGCTGCTTACGGCGGCGAAGCAGCAGAACGCTCCGGTCGGCGTTATTGCCGGCGTCATGGGCCTGCCGCTGTTGTTGATTCGCAGGAAGGCGTTCCGCGTGACGGCAGGGGCTTCCTTGGCTCTGCTGCTGCTGACCGGAATCGCCGTCTACGCTCTCATTCCGCAGGAATTCGTGAACATCAACCAATATCACGCAATGACGCGGGGACCGCTCCTGACCTCCGGCAACCCGGAGGCTGCCTTGGCCGCGTTCGGCATCGACGAGCAATATGCGATATTGGCCGGCAGCATCTATTACGAGCTGTATACGACGGTCGACGTCCAATCGCCGATTCTTGACCAAAGCTTCTACGGCCGATACGGCTTTCTGCCTATACTTGGCTATTACCTGGCGCATCCCGCGCAAGCCGTGGACATGCTCCAGCTGGCGGCCAGGCACGCCTTCACGATCCGGCCAGAAGCGATGGGCAGCTTCGAGCTTGCGGCGGGCAAGCCGTTCGGCGAGCATGCCCGTTTCTTCACGGGCTACAGCGAGCTGAAGCAGGCTTTATGGCCGAAAACGATCGGCTTTGTCGCGATTTGGGCTCTGGCGGCTATCGGCTTCTATGCGCCATCCTTCATGGCGGCTGTGAAGTCGAAGAATATGCGGGCCGCCATGAAGCTGCCTCTTGTCGTCATGATCATCCTCATCGGTTTATCCAGCATGGCGGTGTCTATCATCGGAGCCGGCGATGCGGATTTGTCGAAGCACGAGTTTCTGTTCACGGTGACGTTCGATCTTATCCTGTTTGCGGGATTAGCGGACGTCATACGAAGCAGGACCCGGGCTCGCGAAAGGAAGGGAGGAGGAGAAGGATGAGGAGGCGCCCTCTGAACCAAGCCGTTCCCAAGCTCAAGCCAAGCATGACCCGGCTGCTTATCCTTGTCATCTCCTTCTGCACAGCGGCGAGCGTTACGCTCCAGCCTCATGTCATTCAAGCGGAAGAGCAGCCGCCTCGTCGCGTGCTGCTCCTGTTCGACAGCTTGGCGATCGGCACCGCGCGCGAAGGCAACGTGGAGGCGATGCTCCGCTTGCTCGCGGTAAAGGGCCTTCAGGCGAAGCTGCAGCGGGTGGACGAATACAGGGAAGGACAGCTGGCGGAGTACCGGGGACTTGTCTTCATGGCGAATAACCCCAAGCCTGACGGATCGAATGCGAGGCACCTCTACGCGGAGGATTTATTGCGCTACGGCCTGCCTTATCTGCATGCAGGGTACGACCTCCCGTCGGCGTTCGCGGAGCGGCTTCGGCTGCGGACGGCGTTGTCGGAAGCCGAGCAAGCGCAGGTGACCATCGGACCGCTCGAGGGGGCTCCGCTGGGAGAAGCCGAACGAATGCCATATATTTCGGACTCGCAAGGCACGCCCTATGGGAGCGTGGCGTGGCCAAGCTCGGGCAAGCAAGCTCCATTTGCCGTGCTTGAGCAAGGTATCGCTTACGCGCCTGTCTTCGTCGCGGGAGCCGCCTCCGAGCTGGCGATGGCTTACATGCTCAAGGATTGGCTCGGCGATTCACGGACGGGAAGCGCGCATCTATTGTTGAAGGAAATCTACCCCTTCACCGACCTGGCTCTGCTCCAAGCGACGGCGGACGCGCTGTACGACGCGGGACTTCCTTTTATCTACAGCGTTCGCCCCGTCTTCGCCAATACGGACTTTCCGGCCATGCGGCGTTACTTGGAGGTGCTGAAATACGCGCAGTCGCGCAACGGAACGATCTTTGCGGAGGCTCCGGTCGTATCCGGGGCGGCAGGTATTCAGACCAGCCCGATAAAGGAAAAGATGGCGGGGTTTCTTAATCTGCTCGCCGAGAGCAGCATCGTCCCGCTTGGCGTCGGCGCGGATGCCGGCCTTTATTTGCGGAACGAAGGACAGTTCGCGGAGGAAGGGATGGCTTTTTTCCGGTCGTCGGCGTTGTACCCGGACAGCGATGCCTTCTATCTCGAGCAAGCGGAGCTGAACACGACGTTTCCGGAGTCGATGCTATGCGTTCGGTGGGACGAGCTTGAGCCGTATTGGAAGGACCGTTCGAGCGCAACGCTCCCGGTGGATGTTGCGATGTATGCCGATTTTTTCACGGACGCGGCCGGAATGGAGAGCGCCTTGCGGCGCTGGAAGAGCGATTGGATCGTTTTCGCCGACTTTAAGAAAGGCAGGCATCTGACGCGCACCGAAGCCTATTCGCTGGAATCCTCGCAAGGGACGCTTGCGATCAACGGGAGCCCGATCGGCCTGAACGATGCCGTACGAGCCGTAAGCGCGGACTACGCATACAGGGAAGAAGAACGCAAGAGCCTGGAACGCCTCTTTACGGTTCAGAATTACGTCTATGTCACCGTTATTTGCTTCAGCTTGATCGTATTCGGAGTGTTTCTGCTCATTGGCGTCCGATTATACCGGCGTAAATTCATGAAATGACATGGAGGTGGGTGCGGGATGACGATAGCGGATGTCTTGATGGTAATTGCCGTCTTCTGCATATGGACGCTGCTTCTGGTCAACATCGTCCTCATTATCGCGGGCTATCTCTATTACATGGATTGCGAGGCGACGCCGGAGCCCGTCCTAAGCGGCGAAGCCCCGTTCGTCAGCATCATGGTGCCCGCCCATAATGAAGGAATGGTGATCATTCCGACGGTGGAATCTTTGCTCGCGCTCGACTATCCGCGGGACCGGTACGAAATTATCGTCATCAACGATAATTCCTCCGATCAAAGCGCGGCTTTGCTGGCAAGCCTCCAGTCCAGGCACTCGGAACGAAATCTGATCGTCATCAACACAGATGCCGTCACCGGAGGGAAAGGCAAGTCGAACGCGCTCAATATCGGCTTCGAGAGGAGCCGGGGCGAGCTTATCGCGATTTACGACGCGGACAACACGCCGGAGCGCAAGGCGCTGCGTTATCTGGTCGCCGAGCTGATGAGGGATGAAGGGCTGGGCGTCGTCATAGGCAAGTTCCGCACGCGCAACCGGGACGCAAGCCTGCTGACCCGTTTCATCAACATCGAGACCTTGTCGTTCCAATGGATGGCTCAGGCCGGGAGATGGAAGCTGTTCAAGCTCTGCACCATTCCGGGCACGAACTTCGTGATGAGGCGAAGCATCGTAACCAAGCTTGGAGGCTGGGACGTGAAGGCGCTCGCCGAGGATACCGAGATCAGCTTCCGCATCTACCAGATGGGCTACCGAATCAAGTTTCAGCCGAAATCCGTCACCTGGGAGCAGGAGCCGCAGACGGTCAAGGTGTGGTTCAAGCAGCGGACGCGCTGGGCGAAGGGCAATATTTACGTCATCGTCAAAAATATCCCGATGATCTTCCGGCGCCGCACGAAGGTCGTCCGGTTCGACATTATTTATCTGCTGTCCATCTACTTTCTGCTGTTAACCTCGCTGATCATGTCCGACATTCTGCTCGTGCTGCACGCGATGGGGCTCGTTCATACGACGATCGCCGGGTTCAGCTCGCTGCTGTGGACGCTGGCGGTCGTGCTGTTTATCGTCGGAACGTTCATCACGCTCACGACGGAGAAAGGGGAGCTTAGCCTGTCCAATCTATGGCAAATCGCGCTTATGTACGTGACGTACTGCCAGCTGTGGATGGCGGTCGCCGCATACGGCATGTTCGCTTATTTCAAGGACTTGCTCTACAAACGGGAAGCCAAATGGTACAAAACGGAACGCTACTAAGAGAAGGGGAAGGGGGATGGACGGAGTGAAGAAGCGAACGGCCGCCTGGCTGATTGGTTGGGTCGCTGCAGCAATGCTGGTGCTGATACTGCCGGGAGAACGGGCGGGCGCCGAGAGGTTCCCGATCATCCTGTCCCAGGAGGATTGGTCGCTTTCGGGATCTTACGCCTCCAGCCAAAGCGGCTTCCAAATCCCGGATTATTGGCAGGTGAAGCAGGCAACCCTTAGCTTGAATTACGAGGCGACGGCACTCGCGAGGCAAGAGACGTCCAGCGTTACGCTGCTGCTGAACGGGACTCCGTTCTATTCCTTCCGTCCGCCGGCGGATGGCCAGAAGAGGTATAACGTTCAAGTGGCGGTGCCGACGGACCTGCTCCGTTCCGGTTCGAATACGTTGACCGTGCAGGGGGGCATCCGGACCGCGGAAGAGGAGAGACTATGCGCGGAAGAGGATCGCCAAGATAATTGGCTGCGATTGTTCGCCACGACCTCCCTCCAGATCGACTACGAGCCTCGTCCCCTGGACGGGACCATTCGCGATTTCGCCGCGCGGTTCGGCGGTCTCGATGTCGTTCAAGACCGGATGAACGCCGTCGTCATACCGGAGAACGGCGGCTCCGCCGAGCTGGAGGCAGCCGCTTATGCGGTGGCGGGCTTCGCCAAAGCAAGCACGCTCCAGGAAGAACCGATCGAGCTGCTCTCCCTTAGCGATCCCCGCTGGCTGTCGAGAGCGGTTACCGTCGTGGTCGCTCTGCGCGAGCATCTGCCCGCCGAGCTAGACGCGCTGCTGGAGAAGCGGGACTGGAGCCGCGAAGCGGCGCTGCAGCTCGCGCAAACGAACGGGAGGCATGTGCTGATCGTAACGGGTGACGATCCCGTCCTTCTGGCGAAGGCGGGCAGGCTGCTGGGCAATCAAGAGCTCGTCAGCCAGCTTGGAAGGAGTCTGGCAATTGTGACGGCGGATACGAACGTGGATACGCCGGAGGTTCAAGTAAGCCGGAACGAGCTGCTGACGGCGGGCGGCGTGCGGATAGACGGCCCGCGGCATCAAGAACGGTCGTTTTTTATATCGCTGCCCGCGAACCGCGCCATTGCGGAAGCTAGCAAGGTGCGGCTGGATTTCCGTTATGCCAAGAACCTGGATTTTAACCGCTCCTTGGTTACGATTCTGATCGACGGCAAGCCGATCGGCAGCAAGCGCTTAAGCGAGGAGCTGGCCGACGCGGATACCTTAACGCTCCCCATTCCGAAAAATCTGAACATATCCGGCAATTTTATGATAACGGCGGCGTTCGACCTCGAGGTTGAAGGCGATTATTGCCTTCCGGACAACGGACAAACGCCTTGGGCCTACATTGCCGAAACGTCGATGCTCCAGCTGAATACGAAGGATAATACGGATTTGTTATTCGAGAACTATCCGTATCCGTTCCTGCGGGACGGGTTGTTCCATAAGGTGGCGGTCGTGCTGCCGATAGAGGAGCGGGGCGGTGATATCTACGCGGCAGTAGGCTATTTGTTCAGCCTCCTCGGCCAGTATGCGGACAGCAATGCGGGCGAGGTGCGTTTCTTCTTCGACGACGAGCCGGCCGAGACGTGGAGGGATCGTAACGTTATCGCGATTGGCAGCTTCAAGCAGCATGCGTTAATCCGGTCCGTCAATGAATCTCTGTTCTTTCGATACGATACGGAAGGCCGCGCTTTTGTATCGAACGAGAAACGGAGCCTGGATCCCGAATACGGCGCGCGTCTCGGTTCCCTGCAGCTGATCGCTTCTCCTTACGAAGCGGGGCATGCGCTGCTGGCGGTCACGGGTCCGGATACGGGAGGAATAAGGCAGGTATCCCGGCTGATCGCATCCGAGGCGGAGCGCTGGAAGGTATGGGGCGATGCGGTGCTAGTTGATCGGGATGGCATCGTGAACTCGTACCGCTTCAAGGAGCAGGCGGAAGCGGTGCCGGAGCGGACGCTGGAGAGCGTGTTTTCCCGTTCGGACATGCTTCGGTTCCTGACGGCCGCGGCGCTCATTCTGGTGCTGGTGCTGCTGTCCCTGCTGCTGATGGCGCGCAAATACCGGAAGAAACGGGGTGGCCAAGGTGAAGCGTAATGCGGGAAGCATCTTGTCCGACAGCGGCTTCTTGCTGTTCATCGTCCTCTGTTTCGCGGGGATCTTGTTCGTATCCGGCGAGCAAACCCATTTCTTGCAAAATATCGTCCTGCTGAACCTCGCGTTCCTGATCTCGATTCTGTCGTACTTCATCAACGTGACGACGGGCCTTATCCTGAACATCTTGTTTTTGTTCGGGTATGGCACCTACACGCTATATCAGACCCTGGCGGTAGGGGATGCCGTGCCGCCCGGCGCCTACTTCTGGCTGCTGATGGCCCCGCTTTACACAGCCGCGGTATGGTTGTTCTCGCTCGGGATGAAGCGGCTGCAGACGGACAACGACGCGCTGCGAGAAGCGAACAGCCGGCTTGGAGCGTTAGATCAAGAGACGAATCTTCGGGGCGCCCTCATCTTCCAGAAGGATGCCGCCGTGTTCATGGCGTTGTCGACGCGCTACGGCATTCCTCTTACGCTGCTTGTCATCCAGGTGCGGTATTGGGACGAGGTGCGGCGACTGATCAGCGACGAACAGATGAGCTCGGTGCTGCTCGAGCTGTCCGAGCTCAGCCAGGCGAGCATTCGGAGCAACGATACGCTGTACATGCTGGACCCGGGCAAGGCTACTTGGGGACTGCTGCTGTTCGCGGGCCGCGACGGGGCGAAGATCGTCGCGGAACGGCTCAAAGCGAATATGGCGGAGTTTAACGCAAGAGAACGCTCCGGCGGCTATAAGGTGGAATTTCAGCTGCGGATCGGTCCCTATACGTACGATCCCGAGGCGGTCGCATCGCCATTCGATTGGATCGATAAGGCGTCCAAGCAGCTGGAGTTCGACGTCTAGTCGATAATTCTTTTTGATTTCGGCAGGGGGAATAGGTAAGATAAGGGGAGAAAAAAAGCTCTTTCAAGCAAGAGCTCACATCAATGACGGGAGAGATTGACTGTGGCTTACCAATTCGATGAGCTGATTGACCGGAAGAAAACGCGCTCTTATAAGTGGGACCAGGTAGGTCCGTTGTTCGGCAATGAGGATATCCTGCCGTTGTGGGTTGCGGATATGGATTTCCCCAGCCCGCCAGCCGTTCAGGAAGCGCTGAAGAAACGCGTGGAGCTGGGCGCTTACGGATACGCGATCCGGACGGACGAATATTTGGACTCGATCATGAGCTGGTTCGGGCGGAAGCACGGCTGGAGCTTGCAGAGAGAATGGATCGCGGACAGTCCGAGCGTTGTGACGACGCTGAGCCTGTGCGTCGAGCAGTTCACGGCGCCCGGCGACAAGGTCGTCATCCAGACGCCGGTCTATTATCCGTTCTACGATGTCGTGAAGATGAACGACCGCGAGCTGGCGCTGAATCCGCTGATCATTCGGAACGGGCATTACGAGATGGATATGGAGCATCTGGAAGGCTTGTTCCAGGACGGAGCGAAGATGATTCTGCTCTGCAACCCGCACAATCCGGGCGGACGCGTGTGGAGCCGCGAGGAGCTCGAGGCGCTTGGCGCCTTGTGCCTGCGTTACGGCGTCATCGTCGTATCGGACGAGATCCATTGCGACCTCGTGTATCCGGGCCATGAATACGTGCCGTTCGCCTCGCTGTCGCCGGAGCTGGCGGATGTGACGATCACGTGCCTGGCCGCAACCAAGACGTTTAATTTGCCGGGCTTGCATACGTCGTTTATGGTCGTGTCGAACCGCGAGATGAAGGCGAAGCTCGACCGGCGCATCAAGACGCTCAGCATCCATATGTCCCACCACTTTGCCCAGGAAGCGGTCGTGGCCGCCTACAACGAAAGCGAAGACTGGCTGGACGAGCTGATGGTTTATATTGAAGGCAACCTGAACTACGCGCTGTCCTACCTGGCGGAGCATCTGCCGGAGGCGAAGCCGATGAAGCCGGAGGGCACGTACCTGCTCTGGCTGGACTGCCGGGCGCTGGGCCTCGACAAGAACGGGCTGAAGCAGCTGATGTACGAGAAAGCGAAGGTCGCTTTCAACGAGGGCTCCACCTTCGGCACCGAAGGCGAAGGCTGGCTGCGCATCAACCTCGCGTGCCCGCGCTTCGTGCTGGAGAAGGCGCTCGCTCAGTTCTGCGCGGCGGCGAAGGCGTAGTATTTAGACGTATACCGACAGAAGCTCCCCGAATCCTAGGACAAGGGGAGCTTCTTTATTTTTCGCTGGAGTCAGGCTTTCGTTTGAACCCAATACGCGCAGGTTCCCTCACGGATGCCTGCAAGAACTCCGTTATGGCTCTCGATGATTTTCCTGGAGGCCGCGTTCGTTTCGTCGCAAGTCAGAAGAGCTTCGCGGATTTCTAAGGCGAATGCTTCCTTAAGCAGCTCGCCAAGCAATATTTTGCCGAACCCTCTCCCTCTGCAAGTGGGTCTAATCGCGTACCCGATATGTCCGCCATGCCGTCTCAGGTTATCGTTCAGGCAGTGCCTGAGCTTTCCGTAGCCTACGGGCAGGCCGTCCATATACAGCCAATAAGTGGTTTGGGGAACCAAATGAGGCGGTACGTTCCGTTCGTCGGACATTTCCACATACTTAATTATTTTGGCGTCGAAGCCACTTCTGTCGTTTGCGTACAGCCCATTGACGAATCCGTTCTCCCCGGGTTCCATCTCTTGAACCATTCGGTATTCTTCTTCGCCATTCGATCGAGACAGCCTTTTTAGTTCGACTTCCATCACGCCACCTCCAAAATATTAAATTAGATTCCGCAAGCCATCCGCAATGCATGTCATCGCTTCATCCGCGCTAATGACCTGCTTCTCCAGGCTGCGGCGCTCCACAAGCTCCACTTCGCCGCCGGCGGCCAGCTTGCCGACGACGATCCGATACGGAATGCCGAACAGGTCGGCGTCATTGAATTTGACCCCTGCGCGTTCGTCCCGGTCGTCGATCAGCACTTCGAGGCCCTGGGCGGTCAGACGGTCGTACAGCTCCTGGGCGAGCGTCGTCTGTGCCTCGTCCTTGACGGATACGGGAATGACGTGAACCTGGTACGGCGCGATCGCCGCAGGCCAGATGATCCCGCGGTCGTCATGGCTTTGCTCCGTTATAGCCGACAGGATCCGGGACACGCCGATGCCGTAGCAGCCCATAATCATCGGCTGCTCGCGGCCGTTCGGATCCAAGTACTTGGCGCCGAGCGTTTCGCTGTATTTGGTGCCCAGCTTGAACACGTGGCCGACCTCGATCCCTCTGTGGTACTGAAGCTTTCCTTCTTCGCAGCGCGGGCAGCCGTCGCCCTCGACGGCGTTGCGGAAATCTCCCGCGTGCGCCAACTCGAAATCTCTGCCCGGCACGACGTGCCGGAGATGGTAATCCGCTTCGTTCGCTCCCGTCACGCCTTCGGCCATTTCCGTTACCGCTTGGTCCACGTAGATCGGAATCTTCATGCCTACAGGTCCGGCGAAGCCGACCGGAGCGCCCGTCGCTCGCATCGTCGTATCCGCGTCAGCGAGCTCCAGACTTTCCGCACCAAGCGCATTTTTGAGCTTGATTTCGTTAACCTCGTGATCGCCCCGCACAAGGACCGCGACGGGTTGTTCGTCCGCGACGTACACAAGCGTCTTGATGATCTCATGCGGCTGAACGCCTAGAAACGCGGCAACCTGCTGAATGCTGCGAGTGTCGGGAGTGTGGATTTTCGCCATGGGGATTTCGCCGACCGACGTCCCCGACGAGTCAACAGCTTCGCTGCGCCTGATCACGGAAGTCGCCTTCTCCAGATTAGCCGCATAGTCGCAATGCGTGCAGGAAACGATCGTATCCTCGCCGATCTCGGCAAGCGCCATGAACTCGTGCGTGCCGCCTTCGCCGCCAATGGCTCCCGCATCCGCTTCGACGGCGCGGAACGTCATGCCGCAGCGATCGAAGATGCGCGTATACGCCTCGTACATGCTTTGATACGAGTCATGCAGCCCTTCCCAAGACGTATCGAACGAATAGGCGTCCTTCATTAGAAATTCCCGGCCGCGCAGCAGTCCGAATCTCGGGCGGCGTTCGTCGCGGAATTTCGTTTGGATTTGATAAAGCGTTACCGGCAGCCGACGATAGGAATTGATTTCGTTCCGCACGAGCGTCGTGATGACTTCTTCGTGTGTAGGACCCAGCGCGAACTCGCGGTCATGCCGGTCCTTCAGCCGGATTAGCTCGGGACCGTACACGTTGTAGCGCCCGGATTCCTTCCAGAGCTCGGCCGGCTGCATGGCCGGCATCAGAAGCTCCTGCGCTCCCGCGCGGTCCATCTCCTCGCGGACGATATGCTCGATTTTGCGGAGCACGCGCCAGCCGAGCGGCAGGTAAGTATAGATGCCTGCGGCAAGCTGGCGGATGAAGCCCGCGCGCAGCATCAGCCGATGGCTCGCGGCCTCCGCGTCCGCAGGAACGTCTCGCAGGGTGCTTCCGAACAGGGATGATTGTTTCATGGCGATAAGACCTCCAACGTCTATTTTTTTTGGCTCAAAAAAAAGACGCACTCGTCAGGGACGAATGCGTCGTGGTACCACCCTAATTCGACCGCCGAGGCAGAGCAAGGCGATCCTTCAACCGGATAACGGCCGGCGCCGGCAGCGGATACTCGCGTTCACCGCCGCAGCTCGCAAGGTGGGAAGCAAACAGGCAAGCGAGAAACCTTTCAGCCGGGGGTCTCTTCTCTGGGGCGCCGTCTTGGAAGCTTATGTCCTTGGTCGATGCAATTGAAATATAGAGATTAATATAACAGGGCGGCATTTTCGAAGTCAAGAGAGAGTTAGTCTTAGGGCGCTACTTCGGCTCTTGCAGCTTCACGGCAAGAACCCTTTCTGACTGAGCCGCACCGCGCCATCGGGGAAGCAGCTCAAACAAGCTTTGTATACCGCATGATAGGCATCCCGCGCATACCAGTCCGACAAGCCGAGGCGTTCATAGACGGCGTCGAGTCCGAGTCTCGCCGTTCGCTTGCCTCCGCTGCCGTCGCCCATAAAATAATCGTCGATGCAGACGCGGTCCGTGACGGAACGAAGCGCGGCCGGGAAATTCCCGGTGCAGGGAAGCAGGGGCGCAACGGCTGCCTGCGTTCCGACGCCGGCGTCCGCCAGCTCTCGAAGCGCGCGCAGCCTGGCGGGAATCGGAGGCGCCGCGGGGGAGAACGCTTTGCGGACGTCCTCGCGGTCCGTCTCGACCGTCATGCTGACGCGCGCCCGCGGGCCGAGACGCCGCAGCAGATCGATGTCCCGCGTTACGAGCGGACTCCGCGTCTGAAGGAGCAGGAAGTCCGGCGGATCGTCGGCCATGACCTCGAGCAGGGAGCGGGTAATTCCTTCCTTGTATTCGATAGGCTGATAAGGATCCGTGCTGGAGGACATAAAGATCGTGACCGGGCCTTTCGCTTTCGCGCGAGCCAGCTCCTTCCGCAGCAGCTCCGCCGCGCCGCGCTTCAAGTCCACCCATGTTCCCCACTCCTCCGAACGAAACAGGGAGACCGGCATGCCTCGGACATAGCAGTAGGAGCATCCGAACGAGCAGCCCGTGTACGGATTAAGCGAATGGCTGTAGCCTTCCAGAAACCCGGTGCCTTTGTTCAGCAGCGATTTCGGATATTTATCGAGCAGGGACGGCTTCATGCTCGAGCTCCAGCAGCTTCGTCTTCATCGCGAGCCCGCCGCGGTAGCCGGTAAGCGAGCCGTTTTTGCCGATGACGCGATGGCACGGAACCGTGATGAGAACGGGATTGGCGCCGATCGCGGCCCCGACGGCTCTGACGGCGGAAGGTTTGCCGATCGCCTCGGCAATCCGCGAATAGGAGACGCTCGTTCCGAACGGAATCGCGAGCAGCGCGCCCCAAACCGCGAGCTGGAACGGCGTGCCGCGAAGATCGTGGCGGACCGTGAACGAATGGCGCCGCCCCTCCAAATATTCCGCGATTTCCCGGATATAAGGCGCGACCGGCTCATCGTCCCGAACCCACTCCGATCCCGCGAACGCGGCCGGATTCCTCGTCCGGCAATCGTCTAAGCTTACCCCGTTCCCTCCGACGAAATAGAGACCTGCTTCGGTTGCCCCGACTACAAGCTCCCATTCCCCTTGCTTTAACACGGACCACGCGACAACCGAGGCGGCGCGGCCCTTGGCGTTGTTGCCCATCATCATTCCCCGCTTTCTTGTTATGGTTCGAGATCCATGGTTGGTTAACCTGATTATGTCCGCTTATGCCGCTCGCGGTATTGGGCGGGGGTATATCCGGTCAGCTTCTTGAACAGCGTCGTAAAATAAGGCGTATTCCGCATTCCGACCCGGTCGCCGACATTCGAGATGGGCATGCTAGTGACGGCCAGCAGCTTTCGGGCTTCCTGCATGCGGGTCTGCTGCAGATAAACGAGCGGCGTCACGCCCTTCACTTTTTTGAAGGTCCGGTGGAGGTGGTAGGGACTGCCGTGGCATAGGTCGCCAAGCGTTGCCAGATCAAGCTCCTCCGCATAGTGACGGTCCATGAACGACGCGATCTGCTCCGCCCAATCCTCGTCGGGAAGCCGGACTCCGGCAGGCTTGCATCGTTTGCATGCGCGGTAGCCGGCAGCGGCCGCGTCGGCCGAGCTCGCGAACACTTCCGCGTTGTCCCGCTTGGGGGGACGCGACTTGCAAGAGGGTCTGCAATAGATGCCGGTTGTCCGGACCGCGTAATAGAAGATGCCGTCATACGCGGAATCATTAGCAATGATCGCTAGCCAATGCTCTTCGGAGATCGATTGTCCCGTCCGGCGGCGTCCGTTCTCGCGTTCGCGTTGAATGTCATCTGTTCGTTCCATTCGGCTCCGCCTCCTTCTGCGTCCATTATAACCAAGAAGCGGATCGTATGCTCTTGTTTTCATATGGAAGAGCAAGATATCGAAAGCGTTGGTCCCTATGCGGCACTAAAAAAAGGACCGTCATCACGCCTGGTAAGGCGGATTTCGGTCCTTTCGGTTACAGCAGCGATTCGACGCCGTCGATGTAGATCGCCGTGCCGGAGATGTGGCTGGATTCCTCCGACGCGAGGAACAGTACGAGATCCGCGACTTGATTCGGATGTCCCGGCCCGTGCTCCAGCGGCTGATTGCCTTGCGGATATTCGATCGGAATCGCGATTTCATCGACTTCGGGCGTCCTGTTCGTGTTTTGCCCGATGTTCGTTTCGATGGCGCCCGGGCAGATCGCGTTGACGCGAATCCGGTGGTGGGCAAGCTCAAGGGCCGCCATCTTGGCGAAGGCGATCTGTCCGGCTTTGGACGAGCTGTAGGCCGACATGCCGAAGCCCGTAAACTTGCGGCTGCCGTTGATGGAGCTCGTGATGATGATGCTTCCGCCTCGCGCCGTCATATGAGGCAGGGCGTATTTGACGGAGAGGAACGTACCCTTAAGATTAATGCCGAGCGTTTGGTCCCAATCCTCCGGCTTCAAGTGCTCGATAGGCGCCAGCGTGCCGTTCACGCCGGCGTTGGCAAACAAAATATCGATGCCGCCGAATCGCTCGGCCGCCTTCTTCATCGCTTGCTCCACGCGCGCCGGATCCGACACGTCCGTATCGGCGAAGATGGCCTCGCCGCCCATCTCGTTAATTGCTTCCTCGACCTTCTCGCTTCGTTCGTTGATCAGGTCGACCAGGACGATCTTCGCCCCGTGCTGCGCCAGCTTCAGTGCGGCCGCCCGGCCGATGCCGGAGCCCGCGCCGGTAATGACGGCGACCTTGTCTTTGACTCGCCCGTCGGCGAGCAGCTTGTTGTTGTCCATTTGATGGTTAGCTCCTTTCCATACGAAATCTTCCTCTTAGCTTTCCATTAACCGGCTGGAAACATTCTGAAACGACTAGCAGCGGCGGAAAGAAGGGAGGCGGAATGGCAGCTTTCGGATGTTTCGGAGTCAATAGACGTGCCACAAACGCCTAAATGCGCTTCAAGCGCGGTTTCGCAGTCAATAGACGTGCCACACACGTCTAAATGCGCTCGAAGCGCCGTCTCGGAGTCAATAGACGTGCCACAAACGCCTAAATGGGCTTCAAGCGCGGTTTCGCAGTCAATAGACGTGCCACAAACGCCTAAATGCGCTTCAAGCGCTAATTCTCACAAAAAAAGCCCCGCCGCTTCACGCGACGGGGCAATTCGATGACGGTCGGCCTCTATTAATGGCCGGCCGCTTCGTTGTCGTTCGAGATGCGCAGCACCTCGAACAGCTTGAACAGCAGGCTGAGCAGGATCGCGACGATCGTCGCGAGCGCCATTCCGCTGAAGGAGACGTCGCCTACGGTCCATTTCACGCCGCTGAGGCCGATGACGAGAACGACCGTCGTCAGGAACAGATTAGTAGGCCGGCTGTAGTCGACCTTGGACTCGACCAGCATGCGCAGGCCGGATGCCGCGATAACCCCGAACAGCAGCAGGGAAACGCCGCCCATGACAGGGACCGGGATACCGGACACCAACGCGGAGAATTTGCCGGAGAACGACAGCAGAATCGCGATGACGGCAGCTCCTCCGATGACGAACGTCGAATACACTTTCGTGATGGCCAGAACGCCGATGTTTTCGCCGTAAGTCGTGTTAGGCGTGGAGCCGACGAAGCCGGATAGAATGGTCGACAAGCCGTTGCCAAGCAAGGAGCGGTGAAGCCCAGGATCCTTGGACAAGTCTTTGCCGACGATATTGCCCGTCACGATCAAGTGTCCGATATGCTCGGCGATGACGACCAGCGCCGCCGGCGCGATCGCGATAATGGCCGTCCAGTGGAACTCCGGCAGCGTAAAGGTCGGCAGTTGCGCGAATTTGGCTGCATTCACGCTGCTGAAATCCGTCATGCCCATAGCGGCCGCCAGCACATAGCCGAAGATGATGCCGAACAGGATCGGGATGATGCGCAGGAAGCCGCGGAACAGCACGGAGCCGAGCACGGTTACAATTAATGTCGCGGTGGAAAGAAGCACGACGTCTTTATCCATGGTCCACGAAGCGGCGTCGACCCCGCTGTTAGGATCGTGGATATAACCCGCCATCCTAGCCGCAACCGGCACCAGTTCAAGTCCGATGATCGCGACGATCGCGCCCATCGCGGCGGGAGGGAATACGATGTCTAACCAGCCTGTTCCGGTTTTCTGAATGATGAACGCCAGAACGGTGAAGATGACGCCGGCCACGATAAAGCCTCCGAGAGCCGCGGCATAACCGCCGCCCGATGCTTCGCTCGCGATAACAGCGCCGCCGGGGCCGAGGAAGGCGAAGCTGGATCCGAGATAAGCGGGGATCTTGCCTTTCGTTATGAAAATGTACAGCAGGGTGCCGATCCCGTTCATCAGCAAGCAGATGGCAGGGTCGACTCCGAAGATGTTCGGCACAAGCACCGTCGAGCCGAACATGGCGAACAGATGCTGCAGGCTGAGCAGCAAGCTAGCGGGGATAGGCGGTCTTTCGTGGACGCCAATCGATTTTTGCATGGGGGTTGCTCCTTGTTTAGATAGTAGGTACTGCGTATTATTCTTCGTAGATTCTACATAGTTCGACAGTCGTTGGCAAGCGTTTTCTTTCGATACACGAGACCTGGCCGAGCCATTTCATCCTTAGCCTATTTTCCGAATCGCAAAAACTGTTAATGAAGCTCGGAATTTGTTTATTGCCGGAGTATGTCTTTACCGCTACGATGGAAGCAAATCACATCCAAACAAGCGGGAGGCGGAAAATTTGAACGAGCAGCAAAAAGCGCTTCGATTCAATGAGGAAGGCGCGTTTACCATTTTGCAATTTACGGATTTGCATTGGACAAACGGCGACGAGCCGGATCGGCGTACGGAGTCCCTAATGGAGCGCGTCATTGCGCAAGAGAAGCCCGATCTCATCGTGTTCACGGGGGATTTGATTTATAGCGAGGAATGCGAAAACATTGCGGAAGCTTTGAAGGGCGCCGTGTCCGCGGCTTCGCGCAGCGGCGTGCCTTGGGCTGCCGTCCTCGGCAATCATGACGCGGAAGCGGGGGCGACGCGGGAGGAGCTTCTTAGCTTGCTGCGACGGCAGGAAGGCAGCCTTACCGGCCATACGCCCGGGATTCAGGGTTATGGAAACTACGTTCTTACCGTAGAAGGGGACGACGGGAAGCCGGCAGCGGCGCTCTACTTCCTGGACAGCGGGGATTACTCCAAGCTGAAGCAGATCGACGGCTACGCGTGGATCGGCAGGGACCAGATCGACTGGTATGCGGTTCAGTCGCGCGCGCTCGCCGAGCGGAACGGAGGAGAGTCGCTGCCCGCGCTGGCCTTCTTCCATATCCCGCTGCCGGAATACGGGACCGTATGGGAGAAAGGGGGCTGTCTCGGCTACAAGCATGAGAAGGTTTGCTGCTCCAATATCAACTCCGGCCTGTTCGCCGCCATGCTGGAGAGGGGGGACATTATGGGAACGTTCGCTGGACATGACCATATTAACGACTTCAGCGGAGAGCTCTACGGCATTCGGCTCGCGTACGGCCGGGCCTCCGGCTATAACACGTACGGCAAAGAAGGCTTTCCTCGCGGTGCCCGGGTAATCCGGCTGAGGGAAGGAGCTAGAACGTTCGAAAGCTGGCTAAGGCTGGACGACGGAACCGTCGATCGTCAGGCTGTCCATCCTGCGTCTTCCTAATACGACCGAACCTCCATCATAACAAAACGCCGAAAGCAGCCTCTGCTCTCGGCGTTTTGTTTATCCGCTTTTTAGAAGAATCTCCGGTACAAAAACGGGATAGGGTGGAACGGCTGATCCAGCTGCGCGGCATAGGTCTCGTTCGCAATCGGACGAAGCGGCAGGCCCGCCGTCCCGTTCTGCGGACCGGCTGCGTAGCCGCCCGGCGAGAACCGTTGCATATTCGGGTTCTCCATTCCCTGCTGCTGCATCATCCCCGGATTCGCCAAGCCCTGCTGGTTCATCATGCCCTGCTGCTGCATCATCCCCGGATTCATCAAGCCCTGCTGGTTCATCATGCCCTGCTGCTGCATCATCCCCGGATTCATCAAGCCCTGCTGGTTCATCATACCTTGCTGCTGCATCATCCCCGGATTCGCCATGCCCTGCTGGTTCATCAAGCCGTGCTGCTGCATCATCCCGCCGCCTGCTTTGCCGCAGCCTTCCGGAGGTCCAATGCCGACGGTGCCCGTGATCGGGGCGAGCGTCTCTTTCACTTTGGCTTCATCCAAACAATACGTATGCGCGAGCACGCTGGCGGGAGTCAATCGCAGAATATCCGAGCCGAAGATCGCCTCCGGAGTCGGCGCATCGAAGATCGCAAGTATATGCGTGTTGTCGACGGTCGCGATTTCGTAATGCCACCAGCCCTGGGGCACGTTCGCGACTTGGCCCGGCTTCACCGTGAAGTTCAGAAGCTCCTTCGTGAACGGATTAAGAAGGGAGACGACCGCTTCGCCCGAAATGACGTACACGAGCTCGGTCGCGTTCTGATGAATATGGGGTTCGACGATGTTGCCGGCGCTTAGAAAAATATCGAGCAGCGAGGCGTTGCCAAGCGTGTTCAATTGTTTGACGGACAACGCGTTAATGTAGTTTTGACCGTCTTTCATAATCAAAGGATTATCGGATAACGTGAATGTAAACTGTGTGGTGGGAGCCGTGAAGTCCATATAGGATACTGCCATGCTTCATTCCTGCCTTCCGCCTATCGTGTATTGAAGTCAGGAACAGTGTATGTATTCGCCCATGCCGATGTGAAAAAAAAAGCGCGCATCATCGGCATCTCCGCCTCTATAGCACTCTCGACAGCTTGCGGTATTCCGTCGCGGAGATGCCTTCGTGCTTGCGGAACAGCCGGCTGAAGTAATGAATCCCGGCATACCCGACCTGCTCGCCGATCCGTTCGATGGTCAGATCGGTTTCCCTCAGCAGCCTTCGCGCTTCGCGATGGCGAATCGAATGAACGTATTCGCCCGGCGGCAAGCCGACTAGCTGCTTGAACAGCTTGGCGGCGTGATCGATGCTCAGCCCCAGCCGCTCGGCGATCAACGCGTTCGTCCACCCTTCCGCGGGACGGCGTTCGATCTCCTCGACCAGCTCGAGCAGCCTGCCGTCATGCTGCGAAGCGAGCCATTGCGATCTCGACTTCTGGAGGCGCAGCAAGTGCAGCAGGATTTGCAGCATAAGCGATTTGCAGGCGAGCTCGTAGCCCGGCGGTCGCATCGTGAATTCATGTACCAGCTGCTCCATCAACTGAACGCAGGCAAGAGGCGGCGTATAGACGGGATTCCCGGACAGAGGCTCGAACGCGTCCGCTACCGCCTCGAATGCGAAACGCCGCTCCTGAACGTGCTCCTCGTCGACGATCATGTCGGCTTCCGTCTGAATGTCCTGCTCGTCGAAAAAATCGAAGTGAATGCCAAGAAAGCGAGTATCCGGCGTAGACGCCGCTTCATTCTGGTGCAAGACGCCTGAGGGGAGGAAGATGAGCTCGCCGGCGGACAGCTCGTACCGCTGTCCGAGCATGGTCGTGGCGGCTTGTCCTTGGCTCACGTAGAGGAGCTCGAAGTCGTAGATCCGCCTCTGTGGCAGCACGCCGGCCGGCATGCGCTGGATCTGGGCGTAATGAATGCTAGGCGACCATTCCTTGAAGGGAGCGGACCGCTGCAGAGGGAATTCGCTGAAATCTGACTTCATTTGCGGGGTACCTCCTTAACCACTCACATCAATAACGGATTTGTGTAAATATTAACTTTTCTAGCCAAAGAATTAGTTGTCTACATCATTTAATATAAAGGTATTATCGCATTTGATCTTCAACGGAGCAACAGAGCGGAATATGACAAATTTATTAATAGAAAGCGAGGCGCCAAGCATGAAAAAAGGGATTAACATCTGGTCGTTCAAAGAAGGCAGCACCATTCAGGAATGCATTCGTCTGGCGAAAAAGGCAGGCTTTGACGGCATCGAGCTCTCTCTGAATGAGACTGGCGAGCTGGGACTGGACTCCACGGACAAAGAGGTGCTCGCCATCAAGTCGAGGCTCGATGACGAGGGGCTGGAAATCGCGGGGCTCGCAACCGGGCTGTATTGGTCTTATTCCATGACGAGCGCCGACGAGGCGAAGCGGAGGAAAGCGATCGACGTATGCAAGAAGCAGCTCGAGCTCGCGTCGGCATTCGGCGTGGACGCCATCCTCGTCATACCGGGCGCCGTCGGAGTCGATTTTATCCCGGATGCCGAAGTCGTGCCTTACGATCTTGCCTATGACCGGGCATCGGAAGCCATTGCGGAACTGGTTCCCTACGCGGCGAGCGCGGGCGTAGCCATCGCCATCGAGAACGTCTGGAATAAGTTCCTGCTCTCGCCTCTCGAGCTGCGGGATTTCATCGATAAGCAAGGCTCCGACTATGTAGGTTCTTATTTCGATGTAGGCAACGTGGTGCACAGCGGATATCCGGAGCATTGGATCCGCATCCTCGGCCGCCGCATCAAGAAAGTGCATTTCAAGGATTACCGCCGGCAAGCGGGCGGCTTGCACGGCTTCGTCGATCTGCTGGCGGGCGACGTGGATTATCCTGCCGTCATGGCCGCGCTGTCGGAGATCGGGTATGACGGATATGTCACCGGGGAGATGATCCCGCCGTATGCCCATCACAGCGAACAGATCATTTACAATACGTCGGCCGCCATGGACGCCATTCTAGGCCGAAGCCGCTAGTCTTCTAACAAAACAATAGTCCAAGGGGAGAGAAGAAGGATGCTGAAGGTAGGATTGATCGGCTTCGGATTTATGGGGCGGATGCACTTCGATAACTACGTAAGATTGATGCAGGAAGAAGCGGGCGTTCAGCTCGTAGCGATCTGCGACACCAGGATTGAGGAGCTGAAAACCGGGGCGGTCTCGGGCAATATCGCGACGGAGCGGCAAGTGTATGATCTTGAGCCCTACAAGCTGTATGACGATGTGAACGCCATGCTTGACAGCGAGGAGTTGGATATCGTCGACATCACGCTGCCGACGACTCTGCATGCCGATTTGACCGTATCGCTATTAGAACGCGGCATCCACGTGCTTTGCGAGAAGCCGATCGCGAGAACATCCGAGGAGGCTCGGAGGATGGCGGAAGCGGCCAAGAAGACGGGGAAAACGCTGATGATCGGGCAATGTCTTCGTTTCTGGCCGGCTTACGAGTTTTTGAAAGAGTGCGTGGCTGACGGCCGTTACGGCAAGGTGCTGTCCGGCTCCTTCTTCCGCGGAGGCTCCACGCCGCAAGGCTGGTTTCTGGATGGCGAGCTAAGCGGGGGCTGCATGCTGGATATGCATATTCATGATACCGATGTAATCAATTGGCTGTTCGGAAAGCCGGAATCGGTCTCTTCCATCGCGCGCAATGTGATCCCTGGCAGCGCCTACGATATCGTGTCGACGAACTATATGTACCCGGACGGCATGGTGTTGAACGCGCAGGCGGATTGGACGCTTCAAGGCGACTTTGGCTTCGCGATGACGTTCCGCGTCAACTTCGAAGGCGGCAATCTTATCTTCGAGAACAACGAGCTGAAGGTCAACCCGAACGACGGGCCGGGCTTCAAAGCCGAGCTTTCTCCGGATATGGGCTATTACCGCGAGGTTCGCTATTTCATCGATGCCGTGACGAACGGAACGCCGGTCTCCGTATGCACGCCGGAGAGCGCGGCCGATTCGCTCGCCATCGTCGAAGCGGAGATCCGTTCCGCGGACAACCGCGGAGCCGTGGAGTACGTTTTTACGGATCATCAGAACGTCGTATAAAACCATAAGTAATGAATCCTTGGCGTTCCCGCAGCTTTCCGCGCTGCGGGAACGCTCCTTTTTTCGCGTACGGCCTGCGGATTTGCTTTTGGCGCTTCTTTCATACTAAGATGAAGGAATCCGAGGTTATGGGCGCTCAAGAGGGCGCGCCGGAGAAGGAGAATCGCCATGAATCAAATCGAGCAGTTCAAGAAGCTGAAGACGGAAGTTACCCGATTTATGATGATGTACCAGTTCGCGCTCAACGAGCTGGAGACGAAAATCGAAATCTTAAAAGAAGAATTTCAATTTCTGCACGACTATAATCCGATCGAACATACGAAGTCCAGAGTGAAGTCGCTCGAGAGCATCATGAACAAGATCAGCCGCAAGGGGGTCCCGTTCTCGCTCGACGATATCAAGCTGCGTATCAAGGATATCGCAGGGCTGCGGATTACCTGCTCTTTCATCGCGGATATCTATCAAATCCGGGATATGCTGAAGAACCAGTTCGAGCTCAAGGTGCTGGAAGAGAAGGATTATATCGAGAATCCGAAGCCGAACGGGTACCGGAGCCTTCACCTTGTCGTCGAGGTGCCGGTCGTCATGTCGGACGGCAGGGAGAACGTATGCGTCGAGATCCAGATCCGCACGATCGCCATGGATTTCTGGGCGAGCCTCGAGCATAAGATTTTTTACAAATATAATCAGTCCGTTCCCGCGGGTCTCCTGCTTGAACTGAAGGAAGCGTCCGATTCGGCTAATCGTTTGGATCTGCAGATGGAGAGGCTGAACCGGGAGATCGCCGTGATCAAGGAGACGCAAAGCGAGGATCAGCTGGAAGACTTCACGCAGCTCTTCCTGGGCAACCGGCAGTTCAGATTGCCTGAATCCCTGAGGGAGTTAGGCAAGGAGAACGAATCGGAATAAGCGCCCATCCTCTTGCCGGTTATCGCATCGCGTTCTCTTCTACCATGCCTCCTATTGGACAGGTCTAGCATTTTTTAGTAGGATAAGTAGAAAAGACGAGCAATCAGCGATGGCGAGATAGGGGTTGAGAGTATGCTAAAGCTTGGTTCCAAGGTCATTATCGTAACGGACCTGTACGAGCAGAAGCTTCCTATAGGAGAATATGGCTATATTATCGCTTACGACCGGAATGCCGATAACGTGTTCGACTACATCGTCCGGGTCCCGTCGGCCAACCGGAACTTTCTCGTCCCGGAGGAGGACGTGGAGCTGGAGGAGACGCTTATACGGCAGGAAGCCGAGCGGGTGGAGCGAGAGGCGCTGATCGATTACGCGCTGGCAACCCACAACGAAGTGCTGTTCAAGCGGATCATGAAAGGCGACCAGGAAGAGGCCGATGCTGAGAGCGCGGCGAAGGAGCCGGTCAGCCGGGAGGACTTCATTCGCCAAGTGAACCTGAAGGCATGGATTTAATATCTTTATAGGTTTCGGATACGCGAACGACAGGACGGAGCGCGGGATGTAATCCCCTCCGTCCTCTTCTTATTGCCGGCAATGTCGCATCGTTGCTGATTGCAACCCATGTACGCTATAATACAAAGAATGACTTTTTACGTGAGGAGAGTATCCCGATGAGCATAACGTTAAAAGATGTCGAGCATGTCGCGAACCTGGCGCGGCTTGAACTGACGGACGCGGAGAAAGCCCAGTTCACGGATCAGCTTAACGCTATTTTGAAATACGCGGAGAAGCTGAACGAGCTGGATACCGAGAACGTCGAGCCGACCAGCCACGTGCTGCCGATTACGAATGTGATGCGCGACGACGTGCGCAAGGAATCGCTGCCGATCGAGAAGGTGCTGCTGAACGCGCCGGACGAGGAAGACGGACAAATTAAAGTGCCTGCGGTGCTTGAATAATAGGAAGAGGTAATTGAAGGGAGGAGCTGCTGTTGGCACTGTTCGACTTACGCCTGCAGGAAGTACATAACAAGCTGAACAACAAAGAGCTGTCCGTAACGGAGCTCGTAGACGCGTCTTACGCGAGAATCAAGGAAACCGAGCCGGCTATTAAGGCTTTCCTTACATTAAATGAGGATAACGCACGTACCGAAGCTCATGCGCTGGACAAGCGTCTCGGCGATGGCGGCGAGCACGGCCTGCTCTTCGGCCTGCCTGCCGGAATCAAAGACAATATCGTGACGGAAGGGCTGCTTACGACTTGCGCCAGCCAATTCCTGAGCAATTATAATCCGATTTACAGCGCGACCTCGGCCCGCAAGCTGAAGGAAGCGGACGCCGTGACGATCGGCAAGCTGAACATGGACGAGTTCGCGATGGGCGGCTCGAACGAGAACTCCAGCTTCTACCCGACCCGCAACCCGTGGAACACGGAGTACGTGCCGGGCGGCTCGAGCGGCGGCTCGGCGGCTTCCGTCGCCGCCGGCCAAGTGTATTTCTCCCTCGGCTCCGACACGGGCGGCTCCATCCGCCAGCCGGCCGCGTATTGCGGCATCGTCGGACTGAAGCCGACCTACGGTCTCGTCTCGCGCTTCGGCTTGGTGGCGTTCGCTTCCTCGCTGGACCAGATCGGGCCGCTGACGAAAAACGTGGAAGACGCGGCTTACGTGCTGCAAGCGATCGCGGGATATGACGCGAGCGATTCCACATCGGCTAACGTGGAAATTCCAGACTATACGGCTGCTCTTACGGGCGACGTGAAGGGCCTCCGCATCGGCGTGCCGAAGGAATATCTCGGAGCGGGCATCGATCCCCGCGTCAAGGAAGCGGTTATGAACGCGCTTAAGGTGTATGAATCGCTTGGCGCGACATGGGAGGAAGTGTCTCTCCCGCATACCGACTATGCCATTGCGACTTACTACCTGCTCGCTTCGTCCGAGGCTTCGTCCAACCTGGCCCGTTTCGACGGCGTCCGTTACGGCGTGCGCGCGGACAATCCGGACAACCTGATCGATTTGTACCGCAAGTCCCGCAGCCAAGGCTTCGGCCCTGAAGTGAAGCGGCGCATCATGCTTGGCACTTACGCGCTGAGCTCCGGCTACTACGATGCTTATTATTTGAAGGCGCAGAAGGTCCGCACGCTGATCAAGCAGGACTTCGACAACGTCTTTAATCAATATGACCTGATTATCGGACCGACGGCGCCGACGCCGGCTTTCCGGATCGGGGAGCAGATCGGCGATCCGCTCACGATGTATTTGAACGATATTTGCACGATTCCGGTCAGCTTGGCGGGCGTGCCTGCTATCAGCGTTCCTTGCGGAACGGCGGACGGTCTGCCGATCGGCCTGCAAATCATCGGCAAGGCGTTCGATGAATCGACTGTGCTGCGCGCCGCGCATGCCTTCGAAGCCCATACCGATCACCATAAGCTGCGTCCGCAGCTGTAAGGAAAGGAACGATTAGAATGTCTGTTGCGAACAAATACGAGACGGTCGTCGGCCTCGAAGTGCATGTCGAGCTTCATACAAACAGCAAAATTTTTTGCGGCTGCTCCACGGCTTTCGGCGCGCCGCCCAATACGCATACATGCCCGGTCTGCCTAGGCCATCCCGGCGTCCTTCCGGTACTGAACCGCCAAGCCGTCGAATACGCGATGAAAGCGGCGATGGCGCTGAACTGCACCATCGCGGACGTGAGCAAGTTCGACCGGAAAAACTATTTCTATCCCGATTCGCCGAAGGCGTATCAGATTTCGCAATACGACCAGCCGATCGGCGAGAACGGCTGGATCGATATCGAAGTGAACGGCGAGACGAAGCGGATCGGCATTACCCGTCTCCATCTGGAGGAAGATGCGGGCAAGCTGACGCACGTGGACGGCGGCTACGCGTCGCTCGTCGATTTCAATCGCGTAGGCACGCCGCTCGTGGAGATCGTGTCCGAGCCGGATATTCGCACGCCTGAGGAAGCGAAGGCGTACCTCGAGAAGCTGAAAGCGATCATGCTGTATTGCGAAGTATCCGATGTGAAGATGGAGGAAGGCAGCTTGCGCTGCGACGCGAACATCAGCTTGCGCCCTTGGGGTCAAGAGAAGTTCGGCACGCGCGCCGAGCTCAAGAACATGAACTCCTTCCGCAGCGTGCAGCGCGGTCTCGAGTACGAGCAGTTCCGGCAAGCGGAAATCCTGGACAGCGGCGGAGAAGTGGTGCAAGAGACGCGCCGTTACGACGACGCGGTCGGCAAGTCGTTCTCCATGCGCGGCAAGGAAGAAGCGCATGATTACCGCTACTTCCCGGATCCGGATCTCGTTCGTCTGCATATCAGCGAAGAGTGGAAGCAAAGCGTTCGCGCTTCCATCCCCGAGCTGCCCGACGCCCGCAAAGCCAGGTATACGGCCGATTACGGCCTGCCTGCTTACGACGCGGAGGTTATTACTTCGTCCAAGAAGCTGGCCGATTTCTTCGAGGACAGCTTGAATTACACGAAGGACGCCAAAGCCGTATCGAACTGGATCATGGGCGATTTGCTCGGCTACTTGAATTCGAATGGACTCGAGCTGTCCGACGTGAAGATTACGGGGCAAGGACTTGGCGAGATGATCGGATTGCTCGAGAGCGGCACGATCAGCGGCAAGATCGCGAAAACCGTCTTCAAATCGATGCTCGAGAGCGGCAAACGTCCGCAGCAGATCGTAGAAGAGCAAGGTCTCGTCCAGATCAGCGACGAAGGCGCTTTGCTTGCCGTCGTCGATTCCATCATCGAGAAGAACCCGCAGCCTGTAGAAGACTTCAAATCGGGTAACGACAAAGCGATCGGCTTCCTTGTAGGCCAGATCATGAAAGAAACAAAAGGCAAAGCGAATCCGGCGCTCGTCAATAAGCTGCTGGTGGATCGCCTCAAATCATAGCAAGCCGCAGGTTGCCAGGCGCGATTCACCTCGATGAGTTGAATCGCGCCTTTTGCCGCATAGAATGAAGAGAGGAAACAAATATTGAATTCGACTCCTTAGAAGAGATTGAAAGGACGGCATCGCATATGACATTAAGCGCGGCACCAAATCCTTGGATCATCGGCGAAATGGACATCTTGTTCCGGTTGACGCTGGCGCTTGTGCTGGGCGGCTTGATTGGATTCGAACGGGAGCAGTCGAATCACGCGGCGGGCTTCCGCACGAACATATTGGTTTGTCTAGGCGCTTGCCTATTGATGCTCCTGTCCATCTACGGGTTCTCGGACTTCGTGGAGGAACCGAATGTGCGGGTGGATCCCGCCCGTTTGGCTGCTGCCGTTATTACCGGAGTAGGGTTTCTTGGAGCGGGTACGATCTTATTTACCGGCAAGTCGATTACGGGGCTGACGACGGCGGCTTCGCTCTGGGTTGTGGCGGCGATCGGTTTGGCGGTGGGAGCGGGCTTCTATTTTGCTTCCAGTTGCGTAACGGTTATGGTTCTGCTCACGCTATGGCTGTTTAATAAGCTGGAGAAGCGTTACATTAAGGCGAAGAAAGAGCATCTGATCAAGATCCACGCAGCCGACCTTTCGCTTGTCATGAGCAAGCTGACCGGCATCTTGAACGATCGGAAGGTTACGGTGAAAAAAATGATGCTGGAGGACGCGGAGCCATCCGATTCCGTCTCACGCGGGGGCGAAGCGCAGTCATTAACCAGGCTCGTGCTGCACGTTACCATGCCGTACAACAAAAACGTTACCATGATGACGGTATTGGATGATTTGAAGAAACTGGAGGGCATACGGTGGGTAAGCTCGGAATAGCGGGTCGATGGAGCAGGCTTCTGACGGTTCTGCTCGCCTTTCTTGCGCCGGGCATGGGCCATGTCAGGCTCGGACAATACGGCAAAGGCTTTCTATTGTTAGCCGGCTTGCTGCTCGACTTTACGGCGATCTTCCGTCTGGCCGATTCCGATGGCGGGAGGCATCTGCTGCTCATTGTTTATTTGATGCTGCTTCTGCCCGTGTTTTATTTTATTAGCGTATATGATGTTCTGCAGGCGGAAGAGAAGGCAAATTTGCAGGCGGCTGAGCCGTTGCGTTTGCGAGACGGCATCCTTCTGGCTGCTTCAGGAACGTTCATGATGATCCTGATTAAGCCCCCGGCTTTCATGCTGCCGTGGATGAACGAATTGGCGGAATGGTCGGTAGGCCCGACGCTGATGGTCTTATCCGTATTAATTGTGCTATCGCTTAGGAGGGGAGGGATCTGGGTGTTCAAGCTGGGGAGGATGACGGCGGCGGCCGTTATATTCGTCATCGGATCATTCCTCGCATGGGACTTGCTGAAAGGAAGGAACGATCTGGTCCTTCTGTCCGAGTGGTGGCCGGTTATCTTCATATTGCTAGGAATCGAGATGATCGTCTACACGGTATGGCTGCGGAAGAAACGAGACAAGCTCCGGCTCGACGGCGCGGGCACGGTCGCCGCGCTGGTCATAGCGGTAACGGCGTACGGCGTCACGCAATATGCCGACTTTCCCGTGCGATGGTTGGATCAATTCAACGTCGATTTGAGCGGCCGGATGGATTTGGGCGAGGAGGCGGGCTTTCGCTTTGACAAAAATATAACCAAAATTCCATTCGAGGGGGTCGCGGTGACCGTCAAAATCGTCAATCCGAATGGCGATATCATCGTGCGGTCGGGTAACGTGGACGAAATCGAGCTTCATTCGACCGTTTGGGTCGATACGGCGGACGAGGGTGAAGCGGCGGAGATTGCGGAACAATCCATCGTACAGGTGACTCCGGGCGATGAAATCGTGCTGGAAGCCAAAGGCCAGAACTTTGGCGCGAACGGTAACCGATTGCCGAGGATGAACCTGGAAGTCGTCGTCCCTAAGCTCGAGACTCCGCCGGTCGTGAACATGGAGCCCCTGCCTTCCGAGAGCCCGATTAACGATGGAAATTCGGAGATACCGGGGAGCTCCGCCGATGTCGAGATCGAGAGCGATGAAGGCGTCGATGCGGAGATCCCGACTCCAACTCCGTTATTGGATACGGTTCAGCCCATCCAAACCTTGAAGCTCGAGATCGAGAGCGGCAACGGTTCCGTAACGGTAGGCGATGTTGTCGCTCAAGACGGCGTCGCGATCCGAAGCGCGAGCGGAATGGTGATAGCGCAATCGGTGTACGGCTCGGTTAACGTCGAAGGGATAAACAGCAGCATCGAAGCGCATCTCGTTACCGGAGACAGCAATCTCGTCACGCAGAACGGTACGATAACCGCGGATGAGTTGAAGGGCGGAGCGGTCTATGCGAGTACGCTCAACGGGGATATAGACTTGAAGGACATTTACGGGGATTTGGACGCCGAAACCAAAAACGGAGGCATTCTCGTCTCGGGTGCCGCAGGCGACGTCAAAGCCGATACGCTGAACGGCAGCATCGAAGTGGAAAGTCCGATGGTCGGCGGCAATTGGGACTTGGACAGCTCGGTTGGAGAGATCAACCTCCGCATACCTTACGCGGGCGATTATAGCGTTTATGGATCGGTAACTTTTGGTCAAATTACGACGGATCTGCCGCTTGAGCAAACGAGGAAATCCATTAGAGGCACTGTGGGCGAAGGCATCTATCGTATACATATTAACGCGACAAACAGCATATCCATTCAAGGTCGGAGTCAGGATTTGACAGGCGCTTTCATTGACAAATTTACAAACGAGAACGTACAATAGATTATAATAACTATAAAGAAAGGCGTGAGGGGAATGGCAGCCAGCGTTCATTCGGCAATTGAACAACTTAAGATGAATGGCGTCCGGATGACCCCGCAACGACACGCCATTCTAAGCTGCTTGATGGAATCGAAATCTCACCCCACCGCGGACGAGATTTACAAGACGCTCTCCCCGGCCTATCCGAGCATGAGCGTTGCGACCATATACAACAATCTAAGATTGTTCGTTGAAGCGGGCTTAGTGCGTGAACTCACCTATGGCGATGATTCAAGTCGATTTGATGCGGATTTGTCCGATCATTATCATGCTATCTGCAAGAGCTGTGGACAGATTGTCGATTTCGGCTATCCGCCTCTGCTTGAAGTGGAGAAAGCGGCATCCATCGAAACAGGCTTTACCGTGCAGGGTCACCGTATGGAGATATACGGATTGTGCTCGAGTTGCAACTCTTCGGACAAATAATTCGTCTATCAATTGGATATGTATTTCACATAACGTGCCGAAAGCGGTCATTCGCTAGACAGCACGTTTTTGTTTTGGTTTGCATAGACGCCTAATAAGACATACAGGAGCGTGATGAATTGGATACTCAGCTTATGCGCGGCCCACGCAAGAGAAGAAGAAGCGGGTTCGGCGTTTTTATATTCGTGTTCATGATAGCGGCAATCGCTTCGTTTGCCTGGTTCGGTTACCTCAAGTATATTCCTAGCAGCGAGCGGCAAGATCCGGCGTATCGTTTCCAGAACCCGATCATGGTGAGAGGAGAGGAATCGGCTTACGGCGCTGTATTGGATAATGGAGAAGTGAAATTGCCGCTTCCGCTTCTGGAAGAGCTACTTGGAGAGGATAAGCCGATTCACTATGAACAATCGACCGGCACTCTTGTCCTGACAACGGCGGACAAAGTGCTTCGACTCAAGACGGAAGCGTTAACCGGTTTGATGAATCAGAAAGATTATAAGCTGACGATCGCGGCCGAAGTGGCCGATGGGACGGTATACATTCCTGCGGCGCCGCTCGAGGAGCTGTTCGGCATCAAGCTGGAGCACAATGCCGATACAGGGATCGTCACGCTGCTGACCGAAGGAGACGCCATTCAACTCGGACAAGCCGTCAAAGAAGAAGGAGCTTCCGTCCGCGTCGCGCCTTCCATTCGTGAACCTTATCTGGTTAAAGTATCGCCGGGCGAGTCATTTCGGATATGGGAGGAAACGGAGGGCTGGATGCTTGTTCAGACGAACGGCGGCCATATCGGCTACATGAACAAGAAAGACGTGAAGCTGACCTCAATTGAGCAAATTCCGCAGCTTGTGAAGAACGATGCCTTCGTGCCGTGGAAGGTGATGGGCAGCAAAATCAATATGACCTGGGAAGCGGTATACGAACGCAAAGCGGATTTTGCGAAAATCGGGGATATGCCCGGCGTCAACGTCGTGAGTCCAACCTGGTTCGAGCTGGAGGACGGCAAAGGCACGATTAAAGGAAAAGCGGATCCGGCTTACGTCAAGTGGGCGCATGATAGAGGCTACCAAGTATGGGCGTTATTCAGCAACGCGTTTGAGCCGGACAGGACGACGGAGGCTCTATCGACCGTCGAATCCAGGTTTTCCATGATTCAACAGCTTATCGCGTTCGCCGAGATCTACGATTTGCAAGGGATTAATATCGATTTCGAGAACGTCTACACCAAAGACAAAGAAAATCTCGTGCAGTTCGTGAAGGAGCTAACACCTCTGCTGCATGAGCAAGGACTAGTGGTATCGATCGACGTAACGCCGAAGTCCACGAGCGAGATGTGGTCGCTCTTCCTCGATCGCGCGGCGCTTGGCAAAGTGGTGGATTACATGATGGTCATGGCGTATGACGAGCATTGGGCAGCCAGTCCGAAGTCCGGCTCGGTCGCTTCCTTGCCTTGGGTTGAAAATGCCATCAAAAAAATCTTGGATGAGGATAAAGTTCCCGCAGGCAAGCTCGTGCTTAGCATGCCGCTCTATACCCGGATATGGACCGAAACGAAGGATGATACCGGCGCCGTCAAGGTGACGTCGAAAGCCGTGGGCATGGAAGCAATTAAGACGATTCTCGAGGAGAAGAAGCTTACGCCCGTTTTCGACCAAGCCGCAGGACAGAATTACGTGGAATATACAGAGGATGGCTCGTTGAAACGAATCTGGATCGAAGACGACGTATCGATGAAGGCCAGAGTCGAGCTTGTACGCAAATACGGATTGGGCGGCGTCGCGACTTGGGCTCGTTCTTTCCAAACCCCAACGATATGGAATGTCATTAACGAAACGCTCAACAAGAAGCCATAATGCTATTATTCACTTCTAAAAGGATTAAAAAAAGACCTGCGAAGCAGCCGCTTCGCAGGTCTTTTTGCAGGGTGTTGGCCGATTATGCTTGTACTTCTTCCCTCGGGTGCTCGGTCGCTTGCGCCGGGTCCAGCGTAAGCATCGTGCGGCAGAACATACAACGGTCTGTCTTGCCGAGCATCTTGGTCTGGCGTCCGCATTCCGGACATTGCAGCATCGTAGCGCTGGTCGACATCATGCCCGCCCAGAAGTAGACGGCCACGCTGATGAGCAGCGAGATCATGCCGAAGACCATGAAGATTCCCGCAAAGATTTTGCCGACTTGTCCCCACAGCAGTATGCCGGCCGTGCCGAGGATCATTATACCCATTCCGACAAGCGTGAATACGAGCCCCCAAAGGCGGAATTCATTGATTTTTGCCGATTTAAAAAATATTTTCTTCATGCTTCAAACCCTTCCCGTGACTATAGTCTTACGAAAATGAGACAGAAATTCTATAACGTTAAGCAGGAATGAGCAGCCAACCTGTCGAAAATGTATGAAACTGTAGATTATTATTATAGCTTAATCTAACGCAATTAGCTATACGGAGGAACCCAGTGGAGCATATCAAAGATCATGTTATTGACACCTATCGGGAACTGCCTGGTTTATTGTCCATATCTGTCATCAAAAATCCGTATTCATATAACCCGCTGATTGATGGTTTAGATATGTTAGTGCTGCTCGTTACCGATACCGACGCGGCTTCGAACGCGGCTCAGCATGTGCAACTGGACAACGACCGGGTTGCCATTCGCTCGGTTGACAGAAAAGCCTTGAATCGTTGGATCACCAGCGGCGAAAATCGCAACATTATTGAATGGATAGTGCGGGGGGAGATATTGTTGGATCGCGAAGGTTATATGGCAAACGTTCGTGAGGAGTTGCTGCAGTTCCCGGAATCCAAGCGCGAGCAAAAGCGATTCATCGAGTTTGCGGGCTTCCTTAGAACGTATTTGCAAGCGAAACAGGATTTGTCGGACGGAAATTTGCTCGATGCTTATAGTCATATATTGACGGCGCTCCATCACTGGGCTCATATCGCTCTCATCGAAGAAGGCCGGCATCCGGAATTGACGGTTTGGAAACAGCTGAGACGGGTTCATCCCGGCATCTATAAACTATATGAAGAGTTAACCGCCAGTCCCGAGACGCTGGAGCAGCGCGTTCAGCTTGTTATGCTGGCCTGCGAGTTTTCGGTAATGAGCAAAATGAAGGAATGCTGCTCTTTGCTGCTGAGCCTCATGAGCACGCGCGAAATGCCTTGGAGCATCGGTGAGCTCCAGACGCATCCATTGATCGACGAGCTTCAAGTTGATGTCTCGCTTGTGGTGCAGAAGCTGGTTAAACGCTCATACCTAAGCGAAGTGGCGGTAATGGACGATCCGAAGGATGCTGTCGCGATCGAGCTTAAATATAGGATCGCTAATCATTCATAATAGAAGGAGCGCATAGGCGTAACCGCCTGTGCGCTCCTTTTTTACTATATTTCTCGATTAGGTGTTGACGTGTCATTATTATCTGTGATAAATTAAAACTCGCCGCTTTTGCGAACGAAAAAAATCGAATGAAGACGAATTAAAAAAAATGTCGAACTTCGAAAAAAAAGCTTGCAACAAGATAGGCGAGTGTGATATATTATAAAAGTCGCCGCTGAGACACGGGCGACAAACAAGAAATACATTGATCTTTGAAAACTGAACAACGAGCGAAACTGCCCGATACATTCGAAAGAATGAATCGAAATAGCAACAACGTTTTAGAGCAAGTCAAACTAACTTTTATGGAGAGTTTGATCCTGGCTCAGGACGAACGCTGGCGGCGTGCCTAATACATGCAAGTCGAGCGGATCTTACCCTTCGG
>NZ_JANIPJ010000033.1 GCF_024623455.1 Paenibacillus soyae | reverse complement strand
CTCACCCGTCCGCCGCTAACCTTACCCCGAAGGGTAAGATCCGCTCGACTTGCATGTATTAGGCACGCCGCCAGCGTTCGTCCTGAGCCAGGATCAAACTCTCCATAAAAGTTAGTTTGACTTGCTCTAAAACGTTGTTGCTATTTCGATTCAACCTTGCGGTTGTATCGGGCAGTTTCGCTCGTTGTTCAGTTTTCAAAGAACAATCTCTTTCTTGTTCGTGTCGCCCGTGTCTCAGCGGCGACTTTTATAATATATCACATCCGCCTAGATTAATGCAAGCACTTTTTTTAATTCTTTTTTCGAACCGTTTTTCGTGCTCGTCCATTTCCTTGGCGCGAGATATAATGTAGCACATCAAGACAGCGCGCGTCAACTGACTTTTTATAGTTCTAATTTTCTGAACAATCTTCACACCGTTAAACAACGAATAACTGGACCCCCGCCATCATGACGACACCCGGTACACCAAGCACGACGGCCGTGCTGATCGTAATGGGATTAAGCGGGATGCGCAGCCCTTCGATAAGCCCCGTTTCATTCACGAGATACAAAACCCCGGCCGCCAAGACCAGGTGAAGCAGAAATCCGCGCAGCCAGTTCCAAGATAATCTATTCTTAAGCAGAATAACAATTAACATCAATGAGGACCCGATCAGCATGGCCAGCCAAACCGTTTTCATTTTGCAATTCCCTCCCATTGCGGCCAAGGGCCGGTCATTTTTTTAGCCTTGCAAAGCAGCATGGTATACCTCTTCTCAGCGGTAATGATAGCATGGATCGCATAATCCACCTGTTCATGTCCCCGGGCATATTCGAAATAACGTTTGGCGCTCTCCCATTCCTTTAGCGCTTCGCTTATTTCCTCCTTCAGTTTGCGCTTTCGCTCAAGCTCTTCAAGATCGAATGACTGCCTTTTGTCCACTCTCTGCCCCTCCTTGTCCACCCCGAGTAATACGGCTTCCTTCTATGTGTATAAGCCTGTATGCGAGATTAGAACTTGGGGAGACATGAAAGCCCTGTATGGACCGGAAATTAAAAAAGAACCGCTTAAGCATAGATAATCCATGCCTAGCGGTTCTTCCACCATTAAATAATTGCAAGGTTAATTAAGTTCTCGACGACCTTCCAAAGCTTTGGAGAGCGTTACTTCGTCCGCGTATTCCAGATCGCCGCCTACCGGCAGACCATGAGCGATCCGGGTCACCTTGATGCCGAATGGCTTAACCAAACGCGACAAGTACATCGCCGTTGCCTCGCCCTCTATATTCGGATTCGTAGCGAGAATCAGCTCCTGCACTCGCTCGTCGCTGAGCCTGCGAAGAAGCTCCGCGATGCGGATCTCATCCGGGCCGATTCCTTCCATCGGAGAGATAGCCCCTTGAAGCACATGGTAGTATCCTTCGAATTCTTTGGTGCGTTCCATCGCCACAAGATCCTTAGATTCTTGAACGACGCAAATGACGGAACCGTCGCGAGATTTGTCCTGACAGATCTTGCAGGGGTCCGTATCGGTAATATTACAGCATACGGAACAGTAAAAGAGATTTCGTTTGACGCTGACCAAGGCCTTGGCAAAGTCAATAACGTCGTCTTCTTTCATCCGCAGCACATGGAAAGCCAGCCTGGCGGCGGTTTTGGGACCGATACCAGGCAGGCGAGTAAAAGCGTCAATCAGTTTGGCTATCGGTTCCGGGTAAAACAAAAGGGGAACGCTCCTTTCAAGCTAACAGGAAAACGGGAGGACTCTGCTTAGAACAGACCTGGAATTTTCATGCCGCCCGTAAATTTGCCCATATCTTGGTTCGCAAGCTCGTCAGCTTTGGTCAGCGCGTCGTTCACGGCCGTCATTACGAGGTCTTGCAGCATTTCGACGTCGTCCGGATCTACCGCTTCCGGTTTAATGACGATATTCAGCAGCTTCTTGTGGCCGTTTACGGTAACCGTAACGACTCCGCCGCCAGCCGTGCCTTCCACTGTTTTGGTCTCGAGCTGCTCTTGGGCCTTCAGCATTTGCTCCTGCATCTTCTTCACTTGCTTCATCATTTGATTCATATTGTTCATTTCGATTCACCTCTGGTTAAATTTTGGTTTAAGCTTTCTCTTTGACTACGACTAAGTCTTCACCGAACAGCTTTACCGCTTCATCAACCCACTCGGGTCTCTGTGGAGGACTCGGTGCTGAATCGTCGCCTTCATGCTCCAGCTCCAGCACTTCTCCAGGCTCGTCGCCCGCGCCATCCAAGGCTGTCTGCCACTCCTTCTGCATGACCGTGACTAACCGTATCGGATACCCTAGGACATCCGAGGCGATCCGTTCGATAATGTCGCGGTGATCCGGCTTCTCGGTGGTTTCCCTATGAATCTCGTTCTTGAAGGCAAGCAGCAGGTTACCGCTGTCCACCGAAACGAGATCCCCGTTCTTAAGCCAGGCGTGAAGCGTCACCTTGGCGTCTTTGACCCGGTTCAATACATCGCCCCACTTGGAGCGCGCGATGCCCGATTCCGGACTGCTGACCGACGCGACATACGGATCCAGCTTAACTTTGGACCTAACCTTGCCGCCGCCTGCTCCGCCGCCGAAACCGCCGCGCAGTGCGCTTCTCGAATTCGAAGCGGCGCTTCTGCCATCGCTTGCTCCGGCCTCAGCCCCCGGTTGGGCGGCGACGCCGTTCTTCATTAAGCTTTCAAGCTTCCGCTCCAGCGTTTCGACCTGCATGCGCAGTTTGGTTACCTCTGCGCTATCGGCGCCTCCCGAGGAGGAGACCAGCTGCCCCGCGGCCGCCCCTCCCTCATCGCCGATGGAACAGAGCTTCATTAACGCCACTTCAAACAAGGTTTGCGGCTGGGAGGCATGCTTTAATTCTACTTGGTATTTGTTCAGGATATCAATCATCGCGAACAGCCTGGACGAGGAATAAGCCTCCGCCATAGTCTGGAACCTCTCCCGGTCCACCACGCGCTCTGTCACGGCCCCGCCGTTCGGAGCAAGCTTCAGGACGAGCAGGTCACGGAAGTAGTACATAAGATTCTCCATACACTTGTCCGCTGCTTTGCCTGCCTGCATCAAGCTCTCGACAAGAGGCATCAAAGCAGACACATTGCGGTCGCGCACGGCCTCGGCAAGCTGATAGAAATGATCGGCCGCCATTCCTCCCGTTACGTCAATCGCGGCGTCCAGCGTTATCCGGCTGTCGCCGAAAGCGGCAACCTGCTCCAGAAGGCTGATCGCGTCGCGCATGCCCCCCTCGGATAATCTCGAGATATAAGCAAGCGCATCCTCGTCTGCGCTGATTCCCTCTTCCTGGCATATCTGCATGAGCCGCCCCGTCTGCTCCTCCAAGGAAACCTGACGGAAATCGAATCGTTGGCAACGTGAAATAATGGTAGCAGGCAGCTTGTGCGGTTCGGTTGTCGCAAGGATAAAAATGACATGCCCCGGCGGTTCTTCGAGCGTCTTGAGCAAAGCATTGAAGGCCTCCGTCGTAAGCATGTGCACCTCGTCAATGATGTACACTTTGAAACGGACTTCGGACGGCGCATATCTCACTTTGTCGCGAATATCCCGGATCTCGTCGATACCCCTATTGGAAGCGGCATCAATCTCGACCACGTCCATAATATGGCCTGCGGTTATGCCTTGGCAAGCCGCGCACTCGTTGCATGGCTCGATCGCCGGTCCGCGCTCGCAGTTAACGGCTTTGGCAAGTACTTTGGCGGTCGTCGTCTTCCCCGTGCCTCTCGGCCCGTTAAAGAGATAGGCATGCGAGACGCGATTTTCTCGGATTGCGTTTTGCAAGGTTTGAATGATATGCTGCTGCCCGACCATGTCCTGAAACGTCTGAGGACGCCAGGCACGATATAATGCGATATGTGACACGCGACTCTTCCCTTTCGGCTTGCTCCTAAGCAGCATTTTTCTGATTCATCTATTATACTACACCTCGGCATCAAGCAAAATGTTTTCGTCCGAACAAATAAAAAAAGACCTCCGGGTTAATTGATCTCCGGATGTCTTCTATTATTGTTTATTTAGAACCGTGCACCTGCCCTCGATACATGCGATCCGAGCGGCATTCTTGCTACACAGCTCGAGTCAGGCACTCCCCCGGCACATGAACTAACTTGCTTACGGCTGCTTCCTTCCGGACCTGACCGGGTTCACAAGCGTCCATTGCGGAGGACCCAACTGTCAACACTGCTTGCAAGCGCCAAGCCTCACATCAGCATAACCTAAGACAGGAATTCAACCTCGCTACAGCGGATTGCGAGTTACAGGGCACCGCTACCTCCCCATCTAGCACGGCAAGGACAAGTATATTACATTCCCAAGCAAAGCGCAAGCTATGGTGGAATTTGCATGCCTCGAGGCTGTAAATTCCCCGATGGGTGTGTTTACATGTGCCGATCACGATCCCCTATCAGTCCGTTACCTTCACATGAACGTCATACCTCGGAAAATTCGATTGGAGAACGCTCTGCGCCTCGGCGCGAATTCCTTTGCGCTCCTGCTTCGTTGCATGGCCGTTCACGCGAAGCGTCACATTCAGCTCGTCGCCGTTGAATCCCGCTTCCGCTCTCTCGATGCCCTTCATAGGGCGGATGAGCTGATTGATGAGTTCCATGTCTTTATCATATAAAGTTCCGCTTCGGTTCAATAAATTAGGATTCGTATTCGTGTAACCGAGATAGCCGTCGTTCTGGTAAGATTTCGCGTTATAGCCGGCTTCCTTGCCGCAGCCCGCCGCCAGCAATACCGTTCCGAACAAGCCGATCCACAGCATTCTCCACATGCGCCTTCCTCTTCTGATCCCTTTCGTTTGACTCATAAAAAAACCTCCCTTTAACCATAGGATGGCTGAGGGAGGTTCTTGTATTCTGCCAAATAAAGGCCGAATGGCTGTATGCATTAAATGCCGTATTTCTTCTTGAAACGGTCGACGCGGCCGCCGGCATCCAGGAACTTCTGCTTACCCGTGAAGAATGGGTGACATGCGGAACAGATCTCTACGCGAAGAGTCGGTTTGATCGAACCTGTCTCGAACGTATTGCCGCAAGCGCAAGTTGCTGTAACGACGTGGTATGTCGGATGAATACCTTGTTTCATCTCGTTCACCTCTTTCTGCCCTGGATCACATGCGGACCCAGAGTTAAAATCACACTCAAAGGATTATATCACGACTGGGCACAATAGCGCAATCACCTTGTAAACGTCCTGCGAAGGTCAGCGGGCGGCACATGTGTGTAGGAGCCAATTACGACGTCCGGAAGCTCCTGACGGAAGATCTCAAGCATTTGCTTCATGCCGTAAATTTCCCCTTGCGCCTTCGGTATGAGGGCAAGATAGCTCTCTGGATCGATGTTCAGATTACGCATCTGGATCAGCTTAAGGCCGGTCCGCTTGGCAAAGCCGATCATCGCCTCGATCTCTTCCTCGCGGTCTGTGACGCCAGGGAAAATCAAATAGTTGATCGAGGTATAGACGCCCTTATCGGTTGCGTACTTCAGCGAGCGCTCCACGTTCTGCAAAGTATAGCCCCTAGGCTTATAGTAGGCGTTATAATGCTCGTCGATGGCGCTGATGGTACTCACCCGCATCAGGTCAAGGCCTGCGTCGACGATCGCCCGCATGAAGTCCGTCAGACCCGCGTTCGTGTTGATATTAATATAACCAAGCGAGGTGCGTTCTCTCACCTGCTTCATGGCTTCGACGATAATCTTCACCTGCGTGGACGGCTCGCCTTCGCAGCCTTGCCCGAAGCTGATGATCGACTCGGGCTCCTTCAGATGCTCGAGCATGATCTCCACGACTTCATCGACGGTCGGCTTGAAGTTCATGCGGGTCTGAGGCGCAGGGAATCCGCTGTCCTCCGGCTGCTCCGAGATGCAGCCGAAGCATCCTGCGTTACAGGAATACGACACGGGAACCGCGCCTTCCCAGCGGCCCAGGAACGTATTCGAAGAAGTCAAACATTCGTAGCCAAGGGCGCAGTGGGACAGGTGCTTATACAGACGGTTGTCCGGATACTTAGTCAGCAGCCGGTCCACCTGAACTTTCAGCTCCTTGCGATCGCAATTGAGCGGATCCCAGCGCTCGGGATCGTCGCATTGCTCCGCGGTTACGTAGAACCCGCCGTCCTTCCAGACGACAGCCGTATAGCCGAAGAGCGGAAGCTTCTCCTTCTTGTCCGACTTCACGTAGCCGGGCAGGCAGAGGCGCGTATACCCTTGCGGCAGCAGCGCGCCTACCGCTTGCGCTCCGCCAGGAAGCGCCTGCATTTCCCCTGTGTCGGGATTCAGCCCTATAGGTCTCGTAAAAGGCAGGCTGACGAGCGTCGCCCCTGCAGGCAGCGGAATAAGCTCATCCTCCATAATTTCCACGATCATATCTCCGCTGCGTCCGAGTCCGATATAGTCAGGGTGGTCGAACACGTTGCCGTGCTCGTCCGCATATACGAGATTCATGATGTACTCCTTTCCTCCGGCACTACGAGCTATGCGTCGTTCTGGCGACCGGCCTGCGGTTCGCCGCGGATGTCTGATTGCTCTTCATAGCCGGACGATCCGGCTTGGACGGCGCGTCCGCGGATGTATCCAGGGACATCAGGAACTGCTCGTTATTATCCGTATTCTTCAGCTTCTTAAGGAAGTTGTCTACAAAATCCGGGGTATCCGTCATGCTCTTGCGGATTGCCCATACTTTATCCAGCTCTTCCTTCGTGAGCAGCATCTCCTCGCGGCGGGTACCCGATCTGCGCATATCCAGCGCGGGAAAGATCCGGCGTTCCGCAAGCTTGCGATCGAGATGCAGCTCCATATTGCCCGTTCCTTTGAATTCCTCGTAAATAATATCGTCCATGCGGGAGCCCGTCTCGATCAGCGCGGTCGCGAGAATCGTGAGGCTGCCTCCTTCCTCCACGTTGCGCGCCGATCCGAAGAACCGCTTCGGACGGTGGAACGCCGCCGGGTCGATACCGCCGCTAAGCGTTCGTCCGGATGGAGGGATGACCAAATTGTAGGCTCGCGCGAGACGCGTAATACTGTCAAGAAGAATGACGACATCCTTCTTGTGTTCAACTAGACGAAGAGCTCTCTCCAGGACAAGCTCCGCTACTTTGATATGATTTTCGGGCAGCTCGTCGAACGTCGAAGCGACGACCTCGCCTTTCACCGAACGCTGCATATCCGTTACTTCCTCCGGACGCTCGTCGATAAGCAGCACAAAAAGCTCGATATCCGGATGATTCTCCGATATGCTGTTGGCGATTTCTTTAAGCAGCAGGGTTTTGCCCGCTTTAGGCGGCGCGACGATGAGACCCCTTTGACCGAGGCCAACGGGTGCCAGCAAATCCATCATGCGGGTAGATAGCTTCGACTGCGAGGTTTCAAGCACTAGCTTCTTCTCGGGATATAGAGGAGTAAGGGCAGGAAAGTGGAGTCGTTCTGAAGCTGTTTCGGGATTCTCGCCATTGACGGCATTCACTTGGAGTAGTCCGAAGTACCGTTCGTTCTCCTTCGGCGGCCGGCATTTGCCGGATACGAGGTCGCCGTTCCTTAAGTCAAATCTGCGTATCTGCGAAGCCGAGATATAGATGTCTTCCTTGCTCGGCAAGTAGTTGATGGGACGCAGAAAACCGAATCCCTCTTGCAGGATGTCGAGCACGCCTTCCATGAACATGAGCCCGCTCTTCTCGGCCTGCGCACGCAGGATCGCGAAGATCAGCTCTTTCTTCTTGAGTGTTCCGTAATAAGCGATCTGATATTGCTTGGCGAGCTTGTACAGCTCGGTCAGCTTCATGCCTTCCAGATCCGCTATTTGTAGATCCGACATATTCTCACCACTTTATTCAAAATAGTAATAGGACTGATTAATCAGCCTTTCCAAGGATAGGAAAACCTATACCCGACGCGGCAAGGCGGAGAGGAGTCCTATGACTCCTTCTCCCGCCATACTTCCGCGCCCAGGCTGGTTAAGTTCTCCACTAAATGATCATACCCGCGATCGATGTATTCGACTCCGGTAATTTCCGTGACGCCGTCTTCCACCGTTAATGCCGCGATGACCAGCGATGCGCCTGCTCTTAAATCGGCGGCTTTCACCTTGGCCGCATTCAGCTTGCCGCCTTCGATAATGGCGGAGCGGCCCTCCACCCGGATATTGGCGCCCATGCGCGCAAGCTCGGGGACATGCTTAAACCTCGTGCCGTATACGTAATCCGTCAGAATACTGACGCCTCTGGCTTGCGTGAGCAGCGTCGTCATCGGAGACTGCAAGTCTGTAGCAAAGCCTGGATAGACCAGCGCCTTGACGTCGACGGCGTTATAATCCGGCGCGCCGATGATCCGAATCGCTTCGTCCATCTCTTCGACGATGACGCCCATCTCTTCAAGCTTGGCGGTCAACGCCTCCAGGTGTTTCGGAATGACGTTATCAATAAGCACATCGCCGCGCGTCGCCGCAGCCATAATCATATAAGTGCCGGCTTGAATTCGATCGGGAATAATGGAATGACGACAGCCATGAAGACGGGGAACCCCTTCGATACGGATCGTCTCGGTTCCGGCGCCTTTGATCGTGGCGCCCATGGCGTTAAGAAGGGTAGCTACATCTATGATTTCAGGCTCTTTTGCCGCGTTTTCGATAATGGTTGAGCCTTTGGCCCGAGAGGCCGCGAGCATAATATTAATCGTTGCTCCAACACTTGCGACATCCAAATAAATTTTCGCCCCGCGCAATTCCTTGGCGGAGATATGAATGGAACCGTGCTCGTTCGTAACGGTGGCGCCTAGAGCTTCAAAGCCTTTGATATGCTGGTCGATCGGCCGCGGCTCGAAGTTGCAGCCTCCTGGCATCCCGATTATCGCTTCGCCGAAGCGTCCTAGCATCGCGCCCATCAAATAATAAGAGGCCCGCAGCAGTTTAACTTTGCCGTTCGGCATCGGCTTCGAGGTCAGCTTCGAAGGATCAATCCGCATCGTATCGCCGTCCCGTTTCACCGTGGCCCCAAGTTCTTGCAAAATTTCGCTGTACACCGCCACATCGCTGATGAGCGGCAAATTGTCGAGCACAACCTCGGATTCCGCCAGAATGGCTGCCGGAACGAGCGCAACCGCGCTGTTCTTGGCCCCGCTGATCTGGACGGTTCCGCGAAGCGGTCTCCCGCCTCGTATCATTAATTTCTCCATGAAATGTTAATCCTCCCGTTAGCCCAGAAGAGAACAAAAGGAAAAACCACCGAAGCGAACTAGCTTCCGCGTACGCATGATGCCCGCTAGCCCGCCAGGCGGTTTCTCCTCTTTGCTCCATTGCTTATGCTTGGTTGTTGCTTCCGAACAAGCGGATCCTATCATATATCGCGCATTATTTAATCATTACGGTCTTTATCCTAGAATGCAGACGTCAAGCCTTGTTCTGAGCTATTATATCATAATGCTCCGCCTAATAGTAAAGCTAGTTTTGCCCTGCCGCAACAGCGGACAAAAAAATAAGCATCGCGGCTCCGTAGAACCGCGATGCTCGAGTTCCGATCCCTATTACGAGCCGACCGCGAAGCGGCCCGGACTATTGCCTCCCTGCAGCTGCTTGTTCACTTCCATCCGCATCTCGTCGATGTCGAACGGCTTGGTGAAGTGCATCAGGGCGCCGTGATCCGTCGCTTCCTTGATCATGTCCAGCTCTCCGTACGCTGTCATCATGATGACTTTGATCGAAGAATCGATCGCTTTAATGTGCTTCAATATTTCAAGTCCGTCCATGCCCGGAATCTTCATATCGAGCAGAACCAAATCCGGCGATTCGCGTTTGACGATTTCCAGGGCGATCTTTCCGTTGGCGGCCTGAAACGTGTTGTAGCCTTCGCTGCTAAAAACCTCAAGAAGCAATACGCGGATTCCATTCTGATCGTCTACGATTAAAACCTTCTTCTTCTCCAACCTTCATCAACTCCCCGAATCAAAACATCATTTTTCTTATATATTCGTTAGACTCGGGGGATTTCCTCCTAATTCCAAACAAAAAAACTTACTGGAATGAGAGGATAGGTAACATAAAGGCGAAGAACAGGCGTTTTAACGTTCCGAGTAAGCCAGCGCCGCATGCACAAAGCCTTGGAACAGCGGCTGCGGGCGGTTCGGTCTGGACGTGAATTCCGGATGGAATTGCACCGCCAGGAACCATGGATGGTTCGCCAGCTCGACCATCTCAACAAGACGGCCGTCAGGGGAAGTGCCGGAAATCCGCAGTCCCGCGGACTCGATAGCTTCTCTATATTCATTGTTGAATTCGTACCGATGACGATGGCGCTCGTAAACCAGCTCATCCCCGTACTCGCGCGCCGCGACCGTCTCAGGCACGATCTTGCACGGATACAGGCCAAGACGCATCGTGCCGCCCAAATCCTCGATGTCCTTCTGGTCCGGCAGCAAGTCGATGACCGGATACGGCGTCGAAGAGTTGATCTCCGAGCTGTTAGCTCCGGCCAGACCAACGACGTTGCGAGCGAACTCGATGACGGCAACCTGCATGCCGAGGCAAATGCCGAAGAACGGCACGTTGTTCTCGCGAGCGTAACGGATCGCGCAAATCTTGCCTTCGATGCCGCGGTCGCCGAAGCCGCCCGGCACCAGAATGCCGTGAACGCCTTGCAGCTCGCCCGCCACGTTCGCGTCCGTCAGCAGCTCCGCGTCCACCCAGCGGAGCTTGATCTCGGAGTCAAGCGCGATGCCCGCGTGGCCAAGCGACTCAACGATGCTGAGATAGGCGTCATGCAGCGCCACGTATTTGCCGACAATCGCGATTTCCGTCGTCTTGTGCAGCGATTTGACTCGCTGAACCAAGCTTTCCCACTCGGCCATATCCGGCTGATCCGTCGTCAGCTTCAGATGGTTCACGACGATCTCGTCCAGGCCTTGCTCTCTCAACATAAGAGGAACTTCGTACAGGGTGGAGGCGTCGCGGCACTCCACGACCGCGTTCGCGTCGATATCGCAGAACAAGCCGATCTTGCGCTTCATGTCCTCGGCAAGCGGATATTCCGTACGGCATACGATCACGTTAGGCTGGATGCCGATGCTGCGAAGCTCTTTGACGCTGTGCTGGGTCGGCTTCGTCTTCACTTCGCCCGCTGCTTTGATGTATGGAATAAGCGTGACATGAATGTACATGACGTTGTCGCGGCCGATGTCGCTCTTGATCTGGCGAATCGCTTCAAGGAACGGCAAGCTCTCGATATCGCCGACCGTGCCCCCGATCTCCGTAATGACGACGTCGGAACCGTGCTCGCGTCCCGCGCGGAAGACGCGGTCCTTGATTTCGTTCGTGATATGAGGGATAACCTGCACCGTACCGCCCAAATAATCGCCGCGGCGTTCCTTGGTGATGACGTTCGAGTAGATTTTGCCCGTGGTGACGTTGCTGTTCTTGGACAGGTTAATGTCGATGAAGCGCTCATAGTGCCCAAGGTCCAGATCCGTCTCCGCCCCGTCGTCCGTTACGAACACTTCTCCATGCTGATAAGGGCTCATCGTTCCCGGGTCTACGTTAATGTAGGGATCGAATTTCTGGATGGTTACTTTCAGGCCTCTATTCTTCAGCAATCTGCCAAGAGAAGCTGCCGTGATCCCCTTGCCCAAGGATGAAACTACGCCGCCGGTTACAAAGATATATTTGGTCACTGTGATGATACCCTCCATGCTCCTATGTGTATTTAAGATTGCCTAAGTCTCCTAAAATTACCCTCTTCAAACAAAAAAAGTGACACCCGTAGCAACGGGGGCACTTTTCTCATCTGCATATGATATGCGTTATTTGTTATCCGAATCTTAAGCCCATGCAATAGTTTACTCCGGGCTCATAGGACATGTCAAGCGAAAGTAGCGCTCAAGCGAAAACAGCCCCCGCCGTCATCCGGCAGGGGCGTTTCGCGGCGATTCCACTATTTCTCGTCGTCTTCTTCGTCGTCGTCGAACGAGTCTTCCTCGTCCTCGTCTTCCGAGTCCAGCTCGTCTTCGTCAACCTCTTCGTCGATGTCCTCGTCCTCGATTTCCACGTCATCGTCGACTTCGGCGTCTTCTTCGGCTTCTTCGAAATCTTCGGCGTCTTCGTCGTAAGCGTCGAAGTCCTCGTCGTCCGCCGCGTAGCTGTCGTCTTCCTCGTCCGCAAATAGATCTTCGTCATCCAAATCGTCGTCATCGTTAATAATGCGGGTTCTCTTCGCGTTGCCGACCGGATCCTCGGACTTCTCGACCGGATACCAGCGCTTCAATCCCCACATATTGCTGCCGACGCAAGCGAAGCGTCCGTCGATATTGATCTCCGTGTACACCTGCGCGATGAATTGCTTGATGCCATCCTCCGACAGTCCGCGTATCTTAGCGATCTCCATCATGAGATCACGGTAATAGTAGGGCGTATTGGCCGCCTTCAGAACCTCGAACGCCAAGTCGACCATAGGCATTTCCTTCATGCGCTCGGGATCCAGCTTCAGTACGTAATTGCTGCCGCTCATATGGACACATCCTCTCTTGCTTAGAAATTATGTACGCAATCCTTAATCGTTGATATGCAAGCTAGTCACAGTATAGTAAAACCTATTTCATTCAAAAAATCAAGCACGCGAAGCTTGAAGCCGAAAACGGCAAAAAGCGGAGGGGAGGCCCCTCCGCTTTGACTGTATCCATCCGACCTGGCCGCGGGCGGCTTCAATCGGAAATGCAAGAGCATGGTTAGCTCTTCATTTATCCTATGTGCGTGTGCGGATTTTGACACCGTTCGCAGCCTATTTGCTGAAAAAAAGGCAGGTTGCTCATGCGGCTCCCTTCGCTGCTTCATACAATGATGAAGCATCGTCCTTCGGGAGGGGAAGCCAAAAGTGGATACCGCCGCATTAATACGTTGGTTACAGCAAGCGATGACAAGAAACGATGTTTCTAAGGACAAGAGAATCATCCGGTTCCAGAACGGCAGCGAATACCGCCGCTTCCTTCACAAGCTGAAGCAGAACGCTTCGAGCTCTACCGTCCTGAAAGCCGTACGGCCCTTGCCGATCATTCAGGGCATCACCTGCATGCTAGGAGCGGACGAAAGACTGCCGGAAGGGTTATCCGGACGCACATGGATGGAGAAGGACTGCCGGATCAGCGTCAGCCCATCCTCGCAGAAAGCGCCCGCCATCGAGAACGGCATCCCTTGGGGCGTGCAGCAAATCAAGGCGCCGCTCGTATGGGGCGTGACGACCGGCCACCGGGTAAAGGTAGGCGTCATCGATACCGGGGTCGACTTCAACCATCCCGACCTGCGCCATTCGCTGCTTCGAGGCATTAACCTGTTAAACCGGAGCAAAATGCCTTACGACGACAACGGCCACGGCACGCACATTGCCGGGACGATCGCCGCCGCGAACCAGATGCAAGGCATGATCGGCGTGGCGCCGAGAGCGATCATCGCTCCGGTCAAGGCATTCGACCACAACGGCAGCGCCTTCGTCTCCGATATCATACTCGGGATCGAATGGTGCGTGCGCAACGGCATCGACGTCATCAACATGAGCTTCGGCATGAAGACGAGAAGCAAGGCGCTCCTCGGCGCCGTCACGAACGCTTATAATTCCGGCGTCATTATCGTCGCCTCGTCCGGCAATGACGGCAAGCTGCGATCCGTCGATTACCCCGCCCGCTATCCGCAAACGATATCCGTCGGCGCAACCAACAGGCTGCGGCGCGTTGCCCCGTTCAGCAACCGCGGCCCCTATATCGACATTTACGCCCCCGGGGACAAAATCATGTCCGCCTGGCTGCGCGGCAATTATAACGAAATGAGCGGAACCTCTATGGCCACTTCGCACGTGAGCGGCGCTATCGCGCTTCTGCTCTCCCTCAGACCAGGGCTTACGCCCGGCGACATCAAAGCCATCATGAAACGATCCATGCAGCCTCTGCGAAGCAGCAAGACCCGCCGAAGCGTCGGCGAGCTGGATGTGCTGCGCATGCTTCAAGCCGCCGAGCGAATGTAGCTCCGCGGCTTGCTTGGCTTCCTTATTTTTTTGGTTCGAGCCGCAACAAAGAACCCCCTCTCTGCGTTTACTTCATATGTAAATTTATACGATTTCTACATATCGGAGGGGTAGCATGAAAAAGTTTGTATTGGGATTTCTTTGCGCATCCGCGTTCTTTGTAGCCGGCGCCGCAGCGTTCGCGTCCAATGAGATCAAAGCGTTGATCAGCTCGATCAACGTCAGCTTTCATGTACATGGCGAAACGAATGATTTAAGCTCGGATAACACCATCGCTTTGAATTACAAAGGGCAGCTGTACGTCCCGCTTCGCGCATTCACCGAGAAGGTAGGCGGAGACGTCCACTACAAAGAAGAAGAAAACGGCGGCAAGATGGTCGATATTTATCTGGCAGACGACCGGGATCTAGAGCTTCAAGACAAAGACGGGTATGTTCGCATGGGGCACCTGGATGTCAAATTCGCAGAGGAAGGCGATCCTTCGTCTATCTCGGGAACGATCAAATTTACGAGAAGCATCCCGCAGAACAAAGATATCGTGCTTGCGATTCTCGATCGGGACGGCAAAGAAGCAGGAGTAACCGAACCGCTGCGGCTGTTGAATCAGAAGGTATCGCAATCGGTAGGAGGAGACATCGCTTCCTTTGAGGCCGCCTTCCCCTACATGAAGCCGGTCGATGGCTATAAGCTCGAAGCGCGGGTCGTCGACAAAACCGACTGGACGTTCTTCCAGTCTTACGGCAATCTGCATGGCGCCGGCGGCGTCCAGGGCTACCCTCTTGTCGCGACGCTGGGAGGCGATGTCTCGAATCCAAAAAACGTGCCGTTCGAGCTTAACGTGAATCTGATTAACCTGGATGAAGAAAACACCATCTCTATTGTTAAGCCCGTTTCCTTCGATATCGAGATCATTCAGCTGAAGGATGATAAGACGATTCCGATCCGGACGATTCGAACCAAACCGTTCGCCGGGGAACTCGTTCGCCAATTGGGAGGCGTCGTCACCGCTGTTCAATGGGACCAAAAGAACGACAAGGGCGTTGTCGTTCCGCCGGGCGAGTACTGGGCCCGCTTGAAGCTGCCGGTTACCGCTCAAGGCGAGCATTCCAGCTACGTGTTCGAAAATTCCATGAGAGCGAAGATTCCGGTGTTTATCGACACGCCACTCCCATAAAAAAATGCGGGCCTCCCCTCGTGGGGACGGCCCGCATTGTTCTATTCGGCGGAATGCCTACATACGCTCCGGCGCCGATACGCCGACCAGTCGCAGCACGTTCGCGATGGCGACGCGAACCGCTCCGAGCAGCGCAAGCCTTGCGGCCGTCTGCTCCGCGTCTTCGGTGATGACGCGTTCCGCACGGTAATAGCTGTGAAGCTCCGCGGACAGCTCGTAGACGTAGCGGATCAGCCGGTGCGGCGCGTATTGCGCTGCGGCCTCGGCCACCTCCTGCGGCAGCTCGCCGACCTTGCGGATGAGATCGAATTCCGCTTCGGTGTTCAGCTTGCCGAAGTTTACCGATGCGATGTCGGGAATTGCGATACCCTGCTCTTCCGCTTGTCTGTAGATGCTGCAAATACGCGCATGAGCGTATTGCACGTAAAAGACCGGGTTCTCGTTCGACGTCGAGATCGCAAGGTCCATGTCGAAATCGAGATGCGAATCCATGCTTCTCATGGAGAAGAAATAACGGATCGCGTCGACGCCGACCTCGTCCATCAAGTCCTCCATCGTCACCGCTTTGCCCGTCCGCTTGGACATCTTCATCTTCTCGCCGTTCTGGAACAGGCTGACCATCTGGGCGATCAGCACCGTCAGCTTCTCGGGATCGTTGCCGAGCGCGGCCATTGCCGCTTTCACGCGCGGAATGTAGCCGTGGTGGTCGGCGCCCCAGATGTTGATCATCCGGTCGAAGCCTCTCGCGAACTTATCGCGGTGATAGGCGATGTCCGGCGTCAGGTACGTGTACGACCCGTCGTTCTTCACGAGGACGCGGTTCTTGTCGTCGCCGAACGGCACCGTCGAGAGCCACGTGGCACCCTCTTCCTCGTAGACATGGCCGGAAGCCTTGAGCGCTTCGAGCCCTTGCTCGACTTGGCCGCTCTCGTAGAGGGACGTCTCGCTGTACCAGACGTCGAAGCCGACGCGGAACCGGTTCAGGTCGCGCTTGATCTTCTCCAGCTCCTTCTCCAGGCCGAAGCTGCGGAAGTACGCAAACCGCTCTTCGTCCGAGAGGCTAAGCAGCTTGTCGCCCTGCTCTTCCGCAAGCCCTTTGGCGAAGCCGATAATGTCCTCGCCGTAATAGCCGTCCTCCGGCATCCCGGCTTCTTGGCCGAGCGCCTGGCGATAACGAGCCTCCAGGGACAACGCCAGATTCTCTACCTGCTTGCCGGCGTCGTTAATATAATACTCGCGCGTCACTTCGTATCCCGCGAAATCGAGCACATTGCAGAGCGAATCGCCTACAGCGGCTCCCCTGGCATGGCCCAGATGCAGGCTGCCTGTCGGATTCGCGCTAACGAACTCGACCTGCACGCGCTTGCCTTCTCCTGCGGTCACGCGTCCGTAGTCCTCTCCCGCATCCAGCGCCTGGCGCACGATCGGATACAGATAGCTCTTATCCATCCGGAAATTAATGAAGCCCGGTCCCGCGATCTCCGCGGACTGAATCGAAGCGCCCTTCTTGTCAAGATTCGCGATAATCGCCTCCGCGATTTGGCGGGGATTCTTCTTCGCCAGCTTCGTCAGCTGCATCGCCGCGTTTGTCGCCAGATCGCCATGTGACTTGTCCTTCGGCACCTCCAGCACGAAAACCGGCAGCTCCTCCCTCGCCGCCAGACCGGCCGCAACGGCTGCGTCCGCGATCGCCGACTTCACTTGCTCATACAAATTGTCCAGTACATTCCCATTCGAACTCATGCTTCATGATCCTCCTGTAAATGGAGGCGGATGTGGAACCGCCCCGATAATTGCTCGCTTACGTACAGCTCATACCGCCAATCCAGCGTGAACGGCGGCATCGACGGAAGCGCCGCTCCCGCATCGCCGCGCGCCTTGGCCTGCAGCGACAGCGACTTCGTTCTCGTCTCCAGCTCGAACGTCGTGAGAGCCGACCGATAGGTGCCGATCCTCGTCTGTCCCGGGACAAAGAGCTGCTCCGACTGAACGCCGCCGCTCCGCTTAAGGAAGAGCTCGCCGGGCGAATAGCGCACTATGGCTCGCGTGCTCTCGCTCTCCGCGTACCGGATGTATAGCGAACGCTCCTTGCGGAACCACTCGCCTTTGTGTTTATGGGTGCTCTTCTCTCCGTCCGCTTTGCTTTCTATCATAATAATGGCCTTGCCGCTGTCGTTCATTGCTTCGCTCCCGCATGTCTTTCATTCGTATGTTACTACTATATACAGGAAACCCCGCAATTTCAACGGCGGAATGCGGGGCCGCGGCGACGAGCGCATAGGAGCAGGAGTGATAGAGACGGACTCTGCGCCCTAGCCGGAGCCGCCGTCAATCCCCAGTCGCATAAGGAACGATCTTGCGCCACGCTTCGATCCGATCCTCCAGGTTTCGCATATGCTTCGTCGGGATCGGGCTCGTGGACGGCAGCTTGAGCAGCGCGATTCCCTCGAACACCGGATGCTTGCCGAACGCCCGGCGGAACGTGTCGTACGCTTTGCTTCCATTAAAGGCGATACAGCGAATGCCGGGGAACTTGGTCAGCAAGCCGGGAAAATCATTCGGTACTTCCCCCTTGATGTTCACGTCCAAGCTTCCTTCCCGCTCGCATGATTCGATGACGTCCCACAGCGCCAGCCGATTCTCCCTAATGAACCGGATGCGGTTCTCGTAGATGGGATCCGGAGGAGGATAATCCTCTTGCCCTTCCTCGCGCTCTTGGAACAACCCATAGATGACCCGCCAAAAAAAGTTTTGCGGATGTCCGTAGAACTGCCCGTGCTCGAGCGATTTCACGCTCGGCGCCGTCCCCGCGATCAACACCCGGGAACGCTCATCCGCCACAGGCGGAAATGAATAGATGCGCGACATAACCTCGCCCCTTTCTACCCTCCATTATATCCCTTACCGCGAAGCGCATGCGAAAGGGAGAGGTAACCGCGGACGAAAAGGCGCACGCGGGCAAAAAAGAAGAGTCATGCATCAAGCATGCCTCTTCCTCTAGGCTTCATAAGGTCACTATTCCAGATAATAACCGCGCAACAGCTCCAACTCTTCCGCGCTAAGGCCCAGCCCCTGCCGCCAATACCCTTCGAAGCTGCCGTAGCGAGCGTCGATCTCCTCGAAGGAAGCGGCCAAATATGCGGGCTTAGCCGCCATAAGCGCTTCGATCACTTCGGAAGGCAGCTTGGCGAGCATCGCGGAATGCTGTTCGGCCTGCGCGCTGCCGATCATCGCCGACCTGAACCGCTCCGAGAAGTCGTTCGTCATCGCGTAATCCTCCAGGATCGTGTCCCGGTCCACGCCAAGCGCCTGCAGGACGACGGATGCAATAAAGCCCGTGCGATCCTTGCCCGCCGCGCAGTGGAATAGGGTCGGCGCGCCCTCGCGCTGCAGCAGCCTTCGGAAGTACTCCGCCGTCAGCGCCGTATTGCCGACCATGCCCCGGTTCATGTGCGCCAGTATGTCGACCGTCAAGCTCTGCGCGGACATCATCTCCTCCGGATTGGCCGAAGCGAGGAAGCTCAACTGCTCGTTCACCGCCGAGCCGATCGGCGGACTCGGGCTGACCGCAAGCTCCGCGTCGGAGCGGAGATCGCAGATCCATGCCAGCTGGAGCGAAGCCAGGTAAGCAAGATCTTCCTCGGTCAAGCGCGACAAGTCCGCGGACCTGAACAGCTTGCCCCACTTGACGGAACGCCCGTCGCCAGCCCGGTAACCGCCCATGTCGCGGAAATTCAACGCCCCCTTCAGAGGCACGACACGCTCCGCTACCCTGACGCTTCTCCCGTCCTCGAATTTGACGAAGAAGTAACCGCGGACATACGGCTTCGGATCCGCGAACGTCAATTCGCGCGCTTGCGTGACGACCGCGATTAAATGCGCATCTTCTTCTATTAAATACGGAGAATCGCTGCGATAAATCGTCGCTTTGCCCACCGTAACGGGCGGGTGCCAGGACAGCCGAAGCTGTTCTCCGCCCAATCTCTCCAGCTTCACGGTCTGAATGCCCAGCTCCTCAGTTCCCCAGGCTTGTTCTTGTACGTTCATATTCGTCTCTCCTTCAAATATAGTGGCGGCATTCCTATTCAGTCACGCCCGTTTCCGCATGCGCAGCTTCAGCCGGTTGGATACGATCTCCACGCTGAATACCATAATGAATATGACAAAGCCGACAAACAATGCCTGATCGAACCTGTAGCTGCGCATCGCGTGGGACAGCTCGAAGCCGATGCCACCCGCTCCGACGGCGCCCAGAATGGTCGATTCGGCCAGATCGCCTTCGAACCGCATGACGCACCAAGCGAGCAGCGCGGACAGCGCGCAAGGCAGGACGCCTTGAAGAATGATCTGCAGCCAGCTTGCGCCCGTCGAACGAAGCGCCTCGATGACTCCTTCATCTACTTCTTCAAGCGACTGGGCGAATACCTTCACGAGGCTCCCCGCCGCGCCAACCGTAATGGCCAGCACGCCGGGAAGCGGACCCATGCCGACGGCCACGATGAAGATGAGCGCCCAGATGAGCGTCGGGATCGCTCGCAGCAGGGAAGCCGCGCTGCGAACCAGCCAGCCCACCGTCTTATGAGGCGTCGTGTTGTCGGCCGCCAGAAAAGCGAGGAAGAAGGAGATGATGATCGAAAGCACCGTACCCAGAATCGCCACCTGAATCGATTCGACCGCCGCGGCCAGCACATGCTTCCATTGCGACGCGTCGGGCGGGAACATGAGGGAGACCGTCTTCGCGAACTTCTCCGCTCCCGACAGCAGACGGGCGTAATCCAGATTCAGCTGGATGAGACTGAAGACGAAGAAGACGACGGCGAACAAAGCGTACCAGCGAAGACCGTGATTGCGGTTTGCTTTCGGCGTTTCGGAGAGCTTAGCCTCCAACGTTATGAGCGATGCTGCATTTTCCAACCTGTTCGCCATCTAGATGATCCTCCTCCTGATCCGGTTCGTCAGCATCTCCGTCGCCAGCACGATGACCAGCACCAGAATAACCGCCATGCTTACATCCTTGTATTGAAACAGCTTGATGCCGGACTGAATCGCAAACCCGAGCCCGCCGCCGCCTACCATGCCGACGATCGTGGACGCTCTTACGTTAATCTCCAGATTATAAAGCGACCAGCCGATAAAGCTAGGCAGAAATTGCGGGAGCACCGCCTGCCCGATGACCTGCCAATAGCTGGCCCCCGCCGCGCGGAGCGCCTCGACCTGTCCCATGTCGATCTCCTCGAGCGACTCCGCAAAGCAGCGAACCAGCATGCCGATGGAGACGATTAACAAGGACAAGGTACCGACCAAATTGCCGAGACCGAATGACGCCACCAGCAGTATCGTCCAGATGATGACCGGGATGTTCCGGAACATCGCGGAGAACGCGCGCAGCGCCACCTGCAGGACGGGATGCGGCGATGTGGTCGCCGCGGCGAAGATCGACAGCGCCCCCGCGATGATCGAGCCGATGAACATGGCTACGAAGCTCATATAGATCGTATCGAGCGCCGGCCCGATCAGATCGGGCAGACCCGATATATCCGGCGGCATCAGATCGACGAACAGGAACCGCGCCCCGTCACCGAAGCCTCCCCACAAGGCCGGCAGGCTGAAGCTCGTGCCGAACGCCGACCAGACCGATAAGCCGACGATCAAAACCAAAACAAGAATGAGCTGATCCCGTTTCGTGCGCTTCATTCTCTCAAGCTGTTCCGCGCTCATGAGTTACGCCGTCTCCTTCCGCGCCATATCCGTCTCGGCGAGCTCCTGTGCTTCGGCCGGCTTCTGGTTGTAGATCAACCGAATCATCTCGTCCGTCAACTCATCCGGCGTGCCGTCGAACACCTTCTGGCCTTTATGAATGCCGATGATGCGGGACGCGTACTTCTTGGCCATATCCACCTGATGCAGATTGCACAGGCAGGCGATGCCGTCCTCGGAGCAGAAGCGGTGCAGGCTGCTCATCACCGTCTCGGAGGCGGCCGGATCGAGACTCGCGATCGGCTCGTCGGCCAATATGAGCTTCGGCTTCTGCGCCAGCGCCCTGGCAATGCCTACACGCTGCTGCTGACCGCCGCTAAGCTCGTCGGCCCGCTTATGCATCTGCTCGCGAAGCCCGACGCGTTCCAGCAGTCGTCTGGCTTCCGCCACATCGTCCTTCAGGAATAATCCAAGGGCTCCCCGCCAGCTGCTCATGTAGCCCAGTCTGCCGTGGAGGACGTTGGTCAGCACGGACACGCGCTCGAACAGATTGAAGCCCTGGAAGATCATGCTCATTTCCCGGCGGATATTCCGGAGCTTGCGCCTGCCCGAACCGATCGTCTGCGCGCCCTGGAAGACAATGCTCCCTCCCGTCGGCTCCACCATCTGGTTCAGACATCTCAGCAGCGTGCTCTTCCCCGCTCCGCTCGGCCCGATCACCGCGATGAATTCGCCGGCCTTCACCTCGAAATCAATGCCGGAGAGCCCTACCGTTCCGTCCGCATACACCTTCTTCAAGCCTTCTACCTGCAGCAATGCCATGTTTCCTCGTCCTCCCGCTTCTTTTATGGTTCGTGAATGCCTCTGATTATTGGCTCAGCATCTCTTCCGGAGACATCTCCAGCATGTCCGCTATCTCGCGCACGCCGTCGAAGTCGGAATCCTCCGCAGGGAAGAAGCCTTTGGCGCCCATGCCTTCGAAGTAAGCCGGATTTTTCTCCGCGTAGCTAAGCGCGAACTCGCGCATTTTGTCCACGAGATCTTGCGGCAGGTCGCCGCGGTAAGCAAGCGCTCCGCCGCCCGGTATCGGATCCGATTCCGCGATGATGCGCACGTCCTCCGCCTTGATCAGACCCGCGCCGGCGATCATCTCGATGCATTGGCTGCATGTCGCCGCGCCGTCCGCGTCGCCGTTCGCGATAGCCAGCAGCGATTTGTCATGGCCGCCGGAGAAGGAGACGTTGCTGAAGTATTCCGGAATCTCGTCATTTTTCAAATCAAGAAGCTTCATTAGTGTAGCGCGCGGATACAGGTGGCCCGTCGTCGAAGCCGGATCCGCGAAGAGGAAGTTCTTTCCTTTTAAGTCCTCTACCGTCTGAGCCGGAGAATCCTTCGGCACGATAATGACGCTGGTGCCTTCCGAGCCCGGGCCGTTGTTCATCGCGGCCAGCAGCTTCGCGTTGCTTCTCTCCACCGCGATAATATAGCCGAACGGTCCGTATGTAGTCAGATCTATTTTTTTCGAGCGCATCGCTTCTATCATCATGTTGTAGTCTTCGCCTTCGAACGTCTCCACTTCGATGCCGAGGTATTCGCCAAGATCCTTCGCGAATTGGTCCGCGGTGCGGCTCATTTCGCCATCCTCCATCGGCAGGCTGCCGATTCGAAGCACCTCCGGCCATTCCGACGATACCGAGGCTTCCGCCGCCTGATCGTTACCGGAGCTTCCCCCGCTCGCCGTATTGCCCCCGTTGCCGGTATTCGCGTTATTGCCGCATCCCGCAAGCATCGCCATGACAGCCGTTAGTAGCAAAGCCATTTTCCACTTGTTTTTCCTCCACATTTTAAGCACGGTACAGCCTCCTAATGGGTTTGAGTTTACCTGGTACGCAACTAGAATACAAGTTGAATGTAAATAGAGTGTTTGCGCGATTTTGAGAGTTTGTGAAGGGGAATTATGACTTGCGCGGCGGAAAGTCCGACTGTTAAGATGAAGTTAAACCGATGGCGGTTACGCGGAACGAACGAAAGGAATAGAGATAAATGGCCTCTCAATCTTTGGTATCGACGGCATATACGATTTTGAAGGAAAGAATAATAGAAGGAAGGCTGCTGCCGGGCACATTGATCTCGGAGAACGAGATTGCGGACGAGCTGAAGATGAGCCGCACGCCGGTGCGCAACGCGATCACCCATCTGGAGTCGGAGGGCCTCGTCGTATCGCTCAAAAACCGGGGCGTGCTCGTGAAGGAAATACTGGGGAAGGAATTCCTCGATATGTACGAAGCGACCATGGCCATGCTGGTCTATACGCTGGACGTCATCCGGGAGAGAGGAATCCAGCTCAATCTGGCGCGTCTGGAGGACATTCTGGATAAGCAGCTTCAAGCGGAGCAGGCGGACGACTATTTGTCCTATATCAAGCACTCGATGCTCTTCATCAAAGCGGTCGTCTCTTCGATCCAGAATCAGGCGATGCTTGCGGTTATGGAAGGCTACGTGGACAAAATATCGATGGCGGCCTACCTGAATTACATGAACACGCCGTACGTGAAGCATTATTCTGCCAACGAGCTGAACCGCAGCATCTTCCGGGCGCTGTCCGAAGGCAAGGAGGACGAGGCCAAACGCATCGTCAAGGACGCGCTTGCGACCGCGCGCGATCGGATGCTCGCGAACGGGCAGTTTTGACGCAACGCGAACATAAGGCTCTTATCGAAAGAGAGGTACATCCCCTCACTGTGGAGGAGGCGGTACCTCTTTTCGTTTTTTATATCATTCGGATGCTTCGGCTTCAATCGGGCGCCGCCGGGCAAGCCATGTCCGCCAGTCTCCATCTGTGACCGCAACGGAACTGAGCGCCCTTATTTCGCGTATAACCGTATTTTTTTGGCGGTAACGGAACTGAGCGCCGTTATTAGCCTGTTTCAAAGGTGAATCTATTCAAATCGGGAGTAATAAGGGCGCTCCGTTCCGCTAGCTCCTCCAAAAGCTTATTTCTTCGCTAAATAACGTCTCTCCGTTCCGTTAGCTTCTGCCGCCCTTGTACGGGGCCTTTTTAATAGATTAATGTACTGGCGGGGAATTGCCGCAAATCCGCATCATTTTACCAGCGGTTCCTGCAGCGGATGAAGTTCCTGCCTCACCCACACACCACACCTAAGACCGCAAAAACCAACAAAAAAGGCTATCCCATCGCCGAACCAGCGAGGGATAGCCTTTATCCGTTTTCCGTGCCGTGAAGATTATGCCCGCTCGATCACGAACGAGAACGCCATATCCTCGTCCGCCGGGATGGTGAACTCATCGTGCACCGGAGCGCCCCAGCTGTCGTCGCCGCCGACGCCCATCTGGCGTCCCGCTACGGTGACGACGGTGTAGTGAACCGGCGGCAGCTCGTAGACGTGCTGAGCGGCTTCAAGCTCGAACGCCGTGTACGGCGAGAAATTGCATTCGACCGGCTCTCCGTCGGCTACGATGCGGATGCCCTTGCCAAGCGCGTCCGTCACGCTGACGCGGCGAACCCCGGTCCGGTTGCCCGATTCCTGAGGCATCGCGTAGTCCGACACTTGGCCTGCGACGGTTCCCTCGAAGCGGCACAGTCTTGCGCCGTTCGCGCGGTCGGCGTAGTTCTCCTCCGGACCGTGCGCGTACCAGTCGAGGCGGTCGTAATCCGCCGGCACCTTGAAGGAAACGGCGAAGATCGGCATTTGCGGCAAGCCCGCCGCGCCTTTATAGTTCGACTGCACGCGAATGCTGCCGTCGGCTCGCACGGTATAGGAGATGACCGTCTCCGTCTCCGCGTTAATCGAGAACGTGTAGCGGTAAGCAACGGTAACGCTGCCCGCTTCCTCCGTCACTTCAGCCACCACGCCCTTGCGCGCCAGGCTTGCGGCGAACCAAGCACCCGAAGTAAAGCCTTGCGCGAAGCCGCGGTCATTGTCCGTCGTCGCCCGCCAGAACAGCGGCACGGGGGGAGCCGCGATCATCTCGCGTCCGCCGTAGCGCAGCGAGATCAGGCTCATCGCCTGCTTGGAGAACATCGCGCTGAAGTCGCGGCCATGGACGCCGATGTTCACGTCGCCGTGCACGACCTTCAGCTCGCGGCCCACTCCTTCGGCTTCCACCGTCGCCTCGCCCGTCACGCGGAATACATGCTGGCCGAATGCAACTTCGAAGCCTTTCTCCGCCCAGAGCGCGCTCTCCTTCAGCCGATACGAAGCCTCAAGCACATATTCGCCCGCCTCAAGCTGCGGATCGCCCAGCTTCACCGGGAAGCGCTGCTCCGCAAGCGGAGCCACGATCGCTTCCATAACGACGCTCTCCAGCTCGCGACCGTCTACGTACAACGTGCATACCAGCTCATACGCCGACGTGTCGACGAACAAGTTTTCGTTGCGTACGTTCACACCGTTCCGGTCAACCGTCAGCTTCACGTTCTGGTACAGGAACTTGACCTCCTGCATCTTCGGCGATACTCTGCGGTCCGCATAGACGATTCCGTTCGTGCAGAAGCCGTAGTCCGTCGGCCGGTCGCCAAAGTCGCCGCCATACGCGAGGTATTCCTTGCCATACCGATCCTTCTTGTAGACAGACTGGTCGATGTAGTCCCAGATGAAGCCGCCCTGGTACATCGGGTACTCCCGCTCCAGATCCGTATACTTCTTCATGCCGCCAAGCGAATTGCCCATGGCGTGCATGTACTCGCAGCTGATATACGGCTTCGGCGGATCATTATCCAGGTATTCCTTGATATCCTGCGGCTTCGCGTACATGCGACTCTCCATATCGCTCGCTTCCGTGAAGGCGCGGTCGTAGAATACGCCTTCGTAATGGACGAGACGTCCGTCATCTACCGAACGGAAGTAACGGGCCACGTTCACCAGCACGTCGCCTACATAGGATTCATTGCCGAGAGACCAGATGAGAATGGACGGATGGTTCTTGTCCCGCTCGTACATCGAGATCGCCCGGTCCATCACGATATCCTGCCACTCCGGCTTGCTGCCTGGAATATTCCAAGATGGCTCAACCGCGCCCATCTTCTGCCAGGAGCCGTGCGTCTCGAGGTTCATCTCGTCAATGACGTACACGCCGTACAGGTCGCAAAGCTCGTACCACAGACTTTGATTCGGATAATGCGACGTGCGAACCGCGTTCATGTTGTTCTGCTTGAGCGTCTTAATATCCCACAGCATGTCTTCCTTCGTAATGGCGCGTCCCCGGCGCGGATTGAATTCATGCCGGTTCACGCCCTTGAAGACGACCCGCTGGCCGTTCAGCGTCATGATCTTATTCTTCATCTCGAAGCGGCGGAAGCCGACTCGCTGCGGGATCGCCTCCACCAGAAGCCCGTTCGCGTCCATCACCTCGATCAACACCTCGTATAGGTACGGATCCTCCGCGCTCCACAGCGAAGGGTCCCCGACCTGGGCGGACAACGTAGGCTGCAGCGTGCCGTCCAAATCCAGAGCCGCGGAAGCCGCCTCTCCGCCGGCAGCATCCTTCACCGTCATGATTACGCACGAGCCGGCTGGAGGAGCTTCACGGAACGTGAGCGCAGCCGACAATGTTCCGTTCTTGAGCGAAGCATCCACCTCCGCCTTCACATGCACGTCATACACATGCACCTCCGGCACGGTGTAGAGATAGACATCGCGGAAAATACCCGAGAACCGCCAAAAATCTTGATCCTCCAGCCAAGCACCCGTGCTTCGCTGGTACACTTCGACCGCGAGCTTGTTCGCGCCTTCGCGGACGAACGGCGTCAGCTCGAATTCGGACGGCGTGAAGCTGTCCTCCCCGTAACCGACGAACTCGCCATTCAGCCACACATAGAAAGCAGTCTCCACGCCTTGGAAGGAAATAAACAGCGGTTTGCCAGTCATAGATGCCGGCACCTCGAATTCCTTCACGTAGCTCCCGACCGGATTATCCGTTTCGGATATGGCCGGCGGCCGCAGCAGCTCATGACCGTCCCACGGATACATCGTGTTCACGTACTGCATCTGGCCGTAGCCTTGAATTTGAATATGGCCCGGCACCTCAATATCGTCCCAGCCGGACACGCCGAACTCCGGTTTATAGAAATCCGCCGCCCGCGAAGCCGGATTCGGCGCGTACATAAACTTCCACGCGCCGTTTAGGCTGTGCCTCATCGTCATCGCCGCGCGTGACATCGCTTCGTCTCGGTTGGCGTAATACGCGTGATCCGAATGCGCCGGTAGACGGTTCACCGCGAACACGGCCGGATCGCTCAGCCACTCGAGGCAGGGCTTCGTTACTCTTTCCACCACTTATCCCCTCCAATTTTTATATAAGTTGAACTTGAGAACTAAAAACGAAGAAGCGGAGCAAGAGTAATGAATCTGGAGAAGCGCCAGCGTTCGCCTTTGTTCGCGGATTACAGCCATAAACAACTTATTCAAGTAATCCGCGAACAACAGCGATCGGAAGATCATTACTCTTGCGCAGCAATTTTGTTATAAGCTTCAGTTTAACTTTTATTTCACCGAACCCGTCATGCCCGCTACGAAATGCTTCTGCATTAAGAAGAACACAATCGCGGTCGGTAAGGTCGCAATTAGAATAACCGTCATGATCACGCCGTAATCCGGCGAGTAGCTGGAGCCGAGGTTCGAAATCAGAAGCGGAATCGTACGCTTCTCCGGCGATTGCAGCACGACGAGCGGCCACAGGTAGTTGTTCCAGCTGGACATGAACGTAATGATCGCAGCCGCGGCGTACGTTGTCTTCATCGTAGGCACGTAAATGCGGAAGAATACGCCAAGCTCGGTCAAGCCGTCGATGCGGCCCGCCTCCAGCATATCCTTCGGAAACATCTTCGTGCTCTGGCGGAAGAAGAAAATCAGGAACGCCGTCGTCACCGTCGGCAGGATGACAGAGGAGATCGTATCAATGCCGAAGAACGGCGCCGTCTGCGAAATCGATCCGAACATCCGGTACAGCGGCACCATCAGCGCCGCGAACGGAATCATCATCGAGAGCAGCAAAATAGTGAACACGACATCCTTCGCTTTGCTGCGGAAAATTTCGAAGCCGTAGCCGGCCAGCGATGAGATCAACAGCGCCAGAATCGTTGTCGTTATCGAAATTTTGGCGGAATTCAGCAAGGCCGGCACGATATCGACCGTATCGAATACTTTTTTCAGGTTTTCGCCCAAATAAGGACCAGGCAGCAGCTTGCCTTGCGTGACGTCGATGGATCGGTTGGTGGAGCTGACGATCATCCACAGGAACGGGAAGATCGACACGATCGCCGCGATGCTGAGGAAGAGATACATGAACACGCGTTTCAGCTTACCCATTCTTATCACCTGCCAATTTGAACTGTAGGATCGAGAAGATGACGATCAGAATAACGATGCCGTACGATACGGTCGCGGCATAGCCGAAGTCCGGCGTGTATTTGAACGACAGGTTGTAAATATACTGCGACAGCGTCATCGTGGCGTTGCCCGGTCCGCCCTTCGTAATGTTCATGACCTCGTCGAACAGCTGCAGCGTGCCGATCGTCGACGTGATCGACGTGAACAGAATGATCGGCTTCAGCAGCGGCACCGTGATGCTCGTGAACTGGCGGAACGCGGACGCTCCGTCGATGCGCGCCGCTTCGTAGATGGAGCTGTCTATATTTTGCAGGGCCGACAGATAGAAGATCATGTTGTACCCCGTCCAACGCCAGGTGATGGCGATTATGATCGTGATTTTGGCCCAGAACGGATCGGTGATCCACTCGATAGGGGCGGAGATCAGATGCAGCTTAAGCAGCATCGTGTTGATGAGGCCGTCCGGCCCGAACAAGTATTTGAAAATAACCGAATACGCGACAAGCGACGTCACGGCCGGAAGGAAAATGGCCGTACGGAAAAAGCCCTTCAGCTTCAGGTTTTTATCGTTGAGCAGCACCGAGATGAACATCGCCAGAATGATCATGATCGGCACTTGGATAATCAGGTAAATAAACGTGTTCTTGAGCGCGGTAATAAATGTAGCGTCCGATATCAGCCTCTTGTAGTTATCGAATCCGGTGAACGACAAATTCGTCCCCGTACCCGACTGGAACGACATGATGAGCGCTTGAATCATCGGGTAAAAATAAAACGCGCAGATCATGACGACCGATATGGCGATAAAGGACCAACCGATCACATTCGTCTTCGCCCTAATATTCATGGTCCTGCCTCCCTCTTGCTTTTAAATAAAGTTCAAAAAAACCAGTTTTCAGCACCGAGAAGATCGGATGAAGCTAGGAAATGAGGAGCGGAGCGTAGTGATAGCTACGTGAGCACCGGAAGTTCCGGCTGAATTCGATATTCGACGTCGAATAGGCTCCCTGAAAAGCTTCGTGATCAAAAGCGGATTTTTTGAACGACCTTTAGAAAAGAAACCCCGGAGCGTTGTCCGCTTCTGCCCACTATGATCATGAGTCAGCAAGCGGTCGTCCGGGGTCCCCTTAACTAGCGATTCTTATTTGATTTGCGAATCGGCTTGCTTCTGAGCGTCCGCGAGTACGGCGTCGATGTCTTTGCCGTTCAGGTAGTTCTGCATCTCGACAACCAGAATGTCCTCGATTGCGTAAGTGTGCATGCCGTAGTTCACGTTCGGAATTTCAGCCGTCCATTTCGCGAAGTCCTGAACGATGTTTTGACCGCCGAAGAATTCGTTCGCCGCTTTGTACGCTTCGCCTTCGGAAGCCGGCTTGTAAGTGCCGATAGCGCCGATGTCCGTAACCAATTTCTGATACATGTCCACGTTGGAGCCGAACGTCTTGCCCAGGAAGTCCGCCGCTGTTTCTTTGCCGTCCACGTTCAGGACGTACCACGAGCTGCCGCCAAGGTTGGACGCGTGAACGGATGCCGAGTTGTTCGTCAGCTTTGGAAGCGGAACGATCGCCCATTTGCCGGCTTGATCAGCCGCCGCCGTGATGGAAGGCGTGAACCAGTTGCCCGTCGGTACGGATGCCGCCGCGCCGCTGTTGTAGTTCGCCACGAACTGGCTCCAGTCGGAGTGGATCTTCACGATGTTGGCATCCATCATTTTTTTGTAGGTTTCGAAAGCTTCTTTCACGGCCGCGTTGCCTGCCAGATCTGCCGTCTTGCCGTCTTCCTTCAGGTACCACGAGCCAGCCGATTGCGCCATCACGCGGATGATGCCGAGGTCGTTCGGGTCAAGCGACAGCATGTCTTTGCCCGTTTTTTCTTTGACCGCTTTGCCGATCTCGATATATTGGTCCCAAGTGATGTCTTGCATATCTTGGGCCGTGTAGCCCGCTTGCTCCAGGTAATCCGTTCTTACGTACAGGCCGGTTACGCCGGAGTCGAACGGAAGACCGTAGTTTTGGCCGTTCGAGCTGGTTGGTCCCAGCTTGTATTCCGCGAATTCTTCAGGCTTGAAGGAGCCCGTCAGCGGATGGAACATGTCCGGATAAGCTTGCAGGAAGCTTTGCGCGCGGTAGTCCTCGATCAGCACGATGTTCGGCAAGCCTTTGGTCGTGCCGGAGCTGAGGCCCGTGTTAAGCTTTTGGATAATATCAGCCTGAGCGTTCTCGATGACTTCGACCTCTACGTCAGGATTTTCTGTCGCGTAAACTTCCTTCGCGATGTTCATGGCTTTAATGTTGAAGTTCGGATCCCAAGCCCAAATCGTGATTTTGCTTGCTTTTCCGCCTTCGCCGCCGGCGTTGTTGCCGCCTTCGGTTCCCGTGTCCGCATTGTTGTTCGTGCCGCAAGCACCAAGCACGAGCGAGCAGGCAAGAAGCAAACCAAGCATTTTCTTCATCGTCAAGACCTCCGTTTATCTGTTTCTTTGACAAGTGTAAGCGCTTCATGGCCTACAACAAAATATTAGCACTTGAAGTTCGGCCCTCGTTAGGATAATATTTGCTTCCTCTTGTCGGATTATTACGGAGTTTGCGATCGAGCCCTTTTTGGAATAGGACAATTTTTTGATACTTGTAAAATCTTTATTATTCAAGCAGCGGCAGCCGGATTTTCACCTTGGTCCCTTCGCCCGGCGCGCTGTCGATCGTAATGCCGTACGGCTCTCCGTACAGCAGCTTGATCCGGTCATGGACGTTGCGCACGCCGATGCCCGCGAACAGCTGCCGGTTGCTTGTCCGCCTGGCGGGCAATCCGCTCTCATCGGCATCGCGCATGTCGAAGCCGTCCCCGTTGTCCGCCACTTCGCAGACGAGCGAGTCGCCTTCCTTGGCCGCCATAAAATAGATGTTCCCCTCGTTCTTCCGATTAAAGCCGTGGAAAAACGCATTTTCGATAAAAGGCTGAATAATCAGCTTCGGCACGTGGCAGCCCATACAGTCGGGCGACACAAAATAGCTCATCTTGATCCGGTCGCCGTATCTCACATGGTTAATGAATACATAGTTCCGGAGATTGACCAGCTCCTGGCTGAGGGAGATCGTCGCGCTGACGTTGCCGATCGAATTCTGCAGCAGAGAGATCAGGGCGTTGATCGTCTCGGCCGCCTTCTCCTTGCTGCCCTGCTGCACCATGAACTTCACCGATGCCAGCGTGTTGTACAGGAAGTGGGGGTTGATCTGCTGCTGCAGGGCTTCCAGCTCCGCGTTGCGCTGGCCCTTCTGCGTTTCCAGCAGCCGTTTCACGTAGTCCTGCAGCTCGCCCAGCATCGCGTTGAACGCCTGGGCCAGCTGCCTCGTCTCGTAGCTCCCTCCCACCGTAACCTCGTGATCGAACTCGTATTTGGAGATGGTCGCGATCTGCTTCACCAGCCTCGTCAACGACTTGGTCAGGCGGCGCGAAATGATGAATACGATAATGACGGCCGCCGCGACGATCAGCATCACCGTCAGTAGGATGGCATCCGTGTCCGTAAGCTGTCCGATGGCAATCTCCTTGTCGATGACATTGACGATGTACAAATCGAGCGAAGGCATGTACGTGGACAGAATGACCTGCGATTTCTCCATGAACTCCTCTTCCACGTACGGAAGCGTGCTTTCTTCAACGTTCTTAGCGACCCGCAGCAGCTCGGGAGAAGGCTGGCCGATCCACTCCGAGCGGTTCGACGAGAGGATCATCCCTTCCCCGTTCATGACGGCCACGTCGTTGCCCCGGCTCGTGAACGTCTCGTAGAACCGCTTGAACTCCCTCTCGCGAATGGGAAAATAGACCGCTCCGTACACTCTGTTCTCCGTCCGGTCGAGCAGCGCCCTTGACGCGACGATCGTCGGCGCGATGTCCTTGTTGCCGGAGGTGGAGGCATCGTCGTACTGGTAGTGCAATTTGCGGGGCTCGGCAAGCGTCCGAACGGTTATCGGGTGATCCCCTAAAGCATTGTCGGTAATCGGCCAAACCGAACGGTCCGTCGTTGCGAAGCTCCTCCCGTTCACTCCCGTTACGAGAACATTGACATCGTAAGCGTCGAGCCCGGAGTGGATGCGCTTGATCTGCTGGCCGATGTTGTAATAAATTCTGGCGCGGGAGAGCGAATCGCCGTCGCCTTCCGTGAGGAAGCCTCGAATCGATCCGCTGGACATCATATTATTGGAGGCGAGGACGATCGCGTAATTGAACGCGTCCATGTTGCTCTTAATCTGCTCGACCACCTTGGAATTGGTAATACTGAACGTCTGGAGGAACACCCGCTCCGACGTATTGATGGTCGTCCATGTCGTAATGACCGATACGGACAGGATACTGACGACCATGATGATGAATATTTTGACGAACAACCCGTTATATTTAAACCGATCGAATAATCGCTGCATGGTCTATCCTCGACTCTCATCATTCATATACTGCCTGCGGTAGCGGCTCGGGGATAAGCCCGTATGCTTCTTAAACACCTTGCAGAAGTAGCTGTGATCGGAATAGCCGACCATCCCGCTGATCTCCGATATCATCGCCTCGCCCTTGCGAAGCAGCTCCTCCGCCTTCTCCGTCCTGACCTTGTGCAGGTAATCGACGAACCCCTCCTCGTTATGCGAGGAGAAGTAGCTGGAGAGGTACGAAGGATTGAAGTGGAAATGCTTGGCCATCTCCGTCAGGCTAAGCGGTTCCGCGTAATGCTCGTGGATGTAATCGAGCAGCCGCTTCATATTGGCGTTCCCCGCGCCGGCGTGGCTCATCTTCTCCGCAATGCTGGCTTCCGCCTCCGCGATGAACTCCTCCAGGCGTCCTATCGCATCGCGAGCGGTACCGCTATCTTCAATCGCCTTGAAATAACGGTATTTGTTCTTCTCCAGCTCCTTGACGTCGTACTGCATGTTGCCGAGCAGCACCGTCACGTTGAAGACAACGTTCCCAAGGAAGGATTTGAATTCGAACACGTCAGCCGTGTAGCAGGCCGCCAGCTCTTCCGAATACGCGCGCAAATACTCGAAGGCCGCCTGGAAGCGGCCGCGCTTTAGCTCCTCGGTGAACCGGCTCAGCTGGAAGCTCTCGGGCACGGGCCCTGGCTCCGGCAGGTTATTCCCCGCAATAACCGAACGGTCCGGCAAATAAAAGGCATAATCGGCCAGCTTCAGGAACGCCAGCCTGTAAACGTCGTGCAGCTCGGCCAGCGAATGGAACGTTTCGCTGAGCAAGAGCGGCCGCCCGCTGCCGCTTCCGTCGCGCAGCTTGGCCGCTGCGCTTTGAGCCCAGAAGGGCAGCATGTCCAGCTGCGCCCGCTCGGCATTGACCAGATACGCCACGACGCGCGATTCGCCGCGGACGGCATGCAGCATCGCCTCGGGCACCTCTCGGCGGAGGAGCTCTTCCAGCTTGGCGCCTAGCTCCCCTCCGGAGGCGGCGGCTCCCACGATGCGGAAAGCCGGATACGGGAAGACCGCTTTCGTGTCTTCCTCGTCGCAAGGCAGCTCGTAGCCGGACAGCAGCCTCTCGATCAGCTGATCGCCGGATAGCTGAGCCGCCGCGGTGGCGGCCCCTCCCCCGCGCAGCGAAGGAATGCGCTCCGCCGTCAGTTTCAGCACGGTCAGCAAATGCTGGAGGTCCAGCTTCGGCTTCAAAATATAGTCCGCGACGCCGCTCTGGAACGTCGACCGGACATATTGGAATTCGCCGAAGCTGCTCAGCACGATGACCTCGATCTCAGGGTACTGACTCTTGATCCGCCGCGTCAGCTCCTCACCGTCCATGACGGGCATGACGATGTCCGTCAGCACGATATGCGGGCGCAGCCGCTCGATTTGCTCCAGCGCCTCCTGCCCGTTCGATGCCTCCCCGACGATCTGGAAGCCCTCCTGCTCCCAGTTCATAAAGTGCTTGATCCCCTGCCGGATGAGCACTTCGTCGTCCACGATCATGATTTTGCAAATGCCGCCAGTCGTCATCTCTTTTTCCCCCTATGCGTTTGCTCGCTGCCCGAAAAATAAAGTAGCTATAGTATATACCTCCCGGCGCGCAAGAAAAAAGAGCCCCGGCATGCAAGAAAGCCCGCTGAAGAAGTTTCGCTAGTTTAAATGGCTGGATTGGCATGGCGGCGGCAGTTCGGGAGAACGGGAGTATTGGAGAACTGAAGAACGGGAGAACGGGAGACTGAGAAAGGGAGAAGAGGCTAACGGAACGGAGAGACGCTATCCAGCGAAAAAGGGGGGATTTTCGAGGGCTTGCGGAACTGTGCGCCGTTATCTCCTTGGATTCGAATAGAATCATGCTAGAAACGGTCAAATAACGTCGCTCCGTTCCGTTACCCAGCTTACTGAACGACAGGTACGCAGGTACTGCTGCCTCGAGGACATCGACAGCGTTCAAAAACGAAAAAAGAGGCACAGCCCCCTAAAGCGTTTTAAGGAGTGTACCTCTATCTAAATCGGATTACTTCACCAAATCCTCGACGAATTTAGGAAGAATGAAGGCGGCCTTATGCAGGCGCGGCGAATAATATTTGGTGTCCAGCTCCGGAATGGACGACTCGTCCACTTGAAGCGGATCATGCTTCTTGCTGCCCATCGTGAACGTCCAGAGACCGGACGGGTACGTCGGGATGTTCGCGCCGTAGACGCGCACGATCGGGAACACTTCCTTCACGTCGCGGTTCACGCTCTGGATCAGGTCGGCCTTGAACCAAGGATTGTCCGTCTGCGCGACGAAGATGCCGTCTTCCTTGAGCGCTTCGTAGATGCCTTGGTAGAAGCCGCGCGTGAACAGGTTCGCCGCAGGGCCTACCGGCTCCGTGGAGTCGACCATGATCACGTCGTATGTATTCTTATGATCGTGGATATGCATGAAGCCGTCGTTCACGAGCACTTCGACGCGAGGGTTGTCCAGCTCGCCCGCGATCGTCGGCAGGTATTTTTTCGAATATTCGATAACCTTGCCGTCGATGTCGACCAGCACGGCCTTCTTCACCTTCGGATGCTTCATCACTTCGCGGATAACGCCGCCGTCGCCGCCGCCGACAACCAGCACGTGCTCCGGATTCGGATGCGTGAACAGCACCGGATGAGCTACCATCTCATGGTAGACGAACTCGTCCTTCACGGTCGTCATGACCATGCCGTCGAGCACCAGCATCGTGCCGAACTCTTCCGTCTCGATCATATCCAGCTGTTGAAATTCCGTTTGCTCATGTACGTAGCTTTTTGTAATCTTCGCCGTAATGCCGAAGTTTTCGGTCTGTTTCTCGGTATACCATAATTCCATGTCGATTGATCCCTTCTTTCCTTCAGTGGTTCAAGTTGTATTATAGTATTTCATGCGGAAAAAGCAACCATTCGGGGAGCCTTTGACCAAATATTTACCTGACCTTGCGCTTATCCGCTGATCGACGCCTCGGCAGGCGTTCGCCGCGCGTAACGCAAACCGAAGAGAAGGGTCACCGCAACCAGCACGAAAGCCGCGCAAGTCAAGTAAACGTTCCGGTAGCCGAACACGTCCGCCACAAAGCCGAAAAGCATAAATCCCAGCATGCTGCCCGCCTTGTTCGCGTTCGAATACAGATTCGTCGCGGTGCCGGGCATATCCGGCAGGAAGTCCTGAAAGTACGTAATCGCGATCCCCGACGTAATCGAGATATAAGCGGCGCTCAGAATTTGCAGGCCGAATATATGCCATGACGACTCGGCGAAGAACAAAACGCAGAAGTAGATGAGCGCAAGGATCGCCCCGAGACGGATCAGCTTGTCGCTCTTGACGCTCGTGGCCAAGATGCCGAAGCCCAGCATGAACGGAATTTCGAACACGGATGTAATGCTGAAGATCACGCCGACGTCCTGCTGGCTGCCCCCGATCTCCTTCGTAACGAACTGCGCCATATTCATCATGCTCATGTTATGCGCGGTGGAGATGCAGGCAAACGCGATTACATTAATGAGGATCAGAGGCTGGAGCATGATTTGCTTCAGCGGCAAAATCTCCTTCGCGGCTGACCTGCCCGCCGCTTCCGACTTCCGGCGCAGGAACAGCAAGGCAATAATCGAGACGATCGCGTAGCAGGTCGCGGCGACCATGAACAGACCGGTAAAGCCCATGTACAGAAGCGCATAGGACGCGATAGCGGGACCGACCGTCCAAGACAACGCGAATAACGTACGCAGGATGTTCATATAGAACGGCACCTGCTTCTCGGGCAGCTCCGACCTCGTCAGCATTTCTCTGCCGATCGCGAACACTTGAGAGAACGTCGAAGAGGAAATGCCGATGAACACGGAAGAGAAAAACAGCAGAACCGCGTAGTTGCGGGAAAACGCGAAGCCCAGGTAGCCGATGACGGCCGCAAGCGAGCATAGGATGAGTATGAACTTGCGATCCGGCACACGGTCGGACAGCTTCGCGATCCACGTGCTGAAGAAGATGCCGCAGAGGGAGGAGATCAGCATGAATACGCCGAACGAAGTATTGCTCATGCCTACCTCGTCGATTCCGAACATCGAGTTGAATGGAATGACGAACGAAAAGCCGATCCCGAGGAAAATATTAATCAACATAATAATAGGAAAGCCTTGAATGCCCTTGACCGTCCGGGCATGACGTTTCGTTGAGGCCAGTATGCCGCTCATCCGATCCACTCCGTTTTTTGTTTTTCTAACCATCCTCGCATAATTGTTGATTTCGTACAACAATTAATTAACTTTCCCCTTCTGTGTTAGTCACGGACACACCCCTCACAGTTAGATAAACATTAAATTAGATGATGGTCTAATTAGATATTAGTTAAATATGACATCATAGTCAAGAACTATATGTGACATTTACTTCCTATCGAATATTATCAGTCCATTGGCATGAATAGCTCGCTCCGCATTTTTCCATACTAAGGAAAAAGACCAGCAACACGCGGAAGGGAGTCTGCCGCATGACCAAGTCATCACCATCATCCCCTGGCGGGCAAGGCAAGCCGAGGCGCCGATTGGCGTTTCCCAAACTAACCGAAAGATTCCTCCCCCAGTGGCTGAGGCTGCGAAGATGGCTCGCATGGTCGGGCTTGGCCGCGCTTGCCGCTTTCATTGCCCTCGCCGGACTTTACTTCTACCTGCGCTCTCAGACGCTGCCCGTCTCTACCGTTAGCCAAACCTCCCAAATGCTCGACATAGATGGCCATGTCATCGATACGTTCCATGCCGGGGAGAACCGGCGTTCCGTCGACCTTGAAGATATTTCGCATTATGTCGTGGAAGCGACGCTTGCGATCGAGGATCGCCGATTCTATGATCATTCCGGCTTCGATCTGAAGGGCATGGCGCGCGCCGTCGTCGTCAACGTGCAAAGCATGTCCGCCAGGCAAGGAGCGAGCACGCTCACGCAGCAGCTTGCGCGCAACCTCTATCTGTCGCATGAGCGGACCTGGCAGCGGAAGCTGAAGGAAGCCATGTTCACTGCTCAGCTCGAGATGAAATACGACAAAGACGAAATTCTCGGCATGTACCTGAACCAGATTTATTACGGCCACGGCTCTTATGGCATCGAAGCGGCGGCCATGATGTATTTCGACAAGCACGCCTCCGAGCTCACGCTTGCCGAAAGCGCCATGCTTGCCGGTATTCCGAAAGGCCCTAAATATTATTCGCCTTATCTGAATATGAAGAACGCGAAGGATCGCCAATACCTCATTCTCGAGGCGATGAAGGAAGGCGGCTCCATTACGGAGGAGCAGGCGGCAGCCGCTTATGCGGAGGTGCTGAGCTTCCAGCCGATCGGAACGGATGAGCAGGAAGGCTTCGCGCCTTACTTCCGCGATTACATCCGGTACCTGGCCGTCGAGAAATATGGCATCGACGAGAAGCTGCTGAACGAAGGCGGCATTACGATCTATACGACGCTCGACCAGGAGGCGCAAGCCGCGGCCGAGGAATCGATCAAGCAGGTAATGCCCGCAAGCTCGGAGGAGCAGGCCGCGCTCATCGCGATCGATCCGCGGAACGGCTATATCAAGGCGATGGTCGGAGGCCGGGATTACAAGACGAACCAATACAACCGCGTCTTCGCGTCAACCCGCCAGCCGGGCTCATCCTTTAAGCCGTTCCTTTATTTGACGGCTCTCCGGAGCGGCTTCATGTCGCCGGTTACCCGCTTCAAGAGCGAACCGACCGTGTTCAGCTACGACGAAGGGCGCAAGACGTACGAGCCGCATAATTACGGCGACAAATACGCGGAGGACTTTATCGACATGCGGACCGCGATCAGCGGCTCGGACAATATCTACGCCGTGAACACGATCATGACGGTCGGAGCGGATAAGGTAATCGAGACGGCGAGGAAGCTCGGCGTCAAGAGCCCGATGGATCCGGTTCCGTCCCTCGCGCTCGGCACGTTCCCGGTCAGCCCGTTCGAGATGGCGTCCGCTTACGGCGCGTTCGCGAACAAGGGAGCCCGCGTCGAGCCGGTCGCGATTCTGCGAATCGAGGATCGCAAAGGCAACCTATTATATGAAGCGAAGCCCCGGGTAGATCAGGTCATCACGCCCGCGGAAGCGTACGTCATGACAAGCTTGCTCGAGAGCGTATTCGACGAGGGCGGCACCGCGCACCGCGTGGCCGCCGCGATTAAGCGGCCCGTCGCGGGCAAGACCGGCACGACGGCAACGGATGCCTGGCTTGTCGGCTATACGCCCGAGCTCGCCGCCGCGGTCTGGGTCGGCTACGACAAGGACCGCAAGCTGTCCGTCGCCGAAGCGCGGCGGGCGGCGCCGATCTTCGCCGGCTTCATCGAAGGCGCCTTGTCCGCGGTGCCGCCGAAGTATTTCCCGGTACCGGAGGGCGTCGTGAACGTCTTCATCGATCCGGAATCCGGCAAGCTAGCGGCGGCAACCTGTCCAAGCCGGCGGCTCGAAGCCTTCCTCGCCGGCACCGAACCGACGGAAGTATGCGGCACCGACAAAGCGGCCGGCACGACCGAGGAATCCGGAAGCGGCGACAGCTCCGGGAACGGCGAAGGCTCCGGAAGCGGCAAGGTTCACCGCTCCTGGTGGGAGGATCTGAAGCGCTGGTGGACGGATTAACGCGGAACACGAATATATAGTGATGAAGGAAGGCTCGCCCTGCAGGCAAGCCTTCCTTCTTTTTTTTCGTCCTATTCCGAAGCTCCATCCCTTAAACGATATTGTCTGTTTCGAACAGATCGTTGTGGTTGAAGAACGTAGCAGCGGATAACGGAGTCTCGCTTCCTACGACAAACGACACTTCGACGGCTCCTCCATCTTCGTCGATGTCATCCATGATCGTGCGTATGGCTCCGCTCATTTCTTGGCTTCTATTTCCAGATAACTTTATGTCTATTTTATGTGCAAAAAGTGAATTTTCTTTGAACAAACGACATAATATGTGGTATAGTAGGGGTAAGAAAGCACTTTCAAACCTTAAGGATATGCAACCCGAATATAAAGCTTCATTAACAAAACAACTTGAGGAGTGTTCGATATGACTACAAAAACGGCGACTATCAGCCAATTGGGACCTTCAAAATCGGATGTGAAGCGCTTGGTGAACGTAATGACCGCCATCGCTTGGGGCGTGCTCGCGATCGGCGTCGTGCTTTGCCTCGTTAACCTCAGCCATTTCAGCGACAAGAATATCGGCCTCATGGTCGGCATCGGTTTCTTGATCGGAAGCGTGCACATCTACGTCATCGGCACGGCGATCGGCCTGGTGCATGCGAGAATGAACGGCAACGCGGCGAATAAGGACTCCAATCTCGATTCGTAAGATCGATATATGAACAGAAAGCCCTTACGTTCCTAGACGGAACGCGAGGGCTTTCTTGCATAAGTCCCCAAACCCGGAAAGCCGAAGGACGGATAGGGCTAACGCCTTTTTTCAAGGAGCTCCGCTCTTTTCCAGTGCCATAACAATCTTATCTATGGCTGCTTTGGTTAGAAAATGATTACTTACTTTGGTTTTGATCTCGTAGAGCAACTGATCGGATCTGCATGTGATGAAGGCCGAGCTTGCGCCCGTCAACGTGCATTGCGGGTCGGAGAAGCAAATAATGCCGAAAATATCACAGGTTACCCCAGCCTCGGCCAATATCGATTCCAGTATATATTGGTGACGATACACTTGGCCGGTTGGGTCTTCGATTTCTCTTCCATCATGGGTTAGCCCGGAGGAATGAAACACCAGGCTGCCGGAATATGTCTTTGTTTCGATATGAAACACGCCGTTCGGTCCGATAACCAGATTATCAATCTCCTGCTGTTCCCTGTCATACCTTAACGTGACATGCTGCAGGACCCTATACGCTTTGCCGATATTCTTCAACTCATGCGACGAAGAGTCAGGTTCCGTCCTTCTAAGTGCTTTCGCTAAGAAAGCGGTCATCCTCCCGAGCAGGCGCAGGATGCGCACGATCCATTTCCTCCCTCTGTCCTGAAGAAACACTATAATTTCCCAAATAAATCCCATATCCATCATGATTCAAAAGTATTATAATTTTCAAAGGATTACACATTCATTACATAAGTCCTATTTCTCACGACCTATAGAGCGATTTCACCGAACAACAGGAGATTTTATGTCAAAACAAGAGCTCGTTCCTCATTCTTATTATCCGAGCAACTCTGGCTCCCCCACGCTGGTCCTCATTCACGGCAATGGGCTGAATAGGGATTGCTGGGAGCCGCTTGTCCCCCATCTCGTCCGATCCTTCAACGTCCTGAGTATGGATCTTCCTGGTCATGGGGATTACGTAGGCTGGGAAGGCAGCCTGCCTGACAGCCTTGAACTCGGAACGCTTATCCAGCGCTTTATCATGGATCGCGGAATGGAGCACGGTTTCGATTTCGGCAGTATTCACTTGGTCGGTCACGGCTTTGGAGGAAATATTGCGCTTCAGGTGGCGAGCCTCGCTCCTGAGCTGGTCCAATCGCTCGTGCTGATCTCCTCCGTATTTCACGTGCCGGCAAGCATCATCGACAAATATGTCGACTTCCTCCGCAGCATCTTCTTGGATGAGTATCAAGGCCGGGAACGGCTGACGGATTATATGCTGCCACTAGTCACGCACAACGAACGACATTATCCCGTGCTGAAGAACGCGTACGGCATCGTCAATCTACATATGATGTCTCATTATTATGATGTCTTAAGCAGCACCAACTGGACCGGTATCGCTCATCAAATCGACTGTCCCGTTCTTCTGATATCCGGTGAGTTCGATCCCGTGATTTCGCCTTACTTAACGATTGAAGGCAGCAGGCTTATGCAGAACGCCGTGCTTCATACCGCGCCCGGAGCTCTCAACGCCGTATTTATGGATGCTCCCGCGGAGACTGCGGACCGGATTCGCCGCTTTGTTTTCCGCTCGCCTCCATCTTTGACGAAGCCGATTATGTCGGAATTGCACTCCGAACTGCGCAGGCATCATAAGCGGGTGCGGGAGGAGCCGAACAAGCTTCAGCTGTCTCTTATTCGCACCTTCTCCGTTAAGGTCAATAACCGGGAAATAACCGATGGCTGGAACAAAAGATTTGCCAAAGAGATTCTCGTTTACCTCGCCTTGAACGAGTGGACAACGCGCGAAAGGCTCATCGAGACCTTCTGGCCGGACGCGGAGATTGGGAAAGCCAGGAACAGTCTGAGGGTGAGCCTGAATTATATGAAAACTCTTTTTAAGGAGAGCGCGGGAATAGAAATCATTCATGCGGGGAGGGAGCAGATTAGGCTCGATTGCAGCGTTCACTGCGACGTTGCGGACATGCTGTCCGCGGTGACAGAGCTGGCGAAGGAAGATAACCTGATGAAGATCGAAGCCAACGTCCGTTCCTACGTCGAAGTCATTTTGGAAGAACAATATTTGACCGATTTTTACCCGAATTGGTTTATCGAGATCAAAAACCGACTAAGCGCCGCCATGCTTTATCAAGTAGAAAAATTGCATCGGCATTACGCGGGAACGGACGCGGTCCGCGCTAAGTTTTATCAGTACTATTTGAACCGTCACGGTACTGGGGCCCTTTGACCTTCTATGGTCTTAGGGCCTTTTTTTCCTAGTCTGACCAAATCAACTTGTTCGGACTTGGGTAGTCTGTTACTTGGTCTGATGTCGTTTTTTGCATGCATCCGCAACCCGTTAATATCCAGTGCAAATCGAAGGTTGTCTGTAGTACCATGTCAGAAGCGAAGGCAAGTGCATTGCGGCGGCATTCCATCCGTTTTTCCGGGAGAAATCGCTGCCAATTTTGCCATATGTCTAAGTCGTGACTAAAGTATGGCGGAATCTAGTCTAAATGTTTACGTAATTGTGTATCCTTCGTTCAGGCCGTTTCAATTCCGGTCTACTAGTCGTAAACTATGAGCAAGCGCATTTTTTCACAAAGTACTTATGCTTCCGAAGCATGTTGCTTCACAAGCCTAATCGGCTTTGCATCACAACATTAGCTCATGCTTACGAAGTATGTTTGCTTCAAGAGTCGATAACTCGACTCATGCTACACAAACATTTAAGGAGTGTTCCATGATGAGACGAAAAATTCGAACGCTGGCAACAGGGCTCTTCCTTGCGATGGTCCTCCTCATCTCCGGCTGCAGCAGCGAGCAGTACATCGTGCTCGATCCCAAAGGGCCGATCGGCGAATCGCAAAAAGATTTGATTATTATTTCCACCCTGCTTTGCGCGGTTATAATCGTGCCCGTCCTCATCCTCACGGCAATCATCGTATGGCGCTACCGCGACCGTCCCGGACGCAAGGCGGCTTACGCGCCGGAATGGGAACACAGCACTAAGCTTGAAGTGACCTGGTGGGCGATTCCGATCGTCATCATCGTCACGCTGGCCATTATTACGGGCATCTACACTTATAAGCTCGAGCCTTCCAAACCGCTGGCTTCGGAGAAGGAACCGATTACGATTCAGGTTACTTCGATGGATTGGAAATGGCTGTTCAAATATCCCGGCGAGAATATCGCCACCGTCAACTATGTGAAGTTCCCGGAGGACACGCCGATCCGGTTCCAGCTGACGTCCGACACGGCGATGAACTCGTTCTGGATCCCGCAGCTCGGCGGCCAGCTCTACTCCATGTCGGGCATGGCGATGACCCTGTACCTGCAAGCCGACGAGCAAGGCAGCTACTACGGCTCGGGCGCGAACTTCAACGGCATGGACTTCGCGCAGATGACGTTCGACGCGGATGCCGTGTCGCAAGAAGAATACGACGCATGGGTGCAAGAAGTGAAAAGCTCCTCGCCAGCCCTCACGATGGAAGGCTACGAAGCCTTGGCGAAGCCCGGACGCTCCGATGTTCAGTTGTTCTCCAGCTTCCCGGAAGGCCTGTTCGAGCACATCGTGACGCAATACGTAGAAGAAGGCAGCAGCGGCGCCCATTCGCATCATGGCGCGCAAGCCGAGTCGGATGAAGAAGAAGCCGACGAGGAGGCGCATCATGATCATAGCGAGGCCTCAGCCGATACCCAAGCAACGGACGCGTCCGAAGCGAATCACGACCACGCCGGACACGCGGGACATTAACGGAACCCGTTAACGAAAGGAGCACTACTCAATGTGGGATAAAATCAAAGATTTTTCATCCGAGTTTTTCGTGACGGGCGACCCGCTGATTCTCGGCGCGCAGGTGTCGATCGGACTCACCCTTGTAGCGATTGTTTTCACCCTCACTTATTTCAAGAAGTGGCGCTGGCTTTGGACGGAATGGCTGACATCCGTCGATCATAAGAAAATCGGCATCATGTACATCATCGCATCGATTCTGATGCTGTTCCGCGGCGGCGTCGACGCTTTGCTCATGCGGGTGCAGCTGGCCGCGCCGGAGCTGGAGTTCCTGCATGCCGACCACTATAACGCGATCTTCACAACGCATGGCGTCATCATGATTCTGTTCATGGCCATGCCGCTCATGTTCGGTTTGTTCAATATCGTCGTGCCGCTGCAGATCGGCGCGCGCGACGTCGCGTTCCCGTTCCTGAACTCCCTGAGCTTCTGGATGTTCTTCTTCGGCGCGATGCTGTTCAACGTTTCGTTCATTATCGGCGGTTCGCCGGACGCGGGCTGGCTCGCTTATCCGCCGCTGTCCGAGCTGTCGGGAAGTCCCGGCGTTGGCCAAGACTTCTATATATGGGGCATACAGATTTCCGGTATCGGCTCCTTGGCGACGGGCATTAACTTCGTCGTCACGATTCTGAAGATGCGCGCGCCGGGCATGAAGCTTATGCAAATGCCGATGTTCAGCTGGTCCGTGCTCTCGTCCTGCGTGACGATCATGTTCGCTTTCCCTATTTTGACCGTAACGCTGTTCCTGTTATTCCTGGACCGCTACCTCGGCGCGCATTTCTTCACGCTCGACGGCGGCGGCAACCCGATGATGTACATTAACCTGATCTGGATGTGGGGACACCCCGAGGTGTATATCGTCATCCTGCCGGCATTCGGCATCTTCTCCGAGATCGTCGCGACGTTCTCGAAGAAAAAGCTGTTCGGCTACAAGTCGATGGTATTCGCGCTTATGTCCATCAGCTTCTTCTCGTTCTTCACCTGGGCGCATCACTTCTTCACGATGGGCTCCGGCGCGAACGTCAACGCGTTCTTCGCCATAACGACGATGATTATCGCGATTCCGACCGGCGTCAAAGTGTTCAACTGGCTGTTCACGATGTACCGCGGCAAGCTGTCGTTCCCTACCCCGATGCTGTGGACGATCGCGTTTATCCCGTGCTTCGTCGTCGGGGGCATGACCGGGGTGCTGCTGTCGGTAGCGCCTGCGGACTTCCAGTTCCATAACAGCTACTTCCTGATCGCGCACTTCCACCAAGTGCTGATCGGCGGCGTCGTATTCGGCTACTTCGCGGGTCTGTACTACTGGTGGCCGAAAATGTTCGGCTTCCGCCTGCATGAAGGCCTCGGCAAGTGGGCATTCTGGTTCTGGAATATCGGCTTCTATGTCTGCTTCATGCCGCAATACGCGCTTGGTCTTATGGGCATGACGCGCCGCTTCAACGAATACGACTTCGACATGGGCTGGCAGCCGCTGAACGTCGTTTCGACGGTGGGCGCGTTCTTGATGGGTCTCGCGTTTATTTTCCAAGTGTGGCAGATCGCGCACAGCATCAAGTTCTTCAAGAAAGAAACATCCGGCGACGCCTGGGACGGCCGCACGCTGGAATGGTCGATTCCATCTCCCGCTCCTATGTACAACTTCGCCCGTCTGCCGCAGGTGACGAGCCAAGACGACTGGTGGGAGAAGAAGCAGCGCCGCTTAAGAGGCGAAGCGGAGCTTCCGGAGGTCGCCGCGGCGGAGCAAGCGCCGCTTGAACCGATTCATATGCCGCGCAACTCGGGCATTCCGTTCATCATGTCCTTCTCCTGGTTCGTAGCCGGCTTCGGCTTCGTCTGGGATTGGAAGTGGATGATCGTCGTCGGACTCGCGGGCGTCATCATCAGCATGCTCGCCAGATCGTTTAGCTATAATACGGACTACTACATCCCTGTCGATGAAGTAGAGCGGACGGAAGCCGCTGCAAGGGGGGCTCATTAATGGCACACGCTATCGATACTCATAAAGGTGCGCACGGGCACTCTGCGCACGGCTCGCACGACGGCCATCATGGCCATGACCACCACGACCAAGAAGAGATGAAGACGTTCGGCTTCTGGCTCTTCCTGATCACGGACGTTATTCTGTTCGGCACCTTGTTCGCGACCTTCGTCGTCCTCCGCCTCAATACGGCGGGCGGACCGACGGGCGCGGAGCTGATCGAGCTGCCGGGCATTATCGCCTCCACGTTCATCCTGCTCACGTCCAGCTTCACGAGCGGCATCGCGCTGCTCGAGATGAACCGAGGCAACAAGAAAGGCTTGATCTTGTGGCTGATTATTACGGCGCTGCTCGGCGCTTCCTTCATCTACTTGGAGGTCACCGAGTTCATCCACCTCGTGCATGAGGGCGCTACGATCGGCACTAGCGCGTATTGGTCCGCCTTCTTCACGCTGGTCGGCACGCACGGCCTTCACGTCACGGTCGGCCTCGTCTGGATGACGGCTCTTATTATCCAGCTTAGCCGCCGCGGCATTACCCCGGTAACGAAGCGCAAAGTCAACATTATCAGCTTGTACTGGCATTTCCTTGACGTTGTATGGATCTTCGTCTTCACGATCGTTTATTTGATGGGGGTGATGTAGGATGGCGAACCATAACGCCCACTCCGGCCATGGAGGACATGAAGGCGGCCACGGCTCCATGAAGTCGTACGTCATCGGCTTCGTCCTTTCGATCGTGCTGACGATCATCCCGCTCGTCGCGGTCATGAACGATATGTTCAGCAAGCAAGTGACGACGGTGCTTATCCTCGTCATGGCGATCCTGCAATTCGCCGTTCAGCTGTTGTTCTTCATGCATATCCGGGACGAGAAGAAACCTCGTTTCAACCTGATCGCGTTGATATTCGGCCTCGTCATTATGCTGACGATCGTCGCGGGCTCGATCTGGATTATGACGTACAATGCGGTGGCGACATAAGAATTTATGCAAAGAGGAGATCGGCGTTTTGGACGCCGATCTCCTCTTTTTTTATCCGTTCCATCGCCCCATCAAGACGGTGTCGTAATACTTCCCGTCCGAGAGGAGCTTATCGTTTTTAAGCGTTCCCTCCACCTCGAATCCCAGCTTCTCATAGAGGCCGATAGCGGCGGCGTTGGTTTCCAGCACCTGCAGCGTCATTTTGGCGATCCCGTTCTCGTCTGCCCAAGCGATGGATCGCGCCAGCAGGTTCCTCCCGATGCCGCAGCCCCAGTAGTCCTTCAAGACGCCTACGCCGAACTCCGCTTTATGCCTTAGCCGCTTGAGCGGGCTGCCCGCGCATCGGGAGTAGCCGACGATCTGATTCCGCGCGACCGCGACCAGGAAGAGATGGTTGACCGCTTTGCCGTCCTCTTCTATGAGCCGCGCGAAGCCTGCGGGGTCGATAAACGCCTCTCCCGCTTCCCGGTCCATGTTCTCGGTTTCCCCATCAATTCGGACCCGCAGCGCGGACAGCTGCTCCGCATCGCTCTTCTCCGCCGATCTTACCGTGTAAGTTACTCCGTTTATTTCATACTCCCGTTCATCGATGACCATATTCTTTTTTCTCCTATCTCCAAAGGAATGCTGGCAAGGATACACAGTCTACCACAGAAAATAAAACAGGAGAAGCAGGCCGCCAACTACGTTTATAATCATCTATTACCTTTCCGCATCCCGACAGCCCGTGCCATAATGGGGTCAACGAGAACGAAAGACGGTGAAAATATGACATTTACATTGCGCCCCCTGCGCTTGCCGAACGACTATTCTATGCTGGCAGAGCTGCTGAATGGACATTGGGCCGAGCCTACCTCCGCGGAACGTCTGGAGGAAGACGATCGGAAGCTGTATGAGGTCGGGCATACATGGAAAAACGACGAGGGGCTGCTCATGGGATATGACCGGAGCCGCTATGTCGCCGTGGACGAAGACGATGACATTATCGGCTATGTCTGGCCTTGGCGCGCTCCTTGGACGGAGCCGGGCTACTTGTGCATGACGTTGGTCGTGAAAGAAGAGCGGCGGGGCCAGGGCATCGGAGAGGCGCTTCTGCGACATGCTTATGAATGGGGCAAAGGACTCGGCGCTTCCGCGTTCATAACGGAGGTATGGGACGATAACGAAGACGCGCTGAGCTTTGCGATCCGCAGAGGCTTCTTCGTGGAGCGCCAGACGTACCAGTCCACGCTCCGATTGAAGGACGCTGCTATTGACGTGGTCCATTCGAATCCCGCAGCCATGCTTGCGGCGAACGGCCTGCGGATGCTCTCCCTTGCCGACGCCCCCGGCGAAGAGACCGAGCAGAAGCTCTACGAGCTGTCAACCTCTACGATGAGAGATATTCCGGGCTTCCTGGGCGACGTGCCGGACTTCGTAGAATGGAGGAAATGGTACCTCCATGTGGACGGCTTTACGCCGGAGCTTGTTATGATCGCGGCCGATGGCGACCGGTTCGTCGGATTGGTCAACGTCATTCACATCGCCGCGACGAACGGCATGTACCATGAATATACGTGCGTTGACCGCGCCTATAGAGGCAAGAATGTCGCGATGGCGCTGAAGCTCCAAACCATTCACAACGGCAGGCAGCGCGGCGCGGATTATATCCGAACCGACAACGATTCCTTAAACGCGCCGATGCTCGGCATCAATCGAAAGCTGGGCTACGTGCCGCTCCGGGGCAACTACCGGATCATCGCGCAGATGGAGAAGCTGGAAGAGGCGCTCGCCGCGCAGCCGGCGGAGAAGGGGTAGGCGCGGGGCGCTTAACCCCGCTTAGGGGAGTCGTTTCCGGCTGATTTCCGGCATGACTACCTAACGCTGAATTAGCGGACATTATGCCCTTATTTCGAGCGTATCTCCTGCTAATCAGAAAATAGCGGCGATTTTACCGTTACTGCTGTCCGTATCAGCCGCTCGTGATGACGTACAATAAGTTGTGTACCAACATTTGGAGTCTTTCCAAGACACAAAAAAGTAGAGTATCCTCGGGGTTACCACGCCACCAAGAAGGGACTCTACTCGATGACAATCATACCAGAAAACCA
>NZ_JANIPJ010000032.1 GCF_024623455.1 Paenibacillus soyae | reverse complement strand
CCCCCTCAAGATGAGATTTCCCAATTAGTAAGACCCCTTGAAGACGACGAGGTTGATAGGTTCGGGGTGGAAGCACGGCAACGTGTGGAGCTGACGAATACTAATCGGTCGAGGGCTTATCCTAAAAAGTAATATCAGCTAAAGTTCAGCAGCAAACTTTCGTATCCAGTTTTCAAGGCGCAAGCCTTGTATGAGGTTGTCTCTTAGCCGCTTTTGCTCAAGGACACATTCGCAATGTTCCCTGATAGCTCAGTTGGTAGAGCACTCGACTGTTAATCGAGTTGTCACAGGTTCGAGTCCTGTTCGGGGAGCCATACACGCTCTCATAGCTCAGTAGGTAGAGTGCATCCATGGTAAGGATGAGGTCACCGGTTCGATCCCGGTTGAGAGCTCCATAGCTTCATTGGAACTATCCGGTATCTAGAGATGGACAAGTCATATTGCTTCATTACATACGGCCCGTTGGTCAAGGGGTTAAGACACCTCCCTTTCACGGAGGTAACAGGGGTTCGAATCCCCTACGGGTCACCATTCATGGAGGATTAGCTCAGCTGGGAGAGCATCTGCCTTACAAGCAGAGGGTCGGCGGTTCGATCCCGTCATCCTCCACCATTACCGTTCGCTGGGGATTAGCCAAGCGGTAAGGCAACGGACTTTGACTCCGTCATGCCTAGGTTCGAATCCTAGATCCCCAGCCATTTCTTATTAAGAGCCATTAGCTCAGTTGGTAGAGCACCTGACTTTTAATCAGGGTGTCGTAGGTTCGAGTCCTACATGGCTCACCAGTTTTTATCCCAATGCTCCACCCAAGCGCGCGTATGGCGGAATTGGCAGACGCACCAGACTTAGGATCTGGCGGGAGACCGTGGGGGTTCAAGTCCCTCTACGCGCACCATCTATTAACTACGCAACCATCGGGAATCGATATTCCTGATGGTTTTTTATTATGACTATAAACAGCAATCCGTAAGGCTAGGGAAGTGATGGGAAATGCCTGTGCATAATTGATTATCTCTCCTTACTCCTGTAAAATCATCCACGTATAGCTTTTACGGCGATGCTCCGATACATTTTGGAGCGATTTGCGGAATTGAAGTTAGGAGAGCGATGTAGGCTTGAAACCAGAATCGGATAGAGAACATTTGCTTAATCGCAATAGCCGCAGCATGGATTCTTTCACGGGGATCCTAGAGAGCATATTCGACGCGGTGGTTATTCATTGTAATAATATTATCGTGTTCGCCAATGATTCTGCGGCGCGCCTAGTCGGCGCGAGCGAGAAGTCCGAGTTGATTGGAACGCCCATCGAGCAATATATTGTGCCGAGCGATATGGCGAGAGTGAACACGTTTATTCGTTCGCTTGATCCCCTCCCGACCGACGAAGTTCCGAATACGGAAGTCAAGCTGGTCAAATTCGACGGATCGATTATTACGACTTTGATCACGGGCAGAAAGGTGCTTTGGCAGGGAGAAGCCGTTGCGTATGTAGGCGTTATTCGGGATATTACATCGAATAAATTAATCCAAAACTCCTATGAGCAGACCCAAAGTCAGCTTAACAATATTATAAATAATTTAGATATCGGCATATGGTCGTACGATACGGTAAAACGCGAAATGCTGCTCTTATCGCATTCTATTACGGTCATAAGCGGGTTGTCGCTCGAGCAGCTGCACAGGAAGCCGAACCTCTGGTACGACGTCATTCATCCAGACGACCGCGAGGAGGTTAAACGGCTGCAGACTTGCTTGAAGCAGGGGCAAGTCTTTAAGCACACGTATCGCATCATTGATCAAGCTACCGGCCAGATGAAATACGTGCAGGATCTAACGGTGCCTATTATGGATGCGATGGGTAATCGTATACGTAACGACGGTATGGTCATAGATGTAACGGAGAAGACGCATTTCGATCAGAAGGTTAAATTTCTTGCGTATCATGATGAACTCACGAGTTTGCCAAACCGGCGTTCGTTCCGGGAGGAATTGATTCGCTCTCTCGAGATAGCGGGCAGGGAAGAGAAAAAATTGTTCCTAGCCTACCTCGACCTGGATAAGTTTAAGATGATAAACGATTCGCTTGGTCATGGCGCGGGTGATGTTTTTTTGGTAGCCGTATCCGAACGGCTGGCTTCTATAAGTCCTGCATATTTTGTAGCAAGGATCGGCGGGGATGAGTTTTCGATCATCTTCCATCCTGACATTGTGGAGGAGCAACTGGAGGTCCAACTGCGGCAGCTGGCTCAGCTATTCGAGAAACCGTTCGATATGGACGGCTACGAGTTCTACATGAATATCAGCATCGGGGTGGCGATTTATCCCGATCACGCGACGAATTATGATTCCTTGTTGAATTGCGCGGAGACCGCTATGAGATTGGCAAAGCAATCCGTTAGCACCGAGAGATATGCTCTGTATTCCACCAGCTGTTCGAATCAGCCTCTTATGATGCGAATGTTTAATGACTTGAACAAAACGATTGCCAACAATGAATTTTTCCTGATGTACCAGCCGAAGTACAGTATAAGCGGCGGACAGATGAGCGGCGCGGAAGCCTTGATCCGATGGCGTCATCCACAGATGGGAGTGTTGTCGCCCGATCGGTTTATCCCGATTGTCGAGGAATTCGGCATGATGAGCACGGTCGGGCGCTGGATCGTTCACGAGGCGTGCTCACAGATTCGCAGGTGGTCCGATAACGGTATCATATGCCAGGTCAGCATTAACCTGTCGGCGATTCAATTCCAGCTCGAGAATATCGTGGACATCATCAAAGAAGAAATCGAAGAAGCGGACATTCGCCCGGCCTTGCTGGGGCTTGAAATTACGGAAAGCATGGCTATGGATATCGATAAGTCGATGAATACCCTGACGAGGCTTTACCAGCTAGGCGTGACGATCAGCATCGATGATTTCGGGACCGGGTACAGCTCGCTCAACTATTTGAAGCGACTGCCGATTCACGAGCTGAAGATTGATCGTTCCTTCATCAATGACATCGAAGCGGATGACGGAGACAAAGCGATCGTAACCGCTATAGTGGCCTTGGCCCACAATTTGAGGCTGAAGGTCGTGGCGGAAGGCGTGGAGACGGTCGGCCAGCTGAACGAGCTGAAACGAATCGGATGCGACGAAGCGCAGGGGTATTATTTTCATAAACCACAGCTTCCGGAGGATCTTGCGAGTCAATTCAGAATGGAACCATAATCGATAATACGGGGCTGCCCTAAGTCAAATAGACTTGGGGCAGCCTCTTTGTGTTTCAAGTTAATTTTTTATAAAAAGCGGTAAACGAATTACAAAGATTAAAAAAAGTCATCCCTGTATGATGAATCTATTAAAAGTTCCATTCAATCGAGAGGGGATAAACAGATGAAAAAAGCAATGACTCTTATGCTGGCAGTCGTTCTGATGATGATGCTTGCGGCATGCGGAAGCAATGGAAGCAACGGCGCGAATTCTTCAAACAGCGGAGGAGACGAAGGCGCCAAAGGAAGCGTCGGCATCTCGATGCCGACGAAGTCCTCCGAGCGCTGGGTTGGCGACGGTGCCAATATGAAGAAGGAATTCGAAGCGCTCGGCTACAGTGTCGACCTGCAGTATGCGGAGGACGTGATCGAGAACCAGGTTTCCCAGATCGAAAACATGATTACTAAAGGCGTAAAGGTGCTGGTCATTGCTTCGATCGACGGCGAATCGTTAACGGACGTGCTGCAGAAGGCGGCAGACGAGGGGATTAAAGTCATCGCGTACGACCGATTGATTAAAAACACCGAGCATGTAAGCTACTACGCAACATTCGATAACTTCAAAGTAGGTGTTCTGCAAGCCTCCTACCTGGAAGAGAAGCTTGGCCTGAAGGACGGCAAAGGCCCGTTCAACATCGAGCTGTTCGCTGGATCGCCTGACGACAACAACGCTTACTTCTTCTTCGACGGGGCGATGTCGGTCCTTCAGCCTTACATCGACAGCGGCAAGCTGGTCGTGAAGAGCGGTCAGACAAGCATGGAGCAAGTCGCTACGCTGCGCTGGGACGGAGCAACCGCTCAATCCCGTATGGACAATCTGCTGAGCGCGAACTACGCGAGCGACAACGTGCACGCGGTATTGTCTCCTTATGACGGCATCAGCATCGGGATTATCTCCTCCTTGAAGGGCGTTGGTTACGGCTCCGGCGACAAACCGATGCCGATCATCAGCGGACAGGATGCCGAGCTTGCTTCCATCAAATCGATTATTGCAGGGGAGCAAACTTCCACGGTGTTCAAGGATACCCGCGAGCTTGCCAAAGTGGCGGTGAGCATGGCGGAAGCGGTCATCGAAGGCAAGGAAGCGGAAGTGAATGATACGGAAACTTACGACAACGGTGTCAAAGTCGTGCCGTCCTACCTGCTTGAGCCGGTATCGGTCGACAAAGACAACTATAAGGAAGTGCTTGTGGATTCCGGTTATTACAGCGAAGACGATTTGAAATAACGACGGCGGCCGTGCTAGGCTGACGGACGATTTAGTGACGGCTGCTCAGGCGCCGTCGCTAAATCGTTTATTTTAACCCTATGGAAGGCGTGGTGACGACTTTGACGGATACGATATTGGAAATGCGCGGGATCACCAAAACCTTTCCAGGCGTCAAAGCGCTGGAGAATGTCAATTTGAAGGTCAAAGAGGGCGAGATTCATGCCCTGATGGGGGAGAACGGCGCGGGCAAATCGACGCTGATGAAGGTGCTCTCCGGCGTTTATCCGCACGGAACTTATGAAGGCGACATTTTATTCAAAGGGAATACCTGCGAATTTAAAAATATTCGGAACAGCGAACAGCTGGGCATTGTCATCATTCATCAGGAGCTTGCTTTGATTCCGCAGCTGTCGATCGCGGAAAATATTTTTCTCGGCAACGAACAGGCCAGAAGAGGCATCATCGATTGGAACCATACGGTTGTTCGCACCAGAGAATTGCTGGAGACCGTAGGACTCACGGAATCGCCGAACGCGATTGCCGGAGCGTTGGGAGTAGGCAAACAACAGCTGGTGGAGATCGCTAAAGCGTTGTCCAAGGAGGTCAAGCTTCTCATCCTGGACGAACCAACGGCCGCGCTCAACGAAGAGGACAGCGAGAATCTGTTGAACCTGATGCTTGCGTTCAAGAAGCAAGGCATGACGTCTATTATTATTTCTCATAAGCTCAATGAAATTATGAAGGTAGCCGATTCCATCACGATTCTGCGTGACGGTCAATCGATCGAGACGCTGAATGTCCGCGAGGACCAAATTACGGAGGACCGGATTATTAAAGGAATGGTGGGGCGCGATCTGACGAACCGGTACCCGGAGCGGCAGCCGAAGATCGGGGAGGTGCTGTTCGAGGCGAGAAAGTGGACGGTGTACCATCCTTCCCAGCCGGACCGGAAGGTTATCGATGACGTGAGCTTCAACGTGAAGCGAGGAGAAATCGTAGGCATTGCGGGACTGATGGGAGCCGGCCGAACCGAGCTGGCCATGAGCATATTCGGACAATCGTACGGGAAGAGGATAAGCGGCCAATTGCTCAAGGAAGGCCGGGAGGTCAAGCTGACCGACATCCGCAAAGCGATCGACAACGGCATCGCCTATGTAACGGAAGACCGCAAGGAATACGGACTGATTCTGATGGACGACATCAAGAGAAACACGACGCTGGCCAACCTGGGCGGCATCGCGAAGTGGTTCGTCGTGAACGATTACGAAGAGCTGTCGGTAGCGGAGGATTTCCGCAAGAAGCTGAGGATCAAGACGCCTAGCGTCCATCAGAAAACGGGCAACTTGAGCGGCGGCAACCAGCAGAAGGTCGTGCTGAGCAAATGGATGTTCACGGGGCCGGAACTGCTTATTCTGGACGAGCCGACGCGAGGCATCGACGTTGGAGCCAAATACGAAATTTATACGATTATGAATCAGCTGGCTGATCAAGGGAAGGGAATTCTGGTCATTTCCTCCGAGCTGCCGGAGCTGCTTGGCATGTGCGACCGCATCTATGTCATGAGCGAAGGGCGGTTTACGGGAGAGGTAACCCGCGACGAGGCCAATCAAGAAGTGCTCATGAAATACATGACGAAAAGCAAAGCAGGGGGTAGACTGGCATGAAGACCGCTTTGGAGTTGGTCCGCAACAATTTCCGGCAATACGGCATGTTCATCGCTTTAATCTTAATCATGCTATTATTTCAATTGCTATCCGACGGCAATCTTCTGAAGCCGCTTAATATTACGAATATTATTCTCCAGAACAGTTATATTCTTATTCTGGCTATCGGCATGCTGTTGGTCATCATAACCGGTCATATCGATCTGTCCGTCGGTTCGATCGCGGCTTTTGTCGGCGCCGTGTCGGCTATTATGATGGTCCAATATGGCATGTCCTTCCCGGTGGCCATGATACTGTCGCTGCTGATCGGGGCGGTAGTAGGGGCTTGGCAGGGCTTCTGGGTCGCCTACATGCGTATTCCATCCTTTATTGTGACGCTCGCGGGCATGCTGCTGTTCCGGGGGCTGACGATGCTGGTGCTGGACGGGAAGTCGGTCGCGCCTTTCCCTGAAGGCTTCCGCGCGATCAGCACAGGCTTTATCCCGGATCTGCCGGGCAGCGACGGGCTGCATCTCTTGACGATTCTAATCGGCGTCGCATTGTCGCTTGTCTATCTGTTCATGGAATGGCGCGCGCGTTTAATCGAGAAGAGGTACAGCCTGGAGGTGCTGCCGTATTCCTTCTTTATCCTGAAGCTCGCCGCGGTTGTCGCGATCATCAATCTGCTTACGTATGTGCTCGCTACCTACAAAGGCCTGCCGAACATTCTGATCATGCTGTTCGTTCTGGTTGCCGTCTATACGTTTGTGATGCGCAAGACGGTAATGGGCCGCCATATTTACGCTCTCGGCGGCAACGAGAAGGCGGCGAAGCTGTCCGGCGTCAAGACGAAGAAAGTAACGTTCTGGGTATTCGTCAACATGGGCGTGATGGCCGCGTTGGCGGGGCTTGTATTCGCGGCACGTTTGAATGCCGCGACGCCGAAAGCCGGCGTGAACTTCGAGCTCGACGCCATTGCCGCAGCGTTCATCGGTGGAGCTTCCGCTTCTGGCGGCGTAGGCACCGTCATCGGGGCGATCGTCGGCGGTTTGGTTATGGGCGTCATGAACAACGGGATGTCGCTGATCGGTCTTGGCATCGATTATCAGCAAGGCATCAAGGGTTTGGTTCTTCTTCTCGCCGTCGCATTTGATTTGTACAACAAAAACAAGTCCGCCTAATAGAGAGGCGCGGGGGCCGCACAAGGATAGGTGCCCCCGCGTCTCCTTGCCGTGGTATAATGAAAGCGTTTTTGCGAGTTCTAGTAAAACGGAGGGCCGACTGGTGAAAAAAATGCTATTGCTTTACGTCGTGGTGATCGGTACGCTGATGGCCTATTTGTATATGGTGTACTTCCGGGAAGACAACGGGGGCTTAAGCGAAAACGCCGGTCTGCACGGCAAGACGGACGAGAGGTACGTCATGGTTAACTTCCTGACGGGAATCGATTACTGGAAGAACAGCCTGAAAGGGTTCGAGGACGCTGCCGAAGCGCTCGGCGTGTCGGTCGAATACCGCGGCTCGACGCAGTATGACGTACAAGAGGAAGTAATGGTGTTGGAGCAAGTCATCGCCCGCAGCCCTTCGGGAATTGCTGTTAGCGCCATCAACTCCGAAGCACTGAACGCGGCGATCAACAAAGCGGTGGAAGCGGGCATTCCCGTTGTGATGTTCGACTCCGATGCGCCGGATAGCGATGCTTACTCTTTCCTCGGCACCAATAATTATAACGCCGGGGTTACAGCGGCGCGGGAGATGGCCGAGCTGACGGGCGGCCAAGGCGAGGTGGGCATTATATCGCTGCCCAACCAGCTAAATCATCAGGAGCGCACCCGGGGCTTCTCGGACACGTTGGCCAAGGAATTTCCGAAGCTCCGGCTTGTCGGCATAGAAGACGGAAAAGGCGATCAGCTGGTCACCGAGCAGAAGTCGCTGGAGCTCATGGAGCGGTATCCGGGGCTAACCGGCATCTTCGTAACCGAAGCGAACGGCGGCGTCGGAGCAGGCAATGCTGTTCTGCAGGCGGAGAAGATCGATAAGGTCCACATTATCAGCTTTGACACGGACAAAGGAACGCTCGACATGGTCAAGAGCGGCACGATATCGGCCACGCTCGCGCAGGGAACCTGGAATATGGGGTATTGGTCGCTGATGCATCTGTTCCATCTGCATAATGAGCTTGCCGAACCGATGCCCGATTGGCGAAGCTCGGACGTTCCTCCCTTGCCGACATATGTGGATACCGGCATTACGGTTGTCACGGAGTCGAATGTCGATCAATTTTATGCGAAATAAACCTGCGGATATGCGGCAGACGGATGGTGATGACGTATGGCGGTGACGGCACTCGCAAGATTGCGCAAATGGCTGCAGCTCAACAATTGGTCGATACGTTATAAGCTCATTATTCATTTCCTGTTGATCAGCATCGTGCCTTCGTTATGCATCGCTCTTCTCATGGCATGGATCGTAGGCGGAATCATCGAGAAGCAGGTGAACGGGCATACGATGCAGCTAATCGACAATGTGAACAAATCATTGAATACGCATGCCGCCAATATTCAGAATATATCTTATTTCATCTCGATGAATCCCGAAATTCAGACGTTTCTCGGCGATGGCTATTCCGCGATCGAAGAAGATCATGAAAGGTATCGGGTTTCGAAGTTCATGCAAAGCTTCACGACGCTCTATCCCGAAATCGCGGGCATTATGGTGGTCGGGGCAAGCGGGGATTATTTCAGCAACGAGATGTACGCTCGAAGCGACCAGAGCTTGACGAGCGAAGCTTGGTACCTGGAAGCGGTCAAAGCGAAAGGCATCTTCAAAATGATCGGCCATCCGTCTAACCGGAATGTGGCGTCGCACGCCAACTACAAGGACAGCGAGGTTGTCTCGGTCGTAAGGGCGATACAGGACCCGGAAACCCAGCGGACCAAAGGCGTCGTGCTCATCGATTTGAAGCTGCGCGTAATTGCGGAGACGGTTCGCGACGTCAGGCTTGGTAAATCAGGTTATTTGATGGTCGTCAACGATGTAGGAGAGATCATCTACGAGCCGCGAAACGCGAAGCTCTGGGGAATTGAGGAGGAGTGGCAGTCCTTGCAGACGTCCGGAACCTTCTCCAGAAGGATTGACGGACGGGAGCTGCAATTCATCTATCAGAAGTCTCCCTTCACGAATTGGACGACGGTAGGCGTATTCGACGTCAAGGACAGCGTACAGGAAATTAAGGATATTCATTTGTATTTGGTCGCTTTCGTATTTATCGTCAGCATGCTCGGAATGACCGCCTCCTACTATTTATCCCATTCGATTTCGCGGCCGATTACGCAGCTTGCTTCTTCCATGCGCAAAGTGGAGGAAGGCAATATGACGGTACGTATACCCGTAGGGCGCGAAGACGAGGTCGGCATGCTGGGCCGCAGCTTCAACAACATGCTGCAGCAGATTAGCCGCCTGCTTACGCAGGTTGAGGAAGAGCAGCGGCAGAAGCGGGAAGCGGAGCTGCGCAGCCTGCAAGCCCATATTCAGCCACACTTCCTATATAATACGCTGGATACGATCCAGTGGCTGGCGCGCAAGGACGGCGCGCGGGAAGCGACGGAAATGGTGGAGGCATTGTCCAAGCTGTTCCGCATCGGGCTAAGCAAAGGACAGGAGATGATCCCTCTTAGCGATGAATTCGAGCATATTCGGAGCTACTTGAAAATTCAAAAAACCCGCTACAAGGACAAGCTTAATTATGCAATCGACGTGGATGCAAGCTGTGACGACGCGCTCGTGCTGAAGCTGATCCTTCAGCCGATCGTAGAGAATGCGATCTACCATGGTATTAAGGAACGTCGAGGTCCCGGCATGATCGCCATCTCGGCGGCCGTAACGGAAGGCATACTGGAGATCGTCATCGAGGATGACGGAGCGGGCATGACAGAGGTGAGGCTTGCGTCCATACGGGCGTCGCTTGAAGCAGTGGCTCGAGCCGAAATTCTCGCCCCCATTCCCGTTCAAGCCGATTCTTCGGGCATAAGAGGCTTGACCGCAAGCTACGGTCTCCGCAACGTGCAAGAGCGCATTCGGCTAAGCTTCGGCGAGCCGCACGGACTGACGATAAGGAGCAGACATAAGATGGGGACGACCGTGACGATCCGTCATCCCGTTATCTATCGGAAGGGGAGGGAGAAGGAATGAGCCGCAAGTGGAGAGCGTTAATCGCGGACGACGAAGCGATTATCCGGGAAGGCATCCGCAGCTCGGTGCCTTGGGAGGCGCTGAGTCTGGAGGTCGTCGGAGAGGCGGAGGACGGCGAAGAAGCGCTGGAGCTTGCCGTAGAGAAGCAGGCGCATGTTCTGCTCGTCGATCTGAGCATGCCGATCATGAACGGGCTGACCTTGATCGGCCACCTCCGTCAGCAATTACCGCATTGCAAAATCGTGATCGTGACCGGGCACGACGAATTCGCGTATGCCTACGAAGCGATCAAGCTGGAGGTCGACGACTATATTCTGAAGCCGGTTAATCCGGAAGCGCTGACCGAGGTGCTGAGACGGATCGTTCAGAAGCTGGAGGAGACGGCGGCGAACGGGGAATTGCTGCAAATGGCGGCCAAGCAGATCGACAAAAATTTTGCGCTTCTAAGAGAACGGTTTTGTCTGGAGTGGATGAAAGGCGAGTTGTCCGAAGACGAGATTGCCGAGCAGCTCGCCTTCCTGGGAATGCCAAGCGAGGCTCCGGATATGGTGGGTGTCATCCGATGGCCGGAGCAGTCGAAAGGCAAGGCGTTTTTCTCCGAGAAGGACCGGCAGCTGTTATTGTTCGCCATCGAAAATATTATGGAGGAGCATCTGCGGGAGTACGCCAGCGTTCATTTCCGCGATGATGTGGGACTGATCGTCGTGCTGATCTGGGGCAGGCCGGACGAGTCGGCATTCAGGCAGATCGAAACGGCTGTCGCCGACTATCTGAAGATTCAGATCGTGGCCAGCTTTCTGGAGAATCGGGAAGGAGATGTGCCCTCGCTCTATGCGGAGGCGAAATCGTCCGTTAATAAGGAGACCCGGTTGTCGCCTCTCGTGCGACGGACGAAAGAGTTGATCGGAGAACGGTACGCCGAGCCATCGCTGTCGCTGGAAGGCATCGCGAATGAGCTGAACGTATCGCCCGTATACCTGAGCAGGCTCTTCAAGCAGGAAGCCGGGGCTTCCTTCATCAGCTTGCTGACGCAGACCCGTTTGAAGGAAGCGATCCGGCTGCTCAGCGAAACGGACTTGACGATGAACGAAATCGCGGAGAAGACCGGCTACGAATCGCAGCACTACTTCAGCACCTCGTTCAAGAAAGCGACGGGCTTGCCCCCGAACCAATATCGTAAGCAGCAATTGTGAATATCTGATGACAATAACGACATAATAAGCAAATTAATAGACAGATTCCCGTGTAAGCCGAAACGTTTCCCGTATTCCCCTCGTACTACTTGACTATTCTGCTTTATAAAATATGGAGGTGAATCCCTCGCTAGAGGGAACGTATTGGACTTAGCCATCGTCATTAATTTGCTTTTGGTTGTGTTGCTTGTTGCATTGACCGCATTCTTCGTAGGAGCCGAATTCGCCGTCGTCAAAGTGCGGATGTCCCGAATCGAACAATTGATCACGGAGGGTAACAAGAGGGCCGTCGCCGCGAAGAAGCTCGTGACGGAGCTCGATTATTATTTGTCCGCGTGCCAATTGGGTATTACGGTGACGGCGCTGGGTCTCGGCGCGCTAGGCGAACCGACCATCGAGAAGATTCTTCATCCGATCTTCCATGATTGGGGAGTATCCGACGCATGGGCCACGCCGATCTCGTATGCGCTTGCCCTCGCGCTTATGACATTCCTTCACGTCGTATTCGGCGAGCTTGCTCCGAAGACGCTGGCGATTCAATTCGCGGAACGCATGACGCTGCTGTTGTCCGGTCCTCTTGTTCTATTCGGCAAGCTGTTATTCCCGCTTATTTGGCTGCTTAACGGATCCGCCCGCGTATTTCTACGTATCTTTGGCGTACAGCCGGCCGGACATGAGCAGGCCCATTCCGAAGAAGAGCTGAAAATTATTATGACGCAAAGCTTTAACAGCGGCGAAATCAATCAAACCGAGCTTGCCTATATGCAAAATATTTTCGATTTCGACGAGCGCGTGGCGAAAGACGTGATGGTTCCCCGCCTGCAAGTGATCGCAATCGACGAAAGAATGTCGAACGAGCAAATTTTGACTATAATCGATGAAAATCGTTACACCCGCTATCCTGTGACGCAAGATGGCGATAAAGATAAAATTATCGGATTCCTGAACGCGAAGGAATTTGTCACCGACATGGCGCTGGGGCGCGAGACTCCTCTGCGGGAGCTCATGCACGAGATCGAGGCCATTCACGAGACGGCTCCGCTTCAGGACGTGCTGCTGAAGATGCAGAAGAAAAGCGTGCATATCTCTCTTGTCGTGGACGAGTATGGCGGCACGGCCGGCATTATTACGATGGAGGATATCCTGGAGGAGATCGTCGGCGAGATTCGCGACGAGTTCGACGCCGACGAACAGCCGGATATTATGAAGGTATCCGACAACGAATACATCGTGAACGGACGAGTGCTGCTCAGCGATCTCGAGGAGCAGTTCGGCATCCGGTTCGAGAACGACTACAACGTCGACACGATCGGCGGCTGGCTGCAGGTCCAATTCATTTCGCTGGACGAGGAGCCGGAGCCAATCGACCATGGGGAACATCGCTGGACGATCGTCGAGATGGACAATCATCAAATATTGAAGACGTCCTTGCGGCTGTACGTGAATAAGAAAGAAGAAGCGGCTGAGGAAGAAGCGGTGAGATAACAAGGGTGGACAGCCTGGCTCCGAAGAGGAGCCGGGCTTTTTTGAGCCCTTCCATGTTCCGGCAGTTGCAATCCGCGGCGGGATCATGTATGATCAAGGTCTAACGTACTTCATGCGCGCGTATGGCGGAATTGGCAGACGCACCAGACTTAGGATCTGGCGGGAGACCGTGGGGGTTCAAGTCCCTCTACGCGCACCACTTACGAATAATGAATGCAACCCCTTCCGGAAGGAAGGGGTTTTTTGTTGTTTTATAGTTCAAGACGTTCAGGCGTCGGGGTGGCGCCTCCTGCCCGCGTAGCCGTCGTTCCAGCCGTGATAATGAGCGATCCGGTCCTCGCCTTCCCTCCAGCACAGAAGCGCTTCTTCGCCGTCCACGATCGCGGGGAAATCGAGCAGGCCCGGCGTAATCATTTTGACGAGGACTCCTTGGCGGGAGAAATTATCCATGTGCAGGTTGAATTCGACTTGCATGAAATCCAGCTTGCTTTCCAGCTCGAAGAGAGGGTCGCCCTTGGTTGTCTTGTAGGAGGCCTTCATCATGCGATAAGCGATATATTGTTCCTCCAGCTCCTCGGACATCTCCTGCAGACGTCCCAGCTCCGCTTTCAGCTGCGGCAGCAGGGCGTTCGCTTCCTCCAGGGTAAATCTCTTGATTGTCACCGTTTATCCACTCCTTGATCAACAGTGTACTAAATGAATGGCGGCTCCTTCAACGAATTTATTGCGTAAGGCTACATTTTTGGCGGGGCGGGTCCGATATAGTTCCCAACAAACATCCGGCGGGACCGGGGAAAAAGGCGGGGGCGTTCTTGAGAATGCAGGCGGGCATCAGAAAAGCAGGATACCGGGCGATTGCGGTTATCGCGGCTGTGACCATCGGGCTGGCATTGCCGGGAGGGGGCGCGCACGGGGAAGAACAAGTCTCATCGGCGGCTTCTCGCGGATTCTTCAGCAAATGGATGAAGACAGAAAGAGTGGAAGAACTGCTGCGTGAACGGAAAGCTAAGGCGAAGCCGAGCGTCGCGATAGCCGCAGTCGAAACGGAATATTGGCGCTACCAAGCAGGCGGCAAGCTGAACAAGCCGCTCCCGCTGTCGGACGGCAAGCTGTTCGCGACGACGGAGAACGGGCTTATTGCGATACTTGATCCGAACGGCAAAGCCGTCTTCTCCAAAAATCAGTACACGGGACTAACGGCGCCTGTGATGAACGGGAAAGGCGATATTTGGATCACGGGCGGAAGCGCCCGGCTATACCGTTACGACGGCAAAGGCAATGGCGAAATGGCAGGCATCTATTACTTCCAGAAGAAGACGGAAAATCTGATGCCGTCGGCCGCCGTCGCGGATGGCGAAGGACGCCCGTATTTCTCGTACCAGCACGCGATATTGTCCCTGGATGCCAAAGGCGCCAAAGAGATGTACGTGCTGCCCGAGGGTGTGTCCGTCCGCGCGATGGCGCCGGCAGGCAAAGGCGTCTACGCCCTCGCCAGCAACGGCACGTTGTACGCCGTGCACGGGAGCAAGCTGCTGTGGCAGGCCGAGCTGCCGGCGGCGCTGCGGAAGGGCATGCCCGCCGCCGACGGAACGGGCGGCCTCGTGATTGCCGCGGGCAAGGCGCTCGCGGGCTATGAAGCGGACGGCACGGTCCGCTTCACGCGCGAGCTGTCCGCCGCGCCCGCCGGCGGCGGCTGGTCGTCCCCGGTCGTGTTCCCCGGGGACGACGGCTCGATCATTGCCGCGGAGCTCGGCGGCAATGACGTGGTTTCGTTCCGCCTCCGGGACGGGGCGGAACGGTGGCGCCTTAGCGCCAGCGGGGCCGGCGGGTTCGGCCCCGCGGCGCTGGCTCTTGCGCCGGAGGGCGCAGAGGGCGGCCAAGTGCTGGCCGCCGCGCGCTCCGGCGCGGTGATCGCGATCGACGCCGCAGGCCGGATCGCGTACACCTACAAGCACGCCGCGGTCAGCGCAGCGGGCGGCGTGGCGGCGCTTGGCGGCGGACGGATCGCGTTCGCGTCCGCCGACGTGCTGGTCGCGGCGGGGCCGTATCGGCCCGTCGCGGTCACGTACGCGGCAGCTTCGGGGACGCTGAAGCTGCCGCTGGGCACGCGGCTCCTGCTTGCGGACAAGCTGACGCTGTCCGCTCCCGTCGCCGTCAGCTACCGCTCCGACAATGGGAATGTCGTACGCGTGAGCCCGGAGAGCGTCGTCACCCCGGTGGCGGCCGGCAAAGCCAGCCTGATCGTGGACGTGACGACGCCGGGCTACAAGGGACAGCTGAAGCTGCCGGTCGAGATCACGGCCTCTTCTTCGAAGCTTAAAGCGACGCACGCCTCCCAGAAAATCAAGCTCTCGAATGGAACGACGTATACGGTGCAGACCGTTACGATTCCGCGAGGCATGCCGGTCACGCTGGGCATCGCCAAACGCTCCGTAGGCGCCTCGCAATCGCTGGCGGATATCGCCAAGGCGTACGGCGCGGATGCGGCGGTTAACGGCACTTATTTTTCGGCCTATGAAGGACTTCCGGAGCCTTACGGGATGATGATGTCGGACGGCGAGCTCGACTTTATCGGCAATACCGGAACGACCATCGGTTTCACTTGGGACGGTACCGTCCTGATGGACAACCTCCGCGCCAAAATAGTAGGAGGCACGAACGGCTCGTTCTCCCACCCGAACAACTGGTACGCGTATTTCGTTAACCGCACGCCGACGAAAGGCGCTTCCTCCGCGGTCATGTTCACGCCGAAGCGCGGGGCGAAGCTAGGGTTTGCCTACGGTACCGCCATCACGGTCCGGGGCGGCATCGTCACGCTGAAGAGCAGCAATCAGAACGCCGCCATTCCGGCCGACGGATATGTGCTGGTCTTCACGGGAGCCGAGGAGAAGCTCGCGGATAGGTTTAAGGTAGGGGATAAGGTCGACTACAAGCTGGAGACCAAAAACCTGGGCGGACAGCTCATCGACTGGTCGCGCGTCCATACCGCGGTCGGCGCGGGCCCTAGGCTGGTGAAGGACGGCAAGCTGGCCGTCAACGCGAAGGCCGAAGGCTTCACCGAAGCCAAGATCCTGACGAACGCGGCGGCCCGGAGCGGGATTCTGGTCAAGAAGGACGGGACGGTCGTCATCGCCACGGTCCCGGCCGCCACCATGAACCAATGGGGCGAAATCATGCTGAAGCTGGGCGCCCATCAAGCCATGAACCTGGACGGCGGCGCGTCCTCCGGCCTGTACGCGGGCGGTAAGCTGATCACGACGCCGGGACGTCTCATCAGCAACGCTCTCGTGTTCGGCAACCATTTGAAGTGGTAATGGACCGCTCTAGCCGCAATCGCGGCCGGATGCCCGCCAACAAGGAAAGGACCGCGCTTAGCGACCCGCTGCGCGGTCCTTTTCTTCACCTTTCGAGCTCTCCTCATCCAATCTTCACGCTTTGTTCATGCAGGCATCATTTACACATTGACATTAGGCGTGAGAACCATTATCATTATTATGTCATTGATAATCGTTATCAATTTTTAGGGATATGCAGTCTGCAGATATGAGGCGCAGCGGAAGGAGCGTGCTTGTCACATGATTCGGTTAACGACTTCGGATCTCGACATTGCTTATGAAGATCGTTTAATTGTGCAAAACTTGAATATTGCCATCCCGCAAGGGAAGATCACGGCTCTGGTAGGAGCGAACGGATCCGGCAAATCGACCATCCTGAAGACGATGGCGCGGATCATGAACCCAGCCAAAGGCAATGTTCTGCTGGACGGCAAGTCCATTCATAAGCAGTCGACCAAGGAAGTGGCGAAGCAGTTGGCCATCCTGCCTCAGAATCCGACCGCCCCGGACGGACTGACAGTATCTGAGCTCGTATCCTACGGACGTTTTCCTTATCAGAAGGGCTTCGGCTCCATGAAGAAAGAAGACCGCGAGATTGTCAAATGGGCAGTGGAAGCGACAGGCATGGGCGATTTCGCCGACCGCCCCGTCGATCATCTGTCCGGCGGCCAGCGTCAGCGCGCTTGGATCGCCATGGCGCTTGCGCAGGAGACGGACATTCTGTTCCTCGACGAACCGACGACGTTCCTGGACATGGCGCATCAGCTCGAGGTGCTTCATCTTCTGAAGAAGCTTAACGAAGCGAATAACCGCACAATCGTCATGGTCGTTCACGACCTTAACCATGCGGCGCGCTACGCGCATCATATGATCGCGATCAAATCCGGAGTGGTGAAGGGCGAGGGCACGCCTCTCGAGGTTATTACGCCGGAGATTATGCGCGAAGTGTTCAACATCGAAGCGGACATCGTGCCGGATCCGCGTACGGGTCTGCCGCTTTGCCTCCCGTTTGCGCTTGCCGCGCAGCCATTGGCCGACCGGGTCATGGGGAACGACGGCAACGAGCAGGACCGACGCGAAGAATGGACCGCCGCGGGCGCATAGCGGTTAAGGCGCTTTACCATTTATGAAGCTAATCACCGCTTTCCCTCTTGAGGGAGGGCGGTTTTTTAATTGTAAATTATGCATGTCAAAAGAAGCATAGATACCTCTTTTTTGAGAATAGCGGGCAATTTGGCGTTATTTTCTTGGATGTAGACGTCTGCTCGGGAATAGCGGCAATTATACCGTTAATTTCGAGGGCAGAACGTCGAGTGGGCAATATGGTACTGTACTAACGGTAAAATCGCCGCTATTTACGGATATAGGGGAAGTTAGCTAAAAATAAGGTTACAATGTCCGTTAAATTAATTCTGGTCATTGTGCGGAGGTGGTAGGAAAATATGCGGAATGGCGGACGGAGGAGGAGTAACGCGAAGGCACCTATAGGTGATATTGTTCTCCACTGACAGCTTCCGTTTTTCTCTGCGGCGGCACTTCAAAAAAACTTCATTTTTTTTTCGCGAAAGAACTTGCAATCCGGTTCGCAAGATGATATATTATTACTTGTCGCCGCGATAATGTTCTTAATGAAACGACGACAAACATGATATGCGGAAGTGGCTCAGCGGTAGAGCATCGCCTTGCCAAGGCGAGGGTCGCGGGTTCGATTCCCGTCTTCCGCTCCATAATTTTTGCGGCCTTAGCTCAGCTGGATAGAGCGTTTGACTACGAATCAAAAGGTCAGGAGTTCGAATCTCTTAGGCCGCGCCATTTTTACTTAAAGAATGAAGTCGATATATCGGGACGTAGCTCAGCTTGGTAGAGCACCTGGTTTGGGACCAGGGGGTCGCATGTTCAAATCGTGTCGTCCCGACCATTCATTCTTATATGCGGGTGTAGTTCAATGGTAGAACTTTAGCCTTCCAAGCTAATAGCGTGGGTTCGATTCCCATCACCCGCTCCAGTTATCTAAACTTCGGAACCTTCTGCGATGCAGAAGGTTTTTTTGCATATTGGCGAATGCTAAGGTCAATGGGGATTTAGCGCATAATCGTCAGAATAAGGCGACAGAATGCGCTTTAGGGCTTCAACGGAGTAGTAATTTGTAGTATGATGATAGAAGTGATTACGCCATTAACTGAGAGTAACCTTACAGAATTGGAATAGGCATGTGCGTGAATAAGTGCGGATGCTTTCAACGTGGGTTTGCTGCACAGATTTGTAGGAGGAACGGTATGTCGGAACAATCTGCAACTGCAACAACAACGGCGGCTAGTCGGACACAGGCGAACAATTTGCTAAGACGCGATGTTCGTTTCCTTGGCAACATTCTTGGCGAAGTTCTCGTTCACCAAGGCGGGCGGGAGCTGCTTGACATCGTTGAGCAAATCCGGGAGCAGAGCAAGGCGCTTCGCGCGGACTTTATCCCTGAGCTGTTCGATCAATTCAAATCGACGATTTCTTCGCTCAGCCCCGAGATTCGCCATCAGGTCATTCGGGCGTTCGCGATCTATTTCCAGCTGGTCAATATTGCGGAACAGAATCATCGGATTAGACGGAAGCGCGATTACGAAGTATCCGCGGGCGAATCTGTTCAGCGGGGCTCCATCGAGAGCGCTGTTCAAGATCTGAAGGAACGCGGCATCGCCGTCGCGGACGTGAAGGAAATTCTGGGCGACATCTCGCTTGAATTGGTCATGACGGCTCACCCGACGGAAGCGACGCGCCGCGCGGTGCTCGACATTCACAAACGGATTGCGGAAGACGTCATGCAGCTCGACAACCCGACGCTGACATTCCGCGAGCGCGAGAAGCTGAAAGAGAAGCTGATGAACGAAGTGCTGATCCTCTGGCAGACCGACGAGCTGCGCGACCGCAAGCCGACCGTTATCGATGAAGTGCGCAACGGCCTGTACTACTTTGACGAGACGCTCTTCGAGGTTCTTCCGAACGTGTATGAGGAGCTGGAGCGTTGCCTGACCAAATATTATCCGGAAGAGAAATGGCATGTGCCGGATTATCTCCGATTCGGCTCTTGGATCGGCGGCGACCGCGACGGCAACCCTTCCGTAACCGCCAAAGTCACTTGGGAGACGCTGCAGCTGCATCGCCAGCTGGCGCTTCGCAAGTACGAAGAGAAGCTGAACGGGCTTATGGACATTCTCAGCTTCAGCACGAATTTGGTGGACGTGTCCGAGGAGCTGCTGGATTCCATTAAGCAGGACCGCGAGCATGTCGAGCTGAAGAACATCGAGCTGTGGCGCAACGCGAAGGAGCCTTACCGCATCAAGCTGGGCTTCATGCTGGAGAAGCTCGCGAATACGCGGAGCGAGTCGCTCAAAGGTTCGCCGATGCGTTACAACCACCCGAACGAGCTGCGCGAGGATTTGCTTGTGATCGATCGCAGCCTGCGCAACCACTATGCCGATTACGTGGCGGACACGGACTTGGCCAAGCTGGTTCGTCAGGTGGAGCTGTTCGGCTTCCATCTGATGGCGCTGGACGTTCGTCAGCACAGCAAAGAGCACGAGAACGCGATGGCCGAGATTCTGGCCAAGATGCACATCGCAAGCGACTACGCGTCCCTCTCCGAAGAGGAGAAGACCGAGCTGCTTCATAAAGTACTTAACGATCCGCGTCCGCTGACGTCGAGCCATCTCGATTACTCCGAGTCGACTCGCGAATGCTTGGACGTGTACCATACGATCTACCGGGCACAGCAGGAGTTCGGCGAGAACTGCATCACCAGCTATCTGATCAGCATGACGCAGGCAGCCAGCGATATGCTGGAGGTCATGGTATTCGCGAAGGAAGTCGGATTGTTCCGCCACGAGGCGGACGGATCGGTACGCTGCACGCTGCAGTCCGTGCCGCTCTTCGAGACGATCGACGACCTGCATGCGGCGCCAGGCATCATGAAGGAGCTGTTCGAGCTGCCGATCTACCGCAAAGCGGTCGAATCGAGAGGCAACCTGCACGAGATCATGCTCGGTTACTCCGACAGCAACAAGGACGGCGGCGTGGTGACGGCGAACTGGGAGCTGCGCGTCGCGCTGAAGGAAATTACGGCCGCGGGCAAAGAATACGACGTGAAGCTGAAGTTCTTCCACGGCCGCGGAGGAGCGCTTGGTCGCGGAGGGATGCCTCTGAACCGCAGCATTCTCGCCCAACCGCCTCATACCATCGGCGGCGGCATCAAGATTACGGAGCAAGGCGAAGTGCTGTCTTCCCGTTACTCCATGCAAGGAATCGCATACCGCAGCCTGGAGCAGGCAACTTGGGCGCTCATTACGGCGGCGCGTCTTGCGAAGTATCCGCAGCAGGAGCCTGCGGCCGAGTCGGAATGGGATGCAATCGCGCGTTCCATCTCGGAGACGGCGCTAACGAAGTACCAGGACCTTATTTTCCGCGATCCGGACTTCCTGACGTACTTCAAGGAGTCGACGCCGCTGCCTGAGGTAGGCGAGCTGAACATCGGTTCCCGTCCTTCCAAACGGAAGAACAGCGACCGCTTCGAGGATCTGCGCGCGATTCCATGGGTATTCGCTTGGACGCAGAGCCGTTACCTGCTTCCGGCATGGTACGCGGCAGGCACGGCCCTCCAATCGTACTTGCAAGACGATGAGGCGAAGCTGGCCACGCTCCGGACGATGTACGAGCAATTCCCGTTCTTCCGCACGCTGATCGACAATCTGCAGATGGCTCTGGCCAAGGCGGATCTGGTCATCGCCAAGGAATACGCGGACATGATCAAGGATCAAAGCATCCGCGATCGCATTTTCTCGCAAATCGAAGAAGAATACGCGTTGACGTCGAAGCTTATCTTAAGCATTACAGGCCAAGACGAAATTCTCGACAACGTGCCGGTTATTCAGGAGTCGATCCGACTCCGCAACCCGTACGTCGATCCGCTCAGCTACATGCAGGTGCAGCTGCTCACCGAGCTTCGCGCATTGCGGGCGGACGATCAAGACGATCCGGAGCTGCTCCGCGAGGTGCTGCTCACGATCAACGGAATTGCAGCCGGCCTTCGCAATACGGGCTAGAATCGGACGCTTTACGTTTCATAAGCTGTCATCATCCGCGGTTATCGCGGATGATGGCGGCTTTTTTAGTTTTCTTTTAGTTCGACTTAAGATTGGTTTAAGGTACAGCCCTCATGATAGAGATATCAAATACGACAGCCATTCATGAGGGAGGATGACGAATATGAGTTACGATACGAATGAATATAGAAGCCTGGAAACGAACGGAGAAGATAAGAAACGACAATCGGAGATCACCATTGCCCCGCAATTCGAAGCGTACTACAAGGAAGTGGCGGCAAGCGGTCCTGTCCGCAGCAAGAAGAAAAGAAACGCGATGCCTATGTTCGCTGCTTTCTTGGCGGGCGCGGTCGTTATTGGCGGCCTGACGTTCGCGGCGGATCGGAGCAACCTGTTCACGGGCGGTTCGCCAGCAACCGAAACATATGTGGACAGCGGGGCAGCTTCGGGCGGCGCGGGAGCGGGATTGACGACGGCGTCCTTCGACACGGCGGACGATATCGCCTCCATCTACGAGGAGTCCAGTCCGGCGGTCGTGAAAATCGAGAACTATGCCGCCCAGCAGCAGTCGCAGATCGATCCGTGGTTTGGACAGTTTTTCGGCAATAGCTCGCGGGGCGGCAGAGGAGAATCCTCGCAGCAGACTCCCGAAAGCGGGGGAGAGCTGACATTGAGCGGCTCGGGGACCGGTTTCTTCTTCGATAAGGAAGGCTACATCCTTACGAATGAACACGTCATCTCTGGCGCATCCGAAGTCAAAGTGACGGTGCAGGGCTATGACGAGCCGCTTACCGCAGAAGTGCTGGGCTCCAGCTACGAGCTGGACCTGGCGGTGCTGAAAGTGGCGAGCCCGGACGACGCGGACTTCCCGGCGCTTGAGCTGGGGGATTCCGATGAGACGCGCATTGGCGACTGGGTGCTGGCGATCGGCAATCCGTACGGCTTCGATCAGACGCTGACAATGGGCGTGCTGAGCGCGAAGGAGCGTCCGATTACCATCGCGGATGAACAAGGCGAGCACACGTACGAGCACCTGCTCCAGACGGACGCATCGATTAACCCGGGCAACTCCGGCGGCCCGCTGCTGAACGAGGACGGAGAGGTCATCGGCATCAACACGGCGGTCAATTCCGAGGCGCAGGGCATCGGCTTCGCGATTCCGACCACGACGATCCTCGAGGTGCTGGAAGGGCTGAAGACGAACACGCTATAATGGGCTAGAAAAAAGGGTATGGCCAGCGGCATCGCGCCGCTGGCGGCCCTTTTTTTGATCCGCAGCAGGCGCGGAACCGCGCGATCAGCGCGCCTGCAAGAGTGAAAATCACTCTTTCGCACCCCCACGGCCCTTACCGGCACTGCATCCCGCCGGCATAGACTTTATTCTCGCGCGCTCCTCCCTAACCAAACTGATCGGTGCTCCGCCACCAAACGTCTTGCATTTTGCCTGCAGGTCGATTACCATTTTTCTAGAAGGCAATATCATGGTCTGACATGCAAGGAAGCTCATTCATTCGATGAATTCCGACACGCCGCGGGCGTTGTCGATAGATGTAAGGTTGGTGGCGAAGAATCGTCCGGGGCATGCGCCAATGTCGAAAGTGGGCGGACGATCGAGACGTTTGGAGGAATAGATAGGTGAACGTGCTGGAGAACAGGCTTGCGCGGCTTGCCCTTAAGGGCGATCAGCAGGCATTCGCGGAGCTTGTGGATCTGTACCAAGATAAGCTCTATCATATGGCATACCGTATGCTGAGCAACCGGCAGGAAGCGGAGGATGTCGTTCAGGATACGTTTTTGCGGGTGTACAAAAACTTGGACCGCTTCGACGAAACGTTGAAATTCTCGACGTGGATCTATCGGATCGCGACGAACCTGTGCATCGACCGGCTGCGGAAACGCAAGCCGACCTATTCGCTGGATGCGGAGTCTCAGGATTACGAAGGACTTGACGGCTACTCCATGATTCCGAGCGACGACAAAACGCCGGAGTCGGAGTTGATCCTGTCCGATACGCAGCGAATCATTCATCAAGCGATGGAATCGCTGCCGCCGAAGTACAAGTCGGTCATGATGCTGAGGTACATACAGGATTTATCGCTGCAGGAGGTCGGGGACATCCTTGGCATGCCGGTCACGACGATCAAGACAAGGGTTCACCGCGGCCGCGAGTTTCTGCGCAAGAAGCTGGAGCACCGTTTGTGACGGAAGAGCGAGCCGAACGGCGCCAAATATTTTTTTGAAACATCCCTTTTCCTCATACGTATCCTAATAACGAGCTCACGCGTAAAAACGAAATGAAACCTGCGTGACACGTCATGCGTATTTCTTTCGGCTGGCAAGACAACGTTACCCGTCACTTATTAATCTTGGCACGGAGAGTGCCCATACATTTCGCAAGCTTAAACATCAGAAGAAAGGAATGGCTGCAATGGAATGCAAAGTCGCCATCGTCAAAATCCATGATTACCTGGACGGCGAGCTGCCGCGCGAGGAGATCATCGCCCTGCAATCGCATATGAAGACCTGCCCATCCTGCAGCGCCCGGTTCGAAGAGCTGGAGAAAGCGGACGCGGCGGCATTCGCCGCATGGGAGGCGGTCAAGCCGTCCGCGAGGTTGGACGAAGCGTCGTCCAGACAACTGAAGGAACGGATCATGTCACAGCTTCCGAAGCCGAAGAGCAAGGAACGCGGAAGATTCGCAAGCCTCCTGTACAAGTATCCCGGACTTACCGCCGCGGCCATTTTCCTGCTCGTCATCCTCGGCAGCTTCGCCACGACGTGGGACGAGGATTCCCAGATGATCGTATCGGGGGAGGACTTGCAGCATGTCGTCATTGACGGCAATACCGTGATCGTGCCGGAGGGCGTGCAGGTTACGGGCAACTTGACGGTAGAGAACGGCAAGGTCGAGGTGCAAGGCTCGGTCGACGGCGACGTTACCGTCATCGACGGCTCCATGGTGCTCGCATCGACGGGGCATATCGCGGGTCAGAGCCGCGAGATCGACCAGGCGCTGGATTGGTTCTGGTTTAAGGTAACCTCCGTATTCGGAGGCGTACTGCCGCAATGAACGCAATAGCTTCCCTTTACTCGTAAAGGGGAGCGTTTTTTTTCGACAGTGTTTTTGGAGATTTTTCTGAAAATAATTTCAGAATAAAGGATTTCCAATCCCAGTTATAGAAAACAATAAAGTTGAAACGCGATTATAGAGATAAATTGTGATCTGTAGTTGGGGGTTGTCGCTATGAGCTATTTTACGGAATCAACCTGGCAGGATTGGCTGAAAGACTCGATCGATATCGGCATCGTCAGCTATATTATTTATAAACTGATTCTGATCGTGCGCGGAACGCGCGCCGTGCAGCTGCTGAAAGGCATCTTCGTGCTGGTGGCGACATGGGCGATAAGTACGTGGTTTAACCTCTACACGCTCAAGTGGCTCATGAACCAGATGTTCACGTGGGGGATCGTGACGGTCATGATCATCTTCCAGCCGGAGCTGAGGAGGGCGCTGGAGCAGCTGGGACGGGGCGATCTGTTCTCCCGGGGCTCGAGCCTGGAGAGGAACGCGCTCAGCGAGCAGCTGGAGCATGTGATGCGCGCCGTTCAGCATATGTCCAAGCGGAAGATCGGGGCCCTCATCGTGTTCGAGCGGAAGACGGGCGTCAGCGAGATGATCGAATCGGGCATTTCGATGGAGTCGCGGATTACGTCGGAGCTGCTCATCAATATTTTTACGCCGAATACGCCGCTGCATGACGGAGCAGTTATTATTAGGGGCAGTCAAATCATGGCAGCCGGCTGTTATCTGCCGCTCTCGGAGAATCCGTTCATCAGCAAAGAGCTGGGTACGAGGCATCGGGCGGCGATCGGGGTGAGCGAGGTCAGCGACGCGTTGTCGGTCGTTGTCTCCGAAGAGACGGGGCAAGTGTCGTTGTCCATTAACGGCATGATCGTGCGGGATATTAACGAGGAATCGTTAATTTCGAAGCTGTTCGACGAGCTGACGCCGAAGGTAAGCAGCAAGGAGAAGGGCGTCCTGTCCTCGCTCTGGAAACGGAGGGGAGATTGACATGGATAAATGGCTAACTCATCCGACCGCGCTCAAAATCATCTCCGTTCTGCTAGGCGTGCTGCTATTCGCCGTGGTGCATATCGACCCGGAGACGACTCCTCAAGCAACGGTCTCCAGCGTCGATACGCAAGCTTTGGAAGCGGTCACGATCGAGCCGGTCGGATTGGATGAAGAGAAATACGTGCTTACGGCGATGGAGCCGACGGTGGTGAGAATTGTCGTCGAAGGCCCCATATCGAATCTGCGCAAAAATTCGCCGGCGGATTATGTCGTCCAAGTCGATTTGACGGGCGTCAAGCCGGGCCTTCAAGAGCTTCCGCTTTCGTTGAAGCTCCCGAGGGGCATACAGGAGGTCGAGCTGTCGCCAAGGAAGGTGACGGTACAGATCGAGGAAATCGTGAACAAGACCTTCGAAGCGCAGGTCATTACGGAAGGCGAGCCGGCTGAAGGGTATGTGGCGGGCACGCCGGCCATTCTGTCGGAGAACGGCAATACGGTGCAAGTAACGCTGCCAAGAGACGACATGAACAAGGTCGGCCTGGTCGCCGTGACGATGGATGTCGAAGGCGCGGAGAAGTCCATCGAGAACAAGAAGGCGAAAGTTGTCGTCTATGACACGGAAGGACAAGAAATTCCGAATGCGAAGGTCGAGCCCTCGACCTTGCATGTCGAGACGAAGGTCACGAGGCCGTTCAAGCTGGTGCCGGTCCAAGTCCGTTATTCCGGAAGCCTGTCGGATGACCTTAGCCTTGTGTCCGTGACGCCGGAGCTGGATATGGTGACGGTGTATGCCGAGCAGCAGCTGCTTGACGAGATTACCGTCTACGACGGCGTGGTTCTGGATCTGTCGAAGGTAAAGCAGTCTGGCATGATAAAGGTGAAGACGACGCCGGTCGACGGCATCGAAGCGGTTAATCCGGGAGAAATCGAGCTTGCGGTTATCGTCGAAGGGACCACGACCAAGACGCTTGCGAATCTGCCGATCAAGGTTATCGGCGCGGATTCGGGCAATACCGTCGAGCTGACAAGCCCGGCCAGCGGAACGATCGACCTGGTCATCGGCGGGGCCGAATCGGTGCTGAAGGACGTCACCGCGGAAGATGTGGCGGTCATTGCCAAGGTGGATGGACTCGCGCCAGGCGTGCACACGATTCCGCTTGAACTCGAGCTGCCACCGTATGTGCAGCTGGTTCTGGAAGGCGGTCAGTCGTTAAGCGCCACCGTGGAGATTACCGGTGGTTCGGTCATGTCCGAAGGGGATGAACAGCAAGAGGATATAGAAGCAGGCGGTGCCACACCTACTCCTCCGGGCGAAAGCAACGAAGGCGGCGGGAACGGCGGCAGCGAAGACGGGGTGCCTGATGTCGGAGCCGGTAATGGAAGCGGGAACAGCACGGCCGATGGCAGCCTGAACGAAGCTAAGCTGGCGGAGGATGTGCGAGGAGGAGTCGCAACTGCCGCCTAAATTCATACGTTATTCGTAACAGGTATCGCACTACAATGGGGATAAAGGAGCAAGTGTACAAATGGGGAAATATTTCGGAACAGACGGCGTCCGCGGGGTCGCGAATACAGGCTTGACGCCGGAGCTCGCTTACAAGATCGGCCGCTGCGGCGGCTATGAATTAACGAAGACGGCGACAGGCAAGCCGAAGGTCGTCATCGGCCTGGATACGCGGATCTCGGGCCCGATGCTGGAGGCGGCTCTTATCGCTGGTCTGACATCGATTGGCGCAGACGTCGTGCGTCTCGGCGTTGTATCGACGCCGGCCGTTGCTTATTTGACGAAGGAGCTTGGGGCTGACGCTGGCGTTATGATCTCCGCTTCCCATAACCCGGTCGAGGATAACGGCATTAAGTTCTTCGGAGGAGACGGCTTCAAGCTGTCGGACGAGACGGAGCTTGCGATTGAAGCGCTGATCGATGCCGAGAACGATGAGCTTCCGCGTCCCGTAGGCGGAGACATTGGCTCCGTAACGACGAACGAGAACGCGAAGAAGCAGTACTTAGCTTTTTTGAAAACAACGGTGAAAGGCCAATTCGCGGGTCTGAAAATCGTGCTCGACTGCGCTCACGGCGCAGCTTACGAGCTGGCGCCGGCGATCTTCCGCGAGCTGGGAGCGGATGTGACGACGGTTGGAGCGGAGCCTGACGGCCGCAACATTAACGCGGGTGTCGGATCGACGCATCCCGAATACTTGCGCGAGAAGGTGCTGGAGCTAGGCGCCGACCTCGGCCTTAGCTTCGACGGCGACGCCGACCGTCTGATCGCGATCGACGAGAAAGGCGAAGAGGTCGACGGCGACTTCATCCTCTGCATCATCGGCGACCGCTTGAAGCGGGAAGGCAAGCTGGCTCATGATACGGTCGTCACGACGGTTATGGCGAACATCGGCTTCTTCAAGGGCGCCGAGAAGATTGGCCTTAAGACGGCGCAGACGGCGGTCGGAGACCGTTATGTAATGGAAGAAATGCGTCGCGGCGGCTTCAACCTGGGCGGCGAGCAGTCCGGTCACGTGATCTTCCTCGACTATATCACGACTGGCGACGGCATTCTGACCGCGCTGCAGCTGGTGGATACCGTTGCGGAAGCGGGCAAGAAGCTGGGCGAGCTGAAGGGTCTCATGCGCAAATATCCGCAGAAGCTGGTGAACGTTCGCGTCGCGGACAAGAGCCTGTACAGCGGCAACGCCGCGATCGAAGCGGCCGTGAAGCAAGTGGAAGCCGAGCTAGGCGACAATGGCCGCGTGCTCGTGCGTCCTTCCGGCACCGAGTCCCTTATCCGCGTCATGGCGGAGGGGCCGGACAAGGATCAGGTCGAGGCTTATGTCGACCAGATCGCTAACGTGGTGAAACAAGAGCTGGGTTAATCGTTAACCCGTTCAAGAATAAAGAGCGGTTCCGGAGGACAGACGCGGGTGCGTTAGCGGCTCCGGAGCTGCTCTTTTTTTGATGGAAATGCGCAAAACATCCAACGTCAGCAGTGTTTGTTATAAAGAGAAAAATGACAGCTGTTGTCAGCTGTTGATCGCATTTTGCACGAGTTTGCGGGATTTTGAAAGGACGCGTCAATTTTCAATCATTTTCACAAAAGTGGTTGCGCCCATTCAGAGAAATGAATATAGTAGAGCATAGGATTCAAGAAGGAAAGCGAGGACAGAGGTTTTTTAAGGATTTACAAGCGCCAGAGCTTGCGTGATGAACGGTCGGATGAAGCCGCTTGAGCAGGGCAGACTATAGACGTTCATACGGGAAGCTGACGAGGTGAAGGTGTTCGAAACATTCGGCGGGGACCTTCCGGTATATGCGGCCAACCGAAAGCCGACACGGAAAACGATCGGGCGACCGATCCGACAAACGTGCGGCAGGCTGCCAGCAATCATACAACTGCTCCCATATGTCCAGGATGCCGCCTGAGGGGCCGGCACGGGCCAAGGGTTACATGCTTAGGGTTTCGAAGCGCACAGAGAGTGCAAGGCGCCACGGAGCGGCCTTCTCTTTGAGTCTGCGCATACGATATTTGATAATGTGACAACTTCATACTTGCCTGTGCCGCGCAAATGGTAATGGTCGGCATCCGGTTGACGGTCTGGGAAATATACCGTAACGGAGGCTATTTTATTATGTGTGGTATTGTCGGATATATTGGTAATCGCGATTCTCAGGATATTTTGCTGGAGGGTCTGAAGAAGCTGGAGTACCGCGGATACGACTCCGCAGGCATCGCCGTGTTCACGACGAACGGGCTTGAGATCAAGAAATCGAAGGGCCGTCTCGCCGTGCTCGAGGATAAGCTGAAGGGCGATCCGCTCGAAGGGTCGGTCGGCATCGGGCATACGCGCTGGGCGACACATGGCAAGCCGTCCGACGTGAACTCTCATCCGCATACGGACAATTCCATGAAGTTCTCCGTCGTGCATAACGGTATTGTCGAAAACTACTTGGAATTGAAGGAAGAGCTCATCGCGAAAGGCCGCGTATTCGTGTCGGAGACGGATACGGAGGTTATCTCGCATCTTGTCGCCGACGAATACGACGGCAACATTGTCGAAGCCGTGCAGCGCGCGGTGAAACGGATGCGCGGCGCGTTCGCGCTCGGCGTTCTGACCGAATACGAGCCGGAGAAGCTCGTTGCGGTTCGTTTTGCAAGCCCGCTCGTCATCGGCATCGGCCAAGGCGAGAACTTCATCGGGTCGGATATTCCCGCTATTTTGGAGCATACGCGGGATGTATATATTTTGAACGACGGCGAAATGGCCGTTTTGACACGTAATGGTGTCGAACTGATGACGACTGAGGGAGAAACTATTTCCAAGGAAATATTCCATGTCGATTGGGATATTGTTACAGCGGAGAAAGCCGGATTCGATCACTTCATGTTGAAAGAAATCTATGAGCAGCCTAAGGCTTACCGCGACACGATGCTCGGCAGAATGGCAGACGACGGTAAATCCGTTAATCTGAAAGAGCTGTCGATGTCGGCAGACTATATCAAGTCGATCCGCAAAGTGCATATCGTCGCTTGCGGCACCGCGTACCATGCCGGTCTTGTCGGCAAATCGGTGATCGAGTCGCTCGCGCGCATCCCTGTCGAGACGGATGTCGCTTCCGAATATCGCTACCGTTCGCCAATCATTACTCCTGACACGCTGGTTATCGTCGTGAGCCAATCCGGCGAAACAGCGGATACGCTGGCGGCGCTGCGCGAAGCGCAGAAGAACGGCGCGAAAGTGCTCGCCATCACGAACGTTGTAGGCAGCTCCGTTGCCCGTGAAGCGGACGATGTTATCGTCACTTGGGCAGGTCCTGAGATTGCCGTCGCTTCGACAAAAGCGTACACGTCGCAGCTCATCGCGTTCTATCTGTTCGGCCTTCATCTGGCAGGCGTGCTTGGCACGCAAGAGCAGGCGGAAGTGGAAGCCTTGATTGCAGGCCTGCACGCGCTGCCTGAGCAAGTCGAGAGCATCCTCGAGCAGGCTGCGGTTCTGAAGCAAGTCGCGGAATCGATGTCTCACCACAAGAGCTTGTTCTTCATCGGCCGCGGCGTAGACTACGCTGTCGCGCAAGAAGGTTCGTTGAAGCTGAAAGAGATCTCTTACATTCATTCCGAAGCTTACGCTGCGGGCGAGCTGAAGCACGGCACGCTTGCGTTAATCGAAGAGGGCATTCCGGTTATCGCTTTGGTAACGCAAGAAGCTCTCTACGAGAAGACGCTCAGCAACATCAAGGAAGTGAAGGCGCGCGGCGCCCACGTCCTCGCCGTAGCGAACAACGGCTCCGAAGAAGAAGTAGCCAAATCGGTCGACGAAATCCTCGCCATTCCGAAGACGCTGCCGATCCTGTCGCCTGCGCTTGCCGTCGTGCCGCTGCAGCTGCTGTCGTACTACGCGTCGCTGGCACTGGGTCACGATGTCGATAAGCCTCGTAACTTGGCGAAGTCGGTTACTGTAGAATAATAATAATGAAAAAGGTTGTCCTGATATTCAGGGCAACCTTTTTCATTAATTCAATTAATTATGTCACGAACAGTGAAAAGATACTTAGTGGGAAGGATAGTCAAATCATTGCAACTAACTACCCTATGACTAAAAAGGACCCTAAAGGTTCTTTTTGGGTTTATGAGCTTTAAAGAAGGAAAGAGTATTGTCGTATTTTACACGTGCAGCCCAATTATTTATGGGTTTTCCGTGATCTTGAAAGCGATCTCTCAAATGTCCTTTATGATAGTTCTTCAATTCATCCGCATTACACCAATTTATAACGAAGTTCTTATCTACCGTACCGGATTTCTTTGGCACCTCATATTCAACAATAAACTTAAAATCAATAAGTGCATTAAACCACTCAATATCTTCCTTGAGAATTTCTATACATTGATTGCTTATGATGCAGCCTGACCATTGTTGATTTTCCTCTAATTCATAAGCCTTAGTTAATCCTAATCCAATAACATTCATATGGCCAGCGTTATTATTCCTTACAGCAAGTTGGCCAGTAGCGATACCACCACGTAATGGCATTCCATTCTTTAAAAAACTTACCATTAAGTCTCGTACAGAAGTTATTAGAAAGAACATCGAAAGTGCATCATTTCCATCTACCCAAAGTATGATACTATCGGAGAGATTAAGATAATTAATATTTGAATAATTAAGATTGGGATTAACTTCTCGAATTTTATTGATTGCATCCATATTGCGAGATATCTTCATATCGTAAATTCGCATCATTCGTTCATGCGATTGGGATTGAATCATTTGACGAAATCCCAAAATGTCTAAAAATGCTATTGTTGAATTTTTGCTTATGGAGTTTTCCATAACGTCCTCCTTCACTTTTCTTGAAAAACTTGAGAAGTAAACAACCTAATGGAATTTAATGTATCATAGAATACCTAAAGGAGAAAGGATTTAGTTTCTGACGTTCTTTTTCACTGGAAAACTAACACTAGTGGACACATACATTCTTATTTTCAACATTATCACTTGTTAGGGTAGCCGAAGAATTATCTAAATTAGTTCCACGCACGTAGCTTTTTGAGCCGACGGAAATTCTCGTCGTTTTTTTTGTTGAAAATAATACGTATGAAGGATTCCTAATTAAAAGAATGAATTATAGTATTGGGTGGTTATGAAAAATGGAAACCATGGGGATATGAAGTGAGTGGGAAGAAATGGAGAAGAGCAGGAGAGTAGATGGCATATTTAATAACTGGAGAATCAATAGTGTTGCTCATTGAATTAAATATTAATTTAAACTTTTACAATCTGATTCACAAAGTACTTGGGGTTGGATCGTTCAATCAATGAAGAACCAGACGGCCATTCCGAAAGGGACCCTTAAGCCCAACTACGTTTATGTACCTGGATTAGAGTTATCCTGGAGAGAGTAGGACGCCGTGCAATAATCTAAAGGGACTGCAGAAGGTGGTCTCTTTTAGAATTTAGACAGTCATCATGTTCAGCCAATGCTAAGTTTAGTAAATAATAAAATCAGATTCCAGCGAAGTTGGAGGAGTAATTTTTATGAGCACTGCTACGATTCATGCCGCAGAATATCCAATTGAAAAAGTGTTAAGTGACGATTATGTGTTTACTATTCCGAAATACCAACGACCGTACTCTTGGACGACGGAGCAGGCGGAGTTGTTATATGACGATCTATTGCTTACCTTGCAACAGTCAACAGGAAGTGTGGATACTTTAAATCCTTACTTCCTTGGAAGTATCGTCCTTATCAAAGGAGATAACCCTGAAGCAGAGGTAGTAGACGGCCAACAAAGGTTAACGACATTGACAATATTGCTTGCAGTGCTACGTGAAATGGTGCCATCTGATGTTGCGACCAATTTTACGGCTTTCCTATATGAGAAAGGAAATATGCTTAAAGGTACTCAAGACCGCTATCGTTTAACGTTACGTGAGCGTGATGCTGATTTCTTTAGAACAAATATTCAGAATGAAAAAGGGATAAATAATCTGAAAGGTTTGCAAACAAGTGTTACATCGAGTCAGAGAAATATTAGAGAAAATGCGCTGCTCTTTGCTGCAAAAATCGAAGAGCTAGGTGAGTCAGAACGTATTCGTTTAGCGATGTTTATTATTAAACGATGTTTCCTAGTTGTTGTACGAACCCCCGATTTTGATTCGGCATATCGAATTTTTTCAGTACTAAATGATCGTGGTTTGGATCTGACTCATTCAGACATATTAAAAGCGGAAGTAATAGGTAACATACCTGCAGCGAAACAAGATACATATACAGAAAAATGGGAAGAAGCAGAAGACGAACTAGGTCGTGAAGAGTTTAAGGAGTTATTTGGTCATATCCGAATGATATTTAGAAAAAGAAAACTTGAAAAATCGGTTTTAGAAGAAGTCAGGAAGTACGTAAACCCTACTAAAGATCCAGAGAGATTTATGGACAAGGTTTTGATACCAATGGCGAATGCAATGAAGGATATAACATCACTAGGTTATGAAAGTAGTACGTTTGCAGAAGAAATTAATCGAATGTTTAAATTATTGCAGCGAGTGGACAATTCAGACTGGATGCCACCGGCAATATTATATATGTCCATGTACCATAACAATCCTGCAGAACTTTTGAAGTTTTTGAGTAAACTTGAAAGGTTAGCTATGGGGCTGCTTATACTGCGGGCAAATGTTAACGAACGATTAGAACGATACGGTCAGTTACTTGAACTTATTGAAAGCAACTTAACGGGTCTATATAGCTCAAATTCTCCCTTAGATTTAACTGACAATGAGAAGAAGGATATCATTGCTACCCTTGATGGCCCATTCTATCCGATTACCAAAATTCGTCTACCAGTCATGTTACGTTTAGACGAGGAGCTATCAGGTGGGAACGCCAGTTATAATTATAAAGTGTTATCAGTTGAGCATGTATTACCACAGAATCCAAAGTTAAATAGCCAATGGATGAGTTGGTACCCAGACCAGACTTTACGTGAAGCGACAGTTCATCGAATTGGTAATTTGGCGTTGCTTTCACGTGCTAAGAACTCCCAGGCAGGAAATTTGGATTTTGATCGGAAAAAGCAAGAATACTTTGTTAAAAAAGGTATCAGTCCATTTGCAATTACGACTCAGGTGTTGCAAGAAAAAGAATGGTCATATGATATACTGCAAAAACGACAAAAAAGCTTACTAGATAAGCTAATTCATGTTTGGGATTTACAATAGGAGATATTACGACTTATACAATAGCAACGCCACCTATTCTGCTGAGAATAGGTGGTTTTTTTATGATATTGGAGACATATGTCGAATAATCTCTCAATTCCGTTTATAATAAGTAGAGCCTAATTATTTATAGAGCTATACGCTTTCTAGAAGAGTCGATAAACTCGCAGGTATGCGATTTTGATCTTGATACGAAGGGACGAATTGCTAGTATGTCATCATTTCATTTCTTAGAGCAGATCCATGATAGATTGGCAACTTTGACTAAGAATGCTGAGCAGACATTATGGAGCAATCCGCGCTCTACACTTGTTGGTGCACGCCTATTTGGAGAAGAACTGGCGACCTATGTATCGAAAGAAGAAAGAATCGAGCCAGTCTATTCGATAAAGCAAGTAGAACGATTACAAAAGCTGTCCCAACAAGAAGTTATTTCGAATGAAATTCGCAGCAGCTTCGAGTGGCTACGAATGAACGGTAATGCGGCAGCACATGATCCCAAAGAAGTTCCTATCGATCTGGCTCTAACTGCTCATCGTCAAATGTTCGAATTAGCGAGTTGGTTTGCTGAAGTTTACGGACCGCTCAGTATTGAGATACCTGCATATGCAATGCCAACATTCACAATGGAGTCGGACAATAAAGAAAAATCTGAATCAAAAGGAAGCACTAATGATATCGTCATTAGTGAACAATTTCAGAAGCTATTGAATGAACAATTAGAGAGCAAGCTCCTTCCTACATTGGACGAGAAGTTTCGCGATCTACAGGAAAGTTTCATTCGAATAGCTGGTAATCTCGAAAAATGGTCAAAAGGTGCTGAGAAGCCTATAAACTCTGAAACGAAAGTTGAAGTCCAATCAGAAGGACAACAAGAGCCAGAAGTTTATCGGGACGATGAGGAGCCTTCACCATCAATTACAGATCAAGCAGGTATGGAGATTGCAGACTTTTTAATGGCTAAATCATTTGAAGTGCTAGATAAAAGGGGAAACAATGGAGCCCTCTGGGTAATGGGGGGATGGGAGCATAAAGATTTTTTGTTTAGCCTAAAGTCGTTAGGTTTTTATTTCCGTTTTGCCCGTAATGGTAGCCAGTCAACAAAGCGTAAGCCAGCCTGGTTCTTAACGGGGAAAGATTCGTCAGAACTTAGAATGATAGGACCTAATTTCCCCACTAATGGTCAAACAACACCTATTATCCAGGATGCCGAAAATGAAATTGCCGTCACGGTTGAAGAAGTGGAGATCATATCTCCTAAAGAAACGAATTTGGCTGTTGAGGTTACAAGCGCGTCAACGGTCGTAAATTCAGAAGAACCAACGGATAATGTAATTCCCCCTGAAGCTTTGCGAGCTGTTTCTATGGAGGCTTATGCTCCTAGTCGGCTAAGCGATATTGCTAGTAAATTAGGAGTTAATGTTTTCCAGGATTGGCGTGAAGAGAAGCTTCAAGAGTTGTATCGCAGCCAACCTAAACTGCTACACGATGTGCTTGTTCAATTATGGTTTTTCGGATTCCGATTTGAGGGGGAGCTCAGCAGATTCATTAAGCTGGAGCCACATGTAGCAAGAGAAGAGTTGTCCGGGTTAAGCGATGCGGAGTTGAAGGACATGCTTCCAATCGATGTCGTCCGCTTGCTAGAACGATATGGCATAAGACGAGCTAGTCAGCTAAATGGCATTCCGTTGCGTTCATTGGAATGGCTGCTTCGATCCAGATATGACGATGTCATGAGCATCATTGAACAACATAAAGTGTCCGCACATTCGACCCCCGATGATCAGAGGCATGAAAATCCTATCCAGAGTGATTTGCCTAAAGTCATTCGATTCAAAGACGCAGAGGTTGTTTGTGCGGAACCCATTGCTGGTATGTTAATATCTCGATTGCCGATTAGCGGATGTAATGCCCTAATGAATGGTCTAATTATGCTGAAGAAGGATTACGTAGTGGCGGACTTGCCGAGTGATCTTTCGATACTGGCGCAATTAATTAAAGGTGTCGGCGAACGTGCAATTGAAAAGTTTTTTGTGCAGCTTAAACCTATTGCGGAGGGGAATGTAACGCCCTTAATCGGTAGCGAGCCATTCGCATCCGTCACGGAAGAGGATTTGCAGATCAAAGTTAGCGATTGCGGTGAGATAAGATGGAATAATTTAATGTTGCCTCTTGATGAATCAGATCTGGATATGCCGCTAGAACCAGAGTTCTACTCTAAGTGTGCTAAACTGATTGAAGCGCTCCATGGAGATGGGATAACGAAGCTAGGGGATCTTCCGGCTTACCTTGTTGAGCTGAAACGTTTCTCAGGTGTTGGAGTTACGGCAATCGATAAGTTTGTTGTTCAGTTGCAAATTCGTTTAGAGCATTATAGAAGTAAACTTGCAATTCAACAGAAATGGGTCTCCATGACTCCTCGAGAACGCATTGATTATTCATTTAATCAGTTGTTCGAAAAGTGGGGGAGAATGTGGACGGATGAAGCTATATCAAGTAACCGTAATATGGCCTTAATGTATTTTCGGTGGAGCGAGAGCAGGGAAGGGCAGAAGATAACGCTAGAGCAAACTGGGAATGTTTATAATTTGACAAGAGAAAGAGTTAGGCAAATAATTCGCAATGTGAACGGCTCGCTGCAACCGGATCTTATCGATGTGTCTAGGGCCCTCAAGGAAGCTTGTGCATTACAAAATGATTTCTGCTTCTTTAAGTTAAATGTAAGTGATGTCTTCTTTCATGAATTGGCCGTAGAGGCTCTTGAATATTCCGGGCTAACTTATGTCGAGGAACATGGTTGGTGGACTATATGGGAGCAAGAGAGGCTTCAAAATGTTGTGGAAGAGATGAAGCAGCATTTGCTATCTGTGCTCAAAGGGAAACTTGTCACCCAAGAGGAAATTCGAGGCGAACTTGATCATATAGCTTCCGAACTTGCTGTGCCATCGGATTTTAAAGTGGATGTAACGAACGATTTGTTCAACATGACTGTAGATGGCTACTATTATTTGAAAAATGCTAAGAAGCATGATTTAGTCGAAATGGTATTCCGACAATATCCGAATGGGATAGAAATCTACAAACGTGCCGGAGAATTACTCGAAAAAGCTAATCGCATAAAACCGGATACTTTTGAGAAAGATCGCGATTTCACTTCTGTAGTTGGAAGGGATGAGTTTGCCGATCGAGCTTATTTATGGGGGAGAGGGCTTTATATTCACTCTTCGTTCGTATCGTCTCGGCCGGAATTAATCGAGAAAATATCAAATAAAGCATTGCAGCTATTGGAACAGCGCAGCCCTATATCGGTTGGAAGACTCTATCAATTATTCAGTTCCGAGTTGATGGAATCCGACATACCTAACGAGTATGCATTATACACTATGCTTCGGAAGGAAGGATCCGATCAACTGGCTCCTCTGAAGTTTCCGCATATTTGGCATAAGGACGATGCTTTCCAACTGACGAATGGCGAATTAATTAAGATGTTTATTCGCGAGCAGCAAGCAGCGCAAACTTTGGAGAGTCTGCGCGATGAATTTGTCATCAAGAGGGGGTGGAAGGAATTTACCTTGACCTTCTCCATTACGACGGATGCAGATTTTGTGAATGAAGATTTGGGGGTAATTGGCCTAAGAGAGTTTTATCCTCTGCTTGGAAGCGATCTCGAGATAATTAATGATAAGCTCTCGGTAATGTTGCAGCAATGGGGCGTCATTCATATTAGCAAGTTATTTGAGGAGTGTGAAGCCGATTGTCAAAGACTTGGAATCCGGACAACCTATTTGTTATACGATCTGTTGCAAGGGCAGGAACAATCTAAGTTCCGATTTGTTAGATACCCGTTGATTTCCTCAGCAGACCAGCCCATTGAGGAGGTTACGCTTCAGTCCATCATCGAACAATTCATACTGGAACAGGAGGCGGAAGTACCTCGTGAACTTGTCTTTCAATGGGTAACGGAGGAAGTAGGAGCGACAGAGACGACGCTTGATAGTGTCCTATCCCGAAGTAAATTGATATATTATTATTCTTACGGACAGTTCGGCGAGTATATCCATCGAGGACATTTAGGATGGACAGAAGATCAGGAATCCGATGTCGTTAATCTTATTGAAAGATTAATTACGGCAAAGCAGGAAGATAAGTATGGCTACGTTAAAGCAGATGAAGTGCTTCTAACTGACCAATTACCTATATTGAAGAACGCTCTACCATGGACTTTAGACTTGGTTGTTGACTATGTGAGGAAGAGCGGAAAATTCCGTCAACTTGGCTCTTACGATGAAATCATAGTATCTATTCAGAATGAGCGAGTACAGAATGAGACGGATTGGATTGCTTATGTACTGGAAACGGAGTTTAATGGCAATTCATTAACGAAAGACTTCCAGCAACGACTCGCAGAGCTACGTTATTCTAGCGATGGCAGATTTTTGATTGAAACGCTGAATCTTCTTGAGCGTGCTCAAGCTCCGTTCTTTATTAGTGGTGAACGGATCCAGTTAAAGCAGTAAAGGAAAGTGTAAAAAGTCAGTGAAGATACGATTTAAACGAAATGACTTCCTTTCGGGGAAGTCATTTTTTGTTTTTGATTTCAAATGATTTATAATTAGATATTGTAATATCAAAATATAGTGTGGTATTATTCGTATGAGGCGTTAAGAAGGAGGACTTCAGATGGGCAAGAGTATTCGCGAAGTACAGCAAGTGTTTGAACATACATTTCCTGATAAACAGACGATTTCTTTTGCCGAGGCGAAGACCCTTCTGCAAACCTTATCCGATGAGCAACTGGAGAGCGATGACATTGAGATGTTTCTCGAGATTATGGGATACCAGAATATTCTACATAGTGACTCAGGCCAACCCAAGCAAGTAGATGAAGAACCAACTATAGATGACATCTTGAATATGGAATGGAAGCCAGTCTCCGAACCGAAAATGATGGAGGGCTCATCCAGTCAGGGTGATTATTCAAGGAACACGTTCTTATTGAAAGAGTACCATGAGTCTCGGAATAACCAAGAATTCGAACAACTGGTTGTCGATAATATGAAGCTTGTTCAAAAGCTGGCTTCCAAGTATATAAGATATGCCAATCACCAACATACCTACGATGACCTTGTATCAGAAGGAACGATTGGGTTAATGGACGCGATTAGGAAGTTTGATGTGAACAAGGATGTTCAATTCTCGACCTATGCCGTTTGGTGGATAAGGCAGCGTATCATACGCGCTATCGTGGATACGGGAACATTGATACGAGTACCGGTACATATGTTTGAACTCATCCAGAAGATCCGGCGGGAGGAACAGGCTTACGAAGTAGAGGATAGCATCCCTGACAGGCAGGCCGTTATCGCGAAGCTTGGCATTACTGCATCTCAGTACGAGCGAGCCAAGATCGTTGAACATCAGGTACTAGGTCTGACTTCCACCGAACAGGATGTATCGGAGGATGGCCAAGATTCGGAACTAAATCAGTTCATCAGTCTGGAGACGCATCGATTGTTAAGCGAGTACAGCAAGATTTATTTTGATCCTGCCCTCTTAGCAGAGCAGCATGACTTGAAGAAGCTGCTTCAAGATATGATAAACACTCATCTCAAACCACGGGAGCAAGAGGTTATCCGGGAACGATTCGGATTCCGTGATCACAGACCGAAGACACTCGAGAAGGTTGGGGAGCAGTTCGGGGTAACGCGAGAAAGGATTAGACAGATTGAAGCGAGTGCTTTGAGGAAATTAGCAAGTAAAATGAGAAAAGGAGCAAGCCGTGAGGACTATTACTGGCCAGAACCAATGGGAGGTTAACAGGATGAATAATTATAATAGAATCGAACAAGATCTCGAGCGATTGAAGCAGGAATCCAACCAAAAGGTGCTTTTCGTATTCAAAGGGTTTTCGTCCACTTTTTTTGAATCGATGCCATTACGTAAGCTTATCCCTCATTCGGTTACAATGGCGATTCATGACCTTGATCAAGCCAAAGCGTCCATTCTGCCGGAGATGTTCCAAGCGCTCCAGCAAATCGATCAGGCTGCTTGGTGCACCTATGAAGAATATCTCGTCATTGGGAAAGAAGTGCTGTCGCTGTACTTCTCCATAGTGATCTATGAAAACAATGTTTATCACCGTACGTTCCCTTGTTTGTATAGTATATCTGCTTCGGAGAGATTGTTTGCCACCTACTTCGAGGACGAGAATTCAACCGAAGAGCCGGAGCAGGATCCAGAATTTGAAGTTTTCCAGAAATATTACGGCGCATTAAAGAAGATCGATAATAACTGGTTTGTTGTATACGCGGACTCCGAACCGGCGATGGATTATTATCCAATTCCAGATCGTGTACTTCCAGAGCGAAAGTTGGCGAGTGATGAGACAGCTGATCTAGAACTGGTAGAAGAAAACGATGTACTGGTTGGACTGGCCGTGCGATTATTATCGAATACAGCAACCGGGCGACAAGAAATTCGGATCTCTTACACAGGAGATCTAGGTTTGTCTATTCATCGCTACCGCGAGCGAATTCAACTTTTGCAAAGCCTTCTCCCAGATTTTACATTCGTACTGGTTACCAAGACGACAGCGCTTGTACCGCAATTACATGAGACAGAATATTTGCGCGTACTCGAGAAGTACTGGAACTATTCCAGTTTTCGGGATTTGCGAATGTATAAGGATATTCACGATCCTGAATTTAAGAAGGAAACGGTCCATATTCCGCAAAGCCAGGTGATAGACAGCATTGTGCAGCAGGCAACATTAGCACATCAGGGACACAGCTATCGTGACATCTTCGTGACTTCGCCCACTGGAGCGGGGAAATCGGTTATGTTCCAAGTGCCGGCTATTTACCTCGCTGAGAAGTATGGTCTAATGACCATAGTTATCTCTCCGTTAATCGGATTGATGACGGATCAGGTGCAGGGGCTGATGGATCGAAATGTGCATATGTCCGCAACCATTAATTCGGAGATTACACCGGTTGAGAAGATGGGCATCATTGAACGAATTCAGTCAAGAGAAGTTTCCATTCTCTATATTTCACCGGAGACACTCCTGAGCCGATCCGATATTGCGCAATTAATCGGCGATCGTGAGGTAGGACTGTTCGTTATCGATGAAGCGCATATTGTTACGACGTGGGGCAAAGCATTTCGTTCGGACTATTGGTATTTGGGGAGTTACCTCCAGCGCCTGCGTAAGAAAGATATGCAGTTCCCAGTGGCGACCTTTACTGCAACAGCAATCTATGGCGGAGTAGAGGATATGTACGCCGAAACCAGAGACAGCTTGAATCTGATTAATCCCATTAGCTACTTTGGTTATGTGAAGCGGGATGACTTGGAGGTTCGCATTAAGAAATCCAATCAGTCGAAGGAGAGATTCAAGGAATATCTGGAGGACAAATTCAGGGTGCTTGTGTTCAGATTGGAACAGTACCTGGCCAAAGGCGAAAAAACGCTTGTGTATTTCCCAACCGTCGGATTAATTAATCAGTTTAACGAATTTACCAAAATCTATGCAAGCGAGCGATTGCGTCAGCATCTTACTGCTTATTACGGTCCTCTCTCGAAAGATCTTAAGCACGCAAACTACAAAAGGTTCAAGGATGGCGAATCATTGGTTATGCTTGCAACTAAAGCGTTCGGGATGGGCATCGATCTGCCTGATATTATGAACGTTTATCACTTCGCCCCGACTGGGAATGTGTGTGACTATGTCCAGGAGATTGGCCGCGCTGCAAGGGCGCTGGAGCGAGGGTATGCTTATTTTGATTTCTTGCCCAAGGACTTCGTTCATGTCAATCGACTGCATGGCATCTCGACAATCCGCAAGCAGCAGTTAGTTCAAGTGATGGCGAAGATTGTACAACTTATTAATGAAAATAAGCACAGCAGCAACGTGCGTCATCTACTGGTCAATGCTGAGGAATTCCGTTATATATTCCAGCAAGGTTCGGAAGCGAGTGAGGAAGTCGACAACAAACTGAAGACAGCGTTACTCATTCTCGAGAAAGATTTTAAGGCGAAAATGGGATACTCGCCGATTATTGCCCGTCCGAGAAGCGTGTTTGCGAATGAGTATTTTATGATTCAACATGATCAGGAGCAACAGATTCTGGAGCGATTCGGCCAATACTTCAAGAAGATTGCTAATGGACATCGTACGGCGTATGGCAATATCTATTCCTGCGATATGAAGAGCTTGTGGGAAACACGGTTTCAGCGTTTATCTTTCCCTCAATTTAAATATAAATTCCATTCGAAAGACGATGAGCTGGGTTTGCCGTTCCTAAGTCATCTGCTACCTGTCCTGCAACTGGAGCTTGCACTTAAATCGTTACATCGCGATCAGTTCACCAATGAGTTGAATCATCAATTAGAACAGATTGCGGAAATATTCGGTGGATACGCTAAGGAGAGGAGCTTCTTCTCCATCCCGGAGCTTGCGGCAGAGTTGAAGAAGAGGATGAAGGGGGATAAGTATTATTGCGAGAACCTGGCTTCTATCCTAATCCATAGCGCGAATCAGTATGATCGGATTATGCAGAAACATTCTAACTTCTATCAGCGATTCATGAAGTACAACGAATCGAAAGATCAATATTCGATTCAGAACAGTGGGTATTCGGGGTTCTTAGATTGGGTCAAGATTGAGTGGAGGCAAATTCTCAGTCAAGGGCAGCAGGCAAACACGGATCCAAGCTACGTTTCGTTGTTTCTGCCGAAGGTGAACCCGGAGAAAGTAGAGAAAACCTTCATTCTTCTTGGTATACTAGAAGCTCTGGGGAACATGATCTATCGCGTGAATGGCGGAGATAATCCCGAAATATTTATTCGCATTAACTCCCGAATGCAGATTGAACGCAGCATTCAAAATCCGGCGAAGTATACCAATTATATACTCGAAAACGTAAAAGAAAGGCATTACCTATCCGTGGCGATGTTAACTCATTTGTTCGAGAATGAAGTGGAGAACGACCGATTCTGGGAGTATATCGAAGATTATTTCTTGGGACGCATCCCGGATGAAGTATTGGCGAAAACCGGGAATACCAGGTCCTAGGTTCATCCTTGATGAAGCATGTGGAGTTAGAAAGAAGGTGAATAAGTGATCGAACAGTTTTGGAATTTATGCTTGCTTCACGAGATCCATTCCAGGGATCAACTGTTGCGGGAGGCGATACGGGTGAATCGCACCAGGCAATCGATTGAGCGGCATATGACTATCCAGTGGGAACAGGAGGCAAGCGCAGAGGAGCTATTCTTATGGATGAAAGAGCAAGTTGGCGAACGGGAATTGGGGCATTTCCCGGGGGACCGGGATCTGTTCCGCAGGCTTTACGATGCGGGCAAAGAATTGGACCTATTGGAGTATGCATTCCGCACGCTACAACAGGATCGGATAACCGGTACGCTTATGGCCCATCCTGGCATTATGGAACGTTTTGTCGAAATGTGCGATGAAAACCAGTACAGCTCCATTCTCATTACGGAGACGGAGAAGTTTTTGCAAGGTTTATACGAGACCAAATGCTACATGCGAGACCTAAACATCACGTTGCTGTCGGAGAACTACATGCTCTGTCGGTTATTGAACATATACTTTGAACAAAATCCTCGAATGTTCGTGATTCAGGGAACCATCTACCAACCGTTGCAATTGGAACAAAGATTTGACGCGATTCTGTCCATTCCAACCTTTGGTCTGAAACTTCAGGATGAAGATGAAATCTCGATTCGTGAATCAGAGGGGGCGGCTGTCAGTTTCTTGCTCCCTATTCTGCAGGAGAGAGGTAGAATAAGCGTTACGTTCCCGCCACGCATGATGTTCCAAGCAGGAACGATTGCGGACTGGAGACAAGAGATGAACTCGGATGCACCTGTGCAATCGATTTATACGCTTCCAGACGGATTGTTTCGTCCCTATACCTCGGTTAGAACATATCAAGTGGAATTCGGCAAGGAAAGTCCACGAGAGGTTCGGATAGGAAGATTGGTCATCAAGAAGCAGAGGCTGGAGATTGACCGGGAAGAAGTGATTCCTCCGGATCAATTCCAGCTATGGGATAACTGGAGGATCGATCTGCTGCTCGACGAAGAACAAGAGAAGCTGCGCTCATTCCAGCAGGCGGCCATGCCGAAGGAGAAGCTTCGCAGCATGGCAGATATATTCCGGGGGAAGGCGATCTCGAAGCAGGAATTAAAGTCAGGCAAGATTAGAGTGCTGAATATTTCCAACCTGGAGGATGGTGAAGTTAGGTTGGAAGGGCTGGAACTCATCGATGAGGAAGAGCGGAAGGTAAAACGTTATGAAGTGCTTCCCGGCGACTTGGTCATGACATGCAGAGGGACCGTGATTAAGCTCGCCATCTTCCCTGACAGCGAAGAAATGGTTATTGCCTCAGCCAACATTATCGTGCTTCGATTCAAGTCGAAATTGTTGGCTCAATTCGTGAGGATTTTCCTGGAGAGTCCGACAGGCATGGCGTTTATTCAAAGCTTCCAGCGTGGAACAACGGTTATGAACCTAAATCCCTCAGATGTTGGAGAGATCGAAATCCCAACGGTTTCGGAAGAAAAGCAGCAGCTGCTTGTCAACCAGTATTTGGGGGAGAAGCAACGCTACAAAGCTGTTATGATAGAAGCGAATGCAAGATGGGAACAGGCTAAAAACGATATTTATAACGCATTATTCTGAAGAGGAGTTTGCAAATGTCAACAGCGAACATTGGTTACGAAGAGAAGTTATGGAGCATGGCCGACAAGCTGCGCGGCAGCATGGATGCAGCGGAATACAAACATGTGGTACTGGGCTTGTTGTTCTTGAAATATGTATCGGATGCTTTTGAGGAGAAATACGAGAAGCTGAAGCTAGAGCCGTATGCAGATCCAGAAGACCGGGATGAATATACGGCCGATAATATATTTTGGGTACCGCAAGAGGCGCGTTGGAACCACATTAAGAATAGTGCGAAGAAACCTGAAATCGGGCAGTTGATCGACAATGCCATGATTGCCATTGAGAAGGAGAATGCATCACTTAAGGGTGTGCTGCCGAAAGACTATGCAAGACCGACACTGGACAAGACACGACTTGGCGAAGTAATTGACTTGTTTTCTTTCAGAGTTGGGGACAAGGAAAGTCGCGCCAAGGATGTGCTGGGCCGCGTTTATGAATATTTTCTGAGTAAGTTCGCCAGTGCAGAGGGGAAGAACGGCGGAGAGTTCTATACGCCGAACAGTGTTGTTCGCTTGCTCGTTGAGATGATCCAACCGTTCAAGGGCCGCGTCTATGACCCATGCTGTGGCTCCGGGGGCATGTTTGTTCAAAGCGAGAAGTTTGTAGAAGAGCATCAGGGGCGAATTGGGGATATCGCTGTCTATGGGCAGGAATCGAACCCGACTACTTGGAAGCTCTGCAAGATGAACCTTGCTATTCGTGGAATTGACGGAAATCTGGGCGATCATAACGCGGATACGTTCCACAACGATATGCACAAGAGCTTGAAGGCCGACTATATACTGGCGAATCCTCCGTTCAATATTAGCGACTGGGGCGGCGATCGTCTGACGGAAGACGCTCGGTGGACATATGGCATCCCGCCTGCAGGGAATGCAAACTACGCATGGATTCAACACATCGTGAACAAGCTGGCACCAAGCGGCGTGGCGGGTTTTGTCCTGGCGAATGGTTCGATGTCGACCAGCACGACAGCCGAGTGGGAAATCCGCAGTAAACTGGTTAATGCTGATCTGGTCGACTGTATCGTCACCTTGCCTGGGCAGCTGTTCTACTCGACGCAAATTCCAGTGTGCTTATGGTTCTTGGCGAAGAATAAGGCATCGAAAGGGATGCGTGACCGCCGAGGAGAGATTCTTTTTATTGACGCGCGGAAGATGGGCTATATGGCTGACCGTACGCATCGGGAGCTTAATGTAAATGATCTGAAGAAAATCGCAGACACCTACCACGCGTGGCGCGGTCAAGAAGAAGCGGGGACATACGAAGATATGAAAGGCTTCTGCAAATCGGCTACGTTGGCTGAAGTGCAAGAGCATGAGTACATTTTGACGCCGGGACGTTATGTCGGCATCGAAGATATTGAGGAAGACGGAGAGCCGTTCGAGGAGAAGATGGCTAGTCTGACATCGGAATTGGCAGAGCAATTCGCTAAGTCTCGACAACTAGAAGATGAAATCCGCAAGCGGCTTGGGGGGATTGGGTTTGAGTTCTGAGTGGAAGATTACGAAACTCGAGGATGTTTCGGTAAACCTTAATAATAAACGTATACCATTGTCATCGAGAGATAGAGAAAAATTAGATAAGATATATCCGTACTATGGAGCGCAGGGGATAATAGACTATGTTGATAATTACCTTTTCGACGGTGAGTATTTACTTATTGCCGAAGATGGAGAGAATCTTAAGTCAAGAAAACAAAATGTGGCCAATATAGCGAAAGGTAAGTTTTGGGTGAATAATCATGCGCACATTTTGCAGAACAATAGTATGTCGGATCTGTACTTCCTTTATTACCTTATTAATAATGAAGACATCGGCGGCTATATTACAGGCTCAGTTCAACCAAAGCTTTCAAAGGCTAGTTTAAATTCGATAAAAATTACACTACCTGCTCTATCAGAGCAAAGAGCTATATCTAAATTGTTAAAAAGCCTTGATGACAAAATCGAACTCAACAACGCTATCAATAAAAACCTTGAAGAAATGGCCCAAGCACTATTTAAACGCTGGTTTGTAGATTTCGAGTTTCCTAATGAAAATGGGGAACCCTATAAGTCCAGCGGTGGCGTGTTTGAGGAAAGTGAGTTGGGGTTGATTCCGATAGGTTGGAAAGCTGATAATATTGGAAATTGTTCTAGTGTTGTTACTAGAGGGATTGCACCCAAATATGACGATAGTTCAGAGAAGCGAGTAATAAATCAAAAATGTATTAGAAATGGTTTTTTGAATATTTCCTTATCAAGAGGCCATTCAGGTAAAGTACCCGCAGATAAACAACTTCAATTTGGGGATATTCTAGTTAATTCAACAGGAGTGGGGACGCTTGGGAGAGTTGCTCAAGTAATTGATGACCTCGTAGACTATACAGTTGATTCACATGTGACAATAATACGTCCTAATAATGAAAAAGTCATTGGGTATATGGGCTGTTTATTAAAGAGGATGCAGTCGGTATTTGAACATTCATCAACCGGTAGCACGGGGCAGACGGAATTGGGAAGAGAGGCAATTAAACAAATTAAAATTTTAATACCAGAGGACAAGGTGATGGAAAAGTTCTCTGCTATTTATGATATCTTTAGCGAAAATATGTCACGCTCATTTTTAAATAATAGAACATTAGCTCAAATCAGAGACATCCTTCTCCCCAAACTCATGTCCGGAGAAATTCGAGTCCCGGTGGAGCAACCTTAATCCGAAGGAGGTGCACAGATGGCCCAGTATATCACGTCCTATGCCGAGAGCGACTTGGAACAAGCAGCACTTGAATGGTTCGAGGAGTTGAACTACAGCAAGGCCTACGGACCGGAAATATCACCGGAAGGTGAATATCCCGAAAGGCAGTTCTATGATGAGGTCATTCTGGTTGAACGGCTGCGGGATTCGCTCATTCGTATTAATCCGCAAATTCCGCGCGAAGCGATTGAGGAAGCGATTCGAATCATCGAAGTGCCGCGCAGCCCAAGTCTTCTGATCAACAACAAGGCGTTTCAGAAGATGATTACGGACGGCATTGATGTCCAGTACAAAGCGGTGAATGGCGAATATCCGACGGAGAAGGTCTGGCTGTTCGACCGGGATCCGGACAGGGCTTCGAACAATGACTTCCTTGTTGTCAATCAATACACGGTAGTGGAAGGACTCAACGAGAAGCGACCGGATATTGTCGTGTTCGTGAATGGGTTGCCGCTTGCCGTACTGGAGCTTAAGAGCGCTTCGAATGAAGAAGTCGGCATCAGTGAAGCGTACAACCAGGTACAAACGTACAAAAACGCAATTTCGTCATTGTTCACGTACAACTCGTTCATGATTATTAGTGACGGCGTGAATGCGCGGGTTGGGACATTGACAGCGGACGAAGACCGCTTCATGATGTGGCGCACTATCGATGGCAGCGATGTAGCCCCTACCTCTATCCCTCAGCTCGAAGTGTTGATTAAAGGAATGTTCGAGAAGAGCCGCCTGCTCGATTTGATTCACTCCTTTGTCTTGTATCAGACCGATGGTGAGCACCTGTACAAAATATTGGCCGGCTATCACCAGTTTCATGCGACGAACAAAGCGATCGCAAGCACGGAGCGGGCGACGATGGATGAAGGCGACCGCAGAATCGGGGTCATCTGGCATACGCAGGGCTCGGGTAAAAGCTTGTCCATGGTATTCTACACCGGAAAGTTGGTTCAAGCGCTCGACAATCCGACCATTGTTGTGGTGACGGATCGAAATGATCTGGATGATCAATTGTTCAGCACATTCAGCAAATCGAAGGACCTGCTCCGGCAGACGCCACAGCAGGCGGATAATCGCACTCATCTTCGCGAGCTGCTGTCTGTTGAGTCGGGCGGCATTATTTTCACGACGGTGCATAAGTTCACGCCGGATGATCTGGAAGATAAGTATCCCATCTTGACGGATCGCCGCAATGTCATTGTCATTGCCGATGAGGCACATCGCAGTCAGTATGGTTTCCAGGCGGAGATGGTGACGAGCGAAGAGGAAGCGTCTGTCAAATACGGTTATGCCAAATATATGCGCGACGGCTTGCCGAACGCTTCATATATTGGTTTCACAGGTACGCCAGTCGAAATGACAGACAAAAACACGCCTGCCGTCTTCGGCGACTATATCGATATATATGATATGACGCGGGCCGTTGAAGATGGTACGACTGTGAAAATCTATTATGAAAGTCGAATCGCCCGTCTGGAGCTTTCGAATGCGGAACGTCCGATCATTGACAGCGAATACGAAGAGATTACGGAGTACCAGGAGTACACGCAACGCGAACGGTTGAAGTCGCGTTGGGCGCGACTTGAGGCGCTGGCTGGTTCGGAGAAGCGGATTAAGAAAGTCGCTAAAGATTTTGTCGAGCACTTCGAGCAGCGTGGGGAGGCGGGATTCGGCAAAGCCATGCTCGTCGTGATGTCGCGTCGTATCGCGATCGATATGTACAAAGAAATTATTGCTCTGCGTCCAGATTGGCATAGCGACGACGATAATGAAGGCAAGATCAAGATCGTTATGACAGGCAGTTCCAGCGATCCGGCCGAATGGCAATCTTATATTGGGAACAAACGGCGCAGGGAACATCTGGCGAAACGGATGAAAGACCTAAACGATCCTCTGCAGATCGTCATTGTACGTGATATGTGGCTGACTGGCTTCGATGTGCCAAGCATGAATACGATGTACATCGATAAACCGATGAAAGGTCACAACCTGATGCAGGCCATTGCTCGCGTCAATCGAGTGTTCCGCGACAAACCTGGTGGACTTATCGTCGATTATATCGGGATTGCGGATATGCTGAAATCCGCTCTTCAACAGTACACGGAGAATGACCGGAGAACGGCCGGCATCGATACAGATCAAGCAGTCGATTTCATGTTGGAGAAACTTCAGCTCATTCGCGAACTGCTGCATGGTCACGATTACCTCAAGTTCAAGTCTGAGCGGGCCTCCGAGCGGATGCAAGCGATTGTGGAAACAGTCGACTATGTATTGGGGCTTGGAGAAGAAGGGAAACGAAACTTCCTTAACTGGACAACGGAAGTAGCGAGATCGTTTTCCTTATGCGCAACTACCGTCGCGGCAGAACAGGTCAACGTGGAGATCAGTTTCTTCAAAGCGGTTAAATCGGGTATCGTGAAGCTCATAACCGAGCAGAACAAGAAGAAAACAACAAGCGAACTGGATGTGCAGTTGAATCAATTAATCTCCAGGTCGATCATATCTGACGAGGTCGTCGATATACTGGAAGCAGTGGGGCTGCAGAAGCCGAATATCGCAATCCTATCAGATGAATTCTTGGAGCATGTTCGCGGATTGAAACAGAAAAATCTCGCGGTCGAGCTGCTTCGCCGTCTGTTGCAAGGCAAAGTGAAGGCCGTGTCCAGAACAAGTATTGTTCAGTCCAGGAAGTTTTCGGAGATGCTCGAAGAAGCCGTGCGCAAGTATAATAACCGCACGATCGAAACGACGCAGGTTATTGAAGAGCTGATCCAGATGGCCAAAGAGATGAATGCTGCCGTCAAGAGAGGGGAAGATCTTGGGCTGATTAAAGAAGAGCTTGCCTTCTATGATGCACTTTCTTCGAATGAATCCGCAAAGGAGTTAATGGGCGATGTGATGTTGAAGCAGATTGCCCATGAACTAACTCAAGGGATTAAGGCCAACATTAAAGTAGACTGGACACTTCGCGAGAATGTGCGGGCACAGATGAGAATAACGGTGAAACGACTGCTCAAGAAATACGGTTATCCGCCGGACTTGGAGAAGTTGGCGATTGATCTTATCTTGCAGCAGGCTGAATTGATGGCATCTGCGGAGACGACAGATTTTAAATATTGATTCATAACAGGCGCAACGTACGGATCCATTCGTACAGCGCCTTTTTTTTGCTTGAAATGCAAGAAATTAACGACTGATTTGTCGACGGTAGGCCAGCTAGTAAAAAGGATTTACTTCCTTCTGCGTCGAAAGTCTCATTAGGGAAAAACTTCAACATGGAGGAATGAATGGAATGGGATTCATGTCGATATTTACATCGGGGTACTTTTTTGCGGCATACATAGCAGGAATGATAGCTTTCGGGACCTATCAATACTTTAGAATATATCCGAAGTATGCAAAAGCGAAACAAGAAGCAGCTGTTACAGCCGCTAAACTGGAAGAGCTCAAGCAGGTCGATGATCTTGTCGAACGATTTAATCAGATGGATGATTGGGTTAAGAAGCAGCAATCCAGCGAGTTTGTCACCCAATGTATCGAGCCCAGCTGGAGAATGTTCTATAAGAAGTTTATGGACTACCAGCGCAGCGGGGTAAGCGTTACTCCGGACGTGTATGATTACTTCCATGAAGAAAGCTTTGTTCAGAAGTATGGCAGCCGGAAGCTTGCAGAGCTAGTTCCGGGACTCTTCCTGGCTATTGGTATATTCGGAACGTTTCTAGGTATCGCTACCGGTGTGTCGGGCCTAGATCCGAATGGGGATTCAGCTGCAATGAAGAGTGGAATCGGGATACTACTTAGTGGTATGACCGTCAAGTTTTTATCGTCGATGTCGGGTATTGCATTATCGGGTATTTGGCAGTACATAGACAAGAAAAAATTTCTGCCTTCTCTACAAGATAGCTTTCATGTCATTCGTCAAAGTATGGATGAAGCATTCCCGACTCAAGAAGAAAGCACGGTATTATTCCGGATGCTTCAAAATCAGGAAAAGCACATGCAGGACTTTCAGGTGTTCATGTCGGAGCATTTAATTCCGCAAATGATGACAGGGTTCACAGAAGCTTTAAACCAGTCCATATTGCCTCCGCTTGAACAGACCCAAACTCTGATGGGTGAGCTCGTTACGAATGCCAGTGCTAATCAAATGGATGGGGTTAAGCAGCTGACGGCCGAGGTAATGAGCTCGTTAAATGAAATCACAGGCGAACATATGAAAAACCTAGGCGATGCCCTTCAATCGACGGTTGAGTGGCAGCAGCGTGTTCATGAGCAGATGAGTGCTCTCGTTGAATCTATGCAGCAGTCAGCCATTCATCAATCGGAAATGGTGGAGAAGACAACGGTTCTAACTGGTGAAATCCATAACTACACGGAGAATATTACGGATTATCAGCAGGTGTTGGAAGGTACCGTGGCTCAGTTGAATGATACTACTGCCAAGAACAGTGAGCTGCAAGTTGCGGTGACGGGTCTCCTGGATCGCATGATCGAAGAGAGGAATGTATTCCACAATCACTTTGAGGATCATATCGGAAGACTGCAGTTGAATGTGGAAACGATTGTAGCACAGTCTCAGCTACAAGCCGATATTCAACGACATCTGGAGCAGAATCTTGGCAGCATGACCGGAATGGCGGATAGTCAACAGATGGTTGCCGCAGCGCTTGCTGACCAAGCGGTACTTGCCAAACAATCTGGCGTTGAGCTGGAGAAGCTCGTTGTACGATTCGAGAATAATGCTTCGTTGTTTACAGAACTGCAAGCAAGAGTTGGAGAGTTGCTCGAGCTGACGATGAAAGAACGCGAACGTGTCGATGAGCTAGTTGAACAAATCCAAGAAGATATGGTAGGACAAGTCGAGGCTATGGATGAACGAGTCCAAGTGATGACTTCGGTATGGGAAGAAAACAGCGATATTATGACGAAGATGAACAAGCAACTGGGAACCTCGATGAATCAGTTCACGGATGATATGCATCGGGGCATTATGCGTACATTCGAACAGTTCGATGAAGAGTTGACGAAGTCTGTTAATCTGTTGGCCAAGGGCGTGGATGCAATGCGTGATGGACTTGTCGAATTACCAGAGATTATTCAGGAACTAAAGCAATCGGTTACTGAAATTAACAAACAGGCAAAACGTGCCGCGTCCAATATGTAAGGAAGGGAAGATAAGCGGTGGCGAGAGGGTTTCGTAGTTGGAAGCGTCATTCTTCTGCTGTACACGAAGAAGAGAAAGAGAGCTCTTGGATATCTTACACAGATCTCATGTCGGCATTACTTATCATATTTGCTCTAGTCATTATGGTAACTATGTACGATACGCAGCAGGCTTATGAGCAACAGTCGGAAGCGATGGAGAAAACAGCGGAGGCCATTAAGCAGAAGGAAGAAGCAATCAATGAGAAAAATCAGCTGATCGAAGATGTGGTTGGTGTGAAGTCAAAGATTATTCAAGAGTTGGTTGCGGCGTTCAAGGACTCCAATTTGGATTTGGAAATAGACCCGCAGACGGGAGCCATTCGGTTCTCTGGCGGGGTATTCTTCGACAAGGATAGCAGCACCGTATCATCGAATGGCAACGCGTATCTTATCCAGTTCATTCCTGAGTATATAAACATATTATTGTCTGAACAGTTCCGGGACGAGATTTCGCAAATCATTGTAGAAGGTCATACGGATACTGACGGAGGTTATCTTTATAACCTTAAGCTATCCCAGGACCGGGCGTTATCGGTTGTCCAACAAGTGTTCGATCCCGCCTTTCCGAAATTTCAATTTCAAGAGCAGCTGAAGGCCGTAATCACGGCTAACGGACGATCTTTCAGTGTACCTATCCTTGATCAAAATGGGAAAATTGATTTGGATAAATCAAGGCGTGTTGAGTTCAAGTTCCGGTTAAAGGATGAACAGCTGTTGGAGAAGCTAGAAGGATTGATGGTGGAAGATGGACAATAACACTTATATCTTCAATTTTACTTTTACTCCGAAGAAGCTGGTGGAAACAAGGAAGAGCGTACAGAAACGCTATGAAGATATCGATTTACTAACAGCTTCTCAAATAAGCGGAATGCGCCTGCCCAAATTACTGGAGCTAATTAGAGGGACGCCAGAGACAGAAATTGAATCATTAGCAACGCAGCTTAAGAAAACCGATATTATGGTGCTATTATATCAGTTCCCTCACCAGACAGAGTCTAATGAAACACAGAAAAAAATCAATCTCTTGATTTGCCATCGTTATAGCTCTACGATTGGAAATTACGTCTGGGGAATCTTTCAGCACGAGTTTCAGAATGTGTTTGTCCAGGACTTGCTGAGAAGATGTTTTGCCGTAGATCAGTTCGGATTTCTAGACTTAAGTAACAGCAAGTTGATTGACGGTATGAAGGCTGCATTGATAAATAGATCAGGAATTAACAAGGGGTTAGTTGAATTGTTACGCGGAGTGACCGTGAAAGTGGAACATGTACTTAAAGCTGTGAAGATAAAAGCGGATTCCCCGTTAGAAAATCATGTCTTATACAACATGCTTCTTGAAGGTATGCATAGTGACGAAATGATTCGGCGCGATGGTGAAGGCTTTATTTGTCAACTGCTCGATCGCTATCCTATACATGACTATCAACAAGTGATGAAAGTGTATCTGGAAGCCCGCAATCATAATCAGTTCCATTCGAACCTGCTCGAACAAGCGATCGTTCGACTTCACGATCCTCGTGAGAGAATCGCAGATTGGGAGTTTCTCAGTGAGCAAGCGATGCAGCAAGTGCAAAGATGGCTCTTAGAAATTGAGCTGAAGAAATTTTTTGAGGGCGATGTCGGCCAGAGATTTGAATATTGGAAGAGGTACCTGCACTACATCAAAGATGTTATTCAATTAAAGGGGAGGAATGACCCTAAGGTCGCCTTTATTTATTTTGAAAACATCGTGGTCGTAGAGTTCGGTAATATCGGTGCAGCATATTTTTACCACAAAGCTGGATTCAACAAATTTATACTGAGCAAAACAACAGGCACTGAGTTTAGCTCGAGAAGTGTAACTGCTAAAGAAAGCCTATTGAAGAATATGAACTATACCAAGAACGGTGAACCGTTATATATTCATAAGCTAGGTCATCACGGTTTCTTTGATACTTGGACAGCCAAGTTTACAAGGCACATGCAAGAATACATGGACGGATACTATGATTATGCGGAGTGAGTAAAATATGAGCTGGTGGAATCGCATTTCCGGCAAATCACAGCAACCGCTTTACCACCCTGTGGAGTGGAAGTTCGAAAAGCATGAGAGTGGACTGGCCATTCGACTATACCGGGGGCAAGAAAAAGGTCAAATTACGCTTCCTGTTAATATGACAGTTGCAGAGTTAAGACAGCAACCAGGGCTTGAGACGCTAGAGCTCATAGAAGCCATGTGGTACGAAGAGGGATTAGTTGAGACGGCAGAAGGTTACCTGCTACCGTATGAAACACTCGCTGAAATGCCAGTTGAACTCCTCGATATGCTTGATATTCCTAGACCAGCACAATTGGAACTGTTTCTAGCTCACGAGGGGGCCATTGGTACCCCTCACTTTAGGTTTGTATTAGAGAAAAAGCATGGAAGTTGGACACACCTTGAGCGGACAGCACAAAGGATTGGGCCTTGGCTACGACTACCCGATCGTAGTTGGCTATTAATGTCCCCGGAGCAATATCAGTTGCAGCAATTAATTGATAACGCGCCAAACAGCATGGATAAAGAAAGAGTATTTCAATACGTCGCGGAAGTGCGGTCGGCTGCTCGACGACAAAATATCGCGATGGACAGCTATTTGGAAAAGCAAGAATATAAATTCGTGGATGAGCTCAATATTGATATTCAGTATGATGGACAGCAAATTGATTTGAGCCCCCAATACTTATCTAAGGATGAAATTCCCCATGAACTGCTTCATAAAATGAGCGAGGGGAATTATAGCTACGCTAGCGATCCAACCAACGGGAAAGTATTCGTTTCTTCTGATGTTCTACAGAAAGCAACGAGTATACGTGAGCGTGATCCCATACGCGGGCAAGATATTCCGAGATTCGCTGAAAATCCTGAAGCCTTCCTGCCTGAAGTAGAGGGATTAGATTTATCCCTATTTGGAGAGCGTGTGAAATCGCTTGGTATAAGAGTGTATAAGGCGCAACCTTATGTACATGCAACAGATAAGGGGCGAGGTTGGTTCGAGCTGGAGTCAGGTATTTCGGTTGTTGACTATGAAGGTGAAGTACAGGAGTCATTCACGACGGACAATTTTCAGGCCTTATTTGGCGGTGACTCCTCTTCCTCTGACCAAGAATATTTTGAAATTGATGGAAACTGGGTCAAACTTCCTCCTAATTTGGGGGCATTCACAGAAGCCGCTACCCAATTGAAGCAATCGCTTGGCGCCGATAATCGAATAGATGTGACGAAGTTGCCTTATGTTCTCGAGATTTTTGAGAATATAGGACAGCTCGAATTTAATCAGCCTATCTTACACGCACAACAAGAACTGGTTGATGCCGGAGTCATGGATAAAACACCGCCAAGTATGTTCACCGCCACCTTGAAGCCATTCCAGCAGGATGGTTTTGTTTGGATGAAGTCACTCCATTATCGAAATTTGGGTGGGCTGCTTGCTGATGATATGGGTCTTGGAAAAACGATTCAAGTGGTATCGCTGCTCACTTATTTGTTCGAGAGAGGAAGGTTGACGCCCACTCTTATCGTAGTACCCAAAACTTTGTTAGAAAATTGGGTTGGAGAGATTGAGAAGTTTGCACTGCCTCTTGCAAGACAGATCTACGTTCATGGGGGAAGCTCGCGAATAAAGGATCCAGAGATTCTTAAGAAAACGGGAATAATCCTTACCACCTATCAAACGCTTGTACGCGATCAGTTAGCTTTTGGACAAGTCGAGTGGCAGGCTGTCATATGCGATGAAGCACAAGCCATAAAAAATCCTTCTACAGCAGCTAGTAAAGTTATTAAAGCGATGAAATCTAGATTCAGATTGGCCATGACAGGGACACCTGTTGAGAATGGATTAAGCGAGCTCTGGTCCATTCTGGATTATGTACAACCAGGTCTACTAGGTAGCCTAAGTGAGTTCAAGAAGGAATTTATTGATAAGCTTGAATCGGATAACAGAGAATCGGAAGTTGAGCAACAGTTACTAGCACGTATCTCAATGGTGTATAAGAGGCGGACAAAGTCAGAGGAGCTTAAAGGGCAACTTCCTGATAAGGTTGCCGAAAATTATCCGATACCGCTTGGTATTGAGCAGAGGCAATTGTATTCTGAGGTTATTTCACAGGTGAAGGGAAAGAAGTTGTCCGGTTTACAAGCCATTCAGATCTTACGAGAATTATGCTCCCATCCGGGGCTGGTACTCGATCAATGCAAAAGACTTCCTGTCGAGTCAGTCCCCAAACTAGCCAAGACGATTGAATTAATTCGCGAAGTTCAAAGACGAGGAGAGAAAGTCCTAGTATTTACAGAACTAAGGCAGATGCAAGAGTTGCTTCGAGAGGCTATACGTGATCACTTTGACATAAATCCTGCCATTATTAATGGAATGACGGAAAGACGCCAGAGTGTAGTTAATCAGTTTAATAATCGCCCAGGATTCGATGTCATGATATTATCGCCGAAGGCAGCCGGCACGGGTCTTACGATTACTTCAGCCAATCATGTTATTCATTACACGAGATGGTGGAATCCCGCTGTAGAGAATCAAGCCACGGATCGTGTTTATCGAATAGGGCAGGAGAGGCCTGTACAGGTGTATTATCCTATTGTTACGGATACAGAAAATGTATTGAGGTCGGGTACGGTAGAGCAGATTGTTCATCGGATCTTGAGTGAGAAGCAAGAGTTGGCCTCTTCTATCGTAGTATCTAGCCGGAAACTGGATGTGGAGAATGAAGTGATGGCTCAGTTATTTAATTAGTATAAAACAATAGAATTGAAGCGAGTTAGATGGAATCTGTAGCCCTGTTTTCACAATCGTGGAAAATCAGGGCTATACTTATTTGAATTCACACTCTAAAGCAATTAGTCAAAATTCCTTTGAATGGCCTCAACCTGATTTTGAATTTCGTTAATTTGTTTTTGATATTCTCTTTTTTTATTCTCAAGAGCTTTACTTTTTATAATATACTCAGTGTATTCATTAGTACTTCCAAATTCAGAATGGTTGCTTTGCAAGGTATTTAATTGATGAAAAACATCATCAAGCTTCTTGAAGGTTTCTTTCATTAAAGATCTTAAGAGGGCCAGCTCTTCTTGTTTCTCTTTCATTATAATGGTTTTATGAAACTGATCTTCACTATAAGAAGATGGGATTATCTCAGCAGACTGACTAGAGATATATCCGGTTCCACTACATGGGAAGCATTTACCCCCATCAATGTGGTTATATTGAGGTAAATACCCAGTACCGCTACATTTTCGACAGGGAGTCTGCATAATTCATCTCCAAATAATTCATTTAGGCATCTCAAGTTTAAGTACGCTATAACGTGATGATGGGCTTATTCGAGATCAATCCCCATGAGGTTTCCAGCATGGCGTTGATTTGCTCCCAGCTTTGGTCGATGTCCTTCTGAACATGTTTCAACATTTCCTGCTCCTTCTCATAAGCTACCCACTTTATGTGCTGGAAGCCGTATTTAAAAAATGCTGTCCATTGCGGGTAATTGATAGCCAGTGGATTTTTTGTTACCGCTACTTTGCCCGCGTTGACAGAAGTTGCGATGAGATGTGCAGAGAATAGCATCGTCTGTAATTTCGGATTTTTGCTCGGATTGGTACTGAACGGAATGGATTCTAGGAAGCCGTGACCCTCATACATCCTTTTGGCAAAATAGCAAAGCCTGACGATCACCTCGATCATAATGACAGGAATGGACATGGACAGAAAGTGTGTGAAATTATAGCCTTGGCGATACATGATGCGCGACATTTCGCCTATGGTGTATTCCTGCTCTCCAATCCGCCCAAATTGCATGAACTGAAAGAGGGGCATTAATGGTACCGGAAGTCCGGCTGAGGTGGCGACATCTGATTTCATGTGCCCGAAGACCCGGGCTAGTGCTTCAAATATATTCATGCCTACCGTATCCTTACCCGTGGTATCAATGTTTTGTACAATTATTTTTCCATACTTGTCCACAGCAGTGAACTGTCCTTTCAGAATATCCATCGTGCCGACTATAAAGCCCAAAATGGGGTCATGGCCTAACGATTGATACCGATGGGTACGCGCACCCAGTCCTGCAACCTTCTCACCCAAACTACCGGAATGCGAAGCATCGAATGGAGCCCAATTGTCTCTCTCTAATTGTTTGATCTGATCGGGGGTCAAGCCGGCCTGGATTTTCTCCCTGACGAAATTAGACAATGCACCTCCCTGGCTACCCTTTCCTCCTAGAAAGCCCGGGTGCTTCGGCATTTTGACAAGGAAAACGTCGATGATAGCCGCAAGTATCCCCGCTACACCACATATAGCCCAGTCGAGCTTGTCTAATCGATGGACGTTTAGAAATTCTGCACGTAGCCCACTAATTTTGCGTTCAACCGTTTGAATTTCCTCCACATTTAGAATATCCAGAAATACTGCGTTGTCACTAGTACCAAGCTCAGCATCAGAGAGAATATCCTCCCAATCTCGGACCTGTAGATTAGTTGCAACTGGAGGCTTTTTATGAGGTTGTCTGTTTGCGGTTGTAGGAATTGCAATACCAAGACTTTGCAATAGAGCTTCGGAATCGCTGATCGACTGTTCCGTCTTGTGACGAACACTATCGAGATCAGATTGTATGTTTTTTAGAGTCTGTGCCTGGTTTCTCAACACATTAAGATGTTGCTGATCCTTACTTGTGATGATTCTATTGTAATCCGCGCTCATAGCGCAAGGTCTGCCTTTAGATCTTTAATTGCTCCTTGCAATAGCAAGTTCAGAGTGTTCAAATACGTAATTCGCTCTTCACTGGCATTAAGCTCATTCTTTAGTTGACGGATGATTGCATCATGTTTCCTGATAGCTTCTTGGAGGAGAGCTTCTTTGGCTTGAGCGAGCTTTTTTTTCTTGCCCGAGGCAAGCAGGGCGTATCCGCCTACCCCTAATATAACAGCAGGTGCCGCCAACACTCCAATTCCTGCTACCATACCGCCCCCGACAATCGCACCGGCGGCCGCAAGTCCGGAGGTGATCCCTGCTGCGCTTAATCCAGATACGCCCAAAATCGACAATAAGCCTAGGCCCGCTGCTCCGCCAACGCCAATGCCTGCCACGGCGCCTAGTACATCGGGAATGTCACTCGTTCTAATCGTCCGTGCTTTATCGTTAACCGCCGCGCCGGCTTCTAACACGATCTTTTGCACTGGAATTAATGCTTCCGCATTTTTATACAGTAGTTTCGCCATTTTTGTTCCGCCTCTTTCATTGGTAAGGTGGTTGCGATCAAAAGTAAACTCTTTTATCTCGCATTCTGAAAACATAGGAACATTGTACCATTTTTGTTCTCGGAATGGAGGCGAGACTTTAAAAAGAAATTATAGAAGTCTTATTTGTAGGCAAATGGGCCTGTTCTCTCTACTAATGTTGAGTAGCTAAAAAGTAAGGGGGTTGCGGAGGGAAAACCCTCTATATAGTAAAATCAAACTATGTAAACAGCGAGGGAGCCAAACGGGTAATCATAGCTATTTCGAAATGTACGCTTTTCATTCACACCAACATAATAGCCTTTTTGTGTGTAAACCATGAGGACAATAATCTTCAATTTGATACACCGTGGAGTGACTCTCAGAGAAAATGAGGAAAAGGGGGGACATGGATATGTCCCCTGTAACACAATTTCAGTAGGTGCTAGATATGAGCTGGTAGGAAATTAATGTTGTGTATATCACTTCTCCTTTACCGTGCTATTAGTACGTATAGCGCACGGTGAAGATTGGATCCTGGCGCATATAGTATTCGAAGATGTGACGGCCGACCCGATCACCACTGCTACGAAGTTCTGGAAGTGGTCCACCTGTTGGATTCGAGACTTCCGGATCCCCGACAGGTCGAGCGCCATGCGGCAAGATAATTACAAGCGACATTTCAAAGCCATTCGCTGGTGTAAGGTTGCTGAATGGTGCAATGAAACTAATCGTGTAGATGCCGCTTTCGTCTGGCTGCAGCGTCTTATGAAGGAAAAACTTCAACTCCTGGTCGTTCGCGCCAAGGTCGATTTTCGTAACTTGGATGCTGGATGCCATCACTTGGATCTGCTCCCATTGTGCTTCATTGGCAGCGATGGCAGCCTCAAGAGCTGTACGCTGCGCATCATCCATGTCAGCATCGAGGAGAGCGGTGGAGATTGGCGATTGGAATACGGCTTTATTGTCCAGCTCGTCCAGCGTTCGGATATAAGCACGCTGCGGATCGTTTGTAATGGCCGGAAGAACCAGTGTAAGGGCTTGTCCTGGCGGTTGGGTCAGAGTAGTGACAGTATCGATGTTGACGATGTCACCAGTTTCGCCTCCGCTTACACGGGAAGTACCATTAATAGTTACGACTGTATCTTGTCTGCTAATAAAAGAATTAAACATAGAATAAAACCCCTTTTTAAATTTTTTAAGATAGGTTGTTGCAAGGGTTACATGCTATACTAGCAGTAACCCAATGTCTTGAAGGGCTTGAGTTAATCGACGTGCATCTGGACCATGTGCGTCGATTTTTTATTCCCGCTATGATGTGTCATACATGTGCTCAACTCCTTTCTTAGGGTAGCTTGATCCCCCTCTATAGGTATAAGGGACGAAAGGGTCCAAAATGGACAAAATTGTTTGAAAAAAGTTTTTCTTAATCGAAGTGCATCAATTTATTATTTACGCTATGATGTGTCGTACATCTGCTCAGCTCCTTTCATGAACTGCTTAATCTCCCTCTATAGGTATAAGGGACGGTATGGCCTAAAATGGACAAAATTACTAGAATAATAATTGCCATTCGGTTTTTACTGAATAGAAACGATAATTTATAGAGAATGATATTCATCGCCGTAGGGTGAGGAACTCCGATTCAATGGTCGTCTCTGTAATCCAAATTGGAATCGCACTTTTGGTTTCCAATTGCTTCCAATTATATACAAAGATGTAATGCTTTCTAAAAGAAAATTGATACCTTTTTCAAAAAAGCAATAAAAAGAAGCCACTTAAATGCGAGGCCACTGAAAAAGTCCATCTCATAGAAAAAGGTACAGTCATTCAATTAAATTGAAGAGGCTGTACCTTTTTTTCTGTATAATTGAGTCATAACGAAAAGCAGGTGAGTGCGGATGATTAGGAAA
>NZ_JANIPJ010000031.1 GCF_024623455.1 Paenibacillus soyae | reverse complement strand
GCATTTGCCTCCAGCTTCCTTCAGATTCCGCCTCGCGACGGACACCCTTGCTCTTGGCTAACGGTAGGCGTTCGCCAGCCCCCGTTCGGGACTTTCACCCTAGAGATGACGCCCATGCTGGGCGTACGAAAAAAGGAAAGAGAAAGGAGCCCCTTCCTCTTTCCTTTAAGAAACGTTAACGTTACAGAGAGTGTCTGTGATGCTTACGGTATTCGCTTGGCGAATGGCCAATCGTTTTCTTGAACGTATTCGCGAAGTAAGCGGGGTCCTTGAAGCGGAGCCTCTCCGCGATTTCGGTCACGCGAAGCGACGTTCTCTGCAGCAAGCCCGCCGCTTCTTGCATCCGCATCGACGTGACGTAATCGGTAAACGTCATGCCCGTCGTCTGCCTGAACAGCTTGCTGAAGTAGCTGGGGTTGAGATGCACCCGGTCCGCCGCCTCCGCCGACGAAAGATCGTACTCGCGGTTCGACTTGATATAATGGATAATTTGCTCCACGGGCGACAGCTCCCGGACATCTACGGTCTCGGGAGCGGCTGTACCGCCGCTTCGGCCTGCTTGCTGCCTCTTGGCGATCCAGCCGCTGAGACAGGCTTCGAGCTCTTCTTTCTCGACCGGCTTGAGCAAATAATCGAACGCGCCTTTACGCATGGCTTGCTGGGCGTATTGGAAATCGTCATGGCCGCTGACGATGACCGCGTCCGCGCCGCATTCGCTGGCCCCAAGCTCCTCCAGTAGCGTAAGCCCATCCATTACCGGCATCCGGATATCCGTTAAGACTAGGTCCGCATCATGCGCGCGGAGCCAATCCAGAGCTTCCATGCCGTTCGCCGCCTCATGCTCGACATGAACGGGGAGATCCACCTTGCCAATCACCTTCCGAAGCGCGGTGCGCACCCACTTCTCATCCTCTACGACCAATAAGCGATATGACATCCAGCATCTCCCCTTAACACGATTCATAAGGCAGCACGACCCTGACTTCCGTCCATTCCCCCTCCACGCTGTCAACCTGCAGCCCGTATCTGTCGCCGAATACGTGGCGAATGCGGCGCTGCACATTCATCGAGCCAATATGCGTATCGGAAGGAGCCTCGAAGCAATCCAACCGGCACCTTAACCTCTCCAGCGACTCCGGCGACATTCCGGGCCCGTTGTCGAACACGATGACCTCGAATCGATCCTCCGAAAGCCGTCTGGCCGTCAACCGGATCGTTGTTGTCGACGCCGTTCTTTCCATCCCGTGCACAATGCAATTCTCCACGATCGGCTGCAGCGTAAACTTCGTCATCCGCTGGCTCAGCGCCCATTCCGGCAAGTCGATGTCGTACTCGAGGCGTTCCTCGAAACGGAATTGCTGGATGCGCAAGTAGATCTGCGCGATCTCGACTTCTTGCTGAACGGTGACTTTGCTGCCGGAATCCTTGACGTTATACCGAAGCAGCCGGGCCAGCGACGCGGCCATCGCCCCGATATCCTCGATATCGTGCTCAAGGGCCATGCCTCGAATCGTATCCAAGGAATTGTAGAGAAAATGCGGATTGATCTGGGCCTGCAGCATTTTCAGCTCGGTCTCCCTCTGCCTCAGCGCCAACTCCGTTTCCTTCAGCTTCGAGAGATACACCTCGTCGACGAGCTGGGACAGACGGTCCCCCATCTTGTTGAATCCGCTCGACAGCATGCCGATCTCATCCGCGGAATCTACGGGAACCTTCCAGGTGAAATCGCCGGACTCCACTCTCCGCATATGGCGGTACAGCTGGCGGATCGGCTTCACAAGGCTTGCGGCGAAGGCGGCGCTTAACAGCAGCGCGATGACGATAAAAAACGACGTGGTTCCGAATATCATTCGTCCGATGTACACCCGGTTGCTCTTCATTAGCGCGTCGTACGGAATGGTCGTCATCACCTGCCATTGCAGCGTATCGCTGCGACTGAACGTAACAAGGGCGTCAGCCCCGTCAACGGCGGCGACGAACGAACCGCTCTCCTTGCCGTTTACAAACTGGAACATGCGGTCATCGGCCTTCGTGCCGATTAGGCTTATGTTCGGATGATAGACCATATACCCTTGCTCGTCTAAGATCGATAAGTATCCTTCGCCGTTTTCCCCCAGCTTGATCTTCCGGGCGACGTCATGCAGGCGCTTATAATTCAAGTCGATAACGAGCATGCCGAACGGTTCGAGCGTCTGCGGGTTGGCGATTCGTTTGACGACCGAGATGACGGGCTCTTCCCTGCCGTTCGCGTGAATCACCCTGCTGTACACCTTCGGGCGTCCCATAACGGGTATGCTGTCGTACCAATGCTCGTCTTCGATGCCTTGAACGGTCGAAACGCCGGACTGCACCGCCGAATTGATCGTCTGCACCCCGTCCAGAATGAGCGTAATATTAAGGACGTCGGACTGGGAATACGCCGAATTTTTCAGTACGTCCCGCACGTTCGGCACAATATTCGCGTCCATGACTTCCTCGTACGTTTTCAGCTTCAGGAACGCGACCGTGTCTGGATGGTTCACGATTTTGAGCGCGTCGATCTCGAAATCGCGAAGGTAATCCTCGACGTATATTTTCACCTGTTCGATGATCTGCCAGCTGCTCCGCTTGGCCTCGTTCTCGAGCGTTCGGGACGATTCCCGGTAGGAAATGACGCCGACCATCATCATCGGGAAGACGACGAGCAGCACCGAAAAAAAGATTAATTTGGTCATCAGGGACCGGTCGCGGAGAAGCAAGAAGCGAGTAATGCGATTCAAATAAGTTCGTTTCTTGCTCTCCATGCGGCGTCACCTGCTCTTTCCTTTGTCGTTTCGGCTGTCGCCCGTTTACTTCGCAGCCTCGATGGCGTCCAGAATGTCGCTGAACTCGGAGCGGTATTCTTCGATGACCGGCTTCACCGCGTCCTTCCAAGGCTGCAAATCCGTCACTTCGGTAATCGTGACGCCGGCCGCCCGGACGGCTTCCTCCGATTCCTTCTCGTATTTGGCCCACTCCTCGCGTTGGAACTCGATGGAGTCAAGCGCCGCCTGCCGAATGATCTCCTGGTCTTCCTTCGACAGCTTCTCCCACACCGTCTTCGAGACGAGCAGCACCTCCGGCACCCGCTGGTGGCTGTCGAGCAGCAGATGAGGCGCTACCTCGTAATGCTTGCTGGAGTAATAGCTCGGGTAATTGTTTTCCGCCGCGTCAATGACCCCGGTTTGAAGCGAGCTGTACACTTCGCCGTACGGCATTGGCGTCGCGCTAGCGCCCAGCGCGTCCATGATGGCCAGGTTCAGCTTGTTCTCCTGGACGCGAATTTTGAGCCCCTTCAAATCCTCGATGCCCGCAAGCGGCTTCGAGGAATAGAAGCTTCTGGAGCCGGAGCTGTACCAGCCGAGCCCCTGCAGGCCTGACGACTGGAGGGTGTCGAGGAGCCCCATACCTGTTTCGCCCAGCAGGAACCTCCACACATGATCGTCGTTATCGAATATATAAGGCAGGCTGAACACGCCGAAATCCTTGTTGAACTCCGCCATCGGCCCCGTGCTGACGCGGGTGAATTCGATGGCGCCTAATTGCACTTGCTCGATCGCGGCCTTCTCTTCGCCTAGCTGCGCGGAAGGGAATACGTCGATCGTGATGCGTCCGCCCGAACGTTCCTTCACAAGCTCGGCGAATCTAATATCGCCTTTGGTCGTCGGGTAGTCGGCCGGATGCGCCTCCGCCAGACGGAACGTATAGGACGGTCCCTCGCTTGCGCCGTTGCCGGAGCCATCCGGCTGCGAATTTCCTCCTGTCGAAGTCCCGCCGGCTCCGCAGCCGCTGACAAGCAGAATGGAGGCGATGACGGCGATCATTTTCCAACCTTTTATTTTACGCATATGCATGTTCCTCTCTCTTATGGAATGTTTGGGACTGCTGGGAACGCAGTGTTACGACCCATTGACCAAGTTGGGCAGCCACATTGAAATACCGGGAATATACGTAATGAGAAGCAGGACCGCGACCATCACGCAGAAATAAGGAATGAGCCTCTTGGTTGCGGCTTCGATGCTTACCTTGCCGATCGCGCTGCCGACAAACAGAACGGTTCCGACCGGGGGCGTTATGAGGCCGATCCCCAGGTTCAGGATGAGCACGATGCCGAAATGGACCGGATCCATGCCAAGCGCGGTAACGACAGGGTATAGAATCGGCGTCATGATGAGGATGAGTGGCCCCATGTCGAGCGGCGCTCCAAGCACGAGCAGCAGCACGTTAATGATAAGCAGGATGATGATCGGGTTATCCGAGATGGCCAGCAATGCATCCGTCATCATAACAGGAATTTTGAGGTACGTCAGCACCCAGGCGAATGCGCTGGAAGCCGATATAAGGAAAAGCACCATAGCCACGGTACGGAATGTTTTTAGGAAGATGATCTTCACATGGGAGAGCGGAAGATCGCGGTACACAAAAAACGTCAGGACGAAAGCGTAGACACATGCAATCGCGCCGGACTCCGTCGCCGTGAACCAGCCTGAGAAAATGCCCCCCAGGATGATGACCGCCGTAAACATCGACAGAAAGCCGCCCACGATAATTCTCGGCACATCTCTAAGCTTGACGGGCTCGCCCTTCGGGTAGCCTTTCTTGCGCGCGATGACATAGGAGGTGATCATCAGTGATACAAGGAGTAATAAACAAGGAACGATACCGGCTAAAAACAGGCTGGAGATCGACACGCCGCCGGCTGCAAGCGCATACAAAATCATGTTGTGGCTGGGCGGCATGACGACGCCCTGAATCGCTGCGGCCGACGTGACCGCGACCGAGAAGTCGGCGTCATAACGTTTTTTCTTCATCATCGGAATCATGACGGAGCCTACCGAAGAGGCGTCCGCGGCCGCCGAGCCGCTAATGTTGCCAAACAGCATGCAGGCGACGCAGTTGACCAGCGAGAGACCGCCGCGAATGGTGCCTACGGTCAGCTGAGCCAAGTTGACGAGCCGAAGCGCCAGCTTGCCTTCGCTCATGATTTGCCCGGCTAGGATAAAAAACGGGATCGCGAGCAGAGAAAACGAATTAAGCCCCTGCACCATTCGCTGCCCGATGACGGCCAGAGGCAGATCCAGCGTGAAAGCGGCGAGCAACGACGATAACGCCAGCACCATGGCGATCGGGAACCGCAGCAGAATGAGCACGACGAAGCTTGCGGCGAGAACGATAACGGATACAGTGACACTCATTCTCCCAGCTCCTCGTCCAAGTGTTTGTGCTGCTCCGTGTCGATGCCGAAAAGATGCAGAATCGAGTAGAAGCAGATCATAATTCCCGTAATCGGCATAATGACGTACATGACGCTGCTGGACCACCCGGTAGCCGCCATTGTGTTAGCGCTCATGAGAACGGTGAAGTCCCAGCCGTTGACGATCAAGAAAGCTCCGAACAGGAAGTTGCTGAGCGGTATAAGGATATCGAGTCCCCGGCGCGCCCATCCCGGCAACCGCTTCGCTACCGCATCCATCGCAATATGCAGCTTATCCCGGAAGCCAATGGCTATACCGAGAAACGAGAACCAGATGAGCAGCAATAATGTGATTTCCTCCGACCAGATAAAAACGAAATCCATAAGCTTCCGAGTCAACACTTGCATCGTCACGATAAGCGTCATGACCGCGAGTCCGCTTACCGCGAAAATCTCGATGATCCGGTCTACCGTGATCGCGATGGTTTTGAGCTTTGGCCATAGTAGTCGCATTGAATTCCCCCTATTCCTTTCCATTGATTTTCATTTCGCCTCTCATTGTAAGTGCTTTCAATGAATGAGAACAGAATAGGGTTTTGTGTTTTATTTGTAATATTTTTGCCTTTGATTGTCGGGACATTGAGATACAGTATGTATCTGGAGGAGTCGTGTGAAGGATTCGTCACTAGCTTTTTCTGTCTACTCTAGCATAAAAGATGGATCGCTTCGTACTTGATTATTGCTTATTTATTCGGAAAAAGTAGCAAATCTTGCGCAGTTTACGATCTGTCTTGCGATTTCCAAGACAACAAAAAAACCGCCTGCATCCAGGCGGCATTCATTCAGCCACGACTCGATTTGCCGAGCCGATCTCGAGAAAAGGCAAGCTTATACAAAGCCAAATGCAAGCTTTGCACGAAAAGATAGACGGGAACGGAATGCTCGATTCGATAGCCGTTCTTGTAATGAAACACCCCGGCCAGTTCCCCGAGCCACTCGAGCCCGAACCCGAAGATCGTCCACAGGACGATATACAGTGCCGTTCCCGCCCCGCGGATGCGCATTCGTACGTGCCAATAGATAAACCAGTAGCCGAACGGCGCGTACATCACGTACGAGAATAAATCGAACAAAGTAAAGCTGGAATCGTCGCCGACGTCGTAAAGATCAAGCGGGGGAACGGCGATCGTATGGTCCGCTATGAGTCCGAACACCATGCCGGCAAGCAGCGCGTAGCACGTCTCCAAGGGCGATAATATTCTAGGGAATACCCAAATGAAGGAGGCTGCAATGACAAATGCGGCGATAACGAACCATTCATTCGCGTTAAATCCTGTATCATATGTGGCAAAGTCGGTCATCGAACCCACCTTTCCTTGGCAGCCATGGCTTGAAAGATTCGTCCAAGAACTAGGGTGCAAAGCGCCAGCGCAATCGCCGTTGCGACTTCCATCAGCGCGCTCCAGCGAATATCCGTCAGCACATCCGTTTGTCTAAGGGCATACCCCGTTATGAGCTGGGCTCCGATTCCGTACACAACAAAAACCATGCGTCCCCAGAAACGCTCTGTTGTTAAGTATCCGTTGGCCATCGCGAGCAAGATAAAGGTAATCGTAAAATCATTGTGCAAAATCAACGCAATGAAATGAGGAGCGTCGGTGTTAATCCGAAAAAGCCCCAGCGTAAACGCAATGTAGCTTAGCTTGTTGGTCAATACAATCTCAATCACCATGAACAAGATGATATTAACCGCAAGCGGAAGCTTACGCGGAACGCTCAGCAGGATATGAATACTGATCCAGGCCATCACGACGAAATAAACGACGACCATATGCGCCCCGTCCTTTCCGAACCCCATTGATAGAACTAGTTATTGCCAAAAACAGGACGGATGAAACGAAAAACGAGCCAGAGGGATTCCCGGTCCCTCGGCTCGTCTTTTCTTCAAGGTCTATGCGCCGTTCTTTATACGCGTCTGAACTCGATCCAACCCAGCTGCAGACCCGGCTTCACGAAATCCAGCTTCAGCTCGTAAAGGCCAGCTTCCAGCTCGACCTTCGCCAGTCTTTGCTGAATCCATTTGCCTTGCGTGCCGTTCGTCTGAATCGTCGTCATCAATTCGCCGTTCAGCGTAACGTTGCACGCGCTCTGCGACCATAGCGTGTCGGCCGACATCAATTGGACGACGATCCGGTATTGGCCGGCCTCGTCGACCTTCATGTATACGGGTCCTTCCGCCGACGGCTCCACTTGAGCGTTGTCGGACAGAGACTGCGCGTTGTCCGGCTTAAGCGAAGCGTTCGCCGCGAACTTCGGCACGTTCTCTTCCGTCTCCGGTTCTCTCGAGAATACCGGCGCGTTCATCAGGAACCGGCAAATATTGATCGCGGAGCGCTGCAGCTCTCCCCGCGTTAATGAGCCGTTCGCAAGCGAGCTGATCGTATTGTCGTCCATGACGTTAAATTGCGCGCCGTAGTTCGGAACCACCTTGAACAGATCGTTCTGCGAGCGGACCATCGCGCCGGTGTTCTTGATATCGGATTCGCCGCCAAGGACCGGATCGTTCATCCTCGCCCACCAATCCGTCATCACGATGCCCGTGAAGCCCCACTCTCCGCGCAGGATCGTCGTGTTGAGGTCATAATTCGATGCCGACCAATGACCGTTAATCGGATTATAGGCTGTCATGATGGAATTGGCTCCGGCTTGCTTTACCGCGATCTCGAAGCCCTTCAGATAAATCTCCCGCAGCGCGCGCTCGGAGACGACGGCGTCCACGAAGTGGCGTTGCTTCTCTTGATTGTTGCAGGCGAAGTGCTTCAGCGTCGCGTTGGAGCCGCCTTTCATGATGCCGCGTACGCATGCGGCCGCGAACAGGCCGGTGACGAGCGGATCTTCCGAGAAGTATTCGAAGTTGCGTCCGTTCAGCGGGTTGCGCCGTATGTTAAGACCCGGACCAAGCAGCGCGTCAATTTGATTGCTGAGAAGCTCTTTGCCTTCCAGCACGTAAAGCTCTTCCACCAATTCCGTATTCCAAGTCGCGGCGAGCAGCGTTCCGATCGGAACCTGGGTCGCTTTGTGCCCGCTGTCCATCCGTATGCCGGAAGGACCGTCCGCCGTGCACCCGATCGGCACGCCATAATACTGCAGACGCTCGCTTACCCCGCCGAAGGCCGAAGCCGTTCCCGGCGTTACAAGGGGACTGCTCATGCCTTCGCCCCGCACGATAGCGGCAAGATCCTCGTCGTCGAATTGGGCGACGAATGCCTCCAGGCTCACTTTCCGATCGTGAACATCCTGGAGCTTGTACCCCAGATCGCCGGTTTGCTCGAGAGTTTGCGGAAGCCCGCTCCGAATCCGCTCCGCCGTGTCGACCTTCCGTTGCGGCGCCTCGGCATAGGTCAGCTCGTACGTGCCATCTTCGTTCTGCGGTCCCGGCAGCATTCGCGTGAACGCTTCGTTTGGCGCCAGCGCCTCCTGCAATTGCTCCAGGATGCGCAGAGCATCTAGCTTGTACCCGTCTGCTCCGTCGACTTGCACGGGAGCCGCTTGCTTGACGCTGTTGCCCGCATACAGACGATAGGTACCGGCTTCCAGCACGTAAGCGGAAGGATGTCCCGTCACGCCGCCGTCATCGTAAGAAGCCATGGCGTCGACAGCGAAACGGATGGACACCGTCTGGGTCTCGCCCGGCTGAAGCTCCTTCGTCTTCGCGAAGCCCGCAAGCGATCTGGCCGGCTTGCCCAGCTTGCCCTGCGGCGCTTCGACATACGCCTGTACAACCTCCTTGCCCGCGAATTCGGCGCCCGTATTGGTGACTGCGACATGGAGTTCCAAGTATTCCTTGCCTCCGTCGCTTATGACCTTGGCCGCTCCGCGCTCCAGCGTAAACGTTGTATAAGAGAGACCATAACCGAATTCGAATTGCACTTTGTCCGGACAAAACGTCTCGAAATAACGATAGCCGACATAAATATCTTCTTGGTACACATTTTTGTTGTCGCTTCCGTAATTGCGGGTCGACGGATAATCGTCGATGGAATAAGCGATCGTATCGGTCAGCTTGCCGCTTGGCGTCACCTCGCCGGCGAGGACGTCGGCGATCGCGTTGCCGCCTTCCATACCGCCTTGCCATGCATAGATGACGCAGGGGATAGGGTTCGCATGCCCCTTATCGTACAGCCAGCTCATATCGATAATGTTCGAGACGTTCAGGACGACCGCCGTCTGTTCGAAATGGGCCGTTACCGCCTTCAGCATGGCCTTCTCCTCATCGGTCAGCAGATAGCTGCCCGGCTCGTTCGCGTTATCCTGATCCTCGCCGGCCGTACGGCCGATGACGACGATCGCCTTGCTTGATTGGCCCCGCGCTTCACGGACCAGCTCGTCGGACAAAGGCATCTCCTTCTGATGCCAAGGCTCAGCGGCCCAGCCGCCTCCTCCGTTATCGAACGGATTCCGTTCGATCCATTGCTCGTAGACGGCCGCCAGCCGCTCGTTGACCTGAATGCTCTTCTTCGCCCGCAGGCCGTCCAGCAGGTTCGTCGTATACGCGACGTTGACGCTTCCGCCCGAGCCGGTGCCGCTGCGGTAATAATTCACTTGGGTCCGGCCGAATACCGCTACGCTTTCGCCCTGACGGATCGGGAGAACTTGTCCCTCGTTTTTTAACAAGACGGCGCCTTCCGCCGCCGCTTTCCTGCTGAATTCCGCGAACCCCTTGAGCGGGATCCCATATGTTGTCGCGCCCACCGCAATCGCCTCCTGATGTGGTTATATCCTTCCAAGTATAGCAGATAAGATGTTGGCTGTTAGCCCAAATAATTCAACGATTATAATCAAAAATCAACGAAAATGTCCTCTTGTTTTTTTTCCGAATCTAATTTCCGAACTTGAAGAGGCAACGAAGTTACCGGTACTGTCGGCCGGCGTTCCCCTGGAACGCAAAGAAGCACATCGCCTCATGAACGATGTACTCCGTACCATGTATAAAATTTATTCATGAGCGTACGCGATGATCATACGAGAATATCGCCGACATTCCCGGCTTAAGGCGCACGCTTATATAGACCCTTCCCAGCTCCGACGGCCCGAATTCGCCTCCGGTCATCTGGAGCTCTCCGGCCCATTCCGGCACCTTCACGACGAGCTCCGTCGCTCTCTTGGCCAGAAGGACGGCGCGGAAGCGTCCTTGTTCGCGATCCCATTCCATGGACAGCTCTCCCGTATGGAACCGCCAGCCCGATAAGCTGCCGCGCGACCATCGTTCCGGCAGCGCGGGAAGCAGCTTGACGAGCCCAGGAGACACCTGAAGCAGCATCTCCTGCACGGCGTTTACCCAGCCCATGCTCGCGTCCAGCTGCACCGGGGCCGCCGCCATCGCCATGGAAACTCCCATGCCGCGCCAGTCGTTGTGAAGCGTGAACAGATTCGGCAGCAGGCTTGAACGGGATAAAATATCCAGACACTCCGCGGCGCCCTCGCCGTCGCCGAGCCTCGCATAGATGGAAGCCATATGCGCAAGCGACCATCCGCTCTGCGCGCCTAGCTCTCGCTTCCGCACGGCCGTCTCGAACGCCTCGAACAGCTCGGGATGGCTCTCCTCCGTTACTTCCTGACCCGGGAACACCGGATAGAGATGGGACAGGTGCCGATGGGCGTAGCGATCGTCGAAGTCGGGATGGATCCACTCCCGGACGGCGCCGTCTCTGTTGACTCGATACGAAGGAAGGCGGTCCAGCATCTGCCGCCACTTCTCCAGCTCTGCCGCTTCGGCTGTCCCCGACTGGCGGGACGCCGCAATCAAGTTGGACAGCAGCTCCTTCAGAATGGCGACGTCCATCGTCGCGTTAATCGTCGTGGGCATGGGATGCGCAAGCGTCGCTCCATTCGTCGGCATGAAGTTAAGCGGCGTATTCTCCGGAGAAACGGATGGATAGATCCGGTACAAGCCATCTTCGCCAAGCACTAGGAAGTCTTCGTAGAAACGGACCGCTTCCCGCAGGAACGGAATAAGCCGCTCCTTCAGGAAGCCGCGGTCGCCCGTGAACCGGAAATGCTCGTCGTAATGCCGGGCCAGCCAACCGGCGGCGCCGGTCCAATTCAGGATGACGGGCACGATCTGATTCGGCGAGCCGATACCCGGCGTCGTCCCCGCGGGAATATAGATTCCCCCGCAGCCGTACAGCTTGCGGGCGTTGTCGCGGAAGTCATCCATCAGCTCCTCGTAATAGCGGAAGAACGCGGGCATTAATTCGCCAAGCCCGCCGACTTGCGCATGCCAATACATCATCTGAATATTCTCGTTGGCCATGTTATGGCACCATACGAGCCGGTAATCGCCTCCCCACAGACCATATAGTCCGAAAGGCTCGGCGTCCGCGGAAGCACCGGTCCCGCTAATGAACAAGTAACGGCCAAACGCCCACATCCGGCGTATAAGCGCTAGAGGAGCTTCTCCTTCGTAGGCGTCAAACAGCAGTTCTTCGTTCGACTTAACCTTATCATTCGAGGAGTCGGCCTCGCCAAGCTCGAGCGTCGCCGAGCGGTACAACGGCCGATGCAGCGCGACATGGCGCCCCAGCAGCTGCTCGTAGGCGGCGTCCGCAAGAAGATCGGAAAGCTCTTTGCGCAGTCTGCTCCAATCGCGCGTACGCTCCCCTTTCACGAATACGCGTGTTACAGCCAATACGCTTGTCGCGCCTTCGAACCGGAGCATGCCGCCGCTCGCCTGCACGGTGCCGCCGTCCGCCTTGACGAGCATGACGGCTCCGAAGTCGCTGCCGTCGTCATTCGTCGCGGCAAACCACGCGAATCCCGCTCCGCCAGGAAGGGGCTCCTCGCATGCCGACGCGCCCGTCCCGACGGAGCTCTCCAGCTCCTTGAACTCGGGGGTGTCTCCCCAGCGGTCGCTCGGATGCAGCGCCAGACCAATCTCCCCGGCAACCGCCGCTTCGCCGTCCGAGTCGATCTCATAGACAACGGCATCGTCAGCGCGCGAGACGAACAAACGGCGGCTGTAGCGGATGGAACCGTCCGTCCACTCCACGCCGACTTCGCCGCTGTCCATAGCCAGCGTGCGCCGATAGGAGCGGAAGGCGCTCCCGCAAGGCATGTCGAGCCGAATGGCCGCAAGAGGGAAGCGCGAAGCCAGCTTTGACCCGTACCCTCGCTCCTTCAAAGCGTTCGCGAGCAGCCAGCTCCCCTCCCGGTAGCGCTTCGAGTCCATCATTGCTCTTGTCTGCGGCAATATATGACTAACATCCGGAAGCTCATCCTTCCGCCCCCAATGCCAGAGCTTGGCATGGTTCAGCAGAATGGTCTCCTCCTTCACGCCGCCGAACACGGAAGCCCCGATCACGCCGTTGCCGGAAGGCAGCGCCTCTCGCCACATGTTCCGCCACCAGGATGCCGGGTAGCGCATGTACAGCAGATCCTCGGGATTGCCCGCCGGCTCATGGTTGTCTTGGCCTGCAAGGCCGTTTCCCGTCAAGTCCGCACCGCCAAGCCTCCCTCTAATCAAGCTCGCCCGCTTCCTCTCGCAGTCTCTCGACCTCGACGCTGGTGAGCAAGAACGGCGCTACCCCCATAAGCGCGTCGCTGACCACGGCTTCGCTCATGTAATACTCGTAGGAGCCGTCCCGGTACTTGCGGCCTCCAAGCCCCGCGCCATGGCAGATGCCGTGCAGGTGAACGCCCTTCTCGTCTTCCGTGACGAAACGGGCCAATATGCCCTCGTAAGCGCGCTCCACCGCGCGGCGATCGATCTCCGCCAGGTAGCCGAGCCGAATCCCTTTGGCCATCGCGTAGGTCAGCATGCACGAGCCGGATGCCTCCAAATAATTGCCTTCGCGTCCGTTGCAATCCATGAGCTGGTACCAGACGCCGCTCTCCTGATCCTGCGCCCGAAGCACCGCGTTGCACATGCGCTCGAAGATGCCCATCAGCTGTCCGCGCTTCGGATGATCCGCAGGGAAATGCTCCAGCGAATCGGCTAGCGCCATTGCGTACCAGCCCATCGCCCTTCCCCAGACGTAGCGCGACCTTCCCGTCGTTCCGTCGCACCAGCGCTGCTCGCGGCTCTCGTCCCACGCGTGGTGCAACAGCCCGTTCTGCGGGTTGCGCGTCCGCTTCTCGACCAGCAGCAGCTGCCGCGCCGCTTCGTCGAACCATTCGGGCTCCTGGAACGTCGCCGCGTATTCCGCCATATAAGGCGACGACATATACAGACCGTCCAGCCACATTTGGAACGGGTATATTTTTTTGTGCCAATAGCCGCCTTCTTCGGTCCGCGGCTGGCCGATCAGCTGCGTAATGAGCAAGCGGGCGGCCTTCTTGTATTTCTCCTCGCCGGACTCGCGCCACAGCCGCAGCAGGTTTTTGCCCTTGTTGATATGATCCAGATTGTAATCCTCCAGGCGGAAGAAGCCGCCGATCGAGCCGTCGTCATGAATGAAGACATCTATCTGTCGCTTGACGAACGGCTGATAGCCGTCGTTGCCCGTCCAGTCTCCCGCGCGGCTGATCGCGAGCAGCGCCATGCCGGACACATAACCCCATTTGTTCGCAATCTGCGGGTGATAGCCATGCTCGTCGGTTAGCGATAGGATCGTCTCGGCGATCCGGCCCGACATCCTCGTCCCGCTATGGATCCCTGTCGCAGTGCCCATCTCCTCGTCCTCCTCGTCTCTATGGCTGGAATGGCGGAAGCTCCTCGAAACGTTCCGGTATATCGATCAGATACAGATTCGCGTAGCCGTTCTTGTCGCTCGTGAACAACAGCCTCTTGCCCGTCGCGTCGAAGCGCGGATGGGCGTGCACCTTCTGCGAATGGAAGCTGCACCTGAGCTCGCAAAGCGTTCGCGGCCCCTCGTACTTGCCATCCCTTTTGCGCCATACGCTGAGGCTTTTCACCGCTCCTTTGCCGTCCACGACGGCCTGCCCCAGCCCATCGGCGTACCCGTGCCAGGTGTCGAAGCCGAATTCGGTCTCCTCCATGCCGGTATTGTCGTAACGAATGCTGCCGAAGAAGTTCGTGCCGTCGGCGCGGAAGCCATGGTAGCCGATCGTAACCCCGTCCGGATAAAAAAACTCGTGCCCGACCTTCTCGCCGGCCTCAAGCCTCTCGCGAATCCGCCAAGCGTCGCCCGTGCGGAGATCCAACCCCCAGATCCGATGATCCACGAGATGCCACGGCCCTTCATGACAGAAGGTCATGAGCCAAGGCTCCGTCGTCGACGCTTTAATATGCGTAATGAACGCGTTCGCTTCGTATACCTTCTCGGCTTCGCCGCCGTCCGCATCGATCCGCACGATCATGCTGTGAGGCGCCGCTTCCATCAGCTCCCGATGGCCCACATAACCGTTGCCGAGATCAAGCCGAATGCGATGCGACAAGTCCTCCTGGACGCAAGTCAGCACATGGCGATTGTCGGCCGTCGCGCTCGCGTTGCCCAGATGATAGCCGGCCGGAGCCTCGTACAGCAGCCGCTCCTCCAGCGTGGACAAGTCCAGCCGGATCAGCCGGCTCCCCCGCTTCACGAACGCGGCGCTGCCATCCGGTAGCAGGCAAGCGTCGAGCGCGTCGCACTTCTCGTAGTCGGTTAGCTGCGTAATTTCGCCGTTCTCCACGTCCATGCTGTACAGATTCGCGCTGTTTCCCCTGTCGGAGACGAACAGAAGCCGTCGTTCATTGTCATACCAGCCGCTCTCCGTAAAATACAAATGATGGCTGTGCGCCTTGTAATCCGTCAGCTGAGTTACTTCAAGCCCCGTTAGACGATCCGCGTACGTCTTGCGCTCCGACGGCCATTGTCTTCCTTTGCCGGTTACAGCCGTTGCCTCGTTTGCCATACGTTCGATCTCCTCCTCCGTATTAAGCCGCGGCCTTACAGCCAAGGCTTCAGACCTTCCCACTTCACCGACCAGCTTCCGTCCTGCGGGAACCCCGGATTATCCGGAAGCCCTTCCGCTCGTATTCCTTCTCCATGCTCGCCCTGCCAGCCGGCCGCCATCATCGCAACCGCCGTCAACAGCCCGCCGTTGCCCGGCAGATAGGCGGACAAGCCGGGACGCTGATAGTTATGCCCGTTCGTCAAATACGTGTTTTTGACCGCGTCCATAAGCAAGAAATCAACGGCCAGATCGGGCTCTCCCAGGCGGGCGGCGGTCATCGCGCACATCGGGAAGTCCCAGCCCCAAGCCGTATCCCATTGCCAGCATTCTTTGACCTTGAGCAGCGTGTTCAGCATCGTCTCGCGATCGGCAAGCGTCCCGGGCAGCAGGCCCATCGCGCCGAGCATCGACGGGTGATCATGGTTCTTGAGCTCGAAAGTGTCCGGGCAGTGCTCATGAGCGAGATAGACCCCATCCTTCTCCGGCAACGGGGCCATGGCGCCGGCTACCTTCGCCCATTCCGCGTCAGGCGTCTCGCCGAGCCTCTCGGCCCAGCGGACGGCCGTCTCCAGGCCGTATTTCCAATACTCCACTTCGTACGGCGGATTCATGCTATCCTGCAGCCGGTGACATTCCTGCGCCGGAATAAGCGGCGGGCCCAGGTCATACGTCTTCGTCGCTTCGTTCCAATGAGCGAACGACACCATAAACGCCGCCGATTCGAATACGACGGAGCGAAATCTCTCCAGCGTAGCCCGCGTCGGATCGGCCAGGTAGAGCATCTCCGCCAGCGCGATCGGATGCGGCTGCTGCCAGATGAGGCCCGGCGCGACCGGGGACGGGCAAGGCTTGCCGTCGAAGCCGACCATCTTCGGCCAGCGCGCGCCGGCGTAGCCTTGCGACTCTGCCAGCTCCCTTGCGATCGGCAGGATGTCCGTATACCAATCCATGCTGCTTCGCAGGAAGCGCTCCCTGCCCCATAACGGGAAGTGCGACGCGTGCCACCAATGCATCTCGAGATGGGCCTTGCCGAACCAGCTGTTGTACATGAGCCCGGTCTCTTGCGGGGGAATTGCGCCGCCGCTGTGCATGGCGCACAGAAACTGGGACAAGACGATGCGCCGCTCCAGCTCGTGCGCGCGCGGATCCGCGCTGCCGGCGAAGTCGATCGCGGCGCCGCTCGTCCAGAAGGACGCCCAATGCCGCTCGCTCGCTTCGACGATAGCGGCAAAGCCGGCCGTCTGCGGACGCTCCGGCGCGAAGCCGAGCGAGAAGCTTAGTTCATCCGCGACTCCTACCGGGTACAGCGTCCATTCATGAATGCCGGTCTGCCGCAGCTCGCCGGCTGACCATGACCAAGCGACGCGATATCCGTCTTCGTCCATCGTCCGGGCCAAGACAGCCTGATCGGCCGACAGCTCCCGCAGCTCCGTATGATGCCTGTCGTCATGCCCGAAATCCGGAAAAGCCGTTTTGTCCCAGGCCGTATGCGTCATATCGGGAGCCGGGAAGCGAACGAACACCTGCAGCCTGCCCTGCGCGAGCAGCTCTGAGCGAACGCGTACGCCGATCGTATCCATGTCCGAATGGCAGGCCGTCGTAACGGTTAGCTTCACGCCCTCCAAGGCGAACTCGCTGGCGAGGATGCCGGTCCACAGATTCATCGTTTGATGGATATCCGTAATGTCCCGCGCCTCCGCCTCTCGCCCGTTCTCCTTGATCAGCCTGAAGGAGACGCGCCCAAGCTGCAGGCGATGCGGATTTTGCCGGAGCCAATGATATGCCTCCGGCCGATCGCCCGGCTTCATCGGATAGCCGACTTCGCGGCCGTACGTGTCGAAGGTTTGGTAGGCCGCATCCGCGTCCGTGAACTTCTCGCGTCCATGCGTGAAGTGCCAGCCCCAATTCGATTGCGTGCCAAGCGGCACCTCGTATTGCTCGGGAAAGCTCTGCAATCCCGTTATGTCGGCGCTGAATGCGAATTCCCCGTTCCCGACCGAAAACGGGGATTGCGGATCCCATTTGGTTAATTCGGGTTGATGCCGCATAACAATCTGTTGTCTGTTCACCGCTTGCTCCTCCTTATCCATGCCCGGAGGATGCCAAGACCGACGTTACTCCATGGAAGAGGCATCCAACCGGGTTCTCATCATATCCCGGTACTTGCCGGGCGTTATGTCTTTGCACTTGCGGAACGTGCGGATGAAGCTGTTCTCGTGCTGGTAGCCGACCATCTGCGCGATATCGGACAGACGGTCGTCGGTTCTGGCGAGCAGCTCAGCCGCCCGCTCCATGCGCAGGTTGGTCAAATAGTTGTAAATCGTCTCGCCCGTCTCTTGCTTGAACACTTGGCTAGCCAAGCTGCTGCTGATGCCCGCCGACTCCGAAATTTCCGGAATGCCGATCGGCTCGCCCAGATGCTGCCGCATGTAATCGATCATGCGATGGCAAGTGACGTAATCCTTGCTCTCGATCAATCGGCCGTAGCGCGCGGCAACGGGCTTGATCCGCTCGGCGAACTCCCGCTCGATATCGGCGAGATGAAGGGTGCCGAACCGTTCGTGGACCGCCTCGCCTCCCTGTTCCTCTGCCGTAGCGAGCTCGTCGATCCTCGCGGCGGCGGCTTGCAGGCCATGCAAGGCTTCCGACGGATATCCGTTCCGGCCGCGAATCCGCTCCATCATGGCTGTAATCGCTTCCAGCGCCTCATCCGCGCTGCCGCCTTCAACGGCCTGAATGATCGGTTCGATCGGCAAGCCTTCTTCTCCGGTCTCGACCACCTCGTGCTGGGATACCTCATGGAACGGAATGACTTGCCCATAGCCCCTGTACAGGCGGTACATCAGTGCGTTATCCGCCTCCAGCAGCGCTTGCTTGACCCTCGTCACATCGGCGAACGGATGGCTGACGCCTACCGATACCGTAAATTTCAAATAAAGTGGTATTTGCTGCGCGACCTCTTGCAGCTTGCTTTGGGCCTGCCGCCCATCCGAACGGGGCTGGAGCAGCAAAGCCATCTTGTCTTTGCCGAAGTCCGCGCACGCGACGCGCCACTGCGCGCCGAGCAGCTCGGTCGCGATATTCGCGATGGCGAATTTTAGCAGCGATTGGTCGCTGCCGGACAATCCGCGGGACCACTCTCCATAGCGGTCGATGGACAGCATGGCCGCCATAATCGGAGCGGACGTCCACTCGGGAAAGTAGCGCTGCCACTTCTCCTCCATATCGCGTTTGCCGCTGACGCGGCCGTTGTAGAGATCGAGCATTAGCTTGGAAGAAGCCTCCGACAACGTATCCCGCACCAGATGCGACAGATGCGCGTGTTTGCCCAGCAGCTCCCCGGCCATCTTCTCCAGATCGATCCGGCTGTCTTCTCCGCTCTTGCTGTCCATGGCGCCGAACAGCTGCTTCAGCCTGCGCACGGGCCGCAGGGCCTGCGCGTTAATGTAGTAAATGACGGCCCCGCCGAGGGCGAGAGCCGCGATCGAGACCAGGAACACAACCAGCGCGATGCGCTTCGACTGCGCCAGCAGGCTGTCTTGTTCGACGATCGAGATGAATCGCCAGCCCGCGATCTTGGACTCGAGCTGGTTAATGAGCAGCTGACGGTTCTGGTACGACATGTCCCCGCGTCCGTCTGCTTCCATCTCCTCCAGCGCCAGCTTCACCGCTTCCTCGTCGAACGCGTGATTCGCCACCGAATACAGGATCTGATCCTGCTCGTCGACGATGTAACGCATCCGGTTCAGGTTGTTCATGACCGGGGGATTCAGCTTCGAGAACAAGGCCTCGTCGAGCAGGTTGATCGCCACGATGCCTTGGACCTCGCCTTGAATTTTCACTTGGCGGAATAACGTAATATCCGAACCGTGAGCCGAAGCTCCCCGCGGCAGCTCCCGCTTCTTGACCAGCATCGATTTGTCGCCGAACTCGGCGGCAACCTCCGTCCAGGCCGAGTCTACGAACGTCGCGCTGTTGGACGCGAAGCCTTGCGGGATCGATAGAAAGCTGTCTTTTTCGATGTCGTAAACATAAATACTTTTGATATAAGCCGAATTGCTGACTAACGTGGTTAGAAATTGATAGGCTTGCGAGATGTCCTTGAACGAATTTTGATTCTCGGCGGTCAGGAACCAATAGACGCTGTCGCTGAGCGCCACCTGTATCGCCGCCTGATCCGTCTCTTCGATCGCTTCGTCGATGACGTCCATATTCAGCCGCAGCATTTGCTGCTGAAGCTCCCCCAGCTCCTGCTGCAGCACGGACTTCGAGGTATAGAACGATGTGAGTCCGACCGCCAGGATGATGAGGCACACGGATACCGTCAAGATTAGCACCAGCCTGATTTGCGTATGCGCCCAGTTGAACATGAGCCGTTTTTTGATGGATTTCAACACGTAGCTTCCCACCTTATGCCGAATATCCTTTCATTATAACGCGATCCGTTCCGCTAGGGCACATTGTCGGCTCTAAGCTCTGGCGCTCTCCGCGACAGGACCGGGCTGCAGCATTTGCAGCATGCGATAAGTTTCGATGCCGGCAAGCAGCGTAATGCCAATGCCATGCGTATCGTTCAAATTCCAGCCCAGCTCGTGCTTGTAGTAGGCATGCTGATAGGACCAGCTGGACCCTTTGCAAACGCCGTACAGATTGCCTCGTCTGTCGATCGCTCTCTCGCACAGCCCACGCCAGCCCGCTTGCGCAGCTGCCGCATAAGGCTCCGGATTCTCCAGCCAACCATGCCTTACGCCAAGCGCGAAGCCGTACATGAACATCGAGGTGCATGACGCTTCCTCGTACGACTCCGGATCGGTCAGCACCTGATGCCACAGGCCGTTCTCCCCCTGCAACCAGCGATAACCTTCGGCGAGCTCGCGGTAGAACGCCAGAATCGGCGCATGCCGGGCATGCTCCTTCGGCAGAGCGCCGAGCAGCGTCGCCAGCGAGAAGAAAACCCAGCCGTTGCCTCTGCCCCATGCGGTGCGCGATTGCTCCATACGGCTCACATCGAACACATGCGACATTATCCGCTGCTCCGGCATGTAGAGATAGCTCCGGTAGAGCAGCAGCTGCCTCGCCGCTTCGTCCACGTAACGCGAATCGCCTGTCAAGGCGGCATACCGGCACAGGAACGGCACGCTCATATACATGTCGTCGCACCACATCGTATTGTGCATGCTCGGCGAGACGCCGATCCGGCGGTACAGGGCGCCGTCCGCCATTCGATCCTGCACATCCATTACGTATTTCGCGATGTCGTCCGACACCCGGCGCAAGCCGCGCAAAGGCCGGACCCGCTCACCGGCCAGAATGGCCAGGGCGCCGAAGGAGCCGCAGTCGTCCAGGCTGTCGATATCCGACAGCTGATTGTTTAACCCCGCGGCGCCGAACCGCTCCCGGTCCCATAGCGAATACTCGTACATCGCGGTCGCGAATTCCACATGACGGGCTACGTACTCGGCCAAATCGCCTCGCTCCAGCAGACAGCTGGACTCGAGCAGTCCGAAGAGAGTGACGCCAAGCGGATAGTTCCAGCGCCCGAACAACTCGTTCTCCAGGAACGGCCTTACGTATCCGCCCGGCTCGCCGATCGTCCAATAGAAGGTTTTACCGTTATCCGCGGCTGCCGTATCCATAGCCAGATAAGCCCTCGCGTCGGTTGCCTCGGCATCGGGACCGAACGGACCGAGATGGAGCCAGCTGCCGTTCCAGCCTGCCACGCGTCTTGGCGAAGCAAGCTTCACGTCAGCTCCGCCAACCTCCAAGGACCCCCTTGCTGCTTGATTTCCGCCGACCGCTCCTACCGCTCCTACCGCTTCGACCGCATCGAGCTTGAACCCCCAGCCATTCGGACCGTTCACGCAGCGGAAGATCAGATCGCCGAGTCCCGGGGCGGCGTCAAGCTCGATCGCGAAGGCTCCCGCTTCGTAAGCCGCCACGTTCTCCCGGTCCTGCCATTGGTAATGCAAAGGACCGTTAGCCGTTCCCGTCAGCCGAACGCGGACGCGTCTCGCGGAAGCGTTGTTCACCGCGGTCCACGCGAAGGCGAAGCTTCCCGGGGCGGCGTCTGCGACCGTCTTATACAGGGCCGCCAGATCGTCCGCATGGGGCTTGCCCCCCATAGCGGGCAGCCATTGTACGCCCGTCGCGCTTTCCGTCATGCTCCCCGCGGGAATGCCCGCTAAGCTCGCGGCCACCGGCTTGGTATACAGCCAGCCTTCTTCGCCGTCCCGCTCCTCGGAAGGAGCAAGGAAGTGAAGCGGCTTGTTCTTGCGGCTGCCCGTGCCGAACTGCGCGCCGCTGCGTCCTTCGGCATCCATGCCCAGCTCCAGCACGAAGTGATTCCAGCCTTGCCGGAGCTCGAGCTTCAGCTTAATCGGCTGTGCCTCATCCTCCTTGGCGCACGTCTCTTCCGGCGCCGAGCCGAACCGCCTGACGCCGTTATGATACAGGCGTACCGGACCAAAGCAGCGCAAATGAAACATGAACGCATGATCTTCCTCCGCCCATAGCTTCGCCCAAGCGTAGACGTGCTGCCCTTCCTCCATGCCGGCGAACAGACTTCGCGCAGACATGTCGTACAGATGATTCGGCAGCTTGCGGATTGGATTTTCCCTCGTTACCCTGAACACCGGTCCATGCGGCGGATGCTGGCCCACGTACCGCTGGGCGATCGTCTCCAGCACATGCGGAATATCGTGTACGCCCGCCGCCGTCACCATGCTCTCTTCGCGGTCGAAGTAAGCGCCTTGCCCGCTCCTCATCGGTTGCCCCCTCCTCCCGTACGGCCTGCCAAGGCCGCCTGCTTGAATCCCAATACCTCCGCGATCTCGATCGGACGATTCTCCTTGGCCGAGCGCCATACCGCCTCGCCCGTCGCTACCGAATACGCGCCGTCCTCCGCCCCGGACAGAATCCGGTACGGCCTTCGCGGACTCTCGCCCATGAACAGGTCTTCCAGCAGCAACGGATCCCCGCCTCCGTGCCCGCCTTCGCGATGCACGACGTGAATCGTCTCCTTGGAGCCGAACAGCGGGAAATAATCGATCGTCTGCACCGGCGTCGGGAACGGCGTCCTTCCCGGCATATGGTACTCCAGCGTCTCGATGCGCCCCTTCGTTCCGTTGATCGCCAGACGGTAGCCCTCGTAAGGAAGCGAGAAATTGACGGAATAGCTGAGCAGCGCGCCGCGGTCGTACTTCACCGTTGCCGTATACGTATCCTCGATCTCGATGTCCGAGTCGAAGATGCAGCGGTCCGGCCGGTAGCCCGAATACGGAAACGATGCCGCCTTCCCCACTTCCAGCGAGCCCAGATGATCGTCGGGAACGCGGATATGCTTGCTTCTGGCGTTCCAGCGCGAATAATAATCGCAGGCGTCCCTCTCGTCGCAGGTCATGCAGTGGCGGCCGTCGGTCCGGCTCGGATTCGCCTCCCCTTCCGGACCGTAATAATTCAGAGCGCCGTAAGCGAACACCTCCAGCGGCTTCTGATCGATCCACCAGTTAACGAGGTCGAAGTGGTGGGTGCACTTGTGAATCGATAGCCCGCCGGACAGCTCGCGTTCCCTGTTCCACCGTTTGAAGTAGCTCGAACCGTGATAGGTGTCTAGATACCAATTCAAATCGATGGACGTAATGCGTCCAAGCTTGCCTTCCATCACCATTTCCTTGATCTTCGTATGAATCGGGGCATAGCGGTAATTAAACGTCACCGTCACTTTGCCTTTGCTGACGCGCTCGGCATCCAGCACGCTTCGGCTGTCCTTGCCGGTCGTCACCATCGGCTTCTCGGTAATAACGTCCAGGTCATGCCGCAGCGCCGCGATGATGTAGCGGGCATGCGTGTCGTCCCGGCCTGCGACGATAATGACGTCCGGCTTCGTCTCGGCTACCATCCGGTCGAATTCCGCTTCGCCGTACGTGGCGATGCCGCGCTGCTCCGGGAAACGCTCCCGGAACAGCTCGAATCTCGCGGGATCCGGATCCAGCAGGCCGACCAGCTCGCAGCTGCCCGAGAACAGCGTCAAGATCGGCTTAGCGAACATGCCGAGCGCACGGCCGCTTACTCCGCAAATCGCGTATCTCTTCCTCATGATCCCAGCTTCGCATGCCACTCGCGCACGCGCTCCGTCACTTTATCGCCGCCCGCCTTGTTCCAGCGGTCCACGAACTCGTCGAACTTCTCGATCGGCCACTCGCCGATGACGATCTTGGTCAGGTACTCCTGGAACAGCTTGTGCGACTGAATGTCCGGATAGCCTTCGTATACGGTGTTCGGCAGCCCGTCGCCGGCAATGCGGCGCGCGTCGGCCTTGCTCACCGCGAAGATGTCCGTCACCATCTGCTGCATATCCTCGGGAATCGTCTCCTTAATGCGGGTCGCCATATCCTCTTCCGTCGTCAGGTTGCGCATGCCCAGCGCGATCGGGCGGCTGTCCTCCGGCGGCAGAAGCACCTTCTTGCCGTCAACGACCTCGTGCTGCATCCCTTCAATGCCGAAACGGATGAACTCGTCGTTGCTTTTGTCGTAGAAGAAGTCCAGCAGCTTCAGGGCGTAAGGGGCTTTCGCTTCGGCCGCCGCGGGAATGACCCACTCCGGCTCGCCCATGCTCTTCATCGTGACGAAGCCTTCGTAGCCTTCAACTTCCGGCATCGGCATGCCTTTGACATAGGCGTCCGGCGCGCCCTGCAGCATCGCCGTGTAACGGTCCCTCAAGTTGGCGGGCAGGTGGTACCAACTGCCGACCAGGTTGTTGTTGATTTTGGCCGTCCATACGTCGCCCTTGTTCAGGAACGTCTCGTTATCCAGCAGCTTCTCCTCGTACAGCTCGCGGATGAATGCGATCGCCGCCTTCATATTGTCGGATACGCCGGCGTAACCGATCTCTCCTTCGTAGATGTCCCACTCGGGCACGCCTTCCCACATCGCGACGCCGAACATGCCGAACAAGTGGTCCATCCACTTGCCGAACTCGCGGCCGGAGGTCGGCAATTCGTCGGGCTTGCCGTTGCCGTTCGGATCCTTGTCGCGGAACGCCCTCAGCACGTCCTTGTACTCCTCCAGCGTCGTCGGCATCTCCAGACCCACCTTATCCAACCAGTCCTGGCGGATCATCGGCGCGCGCTCCGGAACGAGGAACACCTTCGGCACATAGTAGATGTGCCCGTCCGGCGATGCCGAACGCACGACATCCCATGCTTCCTTCGGAATGTTGTTCCATACGTTGGGCGCGTACTTCGGCAGAAGCTCCTCCAGCGGAAGCGCGCCCCCCTGCTTGATGAGCGTCTGCTCGATGCCGCCGATCGGACGCAGAATGTCGGGCAGCTCGTCGGACGCGATCATCAAATTCAAATATTCGGTCGGCTCGGAGCCCGGCGGCGTCGACTTCACCTCATAGATGACGCCCGTTTTCTCCTGCACGTACTTGACGTGCTCGTTGTTCGCGTCCGGGATCGTTCCGACGCCCATGTGGCTTTTGAATACCTTCACCGTAACCGGCGCATCCCCGCCGTCGTTCGTGCCCGCGTTCTCCGGCGCGTTGCCCGAGTTCGAGCATCCCGCCAGCAGCGTCGCGGCTAGCACCCCGGCCATTACCGTCTTTGTCGTCGTCTTGCCGAACCTTTTCATCATCTTTGTCGAACCTCCCTTTTTTGGTGAAAAGCGCGCTTACCGCGATTATTCCTTCAATGAACCCAGCATGGAACCTTTGACGAAATATTTCTGCAAATAAGGGTAGACGAGCACGATCGGAATCGTGGCGAACAATATGGTTGCCGCCTTCAGCGTCGTCGTGTTGAAATCGTAGTCGCCCAAAAACATGTTGACGGAGGCAAGCTCCTCCGGCGAAGTCAGATAGGCTCTGAGCTTCATCTGGAGCGGCCACTTCTCGGGATCCCGGATGAACAGCACAGCCCGAGAGAACGTATTCCAGTAGCCCACCGCATAGAACAAGCTTACCGTAGCGAGCACGGGCTTGGACAGAGGCAGGTAGATCCGGAACAGGATGCCCGCGTCGCTGCAGCCGTCGATTCGGGCCGAATCGTCCAGCTCCTTGGGGAGCCCCATAAAAAACGTGCGGATGATGATCATGTTGAACGTCCCGATGATGCCGGGCAGAATGAGCGCCCACAAGGAATTCATCATGCCGAGCTCGCGCACCGTCAAGAAGAACGGAATCATCGGCGCGTTGAAGATCATCGTGACGATAATGCCGAGCATGACCGGCCTCTTCAGCAGAAAATCCTTATGTGCCAGCGGGTAAGCCGTAAGTACGGAAAACAGCATGCTGAGCACGGTGCCCGCCACCGTAATATAGACGGTAATGCCGAACGACCTCCATAATTCCGCGTTCTGCAGCACATGCTTCCAGGTCGCCGTCGTGAATTCGACCGGCAGCAGGAACACTTGCTTGGAATCCGCCGCGATCGGAGAGCTGAAGGAAACCGCGAGCAGCTGCAGCAGCGGGAACAGCATGGTCGCCGCGGCGGCGAACAGAAAGACGTAGTTGAACGTTTGGAATACCTTGTCGCCTCTGGTTAGCTTCATCACCACAACCCCTGTTCCGTTTTTCGGGCCATCCGGTTAAAGATCCACAGCAAAGCGAAGCCGATGATCGATTGGAATAAGCCGATCGTCGTCGTGACGCTGTATTGGCCTTGCAGCACGCCGGCCCGGTAGACGTACGTCTCGATAATATCCCCGACCGAATACGTCATTGGCGTCAGCAGGTTGTAGATTTGGTCGAAGCCGAGCTCCAGGAAGTTGCCGATATTGAGCAGGAACAAGACCAGAATCGTCGGGAACATGGTGGGCAGCGTAATGTGCATCGTCTGCTTCCAGCGGTTCGCGCCGTCCATCACGGCCGCCTCATAGAGATTCGGGTTAATGCCCGCGATTGCGGCCAGATAGATGATCGTTCCCCAGCCGACATCCTTCCAGATCGCCGATATGACGACGATGGAGCGGAAATATTTCTGCTCCTGCATGAACAGAATCTGCTCGAGCCCGAGCCACTCCCGCACCGCGTTAATGACGCCTTGGCTCGACAGAAGCTCGAACACGATGCCTCCGACGACGACCCAGGACAGGAAGTGGGGCAAATAAAACAGGCTTTGCACGAACCGCTTAGCGAGCATCAGCCTTACCTCGTTGAACAGCAAGGCCAGTATGATCGGCGCGGGGAATCCGAATACAAGCTGATAGAACGCGATGACCGCCGTATTCCGGAGCACGGTGTAGAAGTCTTGGTACGAGAAAATATATTGGAAATTCTCGAGCCCGACCCACTCGCTGCCCCCGATGCCCTTAAAAATTTGAAAGTCCTGGAACGCGATCACGCTTCCCGCCAGCGGCACATACTTGAACACGATATAGTACAAGATGCCCGGCAGAATCATAAGATACAGAATCCAATGCTTCCTCATGTTGGCGAGGATTCGGCTCTCCGGCGCGGTGCGGTTCCTCATCCATTCAGCCATGGCTGCGACCCTCCTTTGCTTGAGTACGGCTATCGTACCTCCGATGACAGCGTTTCCACAATCATGCGATTCTCTAGCGAATGAACAATTCCTAAAAACCGCGCCAACACTGGAAAAATAGGATGGTCCATAAGGCTCCGTGGCGCATTGGTTAGCCGTCTGGAGGATGGGTTTATCGGGCTTCGAACGCCAATCAAAGAGGCCTATGCGCTCTGCGCATAGGCCTCTGTCTATTAATGATTGTTCTCTTCGTTATTGGCTGCCGGTTAATCCTCTTCCCATCTTATTCTCTCCGTTTTCCGATCCGGTTTGTTGACCCTTCTGCCTTTCTCTTGCTCGCGGCGTTTGGCGTAAGCCAGCTCTTTCTCCAATTTAAGATAGCTCTGATATCGCTTCGGATCAAGCTCGCCGGAGGCGATAGCGCCTTGAATCGCGCAGCCGGGATCGTTCCGGTGTTGGCAGTCCCGATATCGGCAAGATTCGCTTAGTCTAACGATGTCTTCGAACGCCGCCCCCGCGCCGTCGTCCCTTCCGATTAGTTGAAGCTCCCGCATGCCTGGGGTATCGACGATAATCCCGCCATTAGGCAGCACGATCAGCTCGCGGTGCGTGGTCGTGTGTTTGCCGCGATCGTCTCCGTACCGGATATCGTTCACCCGCTGCAGCTCCTTGCCAGCCAAAACGTTGATAAGCGTCGACTTGCCGACGCCGGACGAGCCAATCACCGCCAACGTGCGGCCTTGGACGAGGTACGTCTCTAGGGCGTGGATGCCTTCCGTGTTTAAAGCGCTTATGGCGTGTACGGGCACGCCGGGAGCTATCGCTTGCACTTGAGCGGTCTGCCCTTCCGCATCGCTGCTCAAATCCGATTTGCTCAGCACGATGACCGGGCTTGCCCCGCTCTCCCAGACCAGAAGCAGATACCGCTCCAGCCGGCGAAGATTAAAATCCTGATTCAGCGCCATAACGATCAGAATCGTATCGATGTTGGCCGCTACGATCTGTTCCTCCGTCACCGCTCCGGCAACGCTCCGCGACACTTTGCTTACTCTCGGCAGGATGGCATGAATAATGGCGCGATCCGCCTCCTCCTTCATGACTACCCAATCGCCGACCGCGGGGAGATCGGCCCGCAATGCGGCATTGAAACGCAGCTTGCCTGCCAGCTCGCCCAGCCGCTCGCCGCCCGGCGAAGCCACGTCATAAATTTGCCGATGCTCCTTAACGATGCGCCCGACCGAATAACCGCGTTCACGGAACGGTTCATAGTGCTGCTGAAACACCGGGTTCCAGCCTAGTTCTGTTAATTCCAATGTGTAAATTCCTCCCATTATAATCCTGTCAGCGCAACAATCGCACACGCGCGCAACGCAAAGAAGCCGCGACGGATGACTTTCGTATCGGCGGCTTCGCAATGTCTGGTTATGCGCGAAAAAAGACATAGGAAAGCCCCGGAACCCTGCGCTTCGGTTCCGGGGCGATTCATTCATTGGCTCCCATGTTTAGAACAGTGAGCCGTGAGGATCGCCTCCTTGAGCCAAAGCATCGTTGATCATCATTTCAGCCATTGTCCTCACTCCTCCGTCGTCTTAGTGAATTAAATATAGCATGCATACCGCTCCGATTACAGGCCGAAAACAAGTATAACCAATTAGTTGGAAAGTTCTCTCTCCGTAGAAGAACGAGCCCAAAGGGAGGACCCTTTGAGCTCGTTCTAACAATTTCAGGATAATGCCGACGAAGACTGGCGCATGACGAGCACGGGAGGAAGCACGATACGCTCGGAGCGCTCTCCCGGCTGGCCGATATGGCGAAGCAGCAGCTGCACGGCCGTCTGCCCCAGCCGTTCGATGGGCTGGGCAATGGTGGTAAGATCCGTTACGGAAGCGAGCACCGTATCGTCGAACCCGACGATCGAACAGTCCTGCGGAATGCACAGTCCCGCTTGCTTGGCCGCCCGCAGCGCCCCGATCGCAAGCATATCGTTGCAGCAGAAGACGGCGGTCGGACGATTCTCTCCCTGGAGAAGCTCCAGAGCCCTGTCCTTGCTGTCCTTCATGCCGCTGCTTCGAACAAGAGCCGGATCGAGGGTAACGCCGGCCGCTTCGGCGGCCTGCCTGAATCCCCGTACCCTCTCCCGGCTGCTGCTGATCGACTCCTGCTCGGCCAGTACGGCTAGTCTGCGGTGGCCAAGCGCGATGAGATGCTCCGCAGCGGCGGCTCCCCCCGCGTAATCGTCCACGATAACGGTCGGAACGTTGACCGACGGGAGCTCGCGGGCAAGAAGGGCAATCGGAACGTTGTCGTGAAGCAGCGGCTCCAGCGCCGACGGATCCTTCATTCCCGTCCCGATAATGACGCCGTCCACCTTCTTCTGCTGAAGCAAAGCGGCGTAACGCTCCACTTTCTCGTCCTGGTTATCGGTGCTGCATATGAAGACGCTGTAGCCGTGACGCTGCCCCTCGTCCTCGACCGCCCTGGCGATTTCGGCAAAGAAAGGATTGGATATGTCCGGCACGAGCAAGCCAAGGGCATACGTCTTCTTGCTGGTCAACGCGGACGCGATCATGCTGGGCTTATAGCCCATGCGCGCCATGATGCCCCTGATCTCTTCGCGGCGTTCCTTGCTGATCTTTCCTTTGCCGTTAATGACATGGGACACGGTAGCAATGGATACGCCGGCTTCCTTGGCGATATCGTAGATGGTCGCTTTCATCATTCCGTTCTCCATTCACACTCGTTATGGTTCGTATTTCCATTATGCGCGTAAAAGAGAGCGCTATCAATCCTTATCTCGGAACCGCTTGCGGAGACACTAACCACTCATGGTCAGGGTCGTTATAAATTTTCCATGTGCGGGTCGGTCCGGCCATCACGTTCAAATAATAGACGTCGTAGCCGGGCGGCGCCGCCACGGGGTGATAGCCTCTCGGCACGAGCACCGCTTCGCCGTCGCGCACGGCAAGCGTTTCGTCGAGGGACCGGTCGTCCGTGTATACGCGCTGAATCGCGAAGCCCGAAGCCGGGTTGGTATGGTAATAGTACGTCTCTTCGAGCAGCGACTCCTCCGGAAGGAAGTCCCGGTCATGCTTGTGGGGTGGATAGCTGGACCAGTTGCCGCCGGGCGTGAACACCTCGACCACGAGCAGGCTGTCCGCCGGCTCGCTCTCCGGCAGGATATGCTGAACCAGCCGCTCCATGCTGCCGCTTCCGCGCTGCTCGACGGCGACATGCTCCGGCGCGATAAGACGCGCCTCATGTCCTGCTTGGCCTGGCGCCAAGCAAACGGCCAGCTCAAGCTCAGTCAAGGCGGTTACTTCGTAGCGGTCGCCGCTTGGCACGTATACCGCATAGGGCGGTATTTTCTCGAAGACGCTCATCCGCTTGCCGATCCCGCTCCAGCTGCCGGCGCTTGTCGCGACGTCCGCCTTGCCGCTAAGCAGCACCAAACAGACTTCCTGCCCGCCCGTTTCGCGGCGAAGCGATTCCCCCTCGGCCAGCTTGAACACTTCAAAGCCGACATAATCCCAGCCCGCCGACTGCGGCGTAATCGACAGAACGCAGCCATCCGCGTCAGGCGACGACTTGGCCGGTACGATGAATTGAACCATGCTTTTATACCCTCCTCGCCGATTCTTTTATGCCAGCTCGCTAAGCTTAACGGGCTTGCCCAGCTTAACGGACTGCTTCGCGGCCAGCGCGATGAGCTCCGCTTGAAGCCCGTCGAAGCCTTCGACCGGCAGCGGCCGGTCATGCAGCACGCTGTCTATGAACATTTTCGTTTCCTCGACATACGCCTCGTTGTAGCGCTCCAAGAAGAAATGCAGCGGCTTGTCGCGGCCGACGCCGTCTTCGTCGCTGACGACGACCGTATTCGGGTAGTCGTTGTCCGCGGAAACCGCTCCCTTGGAGCCAAAAACCTCGACCCGCTGATCGTAGCCGTACGCGGCTCTGCGGCTGTTGTCGATGACCGCGAGCGCGCCGCTGGCGAACGTCAGCGTCGTAATGGCCGTGTCGAGATCGCCCAGCTCGGCGATCGCCGGATCGACGAGCACCGCGCCTTGGGCGAATACGGATTCGACCTCGCTCCCCGTCACGTACCGGGCCATGTCGAAGTCGTGGATCGCCATGTCCATGAAGATGCCGCCGGAAACCTTGACGTACTCCGGACTCGGTGGATTCGGGTCCCGCGACGTGATCTTAACGATATGCGGTTCGCCTATGCGCCCTTGCGCGACCAGCTCTCGGAGTCGCTTAAAATTATGGTCGAAGCGCCGGTTGAAGCCGATCTGGAGCTTGACTCCGGCTTTCCGCACCGCTTGAAGCGCTTCTCTGGTCCGGTCCGCGTCCATGCTTACCGGCTTCTCGCAGAAGACGTGCTTGCCCGCCTCCGCGGCTTGAACGATCAAGGGGACGTGCGTGTCCGTCGACGAGCAAATAAAGACCGCGTCGATGTCCGGATGACGGATCAGCTCCGAGCTGTCCGTCGTTACAAGGCCGATGCCGCGTTCGCCGGCCCACGCTTGAAGTTCATCGCCGGCGAACAGATCGCTGATCGCGACGACCTCCGCCTCCGCCATGCGAAGCAAATTATCGGCGTGAATTTTGCCGATGCGCCCTGCGCCGATTATGCCTACTCTTACCTTCTTCATGCTGCTGCCGCTCCTTCCGATTCAGTCGCGAAGCCGGTCTTGGGCTTCGCGACTGTCCGTCCATTTATGCGCTGCGCTGATTACCAGCGGGCCGTTACCATTTTTTTGCGGGTATAGAACTCGACGCCGTCCGTGCCGTTGGCATGGAGATCGCCGTAGAACGAATCCTTCCAGCCGGAGAATGGGAAGAACGCCATCGGCGCGGGAACGCCCAGGTTGATGCCGAGCATGCCGGCGTCGATCGTCTCGCGGAACTGTCTGACATGGCTGCCGTCCTTGGTGAATAGGCACGCCCCGTTGGCGAAATTCGAGCGGTTGGCGATGTCGATCGCTTCCTCGAGAGTCGCGGCGCGCATCACCGATAAGACCGGCGCGAATATTTCATCCTGCCAGATCTTCATCTCGCAGCTGACATGGTCGAAGATCGTCGGTCCGACGAAATAGCCGTCTCCGCCTGCGGCGGCATCCTTGCGGCCGTCGCGCAGCAGCGTCGCGCCTTCCTGCTCGCCGGACTCGATGTAGCCGAGCGTGCGCGCTTTGTGGGAATGGCGGATAACGGGGCCCAGGAATATGCCCTCGTCCATGCCGTTGCCGATGGTGATCGCGTCCGCCGCCTGCTGCAGCTTCTCCACGAGCGGGTCGGCCGCGTCGCCAACCGCGATGACGACCGCGCAGGCCATGCAGCGTTCGCCCGCCGAACCGAAGGCGGCGCTTACGATTTGGGTGACCGCCGCGTCGAGATCCGCGTCCGGCATGACGATCGAGTGGTTTTTGGCGCCGGCCAGCGCCTGTACCCGCTTGCCGTTCGCCGTTCCTTTCTTGTAGACGTACTCGGCAACCGGCTGCGAACCGACGAACGAAACCGCGGCTACGTCCCGATTCTCCAGGATGCCGTTAACGACGTCATGCGCGCCGTGGACGACGCTCAGCACGCCTGCCGGCAGCCCCGCTTCCATCATCAGCTCCGCGAGCCGGACCGCGAGCAGCGGCGTCCGCTCCGACGGCTTGAGCACAAAAGCGTTGCCGCAGGCGATGGCCAGCGGGAACATCCAGCAAGGCACCATCATCGGGAAGTTGAACGGCGTTATGCCGCCGACGACGCCGATCGGATACCGATACATGCCCGACTCCAGGTTGCTCGCGATATCCGGCAGCTGCTTGCCCATCATCAGCGTCGGCGCGCCGGCCGCGAATTCAACGCATTCGATGCCGCGCTGCACCTCGCCGTACGCTTCCGTGTAGCTTTTCCCGTTCTCCTGCGTAATGAGGCGGGCCAGCTCCTCCCAATGCTCGACGAGCAGCTGCTGATACTTGAATAGCACGCGGGCGCGGCGCGGCACCGGAGTCCGGCTCCAGCTATGGAATGCCGTCTTCGCGGCGGCGACCGCCTCGTCCAGCTCCTCTCTCGAGGAGATCGGCACATGGGCCAGCACTTCCTCCGTTGCCGGGTTATATACCGGCTCCGTCTTGCCGGATCGGGACGGCACCCATTGCCCTCCGATCAGGTTGTTCAATGTGTTCACGTTAGCGTTCATCATCGGTCATCCCCTCTTTTTGTTGGATTGGTTAACAAGCTTACACGTTGATCTCGCCTTTGAGGCAGCGTTCGATATAGTCGTGAACCTGCGGCGCCGTCGGCATCGCGTCCGAGCAGCTGTGGCTGGAGATCACGATGCAGGCGGCCGCGCTGCCGAACTCCATGCTGGCGCTGATTTCCCAGCCCTGCATAAGTCCGTATAGGAAGCCCGCCGCATAGGAGTCGCCCGCTCCGAACGTCTTGACGACCTTCGCCGGGAAGCTTCTCGCCCGGTGGGAGGCGCCGTCCTTCGTATACGCGATCGAGCCGTCTTTGCCATGCTTGATAATGACGATGTCCGCCGAGTGGTGGAACCATTTGGCCGCCGTTATATGATCGTCGCGCCCCGGATTGCCGCCGAGTCGTTCCATCATGTCGAACTCTTCACGCGTACCGATAATAATGTCGCATTTCTCGGCCGCGAGATTGTAGTAGACGGCCGTTTCCTCGTCGGAGGTCCATGTGTACGGCCTGTAGTCGAGATCGAAGGCGATGGCGGTCCCGTGGCGCTTCGCGTAGTCCAGCGCCTGGAACACCGCTTCCCGCGACGGGCTTTGCGCCAGCGCCGTGCCGGAGATCAGCAGCAGCTTCGCATCCGCGATAAGCTCCTCCTTCACCTCTCCCGCCTCCAGCTTCAAATCCGCGACATTGTCCCGATACATGAGAATGCTGCAGTCTGTAGGGCTTTTAATTTCCGTAAAAGCAAGTCCTGTGACGGCCCCCGTCTTATCGACGGTCACGCCGGAGGTTTCAATGCCTTCCCGGTCCAGGTAGCCGGTAATGAACCGTCCCATCTGGTCGTCGGCTACTTTGCCGATAAACGCGGTACGCTGCCCGAGACGGGACATGCCGATGCAGATATTCGCCGGCGAGCCGCCCACGTATTTGGTGAAGGTAACCGTCTCCTCCATCGGGCGGTTGATTTCGTTGGCGTTCAGGTCGATGCACAGCCGGCCGATGGCGACAAAGTCCAGCGGCTTCGACGCGTCGAAAGCGATCCGTGATTTCGTCATCTTCTACTCCTTCCCGCCGGCGGCTTCAAGCCGAGCGTCAATATAGTGCAGCGCGTTCCGCGCGTATTCGAACGGCGGATGAAGCGCGGGGTCCTGCTCGCCTTCAAGCATCGCCCAGCCGTCATAGCCTCTGGCAACCAGCTCTCCGAGGATGGGCGCGAAATCGATGCAGCCGTCGCCGGGTACGGTGAACACACCCTTGCGAATGCAAGTGACGAAGTCCGCCCCTTCCGCCCTCGCTTCCTCTAATACCGCCGGCCGCACGTCCTTCAGATGGATGTACGCGATGCGGTCGTAATGCTTCCGAAGCACTTGCAGCGGATCGGCGCCGCCGTAATAGGCGTGACCCGTATCGTACAGCAGCCAGACGAGCGACGGGTCCGTCAGCTCCATGAGGCGGTCGATTTCCTCGGGCGATTCCACGACTGTTCCGCCGTGGTGGTGGTACGTCAGCTTCAAACCGTATTCGCGGGCGATGCTCCCCGCCGCGTTCAAGCCTTCCGCCAAGCTTCGCCAGCCGGCTTCGTCGAGACGGAGCACCTCCTTCTCGTTCGGCGTGCGGCGCGGATCGAAATGCAGCGAGCCGCCAACCTCCGCCGTGCTGATGACCGTGCTGCCCATTTCGCTTAGAAATTCGGCGTGTGACCGGTAAGCCGCCAGTTCCGACTCCCGGTAAGCGGGGTCAGAGAACAGCACGGACTTCCATTGCGAGACGAGCCTGATTCCCCGAGAGTCCAGCTCTCTCTTCAGGAGCGCCCGATCCTGCGGATATTTGCGTCCCATCTCCGTGCCGGTTAACCCCAGCCTCTGGATATCGTCCACAATCGTCTCGAACGTCGTGGCTTCCCCATGCTCCCGGACATCCTCCCCCACCCAGTTAATGGGATGAATGCCGATTTGAAAAGCTCTTTGTTTCCGCATGCAACTGTCCTCCCCGCTTTGATTGTCTGACCCGTTTGCCGGCCTCTCCCGTTCATGCAGCCGGGCAAACAGGCCGGCAAGCCTGCTTCTTACAGCTCCCTTGCTTTGGCGATTCCCGCCGCCATGGCGCGCTGCGCCGCCTCTACCTTCGGACTGGCCGACACCGCCGGCACGTCCACGCGCCACCACGATTCGTAGCCGTCCGAGTTCGTGCCGGGCAGCACCTTGATTTCGATCAGCGTCGACACGGTTTCCTCCCGCGCCTGCAGCAGCGCCTCGCGAAGCTGCTCGGCCGTGCGGACCGTATAAGCTTGCGCGCCGAAACTGCGAGCATGAGCCGCAAAATCCATCGGCATATAGCTCCCGTTCAACTGGCCCGTAGCCGCGTCGCGGAAGCGGAATTCGTTGCCGAAGCCGTCGCTGCCGTTCCCTCTTTGCAGATTGTGAATGCATTGAAAGCCGCTGTTGTCGAAGAGCAGCACCGTCAGCTTCACCCCTTCCTGCAGGCTGGTGATCAGCTCGGAGTGCAGCATCAGGTAGCTTCCGTCTCCAACGACGGCATAGACGTTACGTTCCGGAGCCGCTATCGCCGCGCCGAACGCGCCGCTGATCTCGTAGCCCATGCACGAGAAGCCGTATTCCATATGATAAGTGCCGGCCTCGGACGGCCGCCAAAGCCGATGCAGATCGCCTGGCAGACTGCCGGCTGCCGCAACAATGACGTCGGATGGCTGCAGCGTTTCGTTGATGACGCCGAGAGCCCGCGTCTGGGCCAATCCCGCTTCATGCTCGAAACCATACAGGCGGTCCACCTCGAGGTTCCACTCCGTCTTGCGTCTCTCGAGCTCCCCGGCCTCGAACCCGCTCGCGTAGCCGGATTTCGCAAGCTCGGCATGAAGGGCGGCGATCGCCGCTTTGGCATCGGCCGTTACCGCGATGCCGTTCAGCTTCGCCGAATCGAACGAGCTAACGTTCATATTAATGAATTGCACGTCAGGGTTGCCGAACGCGGATTTCGAAGCCGTCGTAAAATCCGAATACCGGGTGCCGACGCCGATAATGACATCGGCTTCCTTCGCCAGCTGATTGGCCGCCAGCGTCCCCGTTACGCCGACCCCGCCCATGTTCAGCGGATGGTCCCAGCGCATAGCGCTTTTGCCCGCCTGGGTTTCGGCGACCGGAATGCCGAAGGCCTCCGCGAACGCCGCCAGCTCCTCCGTCGCGCCGCTGTAATGGACGCCGCCGCCCGCGATGAGCAGCGGCTTCCGCTTGCCGGCGAGTACGCCGCATGCCCGCCGGATCGCGTCCGCGGCGGGCGGACGGCGATCTACCGTATGCACCCTCCGCTCGAAGAACGCTTCCGGGTAATCGTAGGTTTCCGCCTGCACATCCTGCGGCAGCGCGAGCGTGACGGCTCCCGTCTCCGCCGGATCGGTCAGCACGCGCATCGCCTGCAGCGCGGCGGTCATCAGCTGCTCCGGACGGACGATCCGATCCCAGTACCGGCTCACCGGCTTAAAGGCGTCGACCGCCGATATCGTATAGTCGCTCGGATCCTCCAGCTGCTGCAGCACCGGATCGGGCTGCCTGCAGGCGAAGTTGTCACCCGGCAGCAGCAGCAGCGGGATCCGGTTGACGGTGGCCGTGCCGGCCGCCGTCACCATGTTGAGCGCGCCCGGTCCGATCGAGGACGTGCAGGCTATAATTTGCTTTCGCGCGCTCTGCTTCGCGAAAGCCGTCGCCGCATGCGCCATGCCCTGTTCGTTTTTCCCTTGCATGAAGATTAAGCTTCCCGGACTTCTCTCCAGCGCCTCGCCAATGCCCGTCACATTACCGTGCCCGAATATGCCCATGACGCCTTTGACGAACTTCGTCTCCTTCCCGTCGACCGATATGTACTGGTTGTCGAGAAATCGAAGCAATGCCTGCGCCATCGACAATTTGATCGTCTTCATCGGATTCCCACCTTTGTCGTTAGATTAAGCGCTTTACCCTTTGCGAAAAAAAATTTGCGCGACACGCCGCATCGCCCGCCTGCCGGGCTGCAGCAGTGATTTTCACTCTTGCAGCCCAGCTGGCGATTTGGCATGAGTGAACGGAGCGCCCGGCAGTCTTTTCCATGCAAATGTTCGTTTAAGAGAGTACATTCGCTGGACGAGGCAACGCCAGAGCCGCCTTCAGGCTGCTAATCTCCACGCCCGCCAGCATCATGATGCCGATGCCGTGATTATCGTTCACCACGGTTCGCAAATCGTACATGTAGTAGTCCGGCGAGAACGAGTACCGGGACCCGCTGCATACGCCGTGGACGTTGCCCGACCGATCGATCGCGCCGCCCGTCAGGCCGCGCCAAGCCTTGAACGCTGCTTCCGCATAGAGCTCGCCGTCCGTCAGCCAGCCGAACCGGACGCCGCGGGCGAAGGCGTAGGCGAACATCGCCGTGCACGAAGCTTCCTCGTACGCCTCCGGCTCGTTCAGCACCTGCCTCCACAGCCCCGAATCGCTTTGCAGGGCCGACACTCCCGCGCACATCTCCCGGAAGAAAGACAGCAGCGCTTCGCGGTCCCGGTGATCGTCCGGCAGACGCTCGAGCAGCTCCGTAAGCGAGAACAGCACCCAGCCGTTGCCCCGGCCCCAAGGCACTCTCGTCGCCTGGCCGTATTTGAAGTCGTATACATGCGACATGATGCGCTCGTCTTCCATGAACAGGTACTGCCGGAACAGCAGGAATTGCCGCGCCGCTTCGTCCATCGCTTCCCGCTTCCCTGTCGCGACGGCATACCGCGTCAAGAACGGAGCGCTCATGTACAGATCGTCCGCCCACATCGTGCGGTCGAAATATTCGCCTTCGCTTAAGCGGTAGAACGCGCCGTCCTCTCTTCTCTCCAGCTTCCGCAGCATAAAGTCCGCGATCGTGTCCGCAATGCGCAGGAACGATTCGTCCCCTTCCGCGGAATAAGCCTCCAGCATCGCGGAGCCGAACGAGCCGCAGTTATCCAGCATCCGCATAAGGACCAGCTGGTGATTGACGCTCGGAAAGCCGTATTCGCCGCGATCCCATAACGAATAATCGTACATCGCCGTGCAGCTGCGGATGTGCTCCAGCGCGTAATCGGCCAAATCCGGCCGCTCAAGCGTCCTGGAAGCGCGAAGCAAGCCGTACATCGTGACGCCAAGCGGATAGTCCCAGCGCCCGAAGTTGGTTGCCGTGCCCGTCGTCCATTTGTTGCTCAGCATCGCGTTCTCGTAGTAGGGACGCACTCGGGTGTGCGGCGCGCCGGTCTCCCAGTAGACGCTGCCTGCCGGGCTGCCGTCCAGATGAACGGCGGGCAGAAGCGCCGAGGCTCTGCAAATATCGGACACGCCGATCCCCGCGTTCGGGTCTATCGGTCCCGCGTACAGCCAAGCGCCGTCGTAGCCGTGTACGCGCAAGGGCTGCTCGCATGCAAGCGGCTTGCCGCCAGCCGAAGCGCGGAGCTCGAAGCCCCAGCCATTCGAGCCGCTGAGCGTACGGATCAGGAGCTGCCTGCCTTCGCCGCCATCTCCGGCGCCAACCTGCACAAGCTCCCGGAAATCACCCGCTCCGGCAAGCTCCAGCACCAGCTCGCCGTCCATCCATATGGAGGAAGGTCCGTACACGCGGCCTTCCAATTCCACCGTTCGGCTGCCCGTCATCGCCAGCCGCGTCCATCCGTAACCCGCAGCCGGCTTCTCCGGCCGTCCATACTTACGCTCCAGGTTCGGCAAAGCCGATTCCGACGCCGTCCATGCCGTGCGGGGGAACCATTGCAGCCCCGTCTCCTCTTCCGCGCCCCGCTCATCCGGGAAGGCGCCTTCGCCGTAGCAGGACTTCTTGACCGGCGCGGAGTATACCCAGCCTGCGCTGCCGTCCCGCCCCGCGAACGGCGCGAGCACGTTCAGGATGCGCACCTTCGCTTCGTCGGCCCCGAATCGGCAGCCGAAGCCGGCTGGCGTCCTCCTGGCTTCGATCAAGATCCGGTTCCAGCCTTTCGCGAATACGATCGGGATGATCACGCGCGCGTCCGGCTTCATTTCCTCCACGGCGGACGTCCGGAACAGAAGCTGTCCGTTCAGGTACAGCTTAATCGGACCGAGCGGCTCCAGCACGCTGTCGATCGAACGCTCGTCGTCGCTCCAGACAAGCCCGTACAGGTAGGCGTAATCGCCGCTGTCCGCATCCGGCAATCGGGCCGCGAGCCCCATGTCGTAAAGCCCTTCTTCGTTCTGCAGGATGCCAAGCCGCGAGAAAGCGCGGTAAGCGAACGGGACCTTCGGATTGGCTCCGGCGTAACGGCCCGCCAGGAGCTCCAGAATGCGGCGAGCATCATGGCCGAACGCGTATCGCGAGCTGTCTCGATATTCCATATATGCGGTCATTGTAAGCTCCCCTCCTTGCCGTCAGCCGGCGACAGCCTTAGATGAAACGTCCGGTCGTACGGCGTGAGCACATTGACGACGAGCGTTTTGCAATCCGCCGGGAATCCCGCTCCGCGTATCGACTTGGCCCCATGCTCGTGCGCGCCGCCGTCCAGCTCGATCCAATCGGAGCCCGACGAATAGCGAACCGTGCCGTCCTTCCAAAATTGCGTGCCCGCTTCGGCATCCGCCCGCTCGCCTCCGGCGAATGTCCCTTCTCTGCCGAAGATAAAAGAAATTTGGGTCAGCATCACATCCGGCATGTCGCATTGGACGCGGAGCCGCCATCCGCCGGCCTCTTCCGCGAGCTCGACCTGCACATGATGGTGCTGCAGATGCGTCACTTCGCGAAGCTGATGAGGCAGCAAATACCAAGGACTGACCGGAGCTCCCGCCGATTCCGGAAGCCGCTCGGCCGCTACCGGGCCGTAGTAGCCCTTCGACTCCGAGCCCGCCAGCCGATAGCCGTCCTCAAGCGGCTCCAGCTCGTTCATCTTGATGAAGCCGGGCTCGAACGAGCTGCTGACCTGCACCCCGAGCAGCTTCGCCTCTCCGTGCCGGAGCGCGAGGAACGAGCTCGTCTCCGTCATGACGGTCATGCTCGTCATGCCTCTCCGCTCCCGGGCGACCGGAGCGCCGAACTCGGGATGCAAGCGGCTGTGATAGATCCGCCCGCCATGACCGGCCGATTCCATCCGGCTCAAGTACTGCTGGCGGTTGAACCTGCCGTTAATGACGACCTTGTAATGATCCGGCAAATCGGCCGGCTCCACCGCATGCTCCCGCAGCTCGGGACGGAGCAGCAGGCCCATCAGCCCGTTGTTCGGAATCGCTCCGGGATGCCTCGACGCATCGCCCGCCAGCTCGGCCAAGGCGGCGAACAACGGCTCCTGATCGAGATGCGCCATCAACGCCGCGACAAAGTGATAGCCCGACATATCATGCTTATGTCCGAAGTCCTGCCGTCCAGAATAGTCGGTCACGACTTCTCCGTCCGGATGGATAAGATAGGCCATCATCCGCAGGTTGCTGCGAACCGGCTCCAGTAGCTCCGGCCGTCCGAGCAGCTCGGCCGTATGGTACAGCATCACGTCGCTGACGCCGTTGTAGATGCCGTTGCTGCGCTCCGTCCACTCGCCGTCCTCCGTGCAGTCCATCCCTTCCGCGAGCCATGCGTCGGCACGAGCGATCAGCTGATTGTCTCCGGTTAACCTATGCAAGAAAGCGAGCGCGGCGGTCAGCACCCAGCGATGATTAGGCGTGTGGCAGCCGCCGGTAAGGATCGCGGGAACGGACCGCTCCAGGAACAGCTTTATGTTTGCCCGTACTCCGTCCAGCGCCGCCCATTCATGCTTCTCCAGCAGCTCGAGAAGCTGGGCAAGCCCGACGACGGCAAATCCCGTATCCGGCGGCGAATGCATATTCGTCCAACCGGGCGAGATCGTGCCGTCCGCATGCTGAACCCGGACGATGAACGCTGCCGCAAGCTCCAACGCTTCGAGCACGCGCTCGTCATGATAATAGCTCGACTCCTCGTTTACGAGAGCGCAGCCCCATATCGCCATCACCGCCAGCGTACCCGTATGGGTCGGCCACGCGATGCCGTTGTCCGGGTCGGCCACCCCGCCATAAAAGCGGCTGGCGCCGTCCGTAATCTGATTGTCTATCCCCGGCTTGACCCATTCATCATTAATGGCTGTCAGCTTCTCAAACATCGCGATCATCCTTCCCTTGTCCCTTCCGGCCGGCAACCGATCGCCGAATGTCTCTGAGCTCGGCCTCGATTCGTTCCGGTATTTCCTTATATAGAGCGTCCCACGGAACGAACAGCTCTCCGCGATTCGCCAGCTCCCAAGCGTCGTATTCAAAAGAAGGAGCGAACCGGTGATTCGCCTGTTGATAGGCGCGCACCAGCCGATTCGTTTCTTCGTCGTACAGCTCCCGCGCCTCGTACCAATCCGGCAAGGTCAATCCGTCCCTGCCGGCATCCCGGTCCGTCGCCGTCCTTGCGTCCGGCAGCAGCTCGAAGAGAACGGGAACCGGCGAGAACGCATGCTTGCCCGGCTGCGAATACAAGCTCACCGTCCTCCCCGACAGGTTCGAACGGTCCGGCAGCAGAGCCTTCAAGTACCGGCCGTGGAAGCTCGCCTCCGCGTCGGCTACCTGACCCGCTTTATCCACATAGACCCATACATGCTCCAGCTCATACAAATGCTGAATATCGTAATCCCAATAAATGGCGAATTCGATCGCATAAGCGATCGAAGCCTCCTCCCATTCCACGAAGCGCCGAAAGGACGGCGACCGCTCCCCCCGGCGAAGGAGGGATACGCCAACCCGCACCGGATAGAACGGTTCGTTCCGGTCGAAATACAACCGCGGCGCGTATGAAGCCGCAAGCTTCATGTCCATCGCTCTTATCCTCCGATAGCGGCCAGCTTACCGAGCAGCAGCTCGTGGCTGCGCTCGATTTCCTCCGGCGTGCATGCCGCTTTCAGCTCATACACCTTCACGGGCGCTGCCGCAATGATCGGAAGGAAGCGATCGAAGTAGCTCATATCGCCGCTGTGCACATAAGGGCACCAATGATCCGACAGCCCGACCGTCTCGTGAATATGAATGCCCACCACGCGGTCCTTGATCGCTTCCATCTCGCCCGCGTTATCGTATAAGCCCATGCGCTCCATCATCATGCCGTGTCCGAAATCGTACCATAGCCCCACCCTGGCGCCCTGGATCCGGTCGAAGACGACTGCCGCCTCGCTCAGCGTCGGCATCTGATAGCAGCGCGACCTCGTTTCGATTCCTATCGATACATCCCAGCCCTTGGCTTCAATTCGGTCGCATATATCCTCCAGGCTGTCTCCAATTCTCCGCAAATAGGTTGCCGCCAGCGCTTCCCGACGCTCCAGCATCTCGCTCCATAACGCGGCGTAAGCGGCCGATGCCGGCCCTTGCTCGTTGTACAGCCGCTTGAGCTCTTGATCGATGTTGTAGTCGAACGGCACCTCTCCCGGATGGACGACCACCGCCTTCGCTCCGTAACGGTGCGCATGCTCGGCGGAACGGACGACCAGCTCGATCGCTCGCTGCCGTTTCGCTTCATCGTCGAAGCCGAGCAGAACGGAATCCGTGCCGTAATCGGGATCGGGCACATGCGGGAACGTATTGTGCACGCTCGACACGCCGATCTCTCCCCGCTCGATCATCGGCTCGATCGTCGCCAGCAACTCATCCGTCACGTTATAGTTCAGCTCGACGTACCGGAAGCCGAGCTCCCGGATTTCATTAATCATCCCGCTGCCCGTCTGATGCCTTTTTATATTCCAGCATGTAGAAAACGAATAGCTTCCTTTGTCCTTCCCCATGTCTCCATTCCCTCCCGGTGACTTACGGCGAACAGCCGTTTCTCTTTTTACCCCTTAACCGCCCCGAGCATGACCCCGCTTACAAAGTACCGCTGAAGCCATGGATACACGATTAAGATCGGCACGGTTGCGAAGATGACGCTTGCCGCCTTCAGACTCTCCGGCTGCAGCATCGACTGCCCGGTCGCGCCTTCCAGCTGCATCAGCTCGCTGACCATATTGTTCTGGACCAGCTGGTACAGCTTTAATTGAAGCGGATACATCTCCGGGCTTGTAATATACATCAGCGTATCCGTGAAGCCGTTCCAGCGCCCGACGGCATAGAACAGGCTAAGCGTGGCGATGACGGGAAGCGACAACGGTACGATGATGCTGACGAGCGTCCGGAAGTGGGAGCTGCCGTCGATCTCCGCTGATTCCTCCAGAGAATCCGGAATATTCTGAAAAAATGTGATCAAGATAATTAAATAGAACGGGCTGATCAATCCGGGCAGGATAAGCGCCCATACCGAGTCCAGCAGTCCCAGATTGCGGACAAGCATGTATTCCGGAATGATGCCTCCGCTGAAAAACATCGTGATGACAATGATGAACATAACCAGCTTGCGGCCTTTCAGCTTTGTTTTGGCCAGCGGATAAGCCGCCGTAATGGACATAAACATACACATCAGGGTGAAAACCAGCGTCATCATCACCGTAAATCCAAGCGAACGGATCATCGACATGTCGGAGAACACCTGCTTGTAGGCGGTCCAGTTCAATTCGACCGGAATGAGACTGACCTCGCCGGACATAATCGCCCGCGCGGAGCTTAAGGATATCGCAATTATATGGATAAACGGAGCCAGACATAGCAGCACGAATAGTAAGATGGCGGTCGTGTTGATCGCGTCGAATGTCCGGTTGGCTTGTCGTTCACTCATGTCTTATCGCTCCTTTCTTTTCGAAGGTTAGAGGATGCTTTGATCCGTCAATTTCTTGGAGGCGTAGTTCGAACCTAGCACGAATACCAGACCTACGACCGCCTGGAACAAGCCGACGACTGTCGCGAGCGTGTATTGGCCGGACTCGATGCCCATCCGGTAGACGAAGGTGCTGAGCACATCCGAATAATCGCGGACGGCTGTGTTGCCGATAATGTACGGACGTTCGAAGCCGATTGCGATCATATGCCCCAAATTAATGATAAGCAGCGTCACGATCGTCGGCTTCAGCGACGGAAGCGTGATGCTCCATATTTTCCTCATCCGGCTTGCTCCGTCGACGTCTGCCGCTTCGAAGAGCTCTCTGTTGATGCCCGTCAGCGCCGCCAAATAAATGATCGTTCCCCAGCCTGCGCTTTGCCAGACTCCGACTCCCAGGTACGTGATTAACCAATCGTTTTTGTCAGTTAGGAAAGGGATAGCCTCAAAGCCCATTGCCGTAATCAGGTTGTTGATCATCCCGGACTGCGTGCCGAACACCTGGTAGACGATTCCGCCGATGATGACCCAAGAGATAAAGTGCGGGATGTACAAAATCGTTTGCGACAGCTTCTTGAACCAGGCGAACTTCAGCTCGTACAGCATGATGGCGAGTATGAGCGGCGCCGGGAACGAGACCAGCAAATCGAAAAAGTTAAGCATCAGCGTGTTTCGAAGCGTCTTATAGAAATCCGGCATCGCGAATACTTCTCTAAACCCCTCGAAGCCGATCCACTCGCTGCCGTTAATGCCCTGGAAGAAGTTGAAATCCTTGAACGCGATAATAATGCCGTACATGGGACCGTATTTAAAAAGTATAAAATAACTGACCGGTAAAACTAGCAGCGCATACAATTGCCAATATCTTCGTAAGTACGCAGTCGCTTTCAACGCCATCCACCCCTATCCGCTTACGTTGATGCCCGGAGACGGTCGTCCGTGACGGCTGATCGCCTCCGAGCTGTTTCTGTTTTTTGTCTACTTGCTCATTGCCGCATAAGCTTCTTTGCGTTCATCCAGAATGGCCTGACCGCCGTTAGCCATATAGTCCTTCATTGCTGCTTCGTACGTGGCCTCGAATTGATCCGGCTTCACCATCGTCGTCTTGACGATAATTTCATGGAATTTATCGAGCAGTCCCGTGCCGTACTTGCCTTGAGCCTCGATCGGACGGTCGAACCTAACCGGTTTAATCGTATCGGATCTCGAAACGGTCAGCGCGCGGCGAGTCTCTTCGTGGAAAGCTTCCGGCATGCCGTATACGTAAGCCTCTACGTTTTTCTCCGTATCGCCAAGCTGCTTGCCATTCGAAATAAGACCCATGTCGCCTGCGTTGAACAAGCGGTTCTTCGCTTCTTCCGTTGCGTCGGCTTTCATGACCGGAATGCCGTTCTGAAGCGTATAGTTTTCACCTTCAACACCGTTCTGAATGTAAAGCAGGTTATCGCCCGAAGCCATCCAATCCAGGTATTTGATTGCTTCCACTGCACGTTCGCTGCTCTTCGGAATCATCAGATAGAGACCAACCGGCGCGTATTCCGGCTTTGGATGCTTGCCTTCCGAGTTCGAGTACACGTCAACCGCGGACAGCTTCGCATCCGGAATGTTCTTCTGCAGCGTCGCGTACAGGCCGTCCGCATAGAACGGGTTCATGTCGTCTTCACTGAAGAATCCGACCAGACCGTTCGCGGCGTCCTCGTTCAGCTTCTTCTTGTCTTCATCCAAGCTGAAGTCGGCGCTCATCAAGCCTTCGTTATATACCTTGTTCATGAATTGCAAGGCGTCCTTGAAGCCCGGCAGCAGCGTCGGATAATCGCGCGAGCCCAGCTGCTGTGTCAGCGTGTAGCGCTCTTCCTCCGAGTGAGGCTGGATGAAGGACCAGATCAGCGGCTCGTATTGAGCCGGAGCAAGCGCCATGCCGAGCGGAATGACCTTGCCGCCGGTTTCACCCGGATCCTTCTCCTTGAACGCTTTCAACGTCGTGTACAGCTCCTCTGTAGTTGTTGGTACCGGCAAGCCCAGCTTGTCGAGCCAGTCCTGGCGGATGAACGACGAGTATTTACCCAGATGAGCGCGTCTTGCCGGCAATGCATACTGCTTGCCTTCATATTGGCCATATGCGATCGTCTCTTCGCCCAAGAACTTCTTCAGGTTAGGACCATGCTCGTCGAGCAGCGCTCCAAGCTCTGTCAAACCGCCTTGCTGCGCATAGCGGTAGAACGTACCCGAATCGTACGTGAACACGATGTCCGGCACGTCGCTTCCGCTCGCCATCAGGACGTTAAGCTTCTGAACCTCCTCCGACCGCGGGATCGGAACGAATTCTACGTTTATATTATTGGGAGTGCCGAAGTTGTCTTGTACGAATTTGGTCAAATAGTTGTCCGTAATGGTTGATCCCGCAGGCGCATTGCCTCGATCGAACACCTCGACCTTCAGAGTGACAGGCTTACCGGCTGCTCCATCTCCTTTGCCTGCGCTATTTCCGTTCACATTCGCGTTCCCGTTGCTGCTGCATGCGCTGAACAACATGGTGCTAGCAAGCGTGAGCGCTGCCAGTGCAAGAGTCTTCTTTTTACCTTTTGAAGCTTTTTCCATTCGAATCCAACCCCTCTTTCATCCTGTATAAGATGCTTCCGTGTACACGCTTTCAATCGTTGTTTGCGTTGCCGTGTTCGGGAAGTGCCCTCAGTATGTCACGCCCCTGGCCGCTATGACAATAAACCAGTTTCAACGAGGCAAACCGTTGCTCCAAACCCATGATAGAGCTGGGTTTTCTCGTTTAGAATGAATCATTTTCCCGATATAAACCGTTTAGGAAAAAGGTTGATTTCAACCCAATTCCGGAGCAGATAAACGATAATCACGCGGCTTAAACAAAAAGGCAGCGGCGGTCCGAATTGTGAAGTAAGCTCCGGACTGCCGCTGCCTTTAAATTAACCATTGTTTTCGTCATGCATCCGTGACGGCTTCTTCGCGATTTCCTTGCGTACCCCAATCCGAGGAAGACGGCCGCATCTTGAGCTTTCGGAATTCGCCCGGCGTAACCCCCGTTGTCCGCTTGAATACCCGGCCGAATGTAATCGAGTTCGCGTAACCGACTTGAAGCGCGATGTTCTGAACGGTTTCCTCCGTCTCCGCCAGCAGTCGCTCGGCCTGCTGCATCCGCAGCTGCACGAGGAAATCGACGAACTTCATATCATACTCCAGTTTGAATAGATAGCTTGCATACTTGCCCGAAATTTGGAACCGATCGCTCAGATGCTTCAGAGACAGATCCGGATCCGCGTAGTTTTCTTGAATGTAGGCCCTGATCTCCGCAATCATCGTTTTGTAGCCTTTGGCCTGACTTAATCCTGTGTACATTTCGAATATCTCGTCCAAATATGGGAGCAGCGGCTCCTTGAGCTCCGTCAGCGACGAAGCTTCCTTCAGCTTCACGAGCAGCATCGATACCCGGTCGCCTTCGAGACATTCGTTCAGCTCGTCCGACAGATGCTTCAGCTCCCGGCCTAGCGTCTGCAGGAAAAACTGCAAAAGCGAATGAATATCCTCATCCTTGAGCGAATCCGATTCGAGCTTCTCGAATAATTGAACGAACGTGTCCCGCCAGCCTTCATTGGTCAGCCGGAACTCCTGAACGCAATCGGTGCAGCTCTGCATGTAATTGAACAGCCCGTTAGGCTTGTCTTGCGGAATATCGCCGCTGAACGTGACCGCGCCCCGTCCGATCGAGAATCGGTATTCCATGCCCGATAAAGCGTCGCGGTACGATTGACCGATCTGGCTCCAGTCCTCCACTATCGTGCCTATGCCAATCGACAACAGGAAACGCAAATGCTCGCCTACCCACTTCCGCGCGACAGCCGCCGTTTGGCGAAGCCGCTCCACCATCCGCTCGTCTGTGGCGTCCGAGCTTGCGAATACGAATGTGATCCGGTCCGGTCCCGACCACTCCCCAAAGCCTTGAAGGCCTTCGTTCTGCGCCAGTTCCTGCATCACATTGCCGAGAGCGAATTTCAGTACGTTCTGCTCATGAAGCGTATACTCCGCCAGGAAATCCTCGTACCGGTTCAGTTTAACGACCATTGCGGCGTATCGGCCTTCGGAGGGAAGCAAATTCAATAGGCTCATTCGCTCGTTCACGGAATGGTTGCGCTGGCCGCTCAGAAGCTCGTTAAACAGCTGTCTGCGCTGAAGAATCGCGCTTTCGCGCTGTTCTTTTTCGTAGTCGCGCGACTGCACGATCAAGTTTTCGAGAGCGCGGTCGATCATTGTCAGATCGTCCATGCGAACCGCCCCTCCGTCGCTTCCGCGCAGCTGAAGGGCTTGTATACGGTTCATCATGAGCTGGATCGGCTTATAATTGCGCCGCGTTACCCATATAATATAAACAATCGCGATGACGAAGGTTAGAATCGCGATCACGACCCAAACATAAGATACGACCGATACCCAGCCCATCAATTGTCCGGCTTGAATGCCGCTTTCGAACGTCCAGCCCAGCACCTGCGATTGAACCTTCGTAAGCACTTCGCCGCTATCGGCTTCTGCTCCGGCATTGCCCGAATAGACAAATTGGCCGGCCGAATCGGTTATTCTCATGAACGACACTTGATGATTCGTCATGCCTCCAATCAATTTCTCAACCGCATACAGATCAATGTTAATGACGAGGAGACCATCCTTGCCGAACGGCAGCGGCGTCTGCTTGTGCATCGTAATAATTTTCACGGGCTCCAGCGAATCGAATTCGCGGAACTCCCGGCTGGCCGACCAGCCCTGATAATTGCGGTTGTCCTTAGCTTCCTCGATAAATGCCCGGTCGCCGAATGCCGGCAGCTCAATCTGCCCGCTTGCCGTCAGCACCGTGTCGTCGGACTGCCTGATCAAGTACACCGATTCGATATAATCGTTCTCTTCGACGAGCGCCCGCAAACTATGAACGACGCCGTATTTGACGCTCGTTGCGGACGAGCCTGATAAATACGCGTTGTAGTTGGCATTCGCGGCGACTTCCTCAAGCACCTTAAACTCAGCGTCGCGTACGGTGCGTTCCACGCTGTCTACCACATAGCCGGTCGTAATACGATCCGCTTTGGCCGTCTCGGAGCGCGAAACCTCGCCTACCGCGATGAACGACAAAAATATGATCATCGATACGGTAAGCACCAAGATCGGGAAATAGGAAACAAGCAGCCGGATATACCAGTTGTTAAGCTTAAACATAATCAACCTCCTGCAATGACCGAATCACCCATTCATGTAAGCGTTATCAGATTCATCTCAAAAAGAAGTTAAGCGGTTTACTTATTCCTCCCATTGTAGCACGGCTCATCCGAAACGGGAACCTGTCCGCCAACAATTAAAAAAACGAACCAAGGCTTCTCAGCCTCGGCTCGTTCCACTTCAATCCATACCTGCAAAAGAATCTCTGCGATCAAGAAACAACGTGGAGTTGATCACCAAACGCTGTTCGGGGCAAGTTCGTGCCACTATTCGCCACCCCCGCTTGCGAAGCTGCGCTTCATCTACGGCTTCATACATGATTTGCTTCATCCCCTCGGCCGTTCGAACGGCCACCAGAGGATCGGAAGCCGTGCGGGTGATTTGCTCCAGCACCGCCGTCTTATTCTGAACGAGGCTCGCTACGAAAATTCGGCTGTAAGGGCTGTAGTCGAACGCTTCCCCATTCTCCAGCGCGACCTTCACCTTCGTCCCTAAGCCGATACGCTCGAGCAACGAGCAGGATGCTTCGTAGGCGGCGCCATCCATTTCCAGACAGACGACCTCCGCATCGCCGAACAAGTGGAGAATGATCGCGCTCAGCGGCATCGGCCCGCTGCCTACAAATACAATCGGCGATTTGTCCGCGTGACTGCTCCTTCCGGCAATCTGACGAAGAACGGGCAGCTCCCGGCCTACCAGGTCTATGTAAACGTTCCAATTCGGCAGTCTGGATGCCCTATCGAGCACGGAATTCCCTGCATGCTGGAAAAGCCGGGAATCCGACAGCTCGGCTTGAAATTCAGCTTCCGACAGCTTATCCCGCAATTTCCGCTCGTTTCTTCGAATATATTCGTTGCCCAGAACGGCCTGCACCTCCTCGGGCAAGTAGGCGGAGCGCAGCTGAGCCGAGAGCCGTTGAATCATGTCCGTGACTAATAAATTCGCGGGAGACAGATCGATTTCTATTTGAAGAAGCTCGTTCACTTCCCGAAGAAAAGCAATAAAGCTGTCAACCTTCTGCATTCTTAACGCTTGGCCCGCAACTAAAGTTGAACTCGCGGAATCAACCTCCATGTATCCCACTTCCCCTTCCTTCAACATCTACATCGGATGACCTCTTACGAAATATATTCATATGGTCAAGGTTGTAGAAGATTATACGGAAACGGCATAACGGCGCAGGGTTTAAAGAATGGCTCTTCCGTTTATCCTGAACGCATAGCACCGTCCATCTTGTTAAGGAGATGAGCTCATGGAATTCATTCAGAACCCGCTTCTCAAAAAAGCGTACGCAAACGCCAGTCTGAGACAAAATATCGTCAATAAAGGGACGATGTTCCTCTATTGCGATTACGCCGGCTTCGCTTCTCGGGGCGCATACGGAGCGGCTTGCTGCGCCGTACATAATCGAGAGGTAAAGCTTGCAGCCAAGAAGCTGCCGCTCGAACGCGATTACGGCTCGATCTACGGCGAATTAACGGCGATCACGCTTGGGATCGAGACTCTCGCTTCAGCGATGCTTAATCGCGAGCCGAAGGTCGCCGTCATCTATACCGATTGCAGCCGCATATCGCGAATATTGGCCCAAGCCCGATTCTCGAACCCGCATGAAGAGCAAGGAAGAAACGAGCTGCTCGCGGCCCTGGCCCAGTTCAATCAACGGTTTCCCCAAGTCGACGTTCAGATCAGATATATGAGCGGACATAAGAAAAATAACGAGCTGCATAGGCTAGCCCACAATGCGGCGAGGGAAGCCGCGAATAATTAGCGTCTTCCCTCTTCCTCTTACAATTTCTTATCCTCTCCATGACATCCGTCTAACAAAGCATCGGTATAGTTCTACTAGATTCATAGAGAGGGGGAAATGAATGAGTACGACGCACCGGGAAGCTTACGGCGCCATTCGCGCCAAGGACAGCATTGTCCGCACGCCGGCGAAGCGCCTGTCCGTCTGGAAGGAACATGCCGCCGGCTACGCATTTCTGGCGCCTTCGTTGGTGTTATTCGGCGTGTTTCTGTTCTATCCGCTGTTCCAATCTATCTACTTGAGCTTCCACCTGACAGACCCGCGCGGAAGCGTAGCCGCATTCGTCGGTTTCGATAATTTCACTCAGCTATTCGCTTCTCCGGCTTTCTGGAACAGTCTGGAGGTCACGCTTCAATTCACGCTGCTCACCGTTCCCGCCGGCATTATCGCCGGTCTCCTGCTTGCGGCGCTTACGTATACGAAGCTGCGGGGGACAAGCTTGTTCCGCTTTATTTTCTCCCTTCCCGTCGCGTTATCCGTAAGCACTTCGTCCGTTATTTGGATGATGCTCTATCACCCGACGACGGGAATGCTCAATTTCTTTCTCTCGAAGCTGGGGATGTCCCCGGTTCAGTGGCTGATCGACCCGTCCTGGGCGCTCGTATCCGTCTCGATCATGACGATCTGGATGAATTCCGGCTTTAATTACATCTTGCTGCTAAGCGGCCTGCAAGGAATCGGCAGCGACATTCGGGACAGCGCCCGCATCGACGGTTCAGGACCTTTCCGGACTTTTTTTCAAATACTGCTTCCGCTGCTGTCGCCGACCGTTTTTTTCCTAACCGTCGTCTCCGTGATGAACGCCTTTCAATCGTTCGGACAAATTCATATTTTGACCAAAGGCGGCCCGGCAGGCTCTACCGAAGTATTCGTCTATTCCATTTATAAGGAAGCGTTCGTCAATTATCAATTCGGTACGGGCAGCGCGCTGGCGCTCGTACTGTTCGCGATCATTCTGCTTCTGACTTGGATCCAATTCCGCTTTGTCGAGAAGAAGGTGCATTATCAATGACAACGAGCCGAATCCTTCGTTCGTCTCTGCTCTATCTCATTCTTACGCTGGCGGCGGTCCTGGTCTTGTATCCGCTCGTGTACACCTTCACGGCATCGCTGATGACGCCTGAGGAATCCACGATGTATCCGCCCAAGCTGCTTCCGTCCGGCTTGTATCTAGGAACGTTCCAGACCGTGCTCGAATTGGTTCCGCTGCAAGCTTTTATATTCAACAGCTTTGTTGTCTCCATCGCGATTATGGCCGGGCAAGTGCTGACGGCAAGCATGGCCGCCTATGCGTTTGTCTATGTTCGATTCCGCGGCAGGGCGCTCTTGTTTGCGATCTTCCTGTCGACGATGATGATCCCTTGGGAAGTGACGATGATTCCGAATTACCTGACCGTCAAATCGCTCGAATGGCTGGACAGCTACGTTGGGCTGACGGTACCCTTTCTCGCATCCGCGTTCGGCATCTTTTTGCTTCGCCAATTTTTTATGCAGTTGCCTCGCGAATTGTTCGAAGCGGCGAAGATGGACGGCTGCGGCCATGTCCGGCATTTTACGAGAATCGTGCTTCCATTGTCCAGACCCGCTCTTGCCTCGCTGGCGGTGTACGCGTTCCTGAACGCATGGAATATGTATCTCTGGCCGCTCCTGGTTACGAGCAGCGATACGATGCGCACCGTGCAGATCGGGATCAGCATGCTTCAATTCGAAGAGATGACGTCCTGGAATCTCGTATTGGCGGGGGTAACGCTGGTGCTGCTGCCATCCCTCCTGCTGCTCATGCTCGGCCTGAAGCAGCTGGTCGGAGGCCTGACGGCTGGAGCAATCAAAGGTTAGCGGTGGATATTGTCCTTGCGGCATTCCAAATAATAAAGATCAAGGGAGAGAAACAAATGAAAGCAAACAGGCTGAAAACCGTCATGCTCATGATGACGGCCATACTGATGGTGTTCCTGGCGGCTTGCGGAAACCAGGGATCGGGCGGAGACGCGGGGAATGAAGAACCTCGGCAATCGGAAGCGACCGCAGGAAACGATAAAGAGACTCCGACGTCCGCGGCGAAGGAACCCGTGAAGGTTGTATGGTGGCATTCCATGGGCGGGGAGCTTGGGAAAGCGGTGACGCAGCTTGCGGCCGACTTTAACGCCGCGCATCCCGACATTCAGGTGGAGGAAGTATTCCAAGGAACCTACGACGAGAGCTTGAACAAGATGAAGGCGTCCATGGATTCGAAATCGGGTCCGACCTTGATCCAGGTCTACGAAATCGGCTCCAAGTTTATGATCGACTCCAAAGCCGTGACGCCTGTTCAAAATTTCATCGATGCCGAAAGCTATGATCTATCGAATCTGGAAGAAAACATCCTCGGGTACTACCGGTTTGACGACAAGCTATACTCGATGCCGTTCAACACGTCGAATCCGATTCTCTATTACAACAAGGATATGTTCAAAGCGGCCGGCCTCGATCCGGAGAATCCGCCTACGACCTATGAAGAAGTGACGAATGCCGCCAAAGCTTTGACGAAGGACGGCCAGTCCGGAGCAGCCTTCGCCATCTATGGCTGGTTCATGGAGCAGTTCTTCGCGAATCAAGGCGCCGAATACGTGAACAACGGCAACGGCCGCGCCTCCTCCGCGACGGAGTCGCAGCTGAACGGCGAAGCCGGTATCCAAACGATCGATTGGCTGAAGAGCCTGCTTGACGAGAAGATCGCGCTTAATCTGGGACGCAAAACGGACGATACCAAAAAAGCGTTTTTGGCCGGACAAGCGGGCATGACGCTCGATTCGACGGGAAGCCTGCGCGGCATCGTCGACGGCGCCAAAGGCAAATTCGAGGTCGGAACGGCCTTCCTTCCGAAGCCGGCAGGCGGGGCGGACGGCGGCGTGATCGTCGGCGGCGCGAGCCTCTGGGTTCTGAACAACAAGTCCGAAGCCGAGCAGCAGGCTGCTTGGGAATTCATCAAATACCTCGCCGAGCCGGCAACGCAGGCGAAATGGCATATCGCCACCGGTTACTTCCCGATCAATAAGCTTGCATACGACGAGCAGATCGTGAAGGACAATCTGGCACAATACCCGCAATTCCAGACGGCGATCGACCAGCTGCACGCGACGAAGCTGTCCCCGGCTACGCAAGGGGCGGTCATGGGCGTATTCCCGGAAGCGCGCCAAATCGTCGAAGGAGCGATGGAGGAAGTGTTCACCGGAGCCAAGGATTCCAAGACGGCTCTGGACGACGCGGCGGGCGCTATTACCGACAAAATCGCCACGTATAACAAAACGGTACAGTAATTGGGTTTTAAATAGGGTATATAATAAGAAACGCCGCCTTCAACGAGGCGGCGTTTCTTCATCATATACATTAAACACATCCGTCTTTTCGATAAACCGCGCGAGCAGCGTCAGCTTGTCCTCGGACAGCTCACCCGAATTATCGAAGCGGAGGATCGACGACTCGGGAATTGGCCAACTGACGCCGCGGGGTGCGAGCGACCGGCTGAATTCGTCCCAGTTGTCCAGCTTCCAAGCATCGAGTGCCGAGCCCCGACGCAGAATGCGTTCGCGGTAGAAGCTCTCGCCCGGCAGCTCGACGAAGATGACCTTGACCTCCACGTTGTCCAGCGTTGCGCCGATCCGCGACAGCTCGCTCTCCAGCCATTCGGGGTCGTCCGTCTCCCGCGTGAACGGGCCAATAATGTAGGCATCCGTCCCAAGCTCAGCATTCTCAAGCGCGGTGTCCATCGTTATGCGGTAGCCAAGATCCCTGCATCTCGTCTTGTAGAGCGCGGAATCCCGGTCGTTCGGATCGAGTCCCGACAGCGTCATAACGGCCTCGGCGGCAGGTCTTAGGAGCGTATCCATATCGAACAACGCCGCATGGCTTCTTCTTGCCAGCGCCTTCGCGACGGTCGTCTTGCCGGCCCCGGCTCCACCCAGGAAAAATACTAGTTTGCTCATCTTACTTACACCTCGCCCAAGTGGTATTCGTTTCCATTGTCAAGGACATTCCCCGAAAACGCAAGAACGAATCCCTCTCTCCCTCCAGCCTGGTTTTTAATAATAGTAATCCCTATATTCCTGAGGGGTATAGCCCGTCGTTTTCTTGAAGAGGTAAGCGAAATAAGCCGCCGTCTGGAAGCCGACCTGCTCCGCCACCTCATACACTTTGACGTGGGGATCGCGAAGCAGCTCCATCGCTCTGTTCATCCGCGTTTCCTGCACGAATTCGGATATCGTCTTGCCGGTCGACTTCTTGAACAGCACGCTCAGATAGCTGGCGTTCAAGTGATGCAGCTCCGCCAGCTGCTTGACGGTCACGTTCTCGTGAATATGCGCCTCGATATAGCCGGCGACGCGCTGGATCAGATGATGCTGTTGTCCGTTCTGCTTATTAAGCTCCGCCTCCGCATGCCTCGCGATGTAATCCATGACGGCCTCCTTGACCTGGGACGCCGCGGAGCAATCAATCAACCGCTGCCATGCGGGAATATTCGGATCGGACGGCGCGCCGTCCTCCGTCTTGCGTCTGCGCGCCAGCTCGCTGAGCAGCCCAAAGCCGAACGCCTGAATATAGGCGAACGAGTGATGGGCCATCAGCATATCGAGCACGCTGCCGGCGTAATCGACCGCCCGCGGCAGCTCCTCCGTCTTCTCGAGCATGCGGACGATTTCCGGGATGTACTCCTCCCTGACGCGATGCTCCAGAAATTCCGTTTCGTCCAGCCGCTCCTCGTACAGCACTTGCCCGCCCTCGAGCAGCCGGGCTTTCGCCATCATGAACTTCACCCGCTTGTACGCAAGGGGAACCTCGCTCCAATCCTTGCACAGCCGGCTAATCCCCACCGTAACGGACGAGCCGTATTGCTCCCGGATCCATTGCTGCACGAACGAAATCCCCTTATCCATGCGCACCTGCTCCTCGGGCAGCGGATTCAGATGGACGGCGACGACCTCCTCCGCTCCCAGGTTCGCCGCGATGACGCCTTCGAAGTCCGAGAGGCTGACCTTCACCGCCTTCAGAAATCCGCTTCCGCGCACGATGCGGCTCCTGGCGTCGCGGCCGCCATCCAGATAGCGGTCGTACCCGAAGGAGATCATGACGACTCCCCGGCTCAGATCCGGAAGCTCGAGCAGCTTCACCCATGATTCCTTCATATCCGGATCCGCAAGTCCGTCCAGCACAAGATCGTGCACGAACCGTTCCTTGACCACGTCCAGACTGCCGGACACTTTCTCCTGCAGCTCGTTCGTCTCCGCTTCGATATCCCGCTGCTTCTCGATCGCTGCCCGGAAGGCGGTCAGCTTCGCTTCCACCTCTTCGATCTTGATCGGCTTCAGCACGTAAGCCTGCGCGCCGACATGAATTGCTTCCTGCACGAATTCGAATTCGTTGTAGCCGCTGACCATCAGCACTTGAAGACGGTAGCCCAACTCCTTGCTTCTGGATACGAGCTCAATTCCCGTCATAAGCGGCATCGACACGTCCGAGATCAACACGTCGACGTTATGGCTCCGCAGAACCTCAAGCGCCGCCGCTCCGGAATGCGCGGTCAGAGGCGGCGCGTAGCCCAGCTCTTCCCAGCCGACGTGCCGGACCAAGCCCGCGATGTGCGTCGGCTCGTCGTCCACGATCAATGCTTGTATCATAAGCCTTCCCCCTTCTTGATTTCCGGCTGCTCCAGATAAGCGGGAATGTCGATGGCCACGATCGTCCCCTCACCCGGCTCGCTGTCGATGGTCATGCTGCTGCCGCTGCCGAAATAAAGCAGAAGCCTCTCCCTAATGTTCGCGGTGCCGAAGCCGTTGCCGGCTCCCGTCCGCTCGCCCGCGCGCAGCGATCCCAGCGTCTCGGCGGACATGCCGGCGCCGTTATCCTGAATTTCGAAGCGGATGCGGTCCCGTTCCTTCTTGGCGGCAATGCGGATGAAGGCGCCTTCCTTCTGCATGATCGCGCCGTGCACGTAACAGTTCTCGACGATCGGCTGCAGCAGCATCTTAATCGTATAATAAGTCCTGACCTCGGGATCGACGTCCCACTCGATCTGCACCTGACCCGGATAACGAAGTTCCTGGATATCGAGGTACGCCTCCACATGCTGGAGCTCCGTCTCGATCCTCGTTACGTTGACTCTGTTGTCGAGCGCAAGCCGGTAGAACGTCGTCAGCGCGTCGATCGCGCGAATTTGCGTCCGGTCGCCGAGGTCCATGGCGCGCCACCTGATCAAACTAAGCGAGTTGTATATAAAATGCGGATTGATCTGCGCCTGCAGCGCCCGGAACGAATGCTCCCGCTCCTTCAGCTTCGAATGCGCGATGTCGTCGACGAGCGTCCCCAGCTTGCCCGTCATGGAATTGAACAGCACCTCAAGCTCTCCCAGCTCATCCTTGTCCCGGCTCGTCACCGTTACGTCGAATTCGCCTTCGGCGATGTCGTTCATCCGGCTGCCCAGCTTGCGAATGCGCCACACGATGTTTTTCAGCACCGTCAACACCATGAACGTGGAGAGCAGCAGGAAAAAGGCGATGCCGCATATGATGCCGTACACGATCCATCTGGATTGCTTCTCCAATTGGTCCATATGCAGCACCGCGGCCACGCTCCACCCGGAGTCCAGCGTTTCCACGATGATCTGTTTGTCGTCCAGCAAGACGCCGTCCGAGAACGTTCCAGCCTGCTCGGCACTTTCCAGCTCCGGTATGCGGGCGATCGAGCCGATCTGCTTCTCCAGCGATGAAGCGACGATGCGGCGGTTATGATCCATAACATAAATATCGCCGGCTCCGTTGAACGGCTGATCGAACAAGTCGCCGAATACCCGGTCGTAATCGAGCAGCATGTAGATGGCGCCGACGACCGAGGTGCCGTTCACGTCGAACACCTTGTGCGACACCATGAGCCGCTCCTCCTCCCCGGGCACGTTGATCCATTGCAGCGGCTCCCCGGATTGCACCGTCCGGCCGTACCAATCCGCCTCCGTCCGGCCCGCGAACGGGCGATCCTCCGGCTTCCACAGCAGCCGGCCGTCCTGCACGAGCGTCTCGTTCGTATGGTAGATTCGGAACTGCTCGATGCCCGGCAGCAGCTTGTTGGTGGACAGAAAGGATCGATCCACGTATTCCAGCGTCAGCAGCTGGTCGGACATATCCGCGTGCTCCCGCGACAGCCGCAGCGAGAGCTCCCCGTCGGTGGCCGTGCGCACGGCGAGCAGGTCATAGGCCTGCTTGCGGAAGTCGATATTTTGGGAGGTCTGGCGCACCGCTTCCTTCATCGTGACCATATAGTTGTCCCTGACGCTCTGCAGCGTAAAATAACCGGCTCCAATGCCGAGGAAGACGGTGGGCACAAACACGATAAGCCCGTACAGCAGCAAGATCTTCCCGCGCATATTCAGTCCGCGCGTTACCCGTATGACGTTTCGTTCCATGAAGCGCAGCCACATCGTCAACCACTCCCGGCCATTCTAGTTCGTTAATTGAAAAGGCAAAGGGAGCAACCCCTTATACGGGATTGCTCCTGCCCGGCTCCTATTGTCCGCCGATCATTTCTTCGTACGAAGCGTGCCACTCTTCCTTGAGCTCGCTCCAGTGCGCGCGCTTCTCGAGCGCGCCCTGGAACTCGGTCCAAGCGTCCTCGAACGCCGCGGAATCCTTCGCCATTATCAGCTTGGCTCTGTACTCCTTGCGCACGTTCTCGAGCTCCGGCCCGTACTTCTCCCATAGACCGCCCGTCTTCGCTTTCACCATGTCGTACGGCTCCGCGCCGCGAACGCCGCCGTATTCGCCGACCTGCGCGGTGAATTCAGACGTCCGCTTCGCGCCGGCCTTGTCCGCCTCGCCGTAATTCCACCAAGGATACCAATCATTATTATACGACGAAGCCATGTACAATTCAGGCGTTACCGACGATTTGCGCGCCGCGTCGCCGCTGTTGCGCTCCGCTTTGTACTCCTCGTCGATATATTTCCACTCGCCCAGCGGCTGGTCGACCCAGTCCCAATACACGCCGGCCGGGCCTTCGTTGATGACCTGCTGCTGCTCCGGCTTCGGCTGCAAGGCGTAGTCGAAGAATGTTAGAATCGCCTCGAGATTGTCCGTATCCTTGCTAATGTACACGTCGTAGCCCGGGTACGGGTTCACGACCTGGTTCGCGCCGACTTGGTCCACGCCCTCCACCTTCGGGAACGGCACGACCTGGTAGAACCAGCCCGGCTCCGTCGGTCCGTCCAGCGTCTCCCACAGCGTCGCGTCGACGTTGAAGAAGCTGCCTACGTTCAAGGCGGTGCGTCCGGATTTGTTTTTCTCCTTGTAACGCTCCTTCTTGTCGGTCACGACCTCGGGGTCGACCAGCTTGGCCTGGTACATCTCGTTCAGCCATTGATAGGCGGCCTTGTATTGCGGATCGTCGTACAGCAGAACGAATTCGCCGTTCTTCTGGGCAACCGGAATCACGCCGCCCGCGCTTCCCGTCGTGACGCCGAACGCGCTAAGAATCGCGTTCTCGTCGTTCCAGCCGATCGTATCGTTCGGATCCATCAGGAAGCCCATCGGATTAAGCGGCTTGCCGGCGTCGTCCGTCACGGCCGCCGCCTTCTCGAGGTACTGCTCCACGCCTTCGAGCGTCGCCAGATCTTCCGGCTTCATGCCGACCTTCTCGAGCACGTCTGTCCGGACGAGCCAAGTCTGAGAAGCCCAGCCCGGCCACGGATTGTCCGGGTTCTGGTCGAACCAGGTCGGAATCGACCAGATATGGCCGTCCTCGTCCTTCATCTCCTCCAGGTACGGCTTCGGTATGGAAGCCAGCCCCGGATACTTGTCGGGCATTTCGAAGTACTGCTCGACAGACATCACCTTGTTCGAGCGGAGCATCGCGTTCTCGACCGTCTCGCTTCGGTTGAAGATCGCCGCGTCCTTGAAGCCTCCGGTATTCAGCTTCAGGTTCAGCGCCGTCGCCGCGTCGCCTTGCGTCGCCTCCAGCGTCACGGCTACCCCGGGCTCGTTCTCCTTCCAATACTTCTGGACGGAGCTGTCGTTGTTGATCGTCGCCGACCAGCCGAGCCATAGATTAAACGCCTCGCTGCCTCCGCCCGCCGCGTTATTGCCGCCGGTTGCCGCCGGCTCCTCGTTCGCGCCGCCGGAGCAGCCGGCCAGCATCAGAACGGATGCCAGCGCCGCGGCGATGACGCCTTTGCTTCTTGTTCCCCACTTCATGTTTGTATGCCTCCCCCTGCGATTGTGTTGCGGTATATGGTTCAATCATTATACCCTCTTCACCTGTCATGTCTTGAGCCGCCGGTCTCAACCTTTGACGGAACCGATCAGCACGCCCTTGACGAAATATTTCTGCAAAAACGGATAAACGAACAAGATCGGAAGCGCGCTGACCATAACGACCGCCATCTTGATCGACATCAGCGTAATGTTCTGCTGGGAGCCTCGGGCGAGCGCCTCCTGGTTATTGTTCGAGCCCATGACAGCCGACAGGTCGGACGCGTTCAGCAGCTGCTGAAGGAACGTCTGCACCGGAATGAGCGACTGATCCGTGACATAGAAGGCGCCTGCGAACCAATCGTTCCAGTGGCCGACCGCGGTGAACAATCCGAGCGCGGCCAGCATCGGCTTAGACAGCGGCACGATGATTTGGAACAAAATCCGCACGGGACCCGCTCCGTCCAGCTCCGCCGACTCGATCAGCGCCTCCGGAATGCCCTGCAGGAACTTGAGCATGACGAACATGTTCCAGGCCGAGAAGGCGGCCGGAATAATGTAGACGAGGAACGTGTTCGTTAGTCCCAATTCGTAGAGCTGGATATAGAACGGCACCAGCCCGCCGCTGAACAGCATCGTGATCAGGACGTAGGCCAGAATCGGCTTGCGGAGCGGCAAGCCCCGGTACGACAGGCCGTACGCCGCGACCAGCGTGACGAGCATGCCGACAATGGTGCCGGCGATCGTTCTCGCGATCGTAATGAGGTATGCGCTTCGGATGACCTCGTTGCCGAGCACGATCTCGTAATTGATCAGCGTAAACGACCTCGGCCACAGATAGACGCCGCCCTTCGCCGCGTCCGCGCCTTCGTTGAGCGAAATCGCGAGCATATATAAGAATGGATAGATGACGCTTAAGCAAAGCAATGACAACAGGACGACGATAACGGTTTGTCCGACTTTCTCCATAGCTGATAGCTTCATCGGTTACCAGAGCCCTTCGCCGTTTATTTTGCGGGACAGTCCGTTCGTCAGCAGCACGAGAATCAGCGCGATCACCGAGGATAACAGTCCGACGGCCGTCGCCATGCCGAAATAGCCTTGCTGCAGTCCGCTTCGCAGCACGTACGTGTCCAGAACGTCCGACACCGACATGTTCGCCGAGTTCATCATCGGGTAAATCTGGTCCATGCCGACCGTAATCAAGCTCGGAATGCTCAGAATAAGGACGATGGAAATCGTCGGCATGATGCCCGGCAGCGTAATATGACGGATTTGCGCCCACTTGCCGGCCCCTTCCACCTTCGCTGCTTCGTACAGCTGCGGATCAATAGCGGTTATCGCGGCCAGGTACAGAATCGTGTTCCAGCCGACTTCCTTCCACAAGCCGCTCGCCACGATCATCGGCCGGAACCATTCCGTGGAGCCCAGGAAGAAGATCGGCTCGCCTCCCGTCTTCTGGATGACGTCGTTCACGAGTCCGCCGTCCAGCGTCAGGAACGACTGCAGAATGTATGCCACGACGATCCACGAGAAGAAGTGGGGCAGGTAGCTCACCGATTGCACGAACCGCTTGAAGCCCGCGTGCAGCAGCTCGTTAATCATAAGCGCAAGTGCAATGGGAGCAGGAAAGCCGAAAATAAATTTCAGCACCGATATATAGAGCGTATTCTGGACCACGACCCAGAATTGGGGTTCGTCCAGGAAGGCGAAGTTATCGAGTCCCACCCATTCGCTGCTCCAGATCGACGAGCCGATCTGAAAGTCTCGGAACGCGATCTGAATGCCCGCCATCGGCACGTAATTGAACAGGAACAGCAACACCACAGCCGGCAGGATCATCGCGTATTGCCATCGGTATTTGTACAGTATTCTCATCGAAGTTTCCCTCCCGCCTTTTATGATAAGGCTTACGCGGGGAGCGAACCATATAACAACGATTGGATATCTATCGGGATCGTTGGTTGTTTCGAAATGGTTGGGCGGGGATGATGAGGGAGGCTAAGATGGGCAGGAGCCGGGGGAACGAGAGACCTCTCAAGAACGATTAGCATCTCGGCGGCGGCAAATAGATCGCTCAATTATAGTTCTGAGTTGTGCGTTAGTTGGTCAGCCACAAAAAAAAACGGCCGGGGCGGCCGTTTTTCCAAAGTAAGTATCGAGTCGTATAGTCAACTACACCAAATCGCATGCCTCCGCCGGCATCCAGTGCGCGTCCTTGCCGTCCCACTTGACGTTGCACCCGATTGGATTCGTCATTTTCACGGTAATCTCTTGGCCGGATGTGAGCTCCGAAAGCGCGTTATCGAGATCGTTGACGGTCATCTTGCTGACATCTCGCGGTTGATCGACGCCTCGGCCCGTGTAAACCAGCTTGCGATCCTCGTTAAAAACATAAAAATGCGGTGTCCGCAGCGCGCCGTACGCAAGCGCGACTTCCTGCGATTCATCGCGCAAATACGTCCAGGGAAATTGATGCTCCTCCATGTGGGCCACCATGTGCTCGAAGGAGTCCTCCGGCTTGGTGTTCACGCTGTTCGCGTTAATGCCGACGAACCGTACGCCCTTCTCCGCGTAACGTTCAGCGGTTACTCGCGTCAGCTCGTTCGAACCGACGACAAACGGACAGTGGTTGCAAGTAAAGAAAACAACAAGCGTTTTTGCGTCTTGAAAGTCGTTGAGCGAGTAATGATTCCCGTCCGTAGCCGGCAGATTAAAATCCGGCGCCGCATCTCCAATCGATAAAGTAAAGGTTTGTGCCATTGCCATTCCCCTTCCTTTTCATGGAATTTATCGTTTCTATCCCAGTATAACGCATTGTCCACTTAGGGAGAACGGCGTGTCAGAAACGTTTATTCGTGCGGGCTAAGGCAGGTTCGAGCAAATAAGCGCGCCAGAATCGTTTATTTGTGCGGAACAAGGCAGGTCGGGGTAGCGTCAAGAATGTTGTGTAGTAGGTTTTTCCATCGGGACGATGGATTTGTTTTTAGTTGGTGGTGGTTTGCTGGGGGGCTCCGCCCCCAGCAAACCACCGGCTAGCGTCTTACGTTTCTTC
>NZ_JANIPJ010000030.1 GCF_024623455.1 Paenibacillus soyae | reverse complement strand
TGGTTTTCTGGTATGATTGTCATCGAGTAGAGTCCCTTCTTGGTGGCGTGGTAACCCCGAGGATACTCTACTTTTTTGTGTCTTGGAAAGACTCCAAATGTTGGTACACAACTTATTGTACGTCATCCCTGCGGCGGTAAAGTGGTGTGAAATAACGCCGTTATGGCCGCTATTTTACCTACCGTGCCCTTTGAGTCATAAATAGCGGTAAAATGTCCGTTATTTTTTTGGAGTAGAGCATGCCGTTCGATGGGCAATGGCGATGAACCGGCCGATCGGAGCGGAATGTCCGCCTGAACGCGCTGCCGCTGGACGGCGCGTCGGGCGCACTTTCGTATGGGCGCCGGACAAAGCCGGGAGTACCGGCCGAAAGCGTAGCCGGAAAAGCCGGACCCTCTGCGCGGATGAGCATCCGTGCGGAGACGTGCGCCTTGCTCGAATGCCAAGTCGCACGGGCTCCGGGAGCCCACGCCGAATGTGCTGCGGAGCGGCCGGGCGCCTCGCCGAATGCGCCGCTGGACGGCGTCTGCCCGCCGGCTGCGACGTATCCGTCGCCTACCCGTCGCCTACCCCGTCGCCACGACGCAATTGCGGCCCCTGCTCTTGGCGAGGTAGAGGCGGCGGTCGGCCTCCGCGAACAGCGCGGCGCGCGTCGTCCGGCCGGTATAGGCCGTGCTGACGCCGATGCTGGCGGTGACGGGCAGCTCGCCGATGATGGAGCTCCAGTTCGAGGTGCGGATCAGCTCGCACAGCCGTTCGGCGAATTCAAGGCCTTTGGCGGCATCGAAGCCCGGGCACAGGATCAGGAATTCCTCGCCGCCGAGTCTTGCCGCTTTGGCGGGATCGATGGCCGCGGCGTCCAGAAGCTTGGCCAATTGCACTAATACGGCGTCGCCGGCTTCGTGGGAGAGCGTATCGTTAATGCGCTTGAAGTGGTCAAGATCGATTAGGATGGCCGTGATCTCGCGTTCGGACTCCAGCGGATTCAGTAAGGTATCCGCGTAGGCGTCGATGAAGCGGCGGTTGTACATTCCCGTCAGCGGATCCCGGTTCGCCATCTCCCGGTATTGCTCGCTGCGGCGGCGCGCCTCTTCCGTCTCGAATACGGTATGCAGGATGCGGGCCCGCGACTCCCTCTCCTCGGAGCGAAGCTTCTCCCAGCTCTCGTGATAGTCCCTGTACTCCTCGTAGGCCTCCTTATAACGGCCTTTGGCGGCGTACAGCTCCGCTTGCTCGAGCTTAATCTTCACCGTGTAGCCAGCCGCGCCATGCTCCTCGCACAGCGGTTTCACCCGATGAAGGAGATCCTGCGCGCGATCGTATTCGCCGAGCTGGCGATAGGCTTCGAGCAGCGTAATCTGGCTTTCGAAGAACATGAATACGTCGCCCTGGAGCTGGCCTTCCGCGTATTTGCCCATCAGCGGCTCCAGCAGGCTCACGGCTTCCCCCGTTTTGCCGGTGCTCATCTTGATGCGGGCGATCGTGTCGAGCTGGAACGCGTACAGCGACAGCTCGTGCTTCTGCACGAGCTCCAGCATGCGGGAGAGCAGGCAGGAGGCTTCCTTCATATCGCCGATTTTGTACTGGGTGTACGCCATATTGTTCAGCGCGTACAGCGCTTGCTGGACATGCTGGGTCGACTCGTCGATTTCCAGCACCTCTTCGTACCTGCGCCGCGATTCGCCGTGCTCCCCGTTATGATTGAGCGCGACGGCCAGCGCCATCAGATGATGCCCGCGCGTCTGCGGCAGCGACTCGGAGGGCAAATATTCGAGCGAGCTTAGTGCGCATTCCAGCGCGCTTGAAGCATCGCCAACCCGCAGGAAAAAGTTGGATAGCTGCCGGAAGCTGCGCGATAGGATGACGTTGTTGGAATGCTCGACCGCCCATTTGTTGATCTCCCGGATGGCAACGCCCGCGCCCTCCAAATCGCCTTTGCGCATTTTCGGTATGGATTGCACGAGCCGGACTCTCATCGTCAGCTCCTCGTGGCCCAGCCCGCTCACCGCGTCTAAAGCTTTCTGGGCGGCGGCCGCCCAGAGATCGATGTTCTCGTATTGGACGACTTCCAGATCGTCAACCCATTTGGCCAGCGCCTCGGCGGTATTGGCTATGAAGGGCTCGGCCGTCATCCGTTTCTTCCACGCGGGCTCCAGCCAAGAATAACAATAAGGGCATCTATCTTCTTCGATCCCGTTATAGGACCAAGCAATCGTAATATGGCAATGGGGACATAAGCCTAGCAGCGGCTGCATGTTCGGTCCTCCCTGTATTGGACGGCTATTAAACAGTTGTCCTCCCATTTTAACTTTTTTGGGAAAGAGAACACAACACCTCCGGGATAAGGGAATCCTCGCAAATCGCATTGCGACGGCGGCCCCGGATAACGCAAGAAGAGCCCCTGCGGCCGCAAGGACTCTACTGCTTCAACTTATTTTTTCAAAATAGGGATCCAAATCTCGCTGCGGTAATCATCCGCGCTCGCGTCGCTCGGCGTGTACAGCTCGAACTCCGGACCGCCGGCGTGCTCATAGCCGGTAGCGGGGAACCATTCCGAGAAGATGCGGTTGAACCCTTCCTGAATCGCGCCCGGCATCGGACCGATAATGGTGAAGATTGCCCATGTCGCCGCGGGAACGCTCCGGATCTCGAAGCCTTGCTCCTTGGCCTTCGCCTCGTCATCCGCGATGCATGCGATCATGTAATCAAACTCGGAGGAAGGCGGATTCTGATGGAGGCATACGCCGAGCGTGATCCCGTCTTCCGTTAGCTTCTCGAGTTTCTCTACCGTGCCGTCCGCATGCGACTGCCCCCAGAATGCCGAAATCTCGCGCAGGTTCTGCCCGTCCTCGCAGGTCGTCCGAAGGGAAACCCCCGCAATTTCGAAAGCATCCTTCTCTTCAATCCGATAGTCCATGTCCTTATCTCCCTTCAGTGATAGATGGAATGAAATGCGGGGAAAAGCCTTCAGGCGGCTGCCCGGGGCTCTTGCCTCCGAAGGCGCGATGCCGTGGATTTTGCGGAACGCTTTGGCGAAGGCTTCCGGTGAATCGTAGCCGTACTTGAGCGCCACGTCGACGACCTTGGCGGAGGCGGCCGCCAGCTCCTGCGCGGCCAGCGTCAGCTTGCGCTTGCGGGCGTACTCCGCAACCGTCATGCCCGTCAGCATGTGGAACATGCGCTGGAAGTGGAACGGCGACATATAGGCGGCTTTCGCCAGCTCTTCGATGTCCAGCCTGCCCTCCATCCGGACTTCCATAAGATCGATCGCTTTCTTCAGGTTCCTTAGCATTTCCACGCCGCATTCCCTTCCTTTCGTTATTTATCGTATCATGGCCTCATGGCGGCTTCCTGTCATTCCGTGCTCTCTTCGAACCGATGGCTCGCATTCTCCTCCCTCTATTCCACGCCAATACGCCGAAATCCTGTAGGATTCTGCATTGAACGCAGAAGGAAGGCTTGTATAGGAAACGTTTGGTTAACGATGACGGGCGTGCTATACTCGAAGCATGATGACTATGAACCGTGACGATGCAGAGTGGCAAGAAGAACAACCGAATCAGAAACGCTGCTCGGTATGCGGAGCCATGAAGCCGCTTGGCGACTTCCTGCGCCGGACGGGCCGCCGTTCGGGCAGGCATGGCCGCAGGGGCACATGCCGGAGCTGCCGGGGCACTGCCGCTCCGTCTATTCAGTCGGCGAGCGCCGCGAGGCCGCCGATGGAGGCCGGTCGGACAAGCGTTATGGCGTCCGCTCCGGAGCCCGGCTTGCAGGCAGGCGCGGCCATCGGAGGCCCGTCCCTCCCGGCAGAGGCGCCATCCGCGCCCGCCGCAGCCGCGAAGAAGCGTCCGCGCAAGCGCAGGCGAAGCGGCGGCGCGCCGAAACGGCAAGGAGCCGCGCCTTCGGAGGCGCTTGCCCAGACGCCGAAGCGGGAGAAGCAGCAGCCGCCCGACGTGTCGTACTTGAAGCCGACGAGCCTCGGGTTCATCCGCATGCGGGGCAAGACGGACAACGGCCGGCGCTGGTATCAGGAGGTCGAGCCGGAGCTGGCGTACATCCTGGTGAGGGAAGGCGCGGCCGTCGTCGTGAACCGCCATACGATCCGCAGGCTATACAGCAACAAGGAGTTCAGGCAGCTCATCCTAACGCGCGACAACTACACCTGCCGGTTCTGCGGCAATTACGGGGACACGATCGACCACGAGCTGCCGCGCGCCAAAGGAGGCCACACGACCCCCGCGAACTGCTATTGCGCCTGCTACGAATGCAATCAGCGCAAGGCGAACCGGGACGTGGACGAATTCATCCACGCGCTGACCGAGGAGATGCTTGTGCTGCAAAAGCAGGAGCTCGAGCATGTGCAAGAGCATGGACAGGTGCAGAAATATGTGCAAGAGCACAAGCAGGTGCTCGAACACGGGAAAGAGCACAAGCAGGTGCTCGAACACGGGAAAGAGCACAAGCAGGAGCTCGAGTTGCAGCGCGAGCAGGAACAGGAGCAGGAACGGGACCAGCCGCAGCACCCGCAGGATCTTTAGAAGCCTTCCGCGTCGAGTTGGACGCGGGCGAAGGGCTTCTTTTTTTGCAGGCTGATTGGTCAGGCGTTTGACTAGCGGATTACGGTTTCACGCTTCCCCGGTAGCTAGGTTAGCCTGCGCAGATAAAACATACGGAAAGGAGGAGCGAAGGGTGGAAAATTGGCTGGGAAGATCGCTGAAGCACAAGCTTTCGCTGCTCATCATATTGTCGGTGCTCGTGCCGGTGCTGTCGCTGGGCTTATTCTCTTATACGATTGCGGAGAGACTAACGGAGGAGAAAGCCAAAAGCTCGGGCCTCAACACGCTGGGTCTCCTTGGCGCCTATCTGGAGAACATGGTCAGCGACGTCGAGACGCTGTCGCTGTATCTCATCGGACACGACGAGGTGCAGAGCTACATGCGGACGGAGGAGCGGAACGCGCTGAAGCAGACGAGAATCGCCAATCTGCTCATGACGCTGTCGATTTCGAAGCCTTACATTGCGAACGTCATCGTGGAGTCTTCGTTCGACAAACCGACGATCGCCTATAAGTCGGTCACGGCTTCGAGCTGGAGCGACATTACGCTTCTGTATCCGAATTATTACACCGAATTTCCGAAGTGGTGGTCGCCCGTTCATATGCAGGAGACCTCGTCGGAAGGCATCCGGGACGTCATAACGATGTCGCGGCCGATCCGCAGCACCAAGAAGTACGACTACCTCGGAATGCTGAAGATCAGCCTGCTGCAGAGCGTCATCTCGGACCATTTGAAGCAAGGCGGCCTGGAGGGCGGCGGCATCGTCCTGCTGCTGGACGGCGGCAACCGCGTGCTGGCGGGGCCGGACGAATACGAGAAGAACGCGAGCCTCGAGACGTACTTTCCGGGCATGAAGAGCTTCAGAGCAAATTCGGGGTGGTTCGAATACGGGACAGGTCCAGACGAGAAGACGGTCTTGTACTACGACGTCCCGAACGTGGAGTGGAAGCTGGTCGGCATCATTCCCGCGCGGGCGTACAAATCCCAGAACCATTACTTCCTCACGTTGACGGCGGTAGCGGTCAGCGTCGCCGCGTTGTTCGTAATCGCGCTCGTCCTCTTCCTCATTCAGAAGGTGACGAAGCCGTTGTCGCAGCTGACCAAGTTTCTGAAGAAGTCGAGTCCGGACGAGCCGCTGCCGACGCTTCCCGTGACGTCGATCGACGAGGTGGGCCAGCTCGTGATCAGCTACAACCGGATGAGCTCGCGGATCGAGAAGCTGACCGACGAGGTGAAGCAGAACGAGTCGCTCAAGAAGGAAGCGGACATGATGGCGCTGCAGGCGCAGATCAATCCGCATTTTCTGTACAACACGCTCTCGTCGGTCCATTGGATGGCCCTGATGAAGGGAGAGGGCAAAATCGCGGAGATGGTAGGGTCTCTGAGCGACTTTCTGCGGTTCAGCCTGAATAACGGGCAGGAATACTGCACCGTTAACCAGGAGATTCTGCATATCGACAATTACGTGAGCATCCAGTCGATTAGGTATCCGGACAAGTTCCGCTACGAAGCGGATATCCCGAGCGCGCTGCTGGAGCGGAAGATGCTGAAGCTCCTGCTCCAGCCTTTGATCGAGAACGCGATGATTCACGGCATTCTGAAGCGGGAAGGCGCCGGACGGATTGCGGTTCGCGCCGAAGCGGACGGCGATAACATTACCTTCGTCGTGGAAGACGACGGGGTCGGCATGTCGGCCGAGCGGCTCGAGGAGCTGAGAGGGCGTATCGCCGGCAGGCTGGACGCGGACGAGAACGGGGGGATGCAGGCGCGCGGAAGCTACGGGCTTCGCAACGTGCATAACCGGCTGCTGCTTCATTACGGTCCCGAAGCGGGCTTGCGGATCGAGAGCGCGGCGGGCGAAGGGACTCGCGTCACGTTCACGATCGTGCCGTCCTTCGCGAAGAGCGAGCAGGAGCGCGAACAGGAGCGTGAGCAGGATCAGGCGCGGGAGAGGGAAGAACAACAAGAAACGGGGATCCCGGGAGAGGGTGATCGCAAGTGAAGCTGTTGATCGTGGATGACGAAGTCATCATCAGGCAAGGCCTCAGCACCGTCATCAAGTGGGAGGAGAACGGATTTACGCTGCTTGAGCCCGCGGCGTCGGCCGAGGAAGCGCTGCTGCGGATACCGGAGGAGAAGCCGGATATTATCCTCACGGATATCCGGATGACGGGGATGTCCGGGATCGAGATGGCGGGGAAGGTCAAGCCCACATGCCCGGATATCGAGATTATTATCTTGTCCGGCTATGAAGAGTTCTCGTATGCCCAGCAAGCGATTCGGGAGGGCATCAACGACTACTTGCTGAAGAACAGCCGCCCCGGCGATATTATGGCGGCGGTGCTGCGCGCCCAGAAACGGATCGAAGAAAAACGGGCGGCGAAGCGCCAAGGGGAGGAGCATCAGAACGCCTTCCGTTTCAAGCAGCTGGAACGAATGCTGCGAAGCGAGCAGGCCGTCTCGGAGCAGGAGGCGGAGGAGTTGCTCCGTCTCCATCCGGAGCTGCGGATCGCGACGGACTGGGAATCGCTCGAGCTGTGGATCGTGTCCGCCGACGTTCCGTTGCCGGCCATTCCGGAAGCAGGGCAAGCGCTCGTGGAAGCCGGCAGGCTGCTGAAGGAAGCTCTTGCCTGCGTCATTCTGGACGCGGAGGAAGGCTGGCTGCTCATCTTCCGCTCCGGGCAGACCGGGGCGATACGGACGATGCGGCTCGCAATGGAGCGGGCGGAGCAAGTGCTCGGCTTCCGTTTATTCGCCGCGGCAGGCTTGCCGGCGAGGGACATTCTCCGTCTAAGGGAATCGCTCCGTACCGCGGAGCAGGCGGCCGCCTACCGCTATCTGCTCGGGGAATCCGGGATGATTCGCTACGAGGACGTGAAGGAACGCCGGGGCATGCGGACGGTCTGCTCGCTCGAGGAGGAAGAAGCGCTGACGGCCGTGCTCCGTTCCGGGGACAAGGCGAAGCTGGACCGCTGGATCGCGGACATGCTCGGTGCCATTCGCCGGGATCCGGATGCAACGCCTCCTACGATGACCGCTTACTTGCATTCGTGCATGGTGGCCAGCCTTCGGTGGCTGGAACGAGCGGCCGCGTCCGTGGGACGGACGACGCAAGGGCTGCCGAAGCCGGAGAGCTTCGAGATGAACGAGCTTGCGCTTCGCCCCGGCGAGGTGCTCGGCCGCATGCTCTCTGCCGTCATGAGCGAATACGAGCTGCTGTCCGGAGGGCGCAATGCCGCGATCGAGACGGCGGTCGCCTATATCCGCGAGCATCTGGACCAGACCTTGAGCCTCGCGCAGCTTGCGGCGCAAGCGCATATGAATCCGAACTATTTCAGCGAATTATTTAAGAAGGAAACTGGGAAAAACTATATCGAGTTCGTGACCGAGGCTCGTATGGAATGGGCGGTCCGGTTGCTTCGGGAGACGCCTGCCAAGGTCAGCGAAATCGCCAAACGGGTCGGGTACGAGGATATCAAGCATTTCAACAAATTGTTCAAAAGGCATACGGGAGAGACGCCTTCGTCCTTCCGCGACAAATAAAGCAAAGGTGAATTATCGCCCCCTATGACCTGTATTCTCCCCCCTACGCCGCTCCCGTGCCCGTCGCCTATACTGAGACTACAAAACCGAGGGGGGATTTATCCATGAAGAAGAGACTTACGCTAGTCATCACGCTTATTGCTCTCATTTCCCTGCTTACCGCCGCTTGTTCAAGCGGTAACCAAACCAATGAATCTCATGAAGGCGGTTCCAACGAGAAAGTGAAGCTGACGATCTGGCATAACTTCGCGGGCGACGACCTGCGGGCCAAAGCCGTCAGAGGCCTCATCGACGAATATAAAAAAGCGAACCCGAACGTCGAGCTCGACGCGCAGGCCATTCCGGTCGACGGCTACCGTCAGCGCCTGAGCACGGTGGCGGCGGGCAACGAAATGCCGGACGTCTTCTTCGTCTACGCGGGCAGCCAGTCGCAGGAGTTCTACGACGCGGGTCTGCTGCAGCCGATTACGCCGCTCGCGGAAGAGTATCCGGAGTGGAAAGGAAACTTCATGGACGGCGCGTTCGACCGTTTCGAGTTCGAGGAAGGGCAAATCTACTCGGCTCCGATCGGCTTGTCCGCCACGTCGTTCCTTTATTACAACAAAGACCTGTTCGAGAAGCACGGCGTGAAGGTGCCGACGACTTGGACGGAGCTGATGGCAGCGGTCAAAACGTTCAACGATAACGGCATTACGCCGATCGCGCTTGGGAACAAAGCGCCATGGGTGGCGCAATCCACGATTCTCGGTTCCTTGGCCGACCGCGTGACGGGCACGGACTGGTTCCTGAAAGCGGTGAAGGGAGAGGCTTCCTTCACGGATCCGGTATTCGTCGACGCGCTGGGCAAATTCAAGGAGCTCGTCGATAACAAAGCATTCCAAGAAGGCGCGAACAGCATCGACAATACACAAGCCGAGCAATATTTCATCCAGGGCAACGCGGCTATGATGGTCAGCGGCGCATGGACGCTGACGAACCTGGCGGCTTCCGCGACTCCGGAGCAGGTCGCTCCGATCGAGGTAACGACCATGCCAGCCATCGAAGGCGGCGCGGGCGAAGCGGGCACGATCTCCGGCGGCGCGGGCGGCGGCTTCGCGCTCAGCAAGAAGACGGAGGGCGCGGCGAAGGATGCCGCTCTCGACCTGATCTACTCGATCAGCGGACCGGACGGCCAGAAAGCCATCGCGGAGAGCAACTCCATGGTCATGTACAAGATGGACTTGGCAAGCTCGAACGTCAGCCCTCTTTATCTGAAAGCCTTCAACGTCGCAATGGAAGCAGGCATCACGCCGGTTTATGACGCGTACCTGTCCGCCGAGGCGGGAGAGTCGATCAACAACGGACTGCAGGAGATCATGATGGGCGGCAAGCCGGAGGACGTCGCGAAGAAGCTGCAGGACGCTCAGGCGCGGTCGACCCAGAAGTAGTTCGTTAGCGAGGCAAGGGGCGTGACCGGCGAGCCGGTCCGCGCCCCGGCCATAAGAATGAAGAGGAGGCCGCCGCCATGCCAACATACCTGCGTTCCCGAAGCTTCGTCGCTCTGGCGCTGCTTCCCGCGATGCTTATTTTTATCGTATTCGCCATCGTTCCGATCATCTGGTCCGCCTATTACGGGTTTTTCGACTGGAGCGGGCTTGGCTCTTTGAAGTTCATCGGACTTGATAACTACGAAATGATGCTGCAAGACCCTATCTTCTGGCGCGCGCTGAAGAACAACCTGATTCTTGTCGCTTCGGCCATTATCGGCCAGGTGCCGATCGCGCTGCTGCTTGCTTTGCTGCTGCTCAAAAATTCCATGTTCAACCGCGTCATTAGATCCGCCGTCTTCATGCCCATGGTGCTCTCGACCGTCGTCGTCGGCCTCATCTGGGGGTACATCTATCAGCCGCAGATCGGCCTCTTGAATACGGTGCTCGAGATGCTGGGCTTGGATTCTTGGATCCGCGCATGGCTGTCCGACCCGAAGGTCAACATGTACGCGGTATCGATTCCGATTAACTGGGCGAACATCGGCCCGTATTTGGTTATCTTCATCGCAGCGCTGCAGAACATCTCCTCGGAGGTGAACGACGCGGCGAAGATCGACGGAGCCGTCGGCTTCCGCAAGCTCTTCTACGTCACGCTTCCGAACATTTGGGACACGGTCATCGTGACGATTATTTTGTGCATCTCCGGCAGCTTGAAAGCGTTCGACCACGTCATCGTCATGACGGGCGGCGGACCGGCGCAGTCGACCGAGCTGCTCGCCACGTATATGTATAACAACAGCTTCACCGTATATCGCTACGGCTACGGCTCCGCCGTATCCACCATGATCATTCTGATCAGCGCCTTGCTTATCGGCCTGAACTACATCATTACCAAGAGACGCGGCTAACCCGCGCGGGCATAAGCCTAAGCAAGGACGAAAAAGGAGTGAAATGGATGTTACCGACGACGAACACTCGTGCAGCCGCGGCCGATCCGAGACCGCAACCCTGGAAGAAGCCGCTTGGTTTACTTCTGAAGCTGGCACTGTTCTTATATGCAGCTTTTACCTTATATCCGTTGTATTGGCTCATCATCAGCGCGTTCAAATCCAATCAGGACTTCTTCAACCGGCCGTTCGGGCTGCCCGCGGGCTGGCAGTTCTCGAACATATCGAGAGCGTGGGAGCTCGGCGATATGGGCAGGGCGATGATGAATTCGACGATCGTGACGATCGCGTCGGTCGTGCTGACCGTCGTGCTCGGCACCCTGGCCGCCTATGCGCTGTCCCGGTTCGCGTTCCGGGCGAGCGGGCTGGTGAAGGGCCTGTTCCTGCTCGGTATGCTGATCCCGATTCACAGCACGCTCGTTCCGCTGTTCATCTTCATGAACAAAATCGGCATGCTCGATACGTACTGGTCGCTCATCCTGCCGTATACGGCGTTCGAGCTGTCCATCGCGATTTTCCTCAACATTGCTTACATGCAGTCCATTCCTCGCGAGGTCGAGGAAGCGGCCATGATCGACGGCAACGGCTGGTGGGGCGTCTTCGGACGCATCATCTTCCCCTTGTGCCTGCCGGTCATCGCGACGGTGACGATTCTCGCGTTCCTGCGGTTCTGGAACGACTTCTCGTTCGCCCTCGTCTTCATCAACTCGCAGGCGCTCAAGACGCTGCCGCTCAGCTTGTCGCTGTTCTCCGACGGCTTCGGCACGGATTACGCCCTGACGATGGGCGCGATGTTTATCGCGGTCATTCCGACGATCGTCATCTACCTCATCTTCCAGGAGCAGATCATGAAGGGCATGGTCGCGGGCTCGGTCAAAGGCTAATCGCCTTGGCCGGGCTTTTTTTTGTTTAAGCCGATAAAACCGGCTTAGAACTGCGATAGTGGCTATCATGGGGTGAATAAGCCGATAAAACCGGCTTACAGCCGGATGTGCAGTCACTTTAGAGTGAATAAGCCGATAAAACCGGCTTACAGCCGGATGTGCAGTCACTTTAGAGTGAATAAGCCGATAAAACCGGCTTACAGCCGGAAGTGCAGTCACTTTAGAGTGAATAAGCCGATAAAACCGGCTTACAGCCGGAAGTGCAGCCACTTTGGAGTGAATAAGCCGATAAAATCGGCTTACACCTTGGACCACGGTCTTGCGAGCCATGCCCATTATTTTGCTGCTGAGCTGTTTAAAAAGACGGGCGAATGTGTATCTTATCAAAAGGCAAAAGGCAATTAGATGCTGCGACAAGGACGGTTAGGTAGAAAGCTGAGGGATCCGCGTACAGGAAAGATGGAAGGCCGAGAGCAACGCCCGTCCGCTTGCAAACATTCTGTCAACAGCCTTGATGACGAAACATGATTTTCATTCAATTGAACTGTAAGCGCTTCCGCCTTATCATTAAGCAAGAACGACACGGCAGAGAGAAACATACAACCGGGTCGGCAACCTACAAAGGAGGTTCACAAGATGAGTCAAGTGAATCATCAGCATAACGATACCCAAGGCGGCGCGAAGGTTGCGATACAGAAATTCGGACGCTTCCTAAGCGGCATGGTCATGCCGAACATCGGCGCGTTCATCGCATGGGGTTTAATTACGGCCTTGTTCATCCCGACAGGGTGGTGGCCGAACGAAAGCTTTGCTACGCTGGTCGGTCCAATGATTACTTACCTTCTTCCGCTGTTGATCGGCTTTACGGGAGGCAACATGATTCATGGCACGCGCGGCGGCGTCGTCGGCGCGATCGCGACCGCGGGCGTTATCGTCGGCGCGGACATTCCGATGTTCTTGGGCGCCATGGTCATGGGTCCGCTCGCGGCCTGGATCATTAAGAAGTTCGACGAAGCCATTGACGGCAAAATCAAATCCGGCTTCGAGATGCTGGTCAATAACTTCTCGGCGGGCATTATCGGCGGCGCGCTTGCGCTGCTGGCGTTCAAGGGCATAGGACCGGTTATCGAGGTGTTCAGCAAAGTGCTTGCGAACGGCGTCGACTTCCTGGTTAACCATAACCTGATTCCGCTGGCGAACATTCTGATCGAGCCGGCCAAGGTCTTGTTCCTGAACAATGCGATCAACCACGGCGTACTTGGTCCAATCGCAATGGACCAAGCGGTGAAGACCGGCCAGTCGCTGATCTTCATGCTGGAGTCGAACCCGGGTCCAGGTCTAGGCATCCTGCTCGCTTACATGCTGTTCGGTCGCGGTTCGGCAAGACAATCCGCGCCGGGCGCGGTGGTCATCCACTTCCTGGGCGGGATTCACGAAATCTACTTCCCTTACATTCTGATGCGCCCTATCCTTCTGCTTGCGGTCATCGCGGGCGGCGTAGCAGGCACGTTCACGTTCTCGGTTCTGGGCGCGGGGCTAGTCGCTACCCCTTCGCCGGGCAGCATTATCGCTTACTTCGCCATGACGCCTAAGGGCGGTTACCTCTCGATGCTGGCGGGCGTTATCGTGGCCACGATCGTATCCTTCGTCGTCGCCGCCATCTTCCTGAAGAGCGGCAAGCAGACGGCCGAAGAAGACCTTGACGCGGCTCAGGCGAAAATGAAGCAGATGAAAGCCGAGTCCAAAGGCCAAGCGGCGGGCGCTGCTCCAACAACCGAGACAGCAGGCGTCAAGAAAACGAACGAAGACGTTCGCAAAATCGTCTTCTCCTGCGACGCGGGCATGGGCTCGAGCGCGATGGGCGCTTCGATTCTGCGTAAGAAGATGAAGAACGCGAACGTCGACGTCTCCGTCACGAACACGGCGATCAACGACATTCCGGGCGATGCGGACATCGTCATCACCCATAAAACGTTAACGGACAGGGCAAAATTAAAAGCACCTGGCGCCGAGCATATTTCCATCGACGATTTCCTGAAAAGCGCGGAGTACGATTTGCTGGTACAGCGCTTGGGTAAATCGTAAGAGGAAGCGGACAACGCTGACGATAACCGTCGGCGTTTGCTCCATTTCCCGGGGAGGAGGAAGACGGGCTTGATTGTCTCGAACAGGCAGAGGCGCATCCTGGAGATGCTCCTGCATCGCAGGGAAGCGACGGCAAGCGAGATCGCCGAAGAAGTGCAGATCAGCGCGAGGACGGTTCACCGCGATTTGCGGGAGATCAAAGCTTTGCTCTCGGATTACGGCCTTTCCCTGATGACCAAGTCGGGCAAAGGCATCACGATCGAAGGCGCGGACGAAGCCACCCGGCAGTTCCAGAAGATGCTGGCCCACTTCGAGACCGTCGCCTACGCCTCCGAAGAACGCAAGACGCTCATTCAGTGCAGGCTGCTGGAAGAGAATGAGCCGCTCAAGCTGTTCACGCTGGCTTACGAGCTTCACGCGGCCGTTCCGACCGTTACGCGCGATCTTGACGAGATTGGACCCCATCTTGGCAAATACGGGTTGGAATTAATCCGCCGAAGAGGCTACGGAGTCGAAATCGAGGGACATGAAGCCGGCAAAAGAGCGCTGATCGAATGGCTGGCGGAGCAGTTTTTGGACGAATCCGATTTGTTCGGCCCGGCTTCCGAAGCCGAGCACGCATGGCCGGTGACGAGGAAGCTGCTGCAGATGGTTGGGAAGGAGCATTTTCTGACCATCGAACGAATGGTTTGGGGACTGGAGGAGAAGTCGCCGAGCCGCTTGTCGGAGAGCGCTTATACCCGCCTGCTGCTTAGGCTGTCCATAGCCGTCGCCCGCATGAAGGGCGGCCACTGGTTGGGCAGCGCGGATGGAGAAGGCGAGAGAGAAAGCGTACTCCATCCTTATCTGGAGCCGTTCCTTAGCACATTTCCTTGGGAATGGCCAAACTCCGAGAGGGCTTCGGTCATAGGTCTGCTGAGCAGCGCGAGCGCGGAGGCGGAGAAGCAGCAGGAGCTGTTGCTGCATCAGCACGGAGCCGCCGCGGCGGACGCGGCTTGGAGGCTCATTAGGTCCGTAGGCATGAGAATGAACGTTCCGCTTGGCGAAGATCAATCGCTCCTCGAAGGCCTAGCTCATCATTTGGCCCCCGCGATGGAGAGAATGCGGAAGAAAGAGACGATCCGCAATCCGCTGCTGCCGCAGATCAAAAAAGATTTTGCCGAGCTATTCGACATTTTGCAAGATGCCGCGCGCGAGCAGCTCACCGGGATCGAGGTGCCGGAGGAGGAGCTTGGGTATATGGTGATGCATTTCGGCGCCTCTCTGGAACGTCTGCATGTTTCGAGGCCGGTCCGGGCTATGATCGTATGCACCAGCGGGATTGGCTCCTCCAGGCTGCTGGCCGTGCGCATCGAGAAGCAGTTCCCGCAGATCGAATTCATCGGCAACTATTCGTGGTACGAAGCGTCGCGCGTTCCGAAGGAACGCTACGAGCTTATCATATCCACCGTCGACCTCCCGATCGAGCCGGAGCGTTATGTGAAGATTAGCCCGCTGCTCACGATGGAGGAGACGGAGAAGCTGAGGGTTTTCCTCGAGCGGCTTCCCGTTAACCGAAGGACGGAGGAGGAAGGCAAGTCGAAGGACGCGAGCGGCTGGGAGCGGATGAAGCGGATCAGCGATTACACGACGGCCGTCGTCGACGTGCTGGCCCCGTTTGCCGTCCATCGGTTGAGAGGGCTCGCTGGGCAACCGGCGGGGCTCGGAGCGGTAATCGACCGCATCCTATTAACATTGAGCCTTTCTGAAGATGCGCACGCATCCGTCCAACATCGCTTAATCGAGAGAGAGAAGGCCGGGAGCCAAGCGATCGCGGGCACGAAGCTGGCCTTATTCCATACGAGAAGCGAACACATAGAGAAACCGGTTCTAAGGCTGTATAACCTGGATGAGCCGCTGTGGCTTGGCGAAGACGGGAGCGCCGAAGTTCGGCAGGTGCTTCTCATGCTGGCCCCGCAGCAGCTAAGCCGGCCCATGCTCGAAGTGCTGAGCGAGATCAGCGCCTTGCTGCTGCAGCAGGAATTTGTCGAGCTTTTGGAGCAAGGGGACAGCGAAGTCATCAAACCGTATATTTCACAGGAGCTGGAATCGTTTATACAATCCAAGTGGAGAGGAAGAGAAGAACCATGACTATACTAACCAAAGAGAAAGTGAAGCTGAACGTAACCGTAAAAGATAAATTCGAAGCGGTCCGCATGGCGGGCGAACTGCTTGTACAAGCGGGGCATGTGCCTCAAGCTTACGTGGACAAAATGGTGCAGCGGGAGCAGTTGTCCTCGACCTACCTCGGAGCGGGTTTGGCCATGCCTCACGGAACGAACGATTCGAAGCCGCTTATCCAATCGACGGGCATGTCGGTGCTTGTCGTGCCTGAAGGCGTAGACTTCGGCGGCGAAAAAGCGTATCTCGTCATCGGCCTGGCGGCCGTGGGCGACGAGCACATGGAGGTGCTTTCGAGCGTGGCGGTGCTCGTATCCGAAGACGAGGACATGGAACGTATTCTGGCATCCAAGAACGAGGAGGAGCTCATCGCCATCTTCGAAGAGGGGATGAGCTTATGATCGCCGTCCATTTCGGAGCCGGCAATATCGGGCTCGGCTTTATCGGACTGCTGCTATCGCAGTCCGGCTATTCGATGAAATTCGTCGACGTCAACGCGGACAGGGTTGCTCTGATCAACGAACGAGGCGAATACAGGGTGCGTCTCGCGAACGAGGAAGGCGAAACGCTCGTCGTGAAGGGCGCGTCCGCCATAAACGGTCGCGACATCGCGCAAGTGGCGCAGGCTATCGCCGAAGCGGACATCGTCACGACGGCCGTCGGCGTCGGCGCGCTGCCGTACCTGGCGGAGGCTATCGCGGAAGGCATCAAGCTGCGCATGACGGCGGGCGCTCCGCCAATCCCGTTTATCGCTTGCGAGAACGCGATCGGAGGCAGCACGATTCTGAAAGGACACGTCATGGAGAAGCTGGCGCCGGAGCTTCGGGACCAAGCGGCCCGCGCGGCGGCTTTCCCGGACGCCGCTGTCGACCGCATCGTGCCGATTCAGCAGAACGACGACGAGCTGCTCGTGACGGTCGAGCCTTTCTACGAGTGGATCGTCGATCGGACGGCGCTCCCGGCAGGGTTCCCCGAGCTGCAAGGCGTGCTCTTCGTCGACAAGCTCGAGCCGTATATCGAGCGGAAGCTGTTTACCGTTAATACCGGCCACGCCAGCACGGCGTACGCGGGTTATCGCCTTGGCTATGAGACGATCCAGGAAGCCATGAAGGATGAGGCTGTCGTATCCCATGTGCGGACGGTGCTGGGGGAGACGGGCGCGGTGCTTGTCCGCCAGCATGGTCTCGACCAAGCGGAGCATGACCGTTACATTGTGAAAATATTGGACCGGTTCCGCAATCCTTATCTGACTGACGAGGTCGTAAGGGTAGGCCGTTCCCCGATCCGCAAGCTGTCGCCGAACGACAGGCTCGTTCGTCCGGCGCTTCTCGCGCAAGGCATGGGCATCGAGACGCCCGGGCTGGTAAGGGCGATCGCCGAAGCGTTGGCGTTCGACAGCCAAGAAGACCAAGAGGCGATGGAGCTTCAGAACGCCCTTCGCGAGCAAGGACTGTTGGCCGTCATTACAAAGTATACCGGCATCGAAGCGGATCATCCGCTGTACGCTTCCATCGTCTTGGCCTATGAACGGATTCACCAAGGACAGGAGGCTTAAGCTATGAATCCAACAACCGAATTTCAAGGCATAGCGGCATCGCCGGGCATCGCCATTGCGCGAGCCGTGCTGCTGGAACAGGAACAATATCTACCGGAGAAGGCGCTGATCGCCGATCCGTCCCGGGAGCAGGAGCGTTTCCGAGCGGCCGTGGCGGAAGCGCGGGTCCAGATCGACCGCATTCGCATCTCGACCGAGGAGAAGCTGGGCGCGGAGAAAGCCGAAATATTCGAGGGGCATCTGATGCTGCTTGAAGATCCCGAGCTGATCGACGCTGTTATCGAATCGATTGGCTCGGATTCCGTGAACGCGGAGTTCGCGCTTTACGAAATATCGCAAGGCTTCATCGACATGCTCAGCGAGCTGGACGACGAGACGCTGCGGGAGCGAGCGGCGGATATTCGCGATATCCGCGGCCGCATCCTGAACATCCTGCGCGGCGTGGCCGGAGGCGACTTAACGCAGCTTCAGGACGAGTGCATTATCATTGCGCGCGATCTGACGCCTTCGGATACGGCGCAGCTTAACTTGAATGCCGTCCGCGGCTTCGTGACCGAGATAGGCAGCCGCACCTCGCACAGCGCGATTATGGCCCGTTCGCTGGACGTGCCCGCGATCGTCGGCGCCGGCGAAGGTATTTCGTCGATCAAGGCGGGAGATCTTGTCGTCATGGACGCATCCGAAGGGAAGATTTGGGTGAACCCAAGCGACGAGGAGCTGGAGAAGTTCCGCGCGGCCAAAGCCGCTTACGACAAGCGCAAGGCGGAGCTTGCCGCCTGGGTAGGCAAACCGTCCGTCTCGAAGGACGGCCATCGCGTGGAGCTGGCGGCCAATATCGGCAAGCTGGAGGACGTGCAGAAAGCGCTCGACAACGGCGCGGAGGGCATTGGCTTGTTCCGCACGGAGTTTTTGTACATGGGGCGAGAGAATCTTCCTACCGAGGAAGAGCAGTTCCAGAGTTACAAGTACGTGCTGGAGAAGATGGAGGGCAAGCCGGTCGTCATCCGGACGCTGGATATCGGGGGCGACAAGGAGCTGCCATACATGGACTTGCCGAAGGAGAGCAATCCGTTCCTCGGTCAACGCGCGCTACGTCTTTGTTTGGAGCGTGACGAACTGTTCCGTACGCAGCTGCGGGCGCTTCTTCGTGCAAGCCGCTTCGGCAATCTGAAGATCATGTTCCCGATGATCGCGGTGCGTGAAGAGCTGCTAGAGGCGAAGCGGATTCTCGAAGAGGAGAAGCAAAGCCTGATGCAAGCTGGAATCGAAGTGTCGGATTCGATCGAGGTCGGAATGATGATCGAAGTGCCGTCCGCGGCGATAGCCGCCGATTTGTTCGCGCCGGACGTCGATTTCTTCAGCATCGGGACGAATGACCTGATTCAATATACGATGGCGGCCGACCGGATGAATGAGACGGTCTCGTATCTGTACCAGCCTGCGCATCCTTCCATTCTGCGCCTAATCGGCATGGTGATCGACGCGGCGCGGAGGGAAGGCAAGTGGGTCGGCCTCTGCGGCGAGATGGCGGGCGATCTGGCATCGGTGCCGCTGCTGCTGGGCCTCGGACTTCACGAGTTCAGCATGAGCGCGGGCTCCATTCTGCAGACGAGAGAGCTGATCGGCAGCTTGAGCCATTCCGAATGGCAGGAGCATGCCAAGCACGCGCTTACGCTGCGCGGGCAGGATGAAGTGCAGGCGTACGTACAAACGCAACGACAAGGAGGGCAATAATCGATGTTATCCAATACTTTTACCGTACTCAACCCGACGGGACTGCATGTGCGCCCGATTAAGACGATCGTCCAGGCGGCGAGCGAATTCCCTTGCAAAATCACGGTGCTCGCGAACGGCAAGAAGGCGAACGGCAAAAGCTCGCTCAGCATGCTGACGCTGGGCATCAAGATGAACGACGAAGTGACGCTGGAAACCGACGGCGAGCGCGAGGAAGAAGCGATGCAGGCGATCGGCGCTCTGCTCGTGCAAATTCACGAATAATCGCGGCCGCGAAAAAAGACTCGCATGCCCCTGTCGGATAGCCGGCAGGCATGCGAGTCTTTTTGTTGGGGTGCAGAGAGGCCTGTCGAGTTTGCCGGAGGCATCGGGCTCCCCGGGCCTGGTCCCGCCTCCCGACTACCGGCCCGGACCCGGGTCCGCAGACTTGCTACCAGCAACAATAACGGCATTTTTACCGCTAATCCTTGCACCGAATTCGTGATTCGGGAAAATAGCGGCGAAAAGGGAGTTATTGTTCCTCGATCCCGCCACTGCAGCTAGACTCAGCCGAAAATAACGGTATAATCGCCGCTATTTCCATTCAAGCCATACGTCGGGTGAAAATAACGGTAATAGGTCTGTTATTTTCAACGATCGCTCATTTCGAGCTGCCCGTGCTGCTCGTTCAACCGTGAATTTCACGAATCGCGCCATCCCCGCCCACACGTTCTCGCGCGAAGAGCTCTCCGCTGTCCCGATCAGCCTTCCGCGTCCGCCGCGACGCGGAAGCCCGCGTTGCCCGTCGAGCTGTCCGGCGTATTGGAGCTTCTGGCGGCGACACGGTACCGGTTGCAGTACGAACGGTGGCACAGATAGGAGCCGCCGCGCATCGACCGACTGCCGGTCTCTTCGGTAAAGATCGGGTTCTCCCGCACGGTCGCGCGATGATAGGACGGGCTGAACCAATCCGCGCACCATTCCCATACGTTGCCCGACATGTTGTACAGCCCGTAGCCGTTCGGCTCGAAGGCATCTACGGGGGCTGTACCGATATAGCCGTCGGAGGCGTTATTTTTGACCGGGAATTTGCCCTGCCAAATATTACATTGATGCTTCCCGTCCGGCTTCAGCAGATCGCCCCACGGATACGTCTTGCCCGCGAGTCCGCCTCTGGCGGCGAATTCCCATTCCGCTTCCGTCGGGAGGCGAACGCCCGCCCAGTCGCAGAAGGCCTGGGCATCATGCCATGACACGTGCACGACGGGATGATCCATCCGTCCATCCAAGGTGCTGTCCGGCCCTTCGGGGGCGGCCCAATAGGCCCCTCGCACGGCCAGCCACCAAGGCGCGCCTTGCGGAACGGAGGAGACGGCAGCTTTGACTTCCTCCGAAGCGAGAAGATGGAATACGTAGGACCAGCCGAACGTCTCGGCTTCGGTCTTGTAGCCGGTGGCTTGCACGAATGCCTGAAACTGCGCGTTGGTGACGCAATAGGGAGCGATGCGGAATGGCTTCACGGTTACTTGCCGAACGGGGCCCTCCCCGTCCGCAGGGAAGCCCTCCGACGTATTCGTTCCCATCGCGAAAGTGCCGCCGCCTAGCGTGACGAGGCTCAGATCGATTTCGGCAACGGCGGCCGGTATGTCGACTGACCTGAAGGGGAGCGGAGCTTCGCTCGCAAGGCCGATTTGCGTTTGTGATGCGGAGCAGCAAGCTTTTTTCGGTTCCATAACTACATTCCTTTCGCTAGATAGGGGTGTTTTTTTGCGTGAGTTTCGATTGGCCCATCTTGTGCTCGCAGTCGCTGCCCGTTAAGCGAGAAACGCGGCCCCGCAGATTGCGGAGAATAGCAGGATAAAAAGGGGATGCATCCGATAACGCACCAGCATAATCCAGCAAACGCCGACGATGAAGATCCCGACGAGCAGCTGGCCGCTCATCCGGGTATTCTCCAAAGAGCCAAGGCCCAGCCTGTACACCGCGAACAGGATCAGCGCGGTTACGATAGGCTGGAGGCCGTAAAATACGCGGTCGATGAAAGCTTTCTTGCGGAGCCGGAAGATCACGATGAGCAGCAAGGCGGTTACGAGCACGGAAGGCAGCACGAGCCCGACGAGAGCGGCGATCGCGCCTCCTATTCCATTGGTCTGATAGCCAATGATCGAGCTGAGATTAACAGCGACAGGACCAGGCGACATGCCCGCGACGCCGACCGCGTCGAGGAACGCGTCATGAGACATCCATTGCCGCTTCGCCGCTTCTTGCTCAATTAACGGGATAAGCGCATATCCGCCTCCGAAGGATAGGAAGCCCAGCTTCAGGAAAAATAAGAACATGGACCACAAAAGCAAACGCTCCTTTCCGATGGCCAGACAGCATTAAATGAAATACATGTAAGAGGGATCTTCCCGCACGGCGGACGCATTCGTTGTCTCCTCTGGCACATTTTTTTTGAAAATAGTGAAAATCAACCCCGCGGCAATACCCGCCGCGATGCCATACACGGGCGAAAGCCCGATGAACAAGCCGATTAGCGCGGCCAGCAGCAGGAATAGCGTCGTTTTGTCCTTAATCGCTTTCTTACCGATCCGCAGGGCAGAGAACAGAATAAGCGTAATGACGCCCCATGTAATGCCGGCGAGCACGGCTTCCGTCTTCGGCGCGTCTGCGATCTTCGAGTAGAAGGCGAACAGCGCGATGACGATGAAGAAAGACGGCAATATCGAACCGCAGCAGGCGGCGACGGCGCCCTGCCAGCCGTTCAGGCGATATCCTACCAATAGAGCGGCGTTCACGCCGACGCCTCCCGGCGCGGCGGAGGCAAGGGATAACGTATCTACCAATGTCTCGGATTTCATCCATTGCCGCTTGTCGACGATCTCCCTCTCGAGAGCCGGGAAGATTGCGTAGCCCCCGCCGAACGAGATGGGCGACAGCTTGAGGAACGTCCAGAACAGCAGAAGAAGGGTGGGCGCGGTGTCTTGTTTCATAAGCCGGAATCCCCTTTCTTTTCTCTTATTCTTCTATCATATAGCAACTCGATTTCTTTTGTCCGAAACAGTTTTTGATGGTTTGCATCATATTCGCTTATACCCTTTTATCCAAGTTGACTTAGGTGATTAAGGTGATTAATATGCTTTAACGCGTCGTCCGGTTGTTGCGGTATTGTGAAAAAATAGTCTTGAAACTGCCTTGCAAAGTGTGTACCATTACAAAATATTAAGTTACAGTTCAAAAGGCTTGCTTTTCAGCACCGAGAAGGTTGAAAGAAGCTAGGAATTGAGGAGCGGAGCGTAGTGGAGCTACGTGAGCACCGGAAATTCCGGCTGAATTCAAGATTCGATGTCGATTGTGCTTCATGAAAATGCTTCGTGATCAAAAGTAAGTTTTTTGAACTTCCTTTAAAAGAATAGACTCATATAATTTTGGGGAGATGGCCCATAAGTTTCTACCGGACGACCGATGATTCGTCCGACTATGAGTGAGCGTGAGCGCGGCTAGCCGGCATGTCCGGACGAGCGTGCTCGCCGTGCATGTGCGACGGAATCTAATTCCAGAAGGACAGGCTTCACTTGAGAGAAATTTGGGCTCAGGGGAAGGCTGTCTTTTTTAATTTTACGGACAAGACAACGAGAGGATGACAACTTCAGATGAAGCAGCTGGAAGAACGAATTAGAGAAGAAGGAGCGATCCTGTCGGATAAGGTGCTGAAGGTCGATTCGTTCCTGAACCATCAGGTCGACACGGAGCTGGCGCTTGCTACGGGTAAGGAGTTCGCACGAGTCTTCGCGGGCGAGCGTATTACGAAGGTGCTGACGATCGAAGCGAGCGGCATTCAGTTCGCGATGGCTGCGGGAATCGCGCTTGGCGTGCCGTTCGTGTACGCGAAGAAGAAAAAGGCGATTACGCAGTCGGACAAGGTATACACGGCGCCGGTCCATTCGTTCACGCGGGGGGAGACGTACCAGGTGAGCGTCGATCAGCGTTTTCTCGGTCCCGAGGACCGCATTCTGATCGTGGATGACTTCCTGGCGACGGGGGCGGCGCTTGTGGGCCTCGTCGATATCGTGCGGGAATCCGGAGCGGAGCTTGTCGGCGTCGGCGCCGTGATCGAGAAGAGCTTCCAGGAAGGGCGGGGCTTGCTCGAAGCGAAGGGCGTGCGCATTCATTCGCTGGCGCGCATCGTATCGATGAAGCCGGGCGAGGTTCATTTTGCAAGTGAAGAGATATACAGCACCCAGAATTAACACAACAGACAGAGGAGAGAGACAACCAGCATGAGCGAGCTTAGCAAACGCAGAGTCGTAACTTTAGGTTTCCAGCATGTCCTCGCGATGTACGCGGGGGCCGTCGTCGTGCCGCTGATCGTGGGCGGGGCGCTTCAATTAAACGCAACTCAAATGGCTTATCTGATCGCCGCCGATCTGTTCACGTGCGGGATCGCGACGATCCTGCAGGTATGGGGCGGCCGTGATTTCGGCAGCAAGCTGCCCGTCGTCCTTGGTTGTACGTTCACGGCGGTCGGCCCGATTATCGCGATCGGATTGTCGTCGAATTTGGCCACCGTCTACGGAGCTATTATTATAAGCGGGTTGTTCGTCGTGCTGGCGGCGCCCCTCTATGGCAAAATATTGCGTTTCTTCCCCACCATCGTCACCGGTACGGTCGTCACCATTATCGGTTTGTCGCTGATTCCCGTCGCGATGAACAACGTCGCGGGCGGTCAAGGCGCCCCTGACTTCGGAGCGCCGCGAAACCTGCTGCTCGCGCTGATCACGCTCGTCGTCATTCTGGTCGTGAACCGCTTCGCGCGCGGCTTCCTTCGCGCCATCTCGGTCCTGGTCGGCCTGCTGGCCGGTACGGTCGTCGGTTATTTTATGGGCATCGTCAATTTCTCCGCCGTAGGAGATGCCGACCTCTTCAGCATCGCGCAGCCGTTCTACTTCGGCACGCCGCAGATCAGCATAACGGCGATCGTGACGATGATCCTCGTCAACATCGTCAGCATGGTCGAGTCGACCGGCGTCTACTTCGCGGTAGGCAAGGCGACGGACCAGAAGGTCGAGCAGAAGCAGATCGTGAACGGCCTTCGTTCGGAGGGCGTGGCGATTACGCTCGGCGGCATTTTTAACGCGTTCCCTTATACGGCGTTCTCGCAGAATGTCGGCCTCATCACGCTGACCAAGGTGAAATCCCGCGACGTCATCTTCGCGGCCGGCGGCATCATGGTGATTCTCGGGTTGCTGCCGAAGCTGGCGGCGATTACGACCGTCATCCCGAACGCGGTGCTTGGCGGCGCGATGATCGTCATGTTCGGTTCCGTAGCGGTGTCGGGTATCAACATCCTCTCCGAGGTGGACCTGCGCAAGGAGCGCAATCTGCTCATCGTCGCGTGCAGCGTCGCCGTCGGGCTCGGCTCGGCAACGGTGCCGCAAATGTTCGACCAGCTGCCCGACTTCGCGAAGATGCTGCTGCAGAGCGGCATCGTCACGGGCTCGCTGACCGCGATCCTGCTGAACATTCTGCTGCGGGACAAGACGCAGGAGACTGCGGCAGCAACGACGGCGCACGCGGAAGCGGCCGCCGGCTCGGAGACGGGCGAACGTCACGCTGCGGCGCATTTGTAATTAAATCGATTAGGATCCGCCTAGCGGCAGCTTTGCACACGGCTTTTAGAGCCGATGTCCATAGCTGCCGCTTATTTTATAGTTGCAGAAGTCTGGGAAGAACAAGCTGTAGTTTCGCTGATGCGCGAACTTAAAGGGTTTCAGTTCGGAGGGAATAAGCGTGCCAGAAGCGTCTATTGTTGCTCGGAGCAGCAGTCCCGAGGAATAAGCGTGCCAGAAACGTCTATTGTTGCTCGGGGCAACAGTTCGGAGCATAACGGTTTTTTTTATGCGGGTGAGAAATTCCCTCTCAACACTGACACACAGCTGTCAGATTTGATGTTCTACACTTAGCGCATGAAGAACATAACTCGTCATTGAGAGGAAGATGGAAATGAGCGAAAACAAAGCAAAATCGACCTGGGTGGTGGCAGGCCTACTGCTGGCGATCCTGATGGCGTCGATGGACAATACGATCGTGGCGACCGCCATGGGGACGATCGTCGGCGAGCTGGGCGGGCTCGATCAGTTCGTTTGGGTGACGTCGGCTTACATGGTTGCGGAGATGGCGGGCATGCCGATCTTCGGCAAGCTGTCGGATATGTACGGGCGCAAGCGGTTTTTCTTATTCGGGATTATCGTGTTCATGATCGGCTCCGCATTATGCGGAACGGCGAGCTCGATTGTCGAGCTCAGCCTGTACCGGGCAATTCAAGGCATCGGCGCGGGCGCGCTCGTGCCGATTACGTTCACGGTGTTGCTTGATGCGGTTTCGCCGGAGAATCGGGGCAAGCTGATGGGGCTCTTCGGCGCGGTATTCGGCATGTCTAGCGTATTCGGTCCGCTGCTCGGAGCGTTCATTACGGATTATGTGAGCTGGCAATGGATCTTCTATATTAATCTGCCGATCGGCATCGTATCTCTTCTGCTCGTGGCCAGAGGCTACAAGGAGTCGGCGAGCCGCGCGAAGCAGCGGATCGACTGGTTAGGCGCGGCCACTCTCGTGGGAGCGATCGTCTGTCTCATGTTCGCGCTGGAGCTTGGAGGCAAGCTGTACGCTTGGGATTCCTGGCAGATCGTGAGCCTTCTGGCTAGCTTCGCGGTGTTGTTCTTCTTGTTCTTGTTCGCCGAGAAGCGGGCGGAGGAGCCGATCGTCTCCTTCGGCATGTTCAAAGACCGTCTGTTCGCTTCGAGCACGCTGATCGCGGTGCTGAGCGGGGCGGCCTTCATCGCGGCGTCGGTGTACCTCCCTATTTTCATCCAGGGCGTGCTGGGCGGCTCCGCGACGAATTCCGGGCTGATGCTGCTTCCGATGATGGTAGGGACGGTCGTGACGGCGACGCTCGGCGGCTTCGTGATGGCGAAGCTGTCGTACCGGACGATTCTTGTTTCGACGTTGGTGCTGCTAGTAGCGGGATTAGGGCTCCTGACGACCATTACCGCGGATTCGTCCCGGTTGATCGTGACGCTCTACATGATCATCGTCGGTCTTGGCATCGGGGCTTCATTCTCGGTGCTGACGAACGCGGCGATTCACGGCATTGCCCCTTCGCAGCGCGGCGCGGCGACCTCGACGCTGAACTTCCTGCGTTCGTTCGGCATGATGCTGGGCATTACGGTATTCGGCATTCTGCAGAGCCATGCGATGACGCGCAAGCTGACGGAGACGTTCCAGAGCGGAGCGGGCGAGATGCCACAGGGCGTGGATCTGAAGGATCCGTACGTGCTGATGGAGCCGGCGCTCAGGTCGGAGCTGCCTGAAGGCGTGCTGAAGCCGATGCTGACGGGCGTAGCTTCGTCCATCACCGAGGTGTTCATGTGGGGACTCATCCCTGCCCTCCTCGCGGTCTTGGCGGCCTGCGTCATGGGGCGGGAGAAGCATGATCCGAAGGCGGAGATGGAGGCATACGGGCATTAATTAGTAGTCGTATAGGGGTTTGACGGCAGACTGCAGACGAAGCGCATATAGCGCGGCTGCAGTCTTTTTTTGCGAAATTTTTTCAAAAAAGTCTTCATAAAATTCCCATGGTTTGCATTATCATGATGTATAAGAGACGAGAATATGATACGATAAAGTCAATCTACTAGAAGAGGTGATTTTTGCGTGATCGGACGCAGCGGTAATCCTACCTTGAGAGACAACACTTTTGAACGGACAGGCCATTTCTCCGGCGGCGAGAGAATGACGATCGAAGGCACGGTGAACAAGGCGTTCATCATGCTGGCGATTCTGCTCGGCGGCGCATTCGTTTCATGGGGCATGTATATGAAAGCCGACGCGAACGTGACGGGCTTCATGATCGGCGGCGCGATCGCGGGTCTGATCCTGGCCCTGATCATCAGCTTCAAGCCGACGACTTCTCCTTTCCTCGTACCTATCTACGCGGCATGCGAAGGATTATTCCTGGGAGCTTTGTCCGCGAGATATGAATCGCTTTACCAAGGCATCACGCTTCAAGCGGCGCTTCTGACGATGTGCGTGTTCATCGCGCTTCTGGTCGCTTACCGTTTCCGCCTGATTCAAGCGACGAAGAACTTCCGTCTCGGCGTATTCGCGGCTACGGCCGGCATCATGCTGATGTACTTGGCAAGCTTCGTTCTGAGCTTCTTCGGAATCGGGATTCCTTACCTGCATGACAACAGCTTGATCGGCATCGGCATTTCGCTTGTAATCGTCGTCATCGCGGCGCTCAACCTCGTGCTCGATTTCGATTTCATCGAATCCGGCGCGGAGCACGGCGCTCCGAAGTACATGGAGTGGTACGGCGCTTTCGGCTTGATGGTAACGCTCGTATGGCTGTATATCGAGATGCTTCGCCTGCTCTCCAAGCTGGCAAGCCGCGATTAATAAATAAACAAGAAAGAGCACGGGATTCGCTCCCGCGCTCTTTTTTTTGTTCTCGTGTAAGCTGGACTACTCCAACTCCAGCAGCCGCTTCACGGCTTGATCCGTTTCCTTCAGGCGGTCGGTCATCTCGCCGTTCTTCACCAGCAGCGTCTCGACCGTCGCGGACAGCTCCTCGAGCGTTGCCATCGACTGCTCGCTGACGGCGGCGAAGCTTTGCGTCTCCTTTTCGATCTCGTTCGAGGAGCTGCGAATCGTCTGCATCATCTGGTCGATGCTCGTCACCGTGCCGGAGAGCTGCTCGACGGAGGAGCTGATGCTGGAGAAGGCGTCTCGCGTCTCTCTCGTCAGCTCGGTGCTCTCGTTCATGCGGGAAGCGATGTCGCCCATCAGGCCGGAGGTAGCGCCCGCTTGCTTCTCCATAGCGGAGAGGTTGCCCGAGATTCGTTCAGCCGCGTTGCCGGACAGCTCCGCGAGCTTGCGGATTTCTCCGGCGACGACGGCGAATCCGCGGCCGCTCTCGCCGGCTCTTGCCGCCTCGATGCTGGCGTTCAACGACAGAAGATTGGTCTGCGCCGCGATTTCCTGAATGGAGGTGGTGAATTCCGCAGCCTCCTTGATCGTCTCGTTCAGCTTGCGGATATCAGTGGCCATCATCTCGATGTTGCTTTGGAACACCGTAATGGAATCGTACAGACGGGTCACCTTGTCGCGGCCAAGCGTGGAGCTGTCGTTCGCGCTGGCGGATTCCTGGAGCAGCACCTCGAGCGATTGCATGAGGCGTCCGATCATTTCGTTCGTTTCCTGCACGGCTTCCGTAATCTGCGTCGTGGAGTCGACCTGGTCTCCCGCGCCGATCGCAATTTCGCGGAACGCGAGATTCATCTGCTCGAACGACTGGCCGTTCTCGTCGCCCGCTTTGCTGATCACCGACATATTCTCGGAGATAAGAGTCACTTCATGGATGAGCTTCTGCTGCTGCTCTTGCACCTGGCTATTGGCTGTTACGGTTTCGCCCGCGCTTTTCTCGATATCGGTGAACAGGTACTGCGAGCTGCGCAGCATGAAGAACAGCATGGTGACAATAATGATGTAGTAGATTAGAATCGTCTCGAATCCTTCTCCCGGAATCGTCACTTTCCCCTTCAATCCGAACAGAAGGAGATACATTTGGACCGCGGTAAACACAACGCCTACAATAAAAGGCTTCAGGCGCATGTAAACGACGGAGAGCGCCAGCAAATAATAAATGCCGAATACGTGATTGAAGTCCGGCGTTTGGAGCATGGTAGTCAACGTTGCGGTAAACGTGAGAGTGATGGCGATGTAAGGCTGATAGCCGATCAGCAAGCGGCGATAATGCAGAAATCCCGCCACTGCGACCGTGACGATCTCGAGCGCGACCAGAACGTAATCCTGGATTCTCAGCTGTCCGCCAGACAAACCGAGTACGGTAAAGATCGCGAGAAGGTTAATAACGGCGATCGCTTTGAACACTAGACCGTTCTTACGATGAAGATCTTGCGACATGAATTGGTTAATCGCGTTCATAGGTATCCTCCTAATAGTATATGTATCTTATTTCGACACGATTCGCAGAAAACTCTAGAGGGCTAAAGAGGCGAGGCGAAATATTTTAAAAGGTTTGTGTAGAATTACATAGGTTACCTAACTAGTTGATAGGGCGCTTAAGTAGGAAAGTTGCCAAAAACGGCAGCATCCTGTACAACAAAAGAAAGAAGATGGGGCATACCGCTCCGATCGGAGGCCGTGTGGATGATGAAGACGATCGAAGAGCTCGCCAGGTATTGCAAGGAGCATAGAGGAGCCAAGGAGGACTATCCTTTCGGTCCCGAGCCGCTGGTGATGAAGGTGGATAACAAAATGTTCGCGCTTATCTCGGGAACGGGAGGCGTGACCAGCATTTCGCTGAAATGCGAGCCGCATATGGCGGAGCTGCTTCGGCTGGAGCATGTGGCGGTGAAGCCGGGCTATCACCTGAATAAAAAGCATTGGAACACGGTGACGGTCGACGGATCGGTCCCGGATGCCGAGCTGCAGGCGATGATTGACCATTCCTACGAGCTGGTCGTCGGGACCTTGACCAAGGCGCAACGGGCCAGGCTGGCGGAGCTGGAAGGAGAAGTGAAGGCGGAGGCGGAGCTTCGGGAGACGGGCAAATGACGAATCTGCAAATAGGGACGCTGGTGCTGAATACGGAGCTGCTCGTTTATTTGCTGGCGGGCTTCACAGGCGTATTGGCCGTCAGAAGCGGCAGCGGGAATACGAATGATCGGGAGCGTGACGTGTCCTCGGCATGGAGCGCCGTGCTGATCTGGCTCGCGGCGTGGAAAGGCAGCCTGCTGCTGGTCGATACGAAATCGGTCATATCGAATCCAATGTCCCTTTTGTTTTTCGACGGGGGGATGTTCGGATTCTGGCTGGCCTCGGCAGCGGCATTGGGCTGGAGCGGCTATCGGTTCGTTAGGCTCCATGGCTGGAAAGGGGGCATTCGGCGCGTTGTTCTTCTAGCATCGGGGTGGACGGCGTTCTGTTTGTTAGCCATTCTCGTATGGGACGCAAGCGCTCTCGCCTATTGGCGGGTGCTGGGCTGGCTGCTAGCTTGCGTTGTATGGTGGATGGCTCGCGGAGGCAAGGAGTTTTGGCGGAATTGGTCATGGAAGCGGGGATCTGCTCAGGCGGCGGCCATGCTGCTTATTGCGGGACTTGTAAGCGCGCTGCTGTACGATCAAGCGAGGACGGGGCTGCTCGCAGAGCTTCGTGGAGGGGACGGCGAGCCGACGGCTGCTGCCGCCTCTGAGGGGGCAAGCGCAGGCAAGAAGGCGCCCGTGTTCGAGCTGGAGAGTCTGGCTGGCGACCGAGCGGCGTTGGCGGATTCCGCGGGAAGCGTTACGCTGCTCAATTTCTGGACGACCTGGTGCAAGGTCTGCAAGACGGAGATGCCGCATGTGCAGAAGCTATACGAGTTTTACGAGGGAGAGGGCCGCTCGGTGAAGCTGCTCTCCGTGAACGTAACGAGCCAAGAGAGCGGCGTGGAAACGGTGCGGCGCTACATGGAAAAGTATGGCTACAGCTTTCCACTCGCGCTCGACGAATCGGGCAGCGTTGCCGACCGCTATCGGGTGAACGCCTTCCCGACGACCTTCGTCATTGACGGCGACGGCGTCATCCGCGAGCGTTTCCTCGGCGCGATCAGCTACGCCGACATGAAGAAGCGCGTGGATCGCGTGCTGGCGGCAGGCTCGGCGTAACCGCCGAAGGGCGGCGAGGGGCGGGATAGCGACGCTGCAGGTGGTTATTGATCTGCGGAAGGCGTTGTGGAGCCCGATAGCGACACGCTGGATGGTTATCGGCGTGCGAGAGGCCGCATGGAGCGCGATAGCGATACGTCGAATGGTTACTGGCGTGCGGAGGTTGGGGTGAGGCGCGATAGCGACACGTCAGGTGGTTATTGGTCGGCGAAAGGTGGCGTGGAGCGCGATAGCGATACGTCGAATGGTTACTGGCGTGCGGAGGTTGGGGTGAGGCGCGATAGCGATACGTCGGATGGTTACTGGCGTGCAGAAGGTTGCATGAAACGCAATGGCGACACGCCACATGGTTAGGGGCTGACGGAGCCTTCCAGTCGCCAGCCCCGGCCGCAAAAAAACGGACGTCCTCTAAAGGACGTCCGTTCCTCTTTTACTCCACGCCCAGCGAGGAGCGGGCCATCGCCTCATACTCCGGCAGGCCGGATTTGACCGCGAACGCCGCGATCATCGCGGGATAGAAGGCCTCCCATTCCGCGATGTGCTCCGCCATGCGCGGCCAGACGCGGCCGCCGGCGCGCTCGTACCGCGCGATAAAGTCGCGCAGGCCGTCCTCGCCCCACAGCATCCGCAGGATGATAAAGTCCTTGGCCGGATCGCTTACCGCGCCTTCCGTCCAATCGAGCAGGCCGGTCACTTCGCCGTCCGGCTGCACGAGGATGTGGCCGGGATGCATGTCGCCGTGCGTCATGCAGGCATGCCGCGGCCAATAGCTTTCGTCCGCCAGCCAGCGCTGCCACCGCTCCCAGAGCGGAGCGGATACGCCGAACGCCTCGCGGGCCGCCTCCATCATCTTCAGCGCCTCGCCGCGAAGCTCTCCGGCCGGGGTAACGCGAACGCCGGCAGCGCGCGCTTCTCGGTCGTCGACGCTATGCAGGGACACCAACGCTTGCGCGAGAGTCTCGTAGAAACGCTCCGGCAGCGCGTCCTTCTGCAAGTACCACTCGTAATCCATGATCTCCATGTTGATGGTGGCGAGAGGGGTTCCGCCAAGCAGCGGATATCCGATGATCGACTCGTCGTACAGCTGCCAATCCGGTACCTCGAAGAGAATGCGCGGCTGCAGGAAACGCAGTACATCGCGCTCGTACGAGGTGGCCGCGGCCACATCCGGTCGTCTAGGCGAGCGAAGCACCCATGGCACTCCAGCCGTCGTCTTGGCGAAGACGGCGAGGAAGTCGAGGCCGGATTCGTTGATTTTGATCGATGCGGGATCTATGGCGAGTCCGTGCTGTTTTGCTCGTTCGAGCAAAGGCTGAATAAGTTCGTTTGTTTTGTTTTCCATTTAAGGCACCCCATTTTAATAAAATGACTTGCGGGTGGGGTCAATCCGCTGCTAACGCAACCGAACGGAAGCGATACCTCGAAACAGCATACGTAAGCCTCCCTATCCTAGTTGAATGCGGCTAATCGTGCCGTAATCCCACTATAGCAACCGAACTCTGGCTTTGACAACGGAAAACACGGCTTTAACTGTTTTTTCCTAAACGGCCGATAGTCGCCGTAAAGCCTCCCGCCCCTTGTATTCCCCGGCTGTTTTTGGGACAATAGGAAGCAGATTGCGGGCCGGCCGGATGCGCTGGGCGGCGCTTTGAATATAGGCAGTTCGGAAAGAGGAACAAGCATGAACCATACATCCATTTACGGATTAACATTAGATCAATTAACGGCATGGCTGGCAGAGCGGGGGCATCGCAAGGGCCGGGCGCATCAGGTATGGGAGTACCTGTACCGGAAGCGGGTGACCTCCTTCTCGGAGATGGCCGACGTGCACGAGACGTGCAGGGCGCTGCTCGAGGAGCATTTCGTCTTCGAGACGATGACCGAGCATGTGAAGCAGGAATCGAAGGACGGCACGGTCAAATTTCTGTTCAAGCTGTACGACGGTAACCTGATCGAGACGGTGCTGATGCGGCACAAGTTCGGGCTGTCCGTCTGCGTGACGACGCAAGTCGGCTGCAACATCGGCTGCAGCTTCTGCGCCAGCGGGCTGATCGCGAAGAGTCGCGATTTGTCCGCCGGAGAGATTGTGGAGCAGATCATGCGCGTGCAGCTGCATCTGGACGCGGCGGGCGAGAGCGAGCGGGTCAGCCATATCGTCGTAATGGGCATCGGCGAGCCGTTTGACAATTTCGTTAATATGAGCGATTTCATCCGGGTCGTCAAGGACCACAAGGGTCTGGCGATCGGCGCGCGCCACATCACCGTCTCGACGAGCGGCCTGGCGGGCAAAATCAAGGAGTTCGCCGATAGCGACCTTGGCGTCAATCTTGCGGTGTCGCTGCATGCGCCGAACAACGAGCTGCGCACGCGCATCATGAAGATCAACAAGGCGATCCCGATCGAGAAGCTGATGGACGCCATCGATTATTACCTCGAGACGACGAGAAGACGGATGACGATCGAATACATTTTGCTGAAAGATGTGAACGACGGATTGGAGCAGGCGCTGGAGCTGGCCGAGCTGATGCGCTCGCGGAGCAAGCTGGTCAACGTCAATCTCATTCCGTACAACCCGGTCGACGAGCATAGCCAATACAAGCGCAGCGAGCAGGATTCGATCAGGGGCTTCTACGACGTGCTGAAAAAGCAAGGGATCAGCGTCAGCGTCAGGCTGGAGCACGGCACGGACATCGACGCGGCCTGCGGCCAATTGCGGAGCAAGCAGATGCGCGCGGCGAATGAATAATTTTTAAGCAGTTGCCTGGTCTTATGGGAGAGTTGGTATCCCTAGGCCAGGTTTTTTTGTTTACAAAATTAATAAGTACACATATAATATGTATACATAGTAAATGAGGAGGAGAGCATTCATGTCGCCAAACAAACCTTCGCATACTCTCGGTTATTGGCTGCACCATACCGCGGCGCTTCATCGCAGGGTTTTTACCGCGGACACGAAAAAATACGGCCTGACGACGGAACAGTTCGGGCTTCTCATTCAGCTAAGCGCCAATGGGGGGATCAGCCAGAAGAAGCTGGCCGAGCTCATGCACAAAGATCAGGCGACGACCGGCAAAATCGTCGAAAAGCTGGAAAGCAAAGGGTTCCTGGTTCGGAAGCCGGATCCGGCGGATCGGCGCGCTTTCTCGCTCCATATGACCGGTGAAGGCATGGATGCGATAAGCAGGCTTACCCCCTTGGAGAGCGCGCTCGAGGAACAGGCTTGGGCTGGCATTTCGGAGGAAGAGTTCGACATTTTCCAGCGTGTCATGCACAGGCTGAACGACAATTTAAATCAAATGAATAAGGATGGATCGCATTGAAACCAGTTACAGCATTGTTAAAAACTCTACAAACCCGGATCGGCATCGTATTCGCCATTTTTGTGCCTTTTGCTTTCCTCATTATTTGGATGACGGGCTATAACGGCGCGACCGATCGCATCGACCGGCTTCATGTCGGACTTGTCGGAGGAGAGACGAATGAAAGCCAAACGGCCGTCGATTTCTTCCAGAATAACGCCCCGTTCCAGACGGCGCTGGCCGCTTCGCAGGACGAAGCGCTTGCCGATATGGATGAAGGGCTTCTAGATATGGTGGTCATCGTGCCAACCGATCTCGAATCGGCCGCTGCAAGCGGGGGCGCGAAGCTGATTTATTATGTGAACGATCGCAGCTCCGAGCTCGTGAAAGGCGTTATGGAAAGCATGGCGAATCAACTCACGGCGCAACTGAACGGCGTAGTCGTACCGGACGTTCAGAGTCTTCCGATTCAAGCGGAGGTCATCAAGACGAACGAAATTTCGAATTTTGCCCTGTCCATGCTGCCGATGATTCTCGGATTTATCCCGTATATCGCCATGATGACGATGAACATCCAATTTAACGTCGCCTCCAATATGCTGAAGCGCCAATTCGGCAAGTGGGAGCTGTTCTTCGCGCGTCAGCTGGTGCTTGCAAGCGTCGCTATCGTCGTGCCGCTTCTGCTGTCGGCGGCCGTTAAGCTGTTTCTGGACGTCCATGCCTCGTTCTGGGAGTTGTGGGGCTTTGAAATGCTTGTATTCACGGCGTGCATTTGCGTGACGCAGCTGGCTTTTGCGCTATTCGGCAACGCAGGGCCGCTCTTCAACGTATTCCTCATTCCGTTCCAGCTCATGACGGCCGGCAACATTATCGCCGCGTCGATGCTGACGCCGTTCTACCGTCACTTCGGTTCGTTCCTGCCCGCATCGAACGGAATTCAGGGAGCGATGCATCTCGTCTATGGCGGAGGTTCGGCCGGAGGCTACGCCGCAACCCTTGCCCTGATCGCCGTTGTTGCATGGGGGCTGACCGTGCTGCGATTGGCGGTGCCTAGCCGGGCCGCAGCCGCTCCGAAAGCGCAGACGGCCGCTTAAGCTTCAGCAATACAACCGCAAATGAGGTCGATGATGGCGCTAACTGCCATCATCGGCCTTTTTTCTATTAGTCGCCCAACCTTAACCCTTTCTACAGCTTAACTTAAGGTTTTCTTTAAAACCCCTTATGGTTTGATTGTTATAGTTGGGAAAGTGAAGCGAGGAACTTAGAAGGGTGTGTGGGAGCATGATCGAGCTGGCTGGCGTCAGTCATCAGTTTAGAATAGGCAAACGCGGGAAGGAACGGGTCGTGCCCGTCCTGCATGACATTAACCTGAAGGTGGAGAAGGGCGAGATCGTAGCGGTCGTGGGGAGATCGGGGTCCGGCAAGTCGACGCTGCTGAACCTCATGTCCGGCTATATCCGCCCTTCGTCGGGCGAGATCCGGGTCGGCGGGCAGAACGTCACGAAGCTGGACGAAGGAGAATGGGCGAACTTCCGGCTGGCCAATTACGGCTTCATCTTCCAAAGCTTTCAGCTCATCGGCAGCATGACCGCCTACGAGAACGTGGAGCTGCCTCTGGTGCTCAAGGGGATCGGAAGCGGAGAGCGCCGCGCGAAAGTGATGAAGCTGCTCGAGCAGGTCGGCATCGCCGAATTCGCGAATCATTACCCGAGCGAGCTGTCCGGCGGGCAGCAGCAGCGGGTATCGGTGGCCCGGTCGCTGATCCTGGAGCCGCCGATCGTGCTTGCGGACGAGCCGTCGGGAAGCCTGGACAGCGAGAACGAGAAGACGCTTCTGACGATGATTCGGCAGCTCAATCACGAGCTGGGCATCACGTTCGTCATCATTACGCACGACGAGCAGGTCGCGTCCATCGCGCACCGCGCGATCCGGCTGCAGGACGGAAGAATAGGAGGGCTCGCCTAATGAAATTCCAAGATCAGATCCGGTTCGTCCGGCAAAATATGAAAAAGAACAAAACCCGCCTGTTCATGACGGTGCTGGCGACGGCGATGGGCTGCACGTTCCTGATCGTGCTGGCCTCCGTGGGCTTCGGCCTGCAGCAGAGCATGGTCGACAATATCGTCGGCGACCGGCTCGTGACGGCGGTCGATCTGTACGGCAAAAACCCGGACCAGCACAAGGACACGAACATCTACGATGAAGATATCCAGATGTTCCGGGAGCTGGCGGATGTGAAGGCCGTTACTTATCGGAATAATATTTATCAATGGCTGAATCCGAAGGTCGAAGGCGAAGAGGTAGGGAGCGATAAGACGACCCAGGTCGACTTCGAAGCGGAGACCAAGGCCGGCTTCGATCTGAGCGCGGGCAGAATGCCGGAGGCGGACAATGAAATCGTCATCGGCTACCACATCCGGGAGCAGATGGACGAACAAGGCATGCCGACCGGCTATGAGGACGCTTCGGAGTGGTTGAACAAAACGATGACGCTGGAGGTCACCTACTATGCCGCAGGTAAGAAGCTGACGGAGCCGATGGAGGCGGTCATCGTGGGCGTGACAGAGATTCCGACGAAGGAATGGAATCGGGACAAAACGATCTACATGGGCGTCGGCATGCTGGAGAAAATTGAAGGAATCACCGGAACGCGGAACGGGGAGCTGCCTTACTTCGAGGTAGAGAACCCGACGGCCGAGAAGATCGACGCCGCGCTCGCGAATTTGCCGAAGCCGAGCGAGCAGCGGAGCTACCAGGACGTGCAGGTGGTCGCAAGCCATGCGGAGAAGGTCAAAGGTCTCGTCGAGACGCTGCGGGACAAAGGCTTCTACACGCATTCCATCGTCGACGAGCTGAAGCAGGTGAACCTTATGTTCGCCATCATGAAGATCGGGCTCATCTTCGTCGGCACGATCGCGGTGCTCATCGCTTCCATCGGCATTTTCAACACGATGACGATGGCGGTGACCGAACGGGCGCAGGATATCGGCATTATGAAGGCGATCGGCGCGCATCCGTCCGTTATCCGCAAGCTGTTCCTGCTCGAGAGCGCCATGATCGGTCTCATGGGCGCGATATTCGGCACGGTCGTCGCTTACGGAGTGTCTCTCGCGGTGAACGCGGGACTGCCCGTCGTCATCAAGCAGTTCATGGAAGAAGAGGTGCCGGCAGACTTCCTGTTCTCCGTCATTCCGCCGTATCTGACGGCTCTGGCCTGCGGCATTTCGCTTGGCGTGGCGATGCTGTCCGGCTACCGTCCGGCGCTTCGGGCAACGCGCATCGATGTGCTGAGCGCGCTTCGAAGGGACGTGTAAGAGCAGCTAAGGGCTCGGTCGCATTGTAAAAAAAGGGTTTCGTTGTCGATTGGGACAACGAAACCCTTTTTCATTTGGGTCCATGCCGCATCCGCCGCCGTGCCAGGCATTCGATTGGACAAGCTATCCAAAATCAGAGTTGACCGGAGTGGTCAATGAGGCGTACAATCGCATTGACCACACTGGTCAATGCGATCCGGCGTCCCTTGCCGTTCCGGCCCATGCAGGAGGAACGCCCGATTCGCGGAGCGAATGCTTTCGAAGCGGTTTTGCTCCACTACGTTCCACAAAACTAAGCGAATGCTTTCGAAGCGGTTTTGTTCCACTTCGTTTCACAAAACTATAGGAGGGCAACAACAAGTGTTTGACAAGTTTTTGAGCATAGAGCAAGAGAAACGGGAGCGCGTCATCAACGCGGCGCTAAAGGAGTTCGCTCATAAGAAATATCCGGCTGCGTCCACGAACGAAATCGCCAAACAAGCGGGCATTTCGAAAGGTCTGCTGTTTCATTACTTTTCGAGCAAGAAGGATCTGTATTTATACTTGTACGATCATGCGGTGGTATTCCTTCGCGATGAAGTTGCGGCCAAGGTTGACGCGGAAGAACGGGATCTCTTCGCGAAGCTGCGCCAGTTATCGGTTTTGAAGATGGGAATTTATAGCGTCCACCCGGATTTATTCGATTTCCTGAAGACGGCGTTCTTCGAAGAGTCGCCGGACGTCAAGTCTGAGCTTGCGGAGCGGAACAAACAGATTGTCGCAAGCGAGTATTATCGGTTGTTCGCGGATATCGATATGACCAAGTTCAGGGCGGGCATCGACCCGGCAAGAGCGTTGAACGTCATCCTTTGGTCGATGGAAGGGTTCGGTGAGCAGGAGCGGGAGAAGCACAAGAGGAACGGCGGAGAGTTCGACGTCGACCAGCTGCTGGAGGAGTTCGACCGCTATATGGAGCTATTCAAGCTTAGCTTTTATAAGCAGTAAGCGGAGGAGGGATTCGGATGAACGTTATTGAACTGAATGGTCTGACGAAGACGTATGGCGGAGCCCGCGGCATCGCGGATTTAAGCTTTACGGTCGAGCAGGGCGAAATATTCGGCTTTATCGGACCCAACGGAGCGGGGAAATCGACGACGATTCGGACGATGCTGGGGCTTATCCATCCGACAAGCGGCAGCGCGAAGATTTTCGGCAAGGACTGCTTGCGGTATGGGCCCGAGCTCCGGAGGGAGATCGGCTATCTGCCTTCCGAGGTATTCTATTACGACAACATGAAAGTGAAGGATCTGCTGAACTATTCCGCAAGCTTCTATAACAAGGACTCAAGGAAGCGCATGCTGGCTCTGGCGGAGAGGATGGAGCTGGATCTGAACAAAAAAATCGATGACCTGTCGCTCGGCAACAAGAAGAAGGTCGGCATCGTGCAGGGGCTGCTCCACGAGCCGAAGCTCATTATTCTCGACGAGCCGACAAGCGGGCTGGACCCGCTCATGCAGCAGCGGTTCTTCGAGCTGCTGGAGGAGGAGAACAAGAAAGGCGCCACGATTCTGTTCTCGTCCCACATCCTGAGCGAAGTGCAGCGGCTGTGCGACCGAGTGGCCATTATCAAGGAGGGGCGGCTTATCGCGCTCGAGAAAATAAGCGATCTCAAGGGCCGCACATATAAGAAGTTTAAGCTGCAGATGAAGGCAGGCTCGGACGCGACGCCATTCGCCATTCCCGGCGTAACGGAATGGAAAACCGCTCCGAACGGAGAGGTCAGCTTTCTGTACCAAGGGGATATTAACGATATTTTGCGTAGGATTGCAAGCCTGGAGCTGCTGAATCTGTGGGTGGAGGAGCCCGATCTCGAGGAGATTTTCATGCATTATTACGTGTCGCGGGAAGGTGCCGGCGTATGAACATGTTCGCGCATGAGCTCAGAATGAATCGGAAGTCCGCCCTGCTGTGGGCGGTTGCGCTAGCAGGAGTCGCATGCTTGTTCATGGCCATGTATCCGACGTTCGCGGAGGAGTCGGAATCGTTCAAGGAAGTGCTGCGGTCGATGCCGGAGGAGATGCTGGCGGCGTTCGGCTTGCAGATCGATGCCATCGCTTCGCTGCTTGGTTTCTACTCGTACGTATTCCTTTATATATCCTTGTGCGGGGCGATCCAAGCCTTCCATCTCGGAGCGTCGATGATATCGGCGGAGACGAGGGCGAAGACGGCCGATTTCCTGCTGACTAAGCCGGTGACGAGAGGGGCGGTGCTCCGGTCGAAGCTGCTTTCGGCGCTCACCATACTCGTCGCGACGAACGCGGTCTATTTCGGCGTATCCGCCGCTATGGCTTCCTTCGTGAAGCGGGAGACGTTCAGCCTGAGCGCGTTCGCGCTGATTAACGTTTCGCTGCTGCTGACTCAGCTTATATTCCTCATGCTCGGCTTCGCGCTGGCGCTGCTGCTCCCTCGGCTGAAGACCGTTCTGCCCCTATCGCTCGGCGTCGTCTTCGCGTTGTTCATGCTGTCGGCAATCGGAGCCTCCACAGGGGACGGCAAGCTTCGCTATTTGACGCCGTTCCAATATTTCGACAGAGCGTATATCGTGCGGCACGAGAGCTACGAGCCGGAGTTCCTGGCCGCGGGGGCCGCGGTCATCGCGGTCTGCGCGTTGTTCGGCGCGATCCGCTACTTGAAGCGCGACGTCCATGTCGGTTAAGGAGGCGTACGAAGCGATGAATATTTTTTGGAGAGAAATGAAGGCAAGCCGGAAGTCGCTGCTGCTCTGGATCGTCGGCATCGCGGCGATGGTGGGAAGCGGCATGGGCAAGTTCTCCGGCATGAAGGAATCAGGAGACGCGATGAGCGGCCTTATGGCCGATATGCCGAAGGCGCTGCAGGCGGTGTTCGGCATGAACGGTCTCGATATTTCGACGGTTACGGGCTATTACGGCATGCTGTATCTCTATCTTCTTATCATGGCGGCCGTACATGCATCCATGCTCGGGGCGAACGTGCTGGCCAAGGAAGAACGGGATAAGACGGCGGAATTTCTGCTCGTCAAGCCAGTGTCGAGAATGCGGCTGCTGCTCGAGAAGCTGCTGGCTATCGCTCTGCAGATCGGTCTGTTCACGGCCGCAATGACGGTCTGTTCGATCGGCTTCGTCGCGCAGTATGCAGACGACGCATCGCGCGTAACGGAAGACATTCTCCGGTTCATGGCAGGCATGCTGTTCGTTCAGTCGGTGTTCGCTAGCGTCGGGCTCGCGATTGCCGCCTCCATTCGGAATGCGAAGCGAGCCGTCGCTTCCTCCGCGTGCGTCATGCTGCTTACCTTCCTGTTGTCGGTGATTATCGATATAAGCGGCAAGCTGGGGTTCGCGAGCTTCTTGACGCCGTTTCAATATTTTGCGGCGAGGGACATCCTGGAGGACGGATTGTCGCCTGCCTATGCGGCATTGTCGGTCACGCTGGCCTTAACGGCGCTGGTCGTGGCATTCAGGAGCTATGGCCGGAGGGATATGCAGATCTAGATCATAATTGGAAATTTTATGAGGCCGCATCAGCGGCCTTTTTAATTTATTCAAGGTATTTTTGGCTGACTGTAAACTCTTTGTCATTTGGAACGAATAACTTTTATTGGAAATTGACATCTTATGAGGAAGATATTCGCGCGGCCTATGGGTCGTGTTGCTGCCTCATGCCAAGACCCCAGCCGACAGAGAGGAAGTTGAAGCATCATGCATGTTGAAACGATGGAAGAGACAGGCGGAAAGACGAAGGCCGGCCATCAGGTCAGGCTTACGTCGGCCGAAGTATCCAATCTATGGACCCAGTATATGAGCGACAGCGCGTCGGCTTGCTTCACAAGGCATTTCCTGGAGCATGCCAAAGACCAAGAGGTGCGGGCCATACTCGAGTTCGCGCTGGCGCTGTCCCGTACCCATATGGCGAAGAGCCGTCAGTTTCTGGCGCAAGAGGGCTATCCTTCGCCGGTTGGCTTTTCGGAAGATGCGGACATCATCAACTTGAACGCTCCGGCATTATTTTCCGATATGTTTCTTCTGGAATATTTCTACGTCATGACGATCATCGGCTTGACCGGCTACGCGGGCGCGATCAGTACGTCCATTCGGTCGGATCAGCGGAGCTACTTCGCGGCGTGCAATATGGAGGCGATGACGCTCTTCAATCGAATCGTGGATCTGATGCTCGAGAAGGGGGTGGCAACGAGGCCCCCGAACCTGAATGTGCCGGATCAAGTGGAGATGGCGAGCGGAAGCGGATATATGAAGGGCTGGTTCGGAAACCGCAGAGCGCTTAACGCGGTTGAAATCAGCAGCCTGTTCTATAACATGGAGAAGCTGGAAGTGAAGGTCGTGGTGGAGATGGCGTTCGGGCAAGTCGCGCAGTCGAAGGATGTCCGGAAGATCCTGCTCGAAGGCGCCAAGATATGCAGGGAGCAATTCAAGCTTATCGGACTGATCTTGGCTGAGGACAACCTCCCTTCGCCTCGCTCGTGGGAATCGGAACTATCCAGCTCTACGATTTCTCCTTTTTCGGATAAGCTGATGCTGTACCATGTTGTCATGCTGGTATCCGCCTCCGCCAGTTATTACGGAGCAGGACTGTCCGTCTCGCAGAGAAAGGACCTGGCGGCGCTCTATGCTAAATTGATTACCGAAATAGGCTTTTATGCCGAGGATGGATCGAGGCTTCTCATGAAGAATGGTTGGTTCGAACAAGCGCCCGGCGCCGATGATCGCAAAGCGCTGGCCAAGCAGAAGTAGGTGAACATGGGATAGGATGAGAAAGTGCAGCCGCGCAGAGGCGATCCTCTGGAGTATTGCTTTTCCCGGATTCGGCCAGCTCTTGAATGGCCGGTATATTAAGGGCTTATTGCTTGTTGCATTAGAATTTGTAATTAACGATCGGTCCAGCTTGAATTTGCTTATTAAGCATAGCTTTCAAGGCGACATCGCGAAGGCAATAGCGGAGACCGATTACCAGTGGCTGATGTTCTATCCCTGTATATATATGTTCGCGATATGGGACGCCTATAAAGATGCGGGCGGGGGGCAGACGCCTTACGCCGTTGTTCCCGTCGTATTCGGCGCCTACTTCGGAACGATCGGGGTTATTTACTCCGAGCATTTGGCTGGGGCCATGTATCTGGGACTAGGCGGCGCGTTCGTCGGGCTGGCGGTCGGACAGCTAATCAAGCGGATCCTGACCAAACGAAGCTTATCTTCGCCTGACAAATCGTAAGGGAAAAGCCCTTTCTCTAGAACAAGAGAAAGGGCTTTCGCCATGGAATGCACGTTCTGCCGCGGGACGGCGCGACGCAGCTAATCCCGGATCAAAGGGAGCGCAAGGCAGTGGAGGCCGCCGCCGAGCTTGTAAATCTCGTTCACCTCTACGGGGATAGCGGTTACGCCTTGACTCTCTAGCAGCTTGATCGTGCGTTCGCCGTCGCTTGACATGAGCACTCGTCCTGGGGCGACGGTCAATGCGTTGATGGTGAGCGGGGGATCCCGGGGGTCCACATGAATAAGCTCGATGCCGCGCAGGTGAAGCTCGATGAGGAACCAGTACGGCAGCAGGGCCGTATGGACCAGGGCCAGCTTGCGGTCCAGCATGAGGAACGCTTCGTCCAAATGAATGATGCTGGATGGGAGGTCGACGACAAGGAGCTGAATATCGCGAAGCGCTAACAGATGGCGAACCTGCTCGATGCCTTCCGTGTTCGTACGTTCGGTGCGGCCTATGATCGCCGTCGACGGATCCAGCATCATGAAGTTGCCGCCTTCCGCGAAGCCGCTGCCTTGAATCATGCCGATTATCGGCACGTTGTGCTTGCTGATCGTTTGCATAGCCAGAGGCGTCTCCCCGTACCGCAGCGCTAGCGCCAGACGAGTCAGGATGACGCCTCCGGGAATGGCCATTCCGAGGTCCCTGCAGTACAGGCGTTCCGGCCAAAAATCGGATCTCCCCTCGAGCGGAATGATCGTGATGCCTTCATCCTTCAATACCCGCTGCAGGGCGTCGAATTGAGACAGCAGCACGTTCAAATCGGGAGTGGCCGGAGGCTTGATCGCCTCCGGCGTCGTTCCCTTCATATGCGTCTGTTCGGCGGCGATCGTTCGGGGTTTAATATCGCGGCCTTTCTCATGCAGCTGCAGAACCTCTTGGCCGGGACGATGCATCATGACCATTCGAATTTTGCCGAATTCATCGGAGACGCCGGGGGCATCGCCCCAAATGTCCCGCAGCAGCCTTTTCTCATGAAAGGGCAGGGTTACGTGTTCTCTGCTTAAGTAACGTTCCATATCGGGCTTCATCCGAGCATCCTTTCTCCGTGTTCTCTTTCCCCATTGTAACCAAACGGGCGGAAGGTCAACCTCGGAGATGCCGGGTCTCGGATGATTGTACGGCTGCCGGCTGCTGTTCATCGGTCGATGCACCCGCGCGGAAGGCGCGGGTCCTTCGGCTAGCCGAAGCGATGTGCAGGAAGTGCGGAAGAGACGAATGCGAGCCACTCGAGGAGGCGCAGGTCCTGGCCGCGGGCGGCGATGAAGGAGAGTCCAATCGGCATGCGGCCCTCGCCCTGCAGAGGAAGCGTGACCTGCGGCAGGCCGGAAAGCCCGGCGACGCAGCTGAGCTGCAGCGTCTGCGAGCGCCGCCGTTCGACGGCTTCCCCGCTGCCGTTCAGCGGAGGGGCGATCGAAGGGACGGTAGGAGCGATGATCAGCGTCGACTCGTCCATCAGCTCGGCCATGCGGCGGGAAGCTTTCCTCCGAACGAGGGAGGCGGCGGTTCGTTTGTCCTCGCCGATCGTGCCGATCCACCGGAACCGCTCGGCAATGCCGGGACCGAAGCTCGGGCGGACGGATTCGAGCCAGCCGCCATGCTGCTCCCAAATCTCCGAGCCCTGCAGGATGCGGAAGGCGTTCATCCAGACCGAGAAGCCCTCCGGCGCGATCTCGACGTCCTGAACGGTTGGAATAAGCTCGCGCAAAGCCGGTAAGCAAGAGGACAAGGCATCGCTTGTACAGGCATCCGACAGCGCCCACATGTCCCGCGCGAGGAGAAGCCGTCCGAAGCCGTGCCGGGTGACGACGGGCTGAGCATGCTCCTGCTCCGTCGCGGCCTCGGTCTGCGGCAGCAGCGCTCGGCCTACGCGCAGCATCGTCTCCGGGTCGCGCGCCATCCAGCCGACCGTATCGAAGCTGGGCGCGAGGGGGATGAGTCCTTCGACGCTGACCGCGCCATGAGACGGGCGTATGCCGTAGACGCCGCAATAGGAAGCGGGCACGCGCACGGAGCCGCCCGTGTCCGTGCCGACGGCGAAGTCGGCGAGGCCTGCCGCCGCCGCTACGGCGGAGCCGCTAGAAGAGCCGCCGGGTATGCGTCCCGGAGCGTTCGGATTCCGAGGCGTGCCGTAATGGACGTTCTCTCCGTTGATGCTGTACATCAGCTCGTCCGTGATGGTCGTTCCTTCCATGCGGGCGCCGTTCTCCAGCAGCCGCCCTATGACGGCCGCATGCTTGGAGGCCGGTCCGTGCGTGCGCAGCCAGTCCGGATTGCCGGCCCCCGCCGTCTCTCCGGCGATGTGGAACACGTCTTTGACCGCGAAGGTTAATCCGCTAAGAGGACCCGCCGCGGTCGGCTCCAGTCGCAGGCTTTCGTTCGCATAGGCGTTCCAATTGTTCTTCATGAAGGACCTCCTCCTCTCGAGTTTCGATTTACCAGCCGATCGCTCCGCCGTCGCTGCGCGGATCGGCGCCCCCTAGCAGGAATCCGCGCTCATCACGGCGTATCGCGCAGGCATGCCCCATAATGCCGTCGAAGTCCGCGACCCGGCGGACAGCGTGGCCGGCTTCGCCAAGCCTCCGCGCGACGTCTTCCGCAACGCGCCCCTCGAGCTTCAATTCCTGTGTCGGCTCGCCCCAAGTGCGGCCCCATACCCAGCGGGGCTCGTTAATCGCCTGCTGCGGATTCATGCGATAGTCGACCATGCGCGTGAAGAGGGCCGTCTGCGTCTGCGGCTGGCCTTCGCCTCCCTGCGTGCCGTACAGAATGGACGGCTTGCCATCCACGCACGACATGGCGGGCATGAGCGTGTGGAAGGTTCGTTTGAACGGCTGCAGCCGGTTGACGTGACCGGGATCCAGCGAGAAGAAGGAGCCGCGGTTCTGAAGCAGAACGCCGGTATCGCCCGCTACGACGCCCGAGCCGAATTCGAAATACAGGCTCTGGATGAACGAAACGGCGTTGCCGTCCCGGTCTACGACGGCCGCATAAGCCGTGTCGGCGCCAAGCGGTTTCGATGTCAGCTCGGCCGCGCGGTCGAGGCGGATGGAGCCCGCCAGCTCGGCGGCGTAGCTCTTGCTCAGCAGCCGATTGAGCGGAATGTCCGCGAAGCCGGGATCCGTCAGATAGGCGTTGCGGTCGCGGAAGCTTAGCTTCAGCGCCTCCACGCATAGCTGGTAGTACTCGTACGAGCCGTGCTCCACCGCGGAGAAGTCGAAGCTCTCGAGCATCTGCAGCGCCATGATGCCGGAGAAGCCCTGCGAATTCGGCGGCATCTGGTACAGCGTATGGCCCCGGTAGGAGCCGGATATCGGCTGCACCCAATCTCCCTGGTGGTCGACCAGATCGTCGATCGTCAGCAGGCCGCCGTTCTTCAGCAGGAAGGACGCGATTTCCTTCGCCGTCTCTCCTTTGTAGAATTCATCCCGTCCATGCTCCGCAATCCGCTTCAGCGTACGCGCCATGGCGGTCTGCTTGAATCGGTCGCCGGGAAAGGCCGGCTTGCCGCCGGGCAAATAAATGGCGGCCGTCTCCGGCGACGCGCCCAGTACGGCCGCATGCTGCGAGGCGTTCGCGAACTGGTCCTGCGTCATGGGGAAGCCATGCTCGGCATAATGGATGGCGGGCTCCAGGAGCTCGCCCCAGCCGAGCCTGCCGTACCGGCTGTGAACCGCATGCCAGCCGTCTACCATGCCGGGAACGGTCACGATGCTGCGAATGCCGCGCCGCGGTATTGCTTGCAGATCCGAATAGGCCTGCAAGCTCGCCGCGTAGCCCGAACGGCCGCTGGCGTTATAGCCGCGAACGGCGCCGTCGCCCTGATGATAGGTTAACCAGAAGGAGTCGCCGCCCATGCTCGTCATATGCGGATAAACGACGGCCAGGCAAGCGCTGACGGCTACGGCCGCATCGAAGGCGTTGCCGCCTCTCTCCAGAATGCGGGCTCCCGCCGCGGTAGCCAGCTTATGCGGACTGACGACCATCGTAGCGGTGCCGATTGCCGGTTGATTCAAGGGGATCACTCCTCTGCGATTTGTGGAAGGATATATAACATGATACTTTTCTCTAAAAATACCACCTTCCTAGCGGCTCTGCAATAAAAAAGTAAGTAAAACTGCAATTAGTAATTGAAAACGCATGAATTCATGTATATGATATGACATATCGTAATCATATGCTTCTTATTACTGTCGGTATGACGGCGAGAGAAGAGTTGGAACGGAGGAGCGGAACATGAAAGAAATCATAGACAACGAAATGAAGCCGATCGATATTGATGAGATTGACCGGAAGATCATCAAAGAGCTGAATCTCAACGGAAGGATTTCTTACACGGACTTGGCCAAAGAAATCGGATTGTCGCGGGTAGCCGTTCAAGCGAGAGTGAACGCTTTGATGGACGCGGGTGTCATCGAAAGGTTTACGGCGGTTATAAACCCCGAGAGAATCGGGATCGCCGTGTCGGCTTTCTTCAACGTCGAGGTGGAGCCGAAGCATCTGCATGCGGTGGCGGACCGGCTGGCGGAAGAGCCTTACGTGACGAGCCTGTATCATATGACGGGTCCGAGCAAGCTGCATATGCATGGCCTATTCCGCGACAATGCGGAGATGGAAGCTTTTATGCGGGAGAAGCTGTACGTGCTGCCCGGAATAACGGGCGTGGACTGCCAGCTGCTCATTAACCGGTACAAAAGCCGGATGGGAATGAGGTTGTAGACGATGAGTGAGGCGAAGACGGGCAACGCGTATCTTCAGCTGTCGTGGGCGATGATGAAGACGGGGGTGCTGGGCTACGGCGGCGGCCCATCCGTTATTCCGCTAATCCGGTATGAGGCGGTAACCCATTATAAGTGGCTGGGCGACGAGGAATTCGGCGAAATATTGGCGCTGGCCAACGCGCTGCCGGGACCGATCGCGACCAAGATGGCCGCGTATCTCGGTTATCGCAAGAAAGGCGCGCTCGGGGCGGCGGTGTCCGTGCTCGCGCATATCGTGCCTTCGGGAATCGCGATGATCGCGCTGCTGTCGGCGGTCCAGTGGCTGAGCGGCTCCGCGATCGTGCAAGGCATGATCGGCGCGGTTATTCCGGTCATTGCGGTCATGCTTGGCGTCATGGCGTACGAATTCGGCGAAAAAGCGGTAAAAGGTCTCGGCTTGTATTTGGGCATCGGCTTTTTTGCGCTAGCGTTCGGTCTGCTTCAGCTCGTGCAGTTGCATCCGGCTATCGTCATCGTTATTTTTCTGGCGTACGGGGCCTTTCATATAAGGGCCTCCTCAGCTTGGAAGAAGAGGCGGGAAGGCCGGCGGCAGCGCGAACAGGACGAGAAGCTCTCGCGGGAGGAGGGATAGCGCATGGAATGGATGGAATGGCTGTGGCTGCTCATCGGCTTCTTCATCGCGAACGTGCTGGGCTACGGCGGAGGGCCGGCTTCGATCCCTCTAATGTACAGGGAAATCGTAACGAACCACGCTTGGGCAACGCCCGAGGAGTTCTCCAATATACTTGCGCTCGGCAACGCCCTGCCTGGCCCGATCGCGACCAAGATCGCTGCGTTCGTCGGTTATGACGTCGGCGGCTGGTTCGGCTCGCTTGTCGCGCTTGCCGCAACGGTTGTTCCATCAGCCGTGGCACTGATCATCCTGCTGAACATTCTTCAGAAGCATCGGCAGTCGCCTATCGTCAAAGGCATGACGCTGCTCGTCCAGCCGGTCATCGCGATCATGATGCTCGTGCTTACTTGGCAGATGGGGGAGAGTGCCATTGAATCGATCGGCTGGCTCCAGTCGCTGATCATCGCGGCAGTCGCGTTCTGGCTGATGCAGCTGCGCAAGGTGCATCCCGCCATCGTCATCGTCGGGGCCTTCGCTTACGGCGGGATCGTGATTCCGCATTTGCCCGCTTGAGGCGGATGCCGGGATGTGTTGCGTTCGGTGATGCGGCAGACTTTAAAGCTCTCCATATCGTCGCATCCTATGGTAGAATGTTGACACTTACGTCGTGAGGATTCACATGAGGCGGAGTAGGGGGAGTGTCAACATGTATAGAGTCGATGTCGCTTATGCGCTGCTAACGAACGAAGAGCAGACGAAGGTGCTGATGGTCCGCAACATTCATACGTTCAGCTGGTCGCTGCCCGGCGGCGCGGTCGAAGTCGGCGAAGCCTGGGAGGCGGCGGCCGTGCGAGAGGCGAAGGAAGAAGCGGGCATCGAGGTGGAGCTTCTCGGCATTTGCGCGGTGAACGAATGTTTCTTTGAGGATCGGGGAGAGCATGTCGTCTTCGCCACGTTCCGGGCAAAGGCGGCGGGCGACGGAGAAATTTTCATCAGCCGCCCGCACGAGATCGCGGAAGTGCAGTGGGTCGAGCTCGATGAGGCGGACCTGCGAATGCCTTATTACAGAGGCGGCATCCGGCGGCTGATCGAAGCGGAGCCCATCCCCTATACGTTCCAGGGGAAGCAGACGATCAAGACCTACAATGAATAAGAACCGGGCTTAAGTTCGCTTCACGTTTTTTCGAAATCGGGAAATCAACATTGTCATTGCGGAGAGTGTCGTCACGGTCACTGCCGAGATCGTGCTTGCCGCGAACAAGTCGTCGCCGAACTCTTGCCATTTCATCGGTAATGTCAACGGCATGCCGTCTTCGTCTGCCCTCGGCTGGAAGTAGAGAAAATGGTCAACGGTGAGATCAATCATTCCTAACACCCCGCACATTATAAATCCGATGAGCACCGAGCTGCCTAGAAAGACGAGAATGCTGCCTCGATTTTTATTGACTATCCAAGAAGTCAGAAATGCTGAGACCATGATCGAATACAGTTCCAGCTCTTCTACATATAAAGATTTAGTTGCAAGCAGCAGGAGCAAGCTCGCCGTAACGGTAATAGCTAAACCTTTCCTCATGGGGACACCGCCTTTCTGTGGAGTAACGGACTCGCGGACGTTAAAGTTGCTTTCAATCGAAAGACGCGAGTTAGGAGAGGAAGGTTGCGAAGCTGGGGCGGCGAAATCGTATTTCGGACATGGAGTGGACGAAACCCCGGAAAGAAGGTGTATGGCACATGGACTCCCCCAATTTGATCGCCGTTATATCCGATATTCACAGCAACTCCTATGCGCTGGAGGCCGTGCTGCGCGACATCGATGCCCGGGGCGTCGGTCGGATCGTCAATTTGGGGGATACCTTGTTCGGACCCATTGAGCCGATTCGGACAGCCGAGCTATTGATGGCGAGAGAGGACGTCGTCCATATCCGCGGCAACTGCGATAGGTATTTGCTCGAAGATCGTTCGGAATCTCCGACGTTTCGCTCCGTGAAACCGTTGTTGACGGGCGAGATCGAGGGATGGCTCCGATCGTTCCGACAGACTTGGGCCTATGAAGATCTTCTCTTCTGTCACGGCGCGCCGGCTTCGGACGAAACCTATTTGCTTGAAGAAGTCGGGCCGGGCGGCGTCAACGAAAAAAATCCGGATACCCTCATGGCCGACCTCGCCGACATTTCGCAATCCATCGTATTTTGCGGGCATACGCATGTGCAGAAATCCGTCTGGCTTCCGAACGGCAAGCTGATCGTGAACGCGGGAAGCGTCGGACTGCCGGCTTACGAAGAAGACGAGCCTTTCTATCATGCGATGGAATCCAAGACTCCTCATGCCAAGTATGTTGTCGCTGCTCGAACGGGGGGATCGTGGCGGATCGAGCATATTCAGGTTCCGTATGATTATGAGCTTGCCGCCGCTCAGGCGGACCGGAACGGCAGGCCGGATTACAGTTATCCTTTGCGGAGCGGACGGGTGAAAAGGTGAAGAAGCTCACTAAGGGATCTTCGAATTCATGCAGCGCTGAGGCGGTCGCTTATCGGGGAGTATGGCCAAACGTGACAAGTAGCAGGCGGATCTTGGACCAAAAGCAAAGTCAAAGCACTGCCGCCGTTATGCCTCATGGCTAGCTCTGGATGAATCGCCGATACCGCTCCCCGTCGTAGCCGGATGCTTCGGCGAGCAGTTCCTCCAGCGTCATCCCGCGATCATGCAGTTCGTCCATCGTGAGGTCGGCTCGAATACGGCCTCCGTGCATGACGACAGCCCGGTCGATGACATGCTCGATCTCGTCGACAAGATGCGTCGCGATGAGGAAGGTTTCATCCTCCTTCAGGCTCGTCACCATCAGCTTCAGGAAGTCGCGTCTTGCGAATACGTCTTTGCCTTGGAACGGTTCATCCATGAGGATGAGCTTCGCGCCTTTGGAGAAGCCTGCGCATATTTCCAGCTTGGAGCGCTGGCCCCGGGAAAGCTTGCGGAACTTGATGCGGTCGTCCAGCTCGAAGAAGTCGAGAAGCTGCCGATAGCGGACGCGGTCGAACCGGGGGTAGAAATCCGCGAGAAAGCCGGTGAAATCGGCAGCGCTCATGTCGGCGGGGATGCTGCCCTCTTCCGTCATGAAGGCGGTCTCCGCGTATTGCTCGCGGATCGGCCTGCCGTTCCACGATACCGTGCCCTGCTCCAGCTCCGTCAAACCCATGATGGTTTTGAGCAGGGTTGTTTTGCCGGCGCCGTTCGCGCCTAGCAAGCCGACGATCGCGCCCGTCTGTACGGTTAAGCTCTCTATGGATAGAGAGGCGTTATTGTACGATTTGAACAAACCTTCCAGCTCTAGCATCGCTTGGCCAACCTCCTTCTACTCCGATGATACAATGTGTAATTCCCCGACTTGACGGTAGCGGTACGGCTCGTATTGGAACTGGGACGGATTCGTCAAGTGCTGCTCCTGGACGACATCGTCGTTCACGTCGGTCTTGAGCTCTCCGCGATAAATCAATTGTCCGGCTTCATACGCTTCGATGAGAATGGAGCGCATCTTCAAGTCATCATAGAGGATGGTCATGTCCGGCGGCTGCGAGCGCAGCGTCAAGATGGCATACAGCTTACCGCCCCGGAAGCTGAACCCGCTGTACTCGCCGCTGGGCTCTGCCTTCCACGCGGGCTGGGAAAGCGCCTGTTCATATACGGGAGTGACTCCGTCCCGGAAGGACAAGCTGAAAATTCGGAGAGGGGTATCCTCCGTTGTCGACTTCGTGCTCGTAAGCTTGAGGGTGAGGATGCCCGTATCGTCGTCGGCAAACGCTTCGTAGTTTTCCTGAAACGTCTCGGCCTCCGGCTGCTTGCCTTGACCCGGCGTGGTGTTCACGAAAGCGTCGAGAGCAGCCTCGCCGAGCATCTCGCCGCTATCCGGGTTATAGCTCCTGACGGCGATTCGTCCGTCTACGAGCGCAATAAGCGCCAGCTTGCCGTCCACGGCCTCCAGTCCAAGAATCTCAAGGCCTTTCAGCTCCTTCCGCGAGTTCCCTTCCAGGTCGAGCTTCGCAATCAGTCTCGACTCGGGTTCCTCCCGATCCGCTCCTTGCATCGTGCTTCGTTCGGAGAAGCGTACGATTTCGTAAATCCCGCTTGTCCCCGTATAGTCCCTGGTTGTTGGAGGCGCATAGAAGACGCGGTCCCCGATGAAAGCAAGTCCTTTCTCCTGATAGTTCGTATAGGTGTAGCCGTCTCCGGTCCCGTGATAGACAAGCGAGGTATCGACCAGCGCCATTCCGCCGAAGTCGCCTCGAATGCCGTTCATATTGTCGTAATACTGGATCTCGTAATCCGTATCCGACGAGAAGGACGGATAAATCTCGTAGAAGCGATCTCCGACGGGCAGCGGCATGCCGGGTGCATAGTAAGTGTTCAGATAGCGCGGCTCATCGTACACCGTGGTTTGCTTCATCAAGCGGCTGTCTTCCAATCGGAACTGCATCTCGTGGTATCCGTCGCGTACCATGCCTTCGACCGCGATGCCGTCAAGCGCGGAGCGCTCGCCTTGCAGGTCGGCGAGCTCGACCAGACCGTTGTTTCGGGCGCCGTTCATGGCGAAGAGCGTCATGACCAGAATCGCGGAGCTAAGCAGGGCGAGCAATGGGGCGGCGTGTTTTCTGAAATTGCGCATGGGCTTGTGTTCTCTCCTTTCTCCTAACCGATGGCGCCGCGTTTGACGAGCCGTATCCCATGCCACGCGAACCATGCCGAGAATAACAGCAGAATGATGCTGTTCGCTTGCAAGCTGAATTCGTCGAAAGCGGAAGCGGGCAAGTTCATTCGGTAAGCCAGCGCGCGGATGACCGCATAGGCGGCACCGGCCAGCACGGCGAAGCCCCAATACCGCCGGCTTCGCTCGCAGACCGCTCCGTAACAAATGCCGGTCGCAAGCGCGGTTCCAATACTTAGCGTGGATAGAAGCGCCTGCGCGTTCAAGGGAAACGCTATGCTCAGGAAGCTCGAGCGGATAACGGCGAGGAACATCCCGTTATGGGGAACGACGAGCCCGTTCGTCGCGTTCTGAATCTTGCCATCCACCATCCCGAAGCCGATCCAGACGCTGAGCGAGAGTGCCGCCCACAGCATCAGCAAGGCGATGACGAGCGTCAGCAGCTTCCCGAAGTAGATGGCCTCTCTGCGGACGGGCAGCGCGAGAAGCGTATAGATGCTTTTGCTTCCCGAATAGTGGGAATAGAACGATTTCAAGAACAACCCCAGCATGGCCGCCAAATAAACAAGGAACACGATCATGCAGCCGGACTCCTCCAAGATCGTCTCGTAGCGCTGGTATCTCGCGAAGTCGCGATTCATATGGATCGACAAAAACATCAGCGGGGAGATGACGGTGCCGAGCGATAGCAGCAGGACGCCCCGCAGTATCGTTCCGAGCTCGTAGTTTAGCAGGCGATAAAAACTCCTCATTCGCAATCCTCCCAATCGTTCATAATCAAGTGAATGTATTATATGACTAATACATGGTGGTCAAATAAAAACGCAGCTAAGGCTGCTCCCAATGCTCGCTCACCAGATCGATGACCTTCTTGAACGACAAGTTAATTTCCTTCGCGGACGAAATGAACGAAAGGACGAGGCCGCGGGTCAGCTCTTCTTCGATTCTCGCCATCAACTCGGCATCCGCATGAATGACGCTGCCTTGGTTGCCGCTCGTATGGACGAATCCTTCTTCTTCCATGAGCTTAAAAGCTTTCTGAACCGTGTTCGGGTTCACGCTTAGCTGAGCCGCTATATCCCGCCGGGAAGGCAGTCGGTCGCCGGGGGACACGCGTCCGAGGAGCAGCTGGCGTTTGACATAGCCGGCAATCTGCATGTATACCGGCTCCTTGCCGTCTAGCGTCAGCTCGTTGAAGTGAATCACATTACGTCACCGTCCCCTTCTTACTGTGTATTATATGCATAATACATGAAACATGTAAAGGGAATGGCTCCTTAATGGGGTAAGGCATCGATCCTCCGGGATAAAGAAGATGCCAGAAAAGGGGCGACAGCCAGCCCAGAGCATGCTCATATGTTACTTGATGCCCGTGTTATATATTATCACGTCGAATGGCTCCGGAAAGATGGCGAATGCTATCGGTTGGTTATCCTGCTCAAAACGACCGCATTTTTTTGGCTATGCCGCACAATGACAATGCAGGTAAGAGCGATTATGATGGAGGCAGACAATAACGAATGTCAGAGAAGTTAACATCCGAGAAGGACGGAGGGAGAGCGGATGAAGCTGGAAGTGCGGAGCGTCGGCAAAGGCTTTGGCGAGCGGACGATTCTGAAGAACGTCGATTTGACGGTGCGGGATCGGGAATTTATTTGCATCCTGGGCCACAGCGGCTGCGGCAAGTCGACGCTGCTGAACATGATCGCCGGTTATCTGCTGCCGGATACCGGGACGATCGCGGTGGACGGAGAGGCGATTCGCGGACCTTCCAAGGCGAGGGGCATGGTATTCCAGGAGCACGCGCTGTTCCCTTGGATGACGGTGCTGGACAATGTCTCGTTCGGCCCCGAAGTGCAGAAGATGCCGAAGGCGAAGGCCAAGGAGACGGCGATGGAATTTCTGAAGCTGGTCGGTCTGGAGACATACGCTTCGCACTATCCGGCGGAGCTGTCTGGCGGCATGAAGCAGCGCGTCGGCATCGCGAGGGCGCTGGCGAGTAAGCCGGATATCCTGCTTATGGATGAACCGTTCGGCGCGCTCGACGTGCTGACGCGGGAGATGATGCGGATGGAGCTGCAGAAGATCTGCAGTCAGCTCAAGCCGACGATCCTGTTCGTCACGCACAGCATCAGCGAAGCGGTCTATCTCGCGGATCGGGTCGTCGTGATGAAGCACGGCGCGATCGCGGACATATTCGAGGTAGGCATCAAGCATCCGCGGACGCCGTCCTCCCCGGGCTTCGGCGACATGATGAGCCGCATCGAGAGGGTGCTGATGGATGAAGAGCATTCGGAGATCGCGGAAGCAAAGGTGGGAACGTGATGGATGGCGCAAAAACGGCGTTAACGGGGAAAGCAGGCAAGCTGAGGAACGGGCTCGCGGAGGAGCCGAAGCCAGCGGCGGGCAGAACGTTCTCGCTGCAAAAGTGGACGTTCGTGCCGGGTATTCTGTTCTTCATCCTCTGGGAGGCTTTCTCCCGGATCAACGAGTCGGTGAAGCTGTTCAACCCGAATTTCTTGCCGGCGCCGACGGCGCTGCTGCAGGAGGCGTGGGAGCTGGCCCGCACGGGAATCATCGCTGAGAGCATCCTCTCCAGCACGATCCGCATTCTGCTCGGATTCGTCATTGGAAGCGCCGCTGCACTGGCTCTCGGCGTCATCATGAGCAAATACAAATCGGTGGAGTTCTGGTTCTCCCCGGTGCTGAACCTGGTCGGTCCGATACCGGCGCTGGCGCTCCTGCCCTTGTTCATCATCTGGTTCGGCATCGGCGAGTTTCCGAAGGTGCTGCTGATCGCGTGGACGACGTTCATCCCGGTGCTGGTATACACGCTGGACGGCTTCAAGTCGGTGCCGTCGACGCTAATCCGCTCCGCGATGAGTCTCGGCGCCTCCGAACGGCAAATATTCGCCAGGGTGATGCTTCCGTCGGCGCTTCCGAACTTCCTTGTCGGCGCGCAGGTCAGCCTGGGGCTCTCGTTCTCGGCGCTGATCGTCTCCGAGATGATGGGGGCGAAGTCGGGACTCGGTTACATCATCGTGGACGCGCGGAATTATTTTAAAATCAGCAATATGTTCATCGCGATCATTCTGATCGGCCTCGAATACAGCTTGTTCTCGTATTTGCTCAAGCTGGTCGAGCGCAAAGTCATGGCTTGGCGCAAGGGCGGCATCCGGGACGCGGTGGAGAAATAACAAATAGAGATTGTTGGAGGGGAAGTACGGATGAGGAGAAACAGACATGCGGTAAAGCTTGGAACGGCGGTATTGGCGCTGATGTTGATGGTGACGGCTTGCGGCGGGAACGAAAATAAACCGGCGAGCAGCTCGGGAACGGAGCTGGAGACGACGGAGCTGACGCTGGTCGGCGTGCGCGACGCGCAGATTTCCTCCCAGCAGATCATTGCCGATAAGCTCGGCTACTTCAAGGAGGAAGGGCTGAACGTCACGAGCCAGCTCATCGAGAGCGGCCCGGACATCGGACCTATGGTCGCGGGGGGCAGCGCGCCGGTCAGCATTCAGACCAACTTCATGGACATCATTCTGAAGTCGACGGACGTGCCGGTGAAGATCATCGCGCCTCTCGCGCAGATCGCGGGAACGCAGGCGGTGGTCGGCTCGAGCAAGCTGGAGCTGTCGAACGCGAAGGATCTCGAGGGCAAGACGATCGGTATTCCGAGCGGCGCGGACGTCATGATCGCGATCAACAACATGGCCGCCGAGCTCGGCGTGGACGCGAGCAAAATAAAATACGTCAACCTTGCGCCGAGCGACGCCGTCGTGGCGCTGGAGAAGGGAGATATCGACGCGATGGCGGCATGGGAGCCGTTCATTACGAAAGCCATTCAAGGCGGCGGCAAGTTCCTGTTCAGCGGCACCAAGAGCGAATTGCCGGAGAAGCAGGGCGACGTCGAGTGGATGAGCGTGCATACGACGATCCAGGTGTCCGATGATTTTCTCGAGAAGAACCCGAACACGCTCAAGGCGATTCTGCGCAGCTTGAAGAAGGCGACGGACTACATCAACGACAACCGCGAGGAAGCGATCAAAATACTGGCGCCGGAGCTTCACTTGTCCGAGGCCGAGCTGACGGAAATCATGAGCCGCAACGTGTACAGCATGGAGGTTAGCGACGCCTATGTGAACGGCAGCAACGGTCCGGCGGTCGGCGAGTACCTCATGTCGGTAGGCAACATCAAGTCGGTTCCGGAGCCATCCTCTTATCACGATCTCAGCCTGCTGGAAGCGGTCGACGCGGCATTAATCAAGACGGAGCTGAAATAGGCTAATAGAAGAATGGGGCCGCCTTCTGACCGGGCGGCCTTGTTAGCCACTAGGGAAAGGCGGGCGGTTGCCATGAATCCGAATGAAGAGTTCGACATTGTGATCCGGGGCGGCACGGTCGTGTTAAGGGACGTCGTCGGGGTAATGGATATCGGCATCCAGGATGGACGAATCGTCCAAATCGGGGACTTGACCGACGTGCCGGACTCGATAGAGTTCGACGCTTCGGGACTGACCGTCATGGCGGGCATGATCGACGCGCATGTCCATCTGAACGAGCCGGGCCTCGGCGATTGGGAAGGCTTCCGCACGGGGACGGCCGCGCTTGCCGCGGGAGGCGTCACGACGTACATCGACATGCCGCTTAACGGTCTGCCGCCGACCGTGACGGTCGCGGCAATGGAGCAGAAGCTTGCCGCGGCGAGGGGAAGCTCTTACGTGGACTTCGCGTTATGGGGCGGGCTCGTCCCGGGCAAGCTGGAGCATCTCTCGCCGCTGCGCGAGGCGGGCGTCGCCGGGTACAAAGCCTTTATGTCGACTGCCGGCGGACCGGGCGAAGACGCGTTCCGCGAAGTAGACGATTACACGCTGCTGGAGGGCATGAAGCGAATCGCGGCGGAGGGCAAGGTGCTTGCGCTCCATGCGGAGAGCGAGCCGATCATCTCGAAGCTGTCGGAGGAGATGCGCAAGGCCGGGCGTTCGTCGGCAGCCGACTATACGGCGTCGAGGCCGATCATTGCCGAGCTGGAGGCGGTGAACCGGGCTTTATTTTATGCGGAACAGACGGGCTGCTCGCTTCATTTCGTCCATATAAGCAGCGAGGCGGCCGTTATGGCGATCGAAAGCGCGAAGCGGCGCGGTCTTGACGTTACGCTGGAGACTTGCCCGCATTATCTCAAGCTGACGGACGAGTCGCTGGCGGCGAAGGGGGCCGCGGCCAAGTGCGCGCCTCCGCTCCGCGGCGCGGAAGAGCAGGAGAAGCTGTGGCGGGCGGTATCGGAAGGATATGTCGACATGATCGCCTCCGATCATTCGCCTTGTCCGGAAGAGATGAAGGCCGCGGATAATATGTTCGAGGCCTGGGGCGGCATCGCAGGCGCGCAGAGCTCCATGGAGCTGATGATCGGCGAAGGCCACGTGAAACGCGGCATTCCGCTTACGCAGCTAACGCGCATGCTTAGCCGCGAGCCGGCTCGGCGGTTCGGTCTGTCGGACCGCAAGGGCGAGATCCGGATCGGCGCGGACGCCGACCTGGCGCTGCTCGACTTGAACGCCAGCTACGTGCTGGAGCGGGAAGGGCTGTATCAGAAGCACAAGCATAGCCCGTATATCGGGGAGACGATGCTTTGCGCCGTCATGGCGACGGTCTCGAGAGGGCGTGTCGTGTATAACCGGCACACGGGAATCGAAGGAGAGCCGGAAGGAAATTGGCTGCGCTGCAAGTAAGCAAGCAAGGCATAAGGGAGTTGGCAAAGATGGGACTGGACGCGCCGCTCGCGGAGCAAGGGAAGGAAAAGCTGCTGCAGCATTTGGAGACGACCGTCATGAGTCTGTTGGACGTGCTCGCCGCCTGCTCTTCAAGCGACGGCTCCGGCGTGACGCGGCTGCTCTTCTCGGAGGAGTGGCTGGAGGCCCAGCTTGCGCTGAAGGACATCATGGCGGAGAGCGGGCTTGTCCCCTCGTTCGACGAGGCGGGCAATTTATTCGGAAAATTACAGGGCAGTGAGGCGGATCTGCCCTCTATCATAACGGGCTCCCATATCGATACGGTCGTGGACGGGGGCCGCTACGACGGGGCTTACGGCATCGCGGCCGCTCTCGCCGCGGTGCGGTATTTGCGGGAGACGTACGGGGTTCCCGTCCGCAGCATCGAGGTCGTGTCCCTCAGCGAAGAGGAGGGAAGCCGTTTCCCGATGGCGTACTGGGGCTCCGGCAGCATCGCGGGGGAACGCGGTTTTGCGGACATCGACGATTTGGAGGACGTGAACGGCGTCTCCTTCCGGGACGCGATGCGGGCATGCGGCTTCGGTGAAGGAAGCGCCCGGGCCGCCCGCAGGGATGGCGCCGACCTGGCGGCTTTCGTCGAGCTGCACATCGAGCAGGGCGCCGTGCTGGAGCGGGAAGGCATGGCGGTCGGCGTCGTCGATGCGATCGTCGGGCAGCGCCGGTTCGTCGTAACGCTGACCGGGGAAGCCAATCACGCGGGCACGACTCCGATGCCTATGCGCAAGGACGCGCTTGAAGGCGCGTGCGCGATGATCACGATGCTGCGGGAGGAGGCGGTCCGGCAAGGGGGGCCGTTGGTCGCTACGGCCGGCCGCATGCTGGTCTCGCCGAACGTGCCGAACGTCGTGCCAGGGAAGGTTGAATTCACCGTCGACGTGAGACACTCGAATCCGGAGCGCCTTGAAGCGTTCTGCGGCTGGTTCGCGGATGCTTTCCGTGAGGCCGCGGAAAGCAGGGGGCTGGAGCTTGCCTGCTCGGAGTGGTTCCGGGAGGAACCGGCTCCAATGAACGAGGAGCTTAAGGAGCTGCTGGACGGCGCGTGCGCGGAGCTCGGCATATCCTCGCGCCGGATGGCGAGCGGGGCGGGGCACGACGCGCAGATGTTCAGCCGCGTCTGTCCGTCGGCGATGCTGTTCGTGCCGAGCCGCGGCGGCATCTCGCATTCGCCGGAGGAGTACACGTCTCCGCGAGAGCTGGCGATCGGCGCACTCGTGCTGGCGAAGCTGTTGTATAAATTGGGTTACGAGGGGGAGCGAGTGTGAAGAGAAGCTATACGGATTTGGCGCCGTCGCCGCGGACGATCATGACGCCGGGACCGGTAGAGGTCGATCCCCGCGTTCTGCGCGCGATGTCGTATCCCGTTCTCGGGCAATTCGACCCCGAGTTCACAGGCCTTATGAACGAGACGATGGAGATGCTGCGCGAAGTGTTCATGACGGGCAATCAGTGGGCCTATCCCGTGGACGGCACGTCCCGTTCCGGAATCGAGGCGGTGCTCGTCAGCTTGATCGAGCCGGGCGACAAGGTGCTTGTGCCGATCTACGGGCGCTTCGGCCATCTGCTCGTCGAGATCGCTCGGCGGTGCGGCGCGGAGGTGGTGACGATCGAGAAGGAGTGGGGGACGGTGTTTGCCGCCGAGGAGATCGTATCGGCGATTCGGGCGCATCAGCCTCGGCTCGTGGCGGTCGTGCACGGGGAGACGTCGACGGGCAGGCTGCAGCCGCTCGAAGGAATCGGGGACGCCTGCCGCGAGATCGACGCCCTGCTCGTCGTGGATGCGGTCGCGACGATCGGCGGCGTCAAGGTGGCGACGGACGAATGGGGCATCGATGCCGTTATCGGCGGCACGCAGAAATGCCTGTCCGTTCCGTCAGGCCTTGCGCCTGTTACGTACAACGGCCGCGCGGAGGCGAAGCTGCTGAAGCGCAAGCGCATCGAACGGGGATTATTAACGGGCGACGAGGCTTACGATCCTGCGCATCGGCCGATTCTGAGCAATTATTTGGACCTTAGCCAGCTGCAGGATTATTGGAGTCCGGCCCGCTTGAACCACCATACGGAGGCGACGACGATGCTGTACGCCCTTCGCGAAGGGCTGCGGCTCGTACTGCAGGAGGGGCTGGAGGCGAGGTTTGCCCGCCATCGTCGGCAGGAAGCGGCGCTTGTGGCGGGCCTCGAGGCGATGGGGCTTGCGCTGTATGGGGATCCTTCGTGCAAAATGCCGGTCGTAACCTGCATCGAAATTCCTGAGGGCGTTGACGGAGAGTCAGTCCGTTCCATGCTGCTCGACGAATTCGGCATTGAGATTGCCAGCTCCTTCGGTCCGCTCAAGGGCCGTATTTGGCGCATCGGCACAATGGGCTACAGCTGCAGCAAGCGCAACGTGCTGCTGACGCTCGGAGCGCTCGAAGCGGTGCTCCTGAGGCATAGGTGCAAGCTGCCGGCCCCGGGCGCTGCGGTGCAGGCGGCGCTCGACGCGTATCGAACGGATTGAGAGGCTGGCCGATAGGGTGCGGATATGGGGTACCAAGAGGATGACGGATGGAGCGCCGTCATCCTTTTTTTTGTCGTGAGAAGCTTGGCGCCGAGTTGAACTTGCATAAGAAATTTTTACATAAAAATGAGCGAGTAAAGGGTGACGCTGGGGATTTGTGCAAATAATCATACAGGACCGATTGGGCGGCGTGTTAACGGATATGTCAATTATTAATGATAGATTCAATCATTATAGTTGGTGTAAACTACATATACGTGAATAATTCAATCATTTTGGGTTTTGGGGGTGCTATGGGCATGAAGTTGACATTTCAAGGCCAATTGACCGAGCTGCAGACGGGGATCGACCTGCTTCTCCGGGACCTTGGCGTAGCATGCGGCGAAGACGGCCTGATTGTTCGAGTGGAACCGTCCGGAGGAGAGCTTGAAGTCGGCGTGAAGGGCGGAGAAGGATATATCCGGTACGGCGCGAAGCATCAATTTTTCCGCGGGCTGGGCTTGCTTGTTCAGAAGGGCCGGGATGGCGCAGAGTTCGAGCTTCGGGAGAAGCAGCAATTCGATACGATCGGCCCGATGTTCGACCTGTCCCGCAACGGCGTGCTGACGGTGGGAGCCTTTCAATTTTTGCTGAGAAAGATGGCTCTGATGGGACTCAATACCGTCATGCTCTATATGGAGGATACGTACGAAATCGAAGGCGAGCCGTATTTCGGATATATGCGCGGCCGTTATTCGCAAGCGGAGCTTAAGGAGATCGACGATTATGCCGACCAGTTCGGCATCGAGGCTTTCCCGAGCATTCAGACGCTCGCGCATCTCGAGGAGTTCCTGAAGTGGGAGCCGGTGAAGGAGTACAAGGATACGAAGGGCGCGCTGCTTGTCGGCTCCGAGAAGACGGATCGGCTTGTGGAGCGCATGATCCGAAGCGTCAGCGCGCCGTTCCGGAGCAAGAAGATCCATATCGGCATGGACGAAGCGGAGGAGCTGGGCCGCGGCAAATATCTCGACCATAACGGACACGTCAGCCGCTTCGACATCATGACGGGCCATCTTGAGAAGGTGCTTAGTGTTACGCGCAGCATGGGGCTGAAGCCGATGATGTGGAGCGACATGTTCCTGAAGCTGGCGTCTGCGAACGGCGAGGACTATTACGGCCATGAAACGCAAATTCCGGAGGAGATGGCCCGCCGCATTCCGAAGGACGTCGACATGGTGTATTGGGATTACAACCACGTGGACAGCAAGGACTACGAGACGCTGATCGCGAAGCACCGTCCGCTTGGCAACAACCTCGTGTTCGCGGGTGCGGTTTGGGTATTCAACACGTTCGGCGTCAACTACGGCTTGTCGCTTCCTGCAACGGAGACGGCGCTTACGGTGTGCAAGAAGGAAGGCATCCGCGAGGTGTACGCCACGATGTGGGGCGACGACGGCATGGAGAGCAATCCGTACATCGCGTTCCTCGGCCTGCAGCTGTACGCCGAGCATGCGTATACGGAGGGCTCGCCGTCCGAGGCGGACGTTGCGGAGCGCGTCAAGTTCTGCACGGGCATCGACGCGGATGCGTATATGCAGCTGCGCTACCTCGACGAGACGCCGGGCGCGGAGCCGAACAATCAGAAGCAGAGCAACCCGTCCAAGTTCCTGCTGTATCAGGACGTGCTGCTAGGTCTGTTCGACAAGCAAATCGAGGGGCTCGCGATGAACGAGCACTACGCCGAGCTCGAACAAGCTTTTGCGCAGCGCCGCAATCCGGAAGCCGAGCTCGACTATCTGTTCGACGTGCCGCAGAAGTTGGCTCGCGTCCTGAAGGTGAAAAGCGAGATCGGCATCGCCCTGAAGCGGGCATACGACGCCGGAGACAAGGATACGCTGAAGCGGATCGCCAAGGACACGCTGCCGCTTATCGCGCAGTCGGTCAAGGATTTGCGGGCGGCGCACCGCAAGCAGTGGCTCACCATGTTCAAGGTGTTCGGCTGGGAGGTCATCGACATCCGCTATGGCGGCGTAATCAACCGCCTCGATACAGCGGGCATGCGTCTGATGGATTATGTCGAAGGCCGGATCGACCGCATCGATGAGCTCGAGCAGGAGCGTCTCGTGTACAGTACGACGAACCGTTTCAACCAGAAGGGCGCAGGCTGGTGCAGTTACTACTACCGCATGGCCTCGCCGAACGTATTTTTCCATGTGCTGAATCCGTTCTAAGTATCGCGGAGGTTGAAAGGACCGCATCGTTCCATCCATGGATGGAGCGGTGGCGGTCCTTTGTTTGGTTACTCGCCTAAAGCGGCTATGTTTTGGCTTGCGATGCGACGCACCGAATAACACCCAAAGTACCTTTATTTTGAGCCGGATACGCACATAGGGGGCAAATAACACCCAAAGTACCCTTAAATGCAGCCAGTTTCTGCGTATCGCGGATTTCGGCCAGAAATAAAGGTACTATCGCCGTTAAAACAGGAGAGGGTACGGTTTGGGGGGGAATTACAGGTACAATGTCCGTTATTCCACATGGCACCGGATGTACATCGCCGTGCGCTTCTTTAAATTCGAATTCCTATAGCGTGATTACTCAGCTTGCTGCTGCTCCTGCTGCACCTCGCCTGCGGGGCCTCTGCCTCCGCCCAAACCGCCACCCAAACCGCCACCCAAACCGCCAAGCCGGAGCAGGGTAGCTTGTTCCGTGCCGTCGGCGAGCCAAATCGTCAGCACGTCGCCTTCTTTCAGGTCGGCAATGCCGATATCCGTCAGAACGAGGCCCGTTTCGCCGAATGACGAGCTCTGAATAACGGTCGCGTCGGTGACCGTCACATCAACCGTCTCCTCCGTAAACATGCTCATGCCGTTAGGACGCCCGCCGCCTTCTTGTTCGGCTTCCTCTACAGGCAAGGCACCGTCGTTCGGAGGGGCAGGAGGAGCGCCGTCTCCGCCTGCCGCTTGACCGTTGGCGGCTGCTTGTCCGTCGCCGTTTGCGCCCGGGCCGCCGCCCTCTCCGCGCATGCCGCCCGGTCCACCCATCGCCCCAGGCTCGAATGCTGACTTATACACCGTTACGACGCTTCCGTTTACGCTTTTCACTTGGCCGATGAGACTGGCAACGTTGCCGTCCTCGTCTGTCATGCCGAATCCGCCCCCGCCCATTCCCCGCGGAGCGCCTTCGCCGGCTGCTTGTGGCTGCGCTCCGCCCGTCTGGGCATCGGCTGCTGGATTGCCTGCATTCTGGGTATCCGCCGCATTCGAGCAGCCTGACAGCAAGGCGAACGCGAGCGTCCAGGCAGCCCAGATGATACGTTTATTCATTCCGTTTTCTCCTCCTCGAAACTTAACGTACAGGCAATGTAGCACAATCTTATGAACGTAGCATGAACGGCCTGCGTGTCGGCGTCCCGCCTTGTAGCGCTTACGGTCGTGCCGGCTTACGGGATTGTTGCAAATGTCAGGCTGTTGGGAAACCCCCGATTTTTATGAAGCGTGGTTCCGTAATGAACAAATCACTGGAGGAAAAACCGGTGGTTCCACTCACCCCGCTTGCCTAGCGAGGTGCATGGCTATTTTCTTTATGT
>NZ_JANIPJ010000002.1 GCF_024623455.1 Paenibacillus soyae | reverse complement strand
TAGCGAGTTTGGAAAGCACGCGTGTAGTGGCCGTTACGGCTGTTACGCTCTTGAGGTTGTTCTACAGCCATGTAGTTTTTAAGTTCTTCACGGAGTAGCAGTTCCAGCTTTTCCTTCAACAGCTTCGTAACAGTATTTTCAAGTAGATCATTAAACAGATTTTCGGGTATAGTAGTCATTGAGTAGGGTCCTCCTCTTGGTGATCTCAGCAATCCCGAGGATACCCTACTTTTTTTTGTTTTGGAAAGGACCAAAACTTGGTACACAACTTACTGTACATCATCCTGATGGGTGCAGTCTGAAGTAAATAAGCGTGCCAGAAACGTCTAAATGTGCTGATGGGTGCAGTCTGAAGTAAATAAGCGTGCAAGAAACGTCTAAATGTGCTAATGGGGGCGGTCTGAAGTAAATAAGCGTGCTAGAAACGTCTAAATGTGCTGATGGGGGCTGTCGAAATAAATAGGCGTGCCAGAAACGTCTAAATGTGCTCGACGCTCCAATCCGAAGAGAAAAGGCGCCCATGGCGCCCCACTCACTTGCTAGCCCTGCTGAAGAAGTACAGCAGGAAGCCGATCGCCGCGGCAACGGCTACGCCGGTCGCGGCGTGGTAGAACATGACGCGTCCGAGCTGCTCGTAGACGAGGCCGCCGAACACGCCGCTGATCAGACCGGCGAGTCCGGTCCAGATGACGGTGTAAACCGCTTGGCCGGAGGAGCGGTATTCGTCCGGGATGAGATGCGAGATGTATCGCAGCGCGGTAGAGAAATAGATGCCGAAGGAGACGCTGTGCATGGCCTGCGTGGCGAGAAACCAACGGGGATCCTCGATTTCGCCCATGAGCCACAAGCGAAGGGCATACATCAGCGATGCGATAACGAGCAGCGGCAGCTCCTTGAACTTGTGGCCGTATTTGCCAAGCAGGAACAAAATCGGGATTTCGCTGGATGCCGACACAAGCAGCGACAGGCCAACCAGCGAATCGCTGGCTCCGAGCTGGCGCATCGTGACGGCAAGGAAGCTCTCGTACATGCGATGAGAGATGGATACCATGAGTATTAGCAGGAAGAACAGCAGCACTTGACGTTGGCGGAGCAGCTTGAAAAACCCGGAAAACTCGATTTTGCGAGATTGCCCCTGATAATCTTTAATAAAAATAGTAAGCAGCAGCGAAATACCCACCGTGCAGAGCGCCACAAAAATCGTCCACTCGGAGCCGATGCCCTTGAGCAGGAGGCCGAGTCCGTACGCGCTGAGCGCAAAACCAAGCGACCCGAATATGCGAATTAGCGCGTAAGGCGTGCCCGTGTATTGGCTGGACAACAGAATTAAGCTGTCGCTGAGCGGGATGATCGGCGTTTGGAACAAATAAAACGCGGTCATAACGATGCAGACCATAACGAAATTTTCGAGCGGGAACAACAGCGACAGCGTAGCTAATTGTCCCAAAAGAATGACAATCAATATTATGCGGATCGTTCTATATTTGTCGCTGGCGAGGCCGGCGATAATGTTCGCAAAGATGGATACGAACAACCCCGACGAATACAAGATGCCGATCTGGCTCTCCGTGAAGCCCCGCGTCATAAAATATAAAGGAATAAAGGACACGACAAGCGCCTGCGTGGCGAATGTCGAAAAGTTGAACGCCCGTAGCGCGAGCGTCTCCTGCTTGGCTGTTGATGATATCGAAATCGATCCCCGTACGGTTTCCGTCTCTCTCATGTTCTTCTTTCCACTCCGTCCTATTAACGGCTTGCAGACCATGAAGTCCGCAGCCAGGTTTCTGTCTCTATTACGAGTCGCCCATGTCCGATGTTATTCAGTATATCACGGCGCGTTGTCGATTTGTGGCTGGATTATTGCCCTGCGAAATGGTACATTTATGTGTGGAGGTTTACGATGGCGGATTATGGTTTTGTGTGGAATGAAAGACTCCTCATCCATTTGCCTTCGCTGGAGCGGGATTGGGAAGAGCACACCCGCGCGGAGCAAGCCGAGCTGATCGAGAGATGGGAGCTTATTCGCGGTCGCATTCCGGACCTTATACTGCATTTCGAGCAGGTTATCAATACGAAGCAAGCGGAGCTGTACGAAGAAGACAGCTTCGAGCGTTCGTGCGTCTTAAACTACGAAATAGCGGAATTCGCCAGCCGGATCAACGATTTGCAGATCTGGTATCGCATGAATCAGGACCTGGAATCGCGCCGGCATTCATGACAAGATTTACGCAAGAAGGAGGTGCGTTCGTGAGATTGACGACGTTATCCGGCGGACGCGCGCCGCAAGGCCCGATCAAGCTGATGCATCGTGTTTACAAATATGTATTGCCCGGGGTAGAAGCGGAATTAAACAAGCTCCGCCAGATCGCGGAGGCCATTCCCGATCCAGAATTGCGGACGCAGGCGCTAAGCAGCATGCACGACAAGAAGTTTCACTGCCAGGGCGGGGGCGTATACGCCGCGGCCAATCTGGGATATCGCGATACGTTGATCCCTCTAATCGTAGCTCTTCAGACGATCAGCGATTATTTGGATAATTTATGCGATCGAAGCACTTCGCTGGATCCGGACGATTTCCGGCTTCTTCATCAATCCATGTTGGACGCGGTGAATCCGGAGGCGGAGCTGCTCGATTATTACGCGCTTCGGAAGGAAAGGGATGACGGGGGGTATTTGCACCATCTCGTGCGAACCTGCCAGACGCAGGTGTCGAAGCTTCCTTCTTACGCGAGCGTGCAGGAGCATGTATCGGAGCTGGTCGGTCTTTACGGCGACCTGCAGGTGTACAAGCATATCCGGAAGGATCTTCGCGAGCCGGAGCTGCTCGCCTGGTGGGACCGCCATCAGCACAAATATCCGCATCTCCGCTGGAACGAGTTCGCGGCGGCGACGGGCTCTACGCTCGGCATGTTCATGCTGTTCCTTGCGGCGAGCGAGGATCGCTTATCCAAGCAGGATGCGGAGCACATACGCCGGTTGTATTTTCCCCATGTATGCGGTCTGCACATCATGCTCGATTATTTGATCGATCAAGAGGAAGACCGTCATGGCGGAGATTTGAATTTCTGCAATTACTACGAAGACAAAGCTCTTCTTGTCGAACGAATCGGGGTCATTGTAGGCAGGGCGAGAGAAGACATCAAGTCTCTGCCGGGCTGGCGCTTTCATCGGCTGATCATTGAGGGTCTGCTGGCGCTTTATTTATCCGACCCGAAGGTTCGGCATCAGAAGGAAGTGAAGGAAGTATCGAAGCAGCTGATGAAGAACAGTCCGCTTACGCGCATTTTCTTCCTTATCAACAGCAATTGGATTCGCAGTCAATATACTTAACATAACTTAAGGTGGAGGCGTTAATCATGTCTGCAGTAAAATCAATCGCAGTTTTGACAAGCGGAGGGGATTCCCAAGGGATGAACGCGGCCGTCAGGGCAGTCGTGCGCAGCGCGCTGTTTCATGGCCTGGAGGTATACGGCGTACAACGGGGCTACCAAGGCCTTCTTAACGACGACTTGCGTCCGATGGATCTTCGCAGCGTCGGCGATATTATTCAACGCGGAGGCACCATTCTTCAGACCGCGCGCTGCAAGGAGTTTCTGACGCCGGAAGGCCAGCAGCGCGGCGCGGACATTCTTCGCGCGCGCGGCATCGACGGCTTGGTCGTTATCGGCGGCGACGGTTCGTACCAAGGCGCGAACAAGCTGAGCAAGCTCGGCATCAAGACGATGGGGTTGCCGGGCACGATCGATAACGATATTCCGTTTACGGATTTCACGATCGGCTTCGACACCGCGGTCAGCATCGTCGTGGATGCCATCAACAAAATCCGCGACACGATGTCCTCGCACGAACGTTCTTCGATCGTTGAAGTCATGGGTCGTCATTGCGGCGATATCGCATTGTATGCGGGATTGGCAAGCGGCGCGGAGACGATTCTTGTTCCTGAGGTGCCTTTCGATCTGGCCGAGGTGGCTGAACGTATGAAAAACAACTTCGCCAAAGGCAAACGCCACAGTATTATCGTCGTTGCGGAAGGCGCGGCCAAAGGCGAAGACGTGCAGCAGAAGATTTCGGAGCTAAGCGGCATCGAAGCGCGGGTAACGGTGCTTGGCCATATCCAGCGCGGCGGCACGCCGACGGCGGTTGACCGCGTACTCGCGAGCCGATTGGGCGATTTCGCCGTCAGACAGCTGATGGCCGGCGATTCCGGCAAATCCTGCGGCGTCATCAAAGGCGAGCTCGTCACGACGGATATCGATACGGTTGTTCATTCGAAGAAGCCGTTCGACATGGAGATGTACGAGCTGGCAAGCCGTCTTTCGCAATAATAAACAAACTAAAAAACCTGGTGAGGCATTATGCCACACCAGGTTTTTTGATGGCTGTTATTTGTACGTCACGCCCGGCGAATACTTATTGCCGGCGTTCCAAAGCAAATATTCGGTAACCCCTTCGTCGTGGAGCGCCTTAATCTGCGCTTCGACCTCGGCCTTGCCGTATTTCAGATAGTTGCCCTTCCCAAGCCAGCTTGCCGTGAAATCTTGGATCCAAGGACGAATGATCGGTTTTAACGGTCCCGTATCGGCCAGCTTCTCGTGCGTATCCTCAATCGCGCCTTTGATGGTCTCGTAAGGACTTCGGTCCGGCGTTTTCTGATTAAACCACCCGGTGCTGTAATGGCTCGGATAGATCATCGGCGAGATCACGTGCACATCATTCGATATTTTGACAAAGTCCTGACCGATGCCTTCCGCAGCGGGGACGGACGCCGCATAACCGAATATATCGACGGAGACACGTACGCCTAGCGGCTCAAGCTGCTCGCGCGCGTATTTGACGAAGCCGGCGACCGCATCAACGCGCGAAACCTCCGTTTTGTTGAAGGTCAAGGTATCCGCCCTGTTCTCGAACCCTTCGGGAAACCGGACGTAGTCGAACTGGATCTCTTTGAAGCCAAGCTTGGCGGCTTCCTTGGCGAGCGCGATATTATAATCCCATACTTCTTGGCGGTATGGATTGACGAAGCTTTCGCCGCGCCCGTTCTTCCATATCGTGCCGTCGGACTGCCGGAAGCTCAGCTCCGGCTTTTTGACGGATAAGACGGTATCCTTAAACACGACGATGCGGGCGATAGGGTAGATGTCATGCTCCTTCAGCGTGGTCATCAATTTCTCGATATCGCCGATAAACTTCTTCGGCGTGCCGATCTCGAGCAGCTCCGGCGTCGTGGTGGGGTACGTAATATATCCGTTGTCATCCTTGATGTCGATGACCATGCTGTTCAAATCGGTTTCATCCACCAGCTTGAGCAGCGAATCCATCCGGGCGCCGCCCGCGCTGTGCGCGGTTACGTATATGCCTTTGATCGGAGGCGTATCGGGCTGGGGGTCCTTTTTGGCGGGGGCTGCTTGTTCTCCGCCGTCCGGCTGCTGCGGAGTGCCGGGGTCTCCCGGCGCAACGGGACCTACGATCGTTTCGCCTGAGGCGGCGTTCAGATAAGCGATGGCAATCTTCTTGGCGTTTTCACTGTCTTCTCCGGAGCCGGTAAGCAGGTTGTACAACAACATGAAGGTCGTAATAATGATGTCCATTATGCTCTCTCCTCGCAGGCTGAATCTTATGATGCTTCATCATGTTCTTCCAAAATTATAAGTCACGCCGGTTGTCCCGGTCATCTGTTTTTTTGAGGCGAAAAAAAACAAAAGGCCAGTCGATAGGTCGACTGGCACTTCCAATTAAACCGATACTCCCGACAAAAGCCTTGTCATTGCAATAAAGCTTGTTTCTGACCGTTGCAGATGCTGTGCTGTACGATCTCCATGGCGTCGGCCGGCTCGAGCACCTCTAAGCCGTCGCGAAGCACAATGTTCAGGTCCATCTCGCGCGAGGTGAGAAACGGACCGAGCTCTGGGGCAAGTCTTTCTACAATCAGCGACAATTTGACTGTTTCCATATCCATCTTAGCCTCACCCTTTCGTCCTAATTGTGAAAAACTAGAAAGCAGCAGGGGATACCTATGGCATGAAACGGTACAACTTTTTGAAACTGCGGGATACCGTCATTATAACAGGAACGTTTTCAAAAACATAGAGATTGCATGAAAATTCCATATTTGCGTATGCTCACGGATTCTCCTGCCTGCGGAAGTCGCCGACGACGCCAACCGTTTCCACAATATTAATGAAGGCTTTCGGGTCGATCGTCATGATGGTTTTGGTCAATTCCGCCAGTTCGAACTTGGTTCGGACGGTCATCAGCATATCCCTTTCCGCCGAGGAGAACGCTCCTCTTGTTTTGACGATCGTGATTCCGCGCGGATGGGTCAAGAGTTTGCTCAAAATTTCATCGGTTTTGGTCGTAATGATAAACGCTGTTACTTTCAAATGACGGATATGGACGATGTCGACAAGCTTGCCGGCAGCGAATATGGAAAAGAGCGAGTATAGGGCAAGGTCCCAATTTTTCGTGAAAAAGATAAGGATCGCGATGACGCCGCCGTTAAGCAGGAAGATGATCATGCCGACGGGAAGGTCGCGTTTTCTAGTGACGATGGAGGCGACGATGTCGAACCCTCCAGAGGATCCTCCGTACCTTAAGGTGAGTCCGCTCCCGAAGCCGACGATGATTCCTCCGAATACGGCGCCGAGCAGAATGTCATGGGCGATATTCCGCACGGGAATAAGCTGGAGGAACAACGTGGACATGAGAACGTTATAGGTGCTCCAAAGCACGAATCTCCTGCCTAGAGAGAACCAGCCCCAGATCAGCACGGGAATGTTCAGGATCAGAAACAGCCAACCGATATTGCCGCCCGTAATATAGCCGATCATCATCGATACGCCGGACAAGCCGCCGCTGAGCACCTGATGGGGGATGAGAAATAAATTAAAGCCGACGGCGACTAACAAAGATCCGATCGTCATCATGGGAAAGGTCAGCAGATAACGTCGTTTGTATGGGTTCATGTAATCGCTCCAAACCGTTGTTGTCGTCGGTTTAGTATGGATTTGCTCCTTAACTGGTATTCATTATCTCTTATGTGCTATAATGATTTGGATATTCTATAAGCAGGCTTTAGATAGAAGGAGTATGAGAAAAGTTTGAAAACATTTGCTGAATTTGGCTTGGAACCAAAAGTGTTGCAAGCAATAACCGAGCTTGGCTTCGAGGAATCCACCCCGATCCAAGACAAGTCCATTCCAGTGGCATTGACAGGCCGCGATTTAATCGGCCAAGCCCAGACAGGTACGGGCAAGACGGCGGCATTCGGAATCCCGCTGATTAACAAGATTCCAACAAGCGAGGATCGTATCGTTGCACTAATTATGACGCCAACCCGTGAACTCGCTATCCAGGTGGCGGATGAGATCGGGAAGCTTACTCGATACAAAGGCCTTCGTTCGCTGCCAATCTACGGCGGACAAGAGATCGGCCGTCAGATTCGCGCTCTTAAGAAGAAGCCGCAAATTATTATCGGAACGCCGGGCAGGCTGCTCGACCACATCAACCGGAAGACGATCCGCCTCGAAGACGTGCAGACCGTCGTGCTGGACGAAGCGGACGAGATGCTGGACATGGGCTTCATGGAGGACATCCAGTCGATCCTGAAGATGGTTCCGGAAGAACGCCAAACGATGCTGTTCTCGGCGACGATGCCGGCCAACATCCAGAAGCTGGCGCAGCAGTTCCTGAAGGATCCGGAGCATGTTTCGGTCATTCCGAAGCAAGTAACGGCGCCGTCCATCGAGCAATCATACATTGAGGTGCATGAACGTCAAAAGTTCGAAGCGCTGAGCCGGTTGCTTGATATGGAATCGCCAGAGCTTGCCATTATTTTCGGACGCACGAAACGTCGTGTAGACGAGCTGAGCGAAGCGCTCCAGAAGCGCGGTTATTCCGCCGACGGACTGCATGGCGATTTGTCCCAGAATCAGCGCGACAACGTAATGCGCAAGTTCCGCGACGGCAGCATCGACGTGCTTGTCGCAACGGACGTCGCCGCGCGCGGCTTGGACGTATCCGGGGTAACGCACGTTATTAACTTCGACTTGCCGCAGGATCCGGAGAGCTATGTACATCGTATCGGCCGTACGGGCCGCGCGGGCAAAGAAGGAACGGCGTGGAGCTTCGTAACTCCGCGCGAAATCGACCATTTGCACTTTATCGAGCGCATTACGCGCCAGCGCATGAACCGCAAGCCTTTGCCGAGCATCGCGGAAGCGATCGAGGGCAAGCAACGCGTTACGGCAGAGCGTCTGCTCGAAATCGTGCAGAACGAAGAGTTCTCCGAATTCAAAGCAATCGCGATCCAACTGTTGGAGCAGTACGATTCCGTTCATCTACTTGCGGCAGCCATGAAGCTGATCACGGGCGAGAAGAAGAACGTAGACATCGAATTGACGCCGGAAGAACCGCTTCGCGCGAAAAAACGCAGACCGGATATTCGTTCGAACGGGCGTCCGTTCAATCGCAGCGGCAGCGGCTCGTCCTATGGCGGAAACCGCGGCGGCAGCGGCGGCGGCGGATACCGCGGTCGCGACGACAGACGCGGCAGCTACAGCGGCGGCGGCAGCTCCCGCGGCGGTTACGAGAACCGTGGAAGCGGCAGCTATGAGAACCGCGGCGGCAGCGGCGGCGGCTACAAACGCAGCAGCGAAGGCCGCAGCGACACTCGCCGTCCGAAGAGCCCTTCCGAGGACTTCGCGAACAACTAACACACACAGCAAAAAACCGGGGAAGTCCGTGATGCCTTGCGGGCATCCGGACCACTCCGGTTTCTTTTTTGGTCGCACATCGCGAGAGACCTTAAGGATTGCTTTTATCTACTAGTAAGAGCAAATTGTTTTCGCAATGATGACCAGAAGGATAAACAGTACGAGGATAGCACCAACCGAGTTATAACCGTAACCAACGTTGCCCATAGTAGCAACCTCCTTTTAATCATCTTAGTGGGTGTTCACAATACATCCTATGCAGAAAGGCGATTGACGCTTAGACTCAGGCCTACTCTGCGATAATTGGGCGGTCTGTTATCCCTGTGGCGGACTAGCCGGTTCATGGAAAATACTTATTTTTGGAGGCTTAAGCGTATGGAACCTAGAGGACTTATGGGGGGATTCTATCGAATCTCCGAGTGGATCATGAGGTTTTCGGTTATTAATTTGTTGTGGATTATTTGTTCGCTCCCGGTCGTTTTGGTCGTCATCATGGGACTGGCCAGTCTGACGACTGCCAATGTCGAGCAATACGGCGCGCTTCAAATGCTGATGCTGCCGCTTATTATTCTGGTCGTTCTGATGCCGTTTACGTTTTTCCCGGCGACGGCGGCCATGTTTACGATCGCGCGCAAGTGGGTAACGGGGGAAACGGATGCGGCATTATTCAAAACCTTCTTCCGGGGCTACAAGGAAAACTACAAACAAAGCATGATCGGCGGCATTCTGTATACGGTGCTGTTCGCCGTGCTGGTCGTGAACTTCTTCTTCTACAGAGAACAGTTCAGCGTCGTATCGTACATTTTCTTGGCCTTCCTGGCGTTGCTCGGAGCCTCCTTGTTCAACTATTTCTCGATGCTCGTGCATTACCATATGAAAACGTTTCAATTGCTTAAGAATGCCTTGTTGATCACGATCGGCAAGCCGTTCCGTTCCTTATCGACGGTCATCATGTGCGGCTTGGTCATTTACATCAGCTTCTTCCAATTCACGTTCCTGATTCCGTTTTTCATGGGCAGCATATGCGCGTTCCTGGCGTTCTGGAACTTCAATATCATCTATATCAAGCTGCAAGAACAGGCGGAGAAGATGAGGCAGGCCGAAGAAGAAGCGGCAGAAGAAGCGGCGGAGATGGATCGCGAGGACCTGCTCAAGGACGATTACAAGGAATCCAACAAATAACACGGCGCCGAAGTTTACTTTTGCCGTCATTCAGTCTATAATAGCAATACATCCTGCGATGTTCGTAACGGCTCTTCGTTGTTTTGAACCAATGGCTGTTTCACGGGAGACCTACATTGCCATGCGGCTGACACGCCCTCGAAAAGGGATCTCAAAAGCATCGCTGCGGACACCCACCTGCGAGAGCGGGTTCAGAAACATGTGAGTCGGACGGCATAGGCGGGTTTTCTTTTGAACATGAAAGAGCTTTTGCCGGTATCAACCCGGTGAAAGCTCTTTTTTCGTATATGAAAACATGGTATGATAAGAAGTAATGCAGATAGCGATAGAGGGGGAGATTGTTGTTGTTGAAGCGGACCTTGATCGGGCTGCTGCGCAGTCATGAACAGACAGGCGACAGAGCCAAAGATCCAGTGTTGAAATCGCACTTCTACAAACTTTCGAAGGAGAAGGCTTGGGAAGAAGTGGTATCCACTCTGAAGAAGATGCAAGGCTACAAAGTATTGCATGAAGTTCAATCCGTTGGAGAGATCGTCCTCGAGAAACGCACGATGACGGGGAGGACGATGGATATTACGGTATCCGTCATCAGCGTGAATCCCGTAACGGCGGCGGTCGACATCTATTCCGCTTCGCGAGGCTCCCTGGGGGATCTCGGCTCTAATTATCGCGTTATTATCGATATTTACCGTACTTTGGATAAGAAGCTGGCAGCAGTCAAAGTCAATAGCTAATACATAACAAAGCGAGTGAAGGCTGGCCTTCACTCGCTTTGTTTGCAGTCGATACCCTTGAACGGTTAGACCAGCGCTTTTGCTGCTTCGATAGCCTGTTCGTAATTCGGGTGCTCGGTCATCTCCGGCAGGTACTCGACGTATGTAATCTTGTTGTTGCCGTCTACGACGAAGATCGAGCGCATATCGAGCGCTAGTTCCTTGATCAGCACGCCATAGGCTTCGCCGAAGCTGTTGTTTTTATAGTCGGACAGCATGACGACCTTATCGACGCCGGCTGCGCCGCACCAGCGAGCTTGCGCGAACGGCGTGTCCACGCTGACGGTCAACACAACGACATTGTCGCCGAGACCTGCTGCCGCTTCGTTGAAACGGCGAGTCTGCGCGTCGCATACGCCTGTGTCAATGGATGGGACGACGCTGATCAGCTTCACCTTGCCGGCGAAATCTTGAAGCGTGACGGCTTCGGTCAATGATTTGTTCAACGTGAAGTCAGGGGCTTGATCTCCCGCCTTCAGTTCCGGTCCGATCAGCGTGATCGGATTTCCTTTAAGCGTTGCAACGCCTGTACGTTCTTGAGCCATAATTTACGGTTCCTCCTCGGAATAAATAGTTAAGGTACGAGAACATTATAATCGTTACAAAAGACCGTTGTCCAATAGATGGTACACGATTTGCAATAATAAAAAGAATGGGTTACGGGAGAGAGACCGGTACGTATGGAACTTCGACAGCTTTATTATTTCGTAAAAGTCGCAAGGAAAGAGCATGTCACGCAAGCTGCGGAAGAGCTCCACGTCGCGCAATCTGCCGTCAGCCGGCAAATTCATCAATTAGAAGAAGAGCTGGGCGTGAAGCTGTTCGTCCAGAAAGGGCGGAATTTGCAATTAACGCCAGTAGGCGCGCTGTTCCTGAAACGGGCGGAAGTGATATTGGCCGACCTGGAACGCGCCGTCATCGAGATTCACGAGTTCCTGGATCCCGAGAAAGGCGAAATTCGACTAGGCTTCCCGCATAGTCTGGGTATTTCGTTAATCCCACAGGTTGTGGCTTCCTTCCGCAAGCTGCATCCTAACGTCAAGTTCCGGTTTAAGCAGGGGATGTATCCATCCCTCATCAGGGACTTAATCAAAGGGGATATCGATCTCGCCTTCATCTCTCCGTTCCCCAAAGAGCACGAGCAGGTTTGCGGGAAGATCCTGCTGACCGAGGAGCTGTACGCGATTCTGCCGCCCGGCCATCCGCTCTCGGAAGAGAAAGCCATCGAGCTCCATCAGCTGCAAGAAGAGACGTTCGTGTTGTTCAGCGAGGGATATTCGCTGCGGCCAATCGTATGGGAGGCCTGTTTGCAGGCGGGATTTGAACCGAAAATCGGCTTCGAAGGAGAAGAGACGGACACGATTAGAGGATTGGTTGCGGCGGGAATGGGCGTAAGTCTGCTTCCCGAGCTTGCGCTGCACCATACGGGTCCGCTTCAGCCGGCCAAGGTTCGGATCAGCGAGCCGTCCGTTACGCGCACGATCGGCCTTATCCATCGCAGCAACGAGAAGCTGCCGCTGGTCGCGAAAGTGTTCCACAGCTTCCTTCTCCGTTATTTCCACCACGAAGACAAGGAAGTATAAAGAAGAACCCCATGAATGATTTGATCATTCATGGGGTTCTTCTTTATACGGCTATATTATTCTTCCCGGCTTTGCGTAAATATCAAAATGTAGCGGATAAGCTCCAGTAAGGAGAGGAGCGCTGCTGCTACATACGTCAATGCTGCGGCGTTCAATACCTTGGCTACTCCGCGTTCTTCGTCCGGCGTAATCATTCCGCCGGAGACCATGAGGGCACGAGCGCGGTTGCTCGCGTTGAACTCGACCGGCAGCGTGATCAGCTGGAACAAGACTGCCACCGAAAAGAAAATAATGCCGATGCCGATCAAATTGAACTGATTCATCAAGAAACCGGCGAGCAGCAGAAACGGCGCAATCCCGGAAGCGATGTTGACGAGCGGGAAGATGCGATGGCGGGCGACGAGAAACGGGTACGATACCGAATGCTGAATCGCGTGTCCGACCTCGTGACAGGCGACGGAGACGGCCGATATCGAGCGCTCGTAATAGACCGGCTCGGACAGCCTGACGACGCGATGAATCGGGTCATAATGGTCTGTAAGCGATCCTCGTACCGCTTCGATCGGCACATCGTGCAAGCCGTTGCTGTCGAGCATCCTTCTGGCGGCTTGATATCCGGTAAGCCCGCTGCTTGCCGCGACATGCGTCCATTTCTTGAAGGTTCCTTTCACGCGGAATTGAGCCCAAATCGTAAGCAGGAAAGCTGCGATAATCAAGATGTACATCTGTCATTCCTCCAACTGGTTGTGTAAGGACGCTAGTTACATGAGAGAGCTCTTGTTCATTAATAGCATGAGAGCTTCAATGCACGCCGCTGTCTGAGGTGTCAGGCTTGTATACAATCGGTTGGCTTGGCGGGGCTTCAACTGCTTGATTACAGGCTCCAGCTCTTTCACTTCCCGTTCGAGCTGGGTCAGGTGCTGCTGAATTTCCGTCAGCTTCAGGGAGATTTGTTCCTCCGGCGTGATCTTGCTCCATGTATCCAAGCTTGCTTTTATCTCATCTAACGTATATTTGTCCTTTTTCATTTCCTCAATACGCTGCAGGCGCAGCAAAGTTTCATGGGAATAAAGTCTATAATTTTTGTCGGAGCGCTTGGCAGGCTCGACCAGTCCCAGAGAAGTATAATAGTCGATGGTTCTCGCACTGATCTTGGCCAGCTTCGACAATTCGCCGATTCGATATAATGGGGCTGCCTCCATCCGATCACCGCCTTATAATAGTAGGATTCAATCTTCTATATTCATGATAATAGGTAGAAACCGTACAGTCAAACGTGTGACATCGCTGTTCTGTATAGGTCGAAAGGATATCTTCTATTACTAAACCTAGCCGAAATGATAGGTTCCCCTACGCAAATGCGAAAGTTCGCCCCTGCTTGACGCTGGAAATTGGGCTTATATAGCAAAAATCTTAACGTTCGTGTCAGATTTAATGCCGAACGTTAGATTTTTTTTCTAAAATGTGAAAATGTATATTGTCAAAATAAGCACTTCTGACTATAATGACATTAAGTCTTTCGCCATGTGTTAGGAAACATAACATTAAAGGAGTGGTCGTATTGATTAAGAAGACTTTTCTCGCGTTAGGATTAATGACAATCCTATTCCCGGTAGTGGCATTCGCCGAAGACCCGTCCGGCGCAACGCTGAACATGGGGTTAAACTCCCTTTGGGTCATGCTGGCATTCATTCTAGTTCTTCTGATGCAGGGCGGGTTCATCCTTCTTGAAGCGGGCTCGACACGTATGAAAAACGCGGGTCACGTAGCCGGCAAAACCATCTTTACGGTTGGTCTGGCTGCACTTATTTATTGGGCATTCGGTTATGGCATCGCGTTCGGCGGCGAAAGCAGCATCGCGAGTTTCATCGGTTGGGGCGATTTCTTCTTTGATCCGCAGCTAGCTGGCGACGCGGCAGCCGGCGATAATTATCCTAACGGCGTATTCTTCCTGTTCCAGCTCGCTTTCGCGGCGATCTCCCTCTCGATCGCGTGGGGCGGCTTCGCGGAACGCGCGAAATTGTCATCATACATCGTATTTACCTTGTTCTTCGTAGGTCTGATCTATCCGATCGTCGCTCATTGGATTTGGGGCGGCGGCTGGCTGGCCGAGGACGGCGCGCAAGACTTCGCGGGCTCCACGGTTGTTCACTTGACCGGCGCTCTCGCGGCATTCGCGGCAACCGTATTGCTCAAGCCGCGTATCGGCAAGTTCAACAAAGACGGCTCCGCCAACGAAATTCTGGGACATAACCAAGTGTTCACGGCTCTGTCCGTATTGCTTCTGTGGGTTGGCTGGTTCGGCTTCAACGCAGGTTCGACGGTTGCGATCGGCGACGGCTTCTTCACTTACGTCGCGTTCACGACGATGCTCGGCGCCGGCGGCGGCGGCGTGGCGGCGCTCTTGATCTCTTGGGCGGTTACAGGCAAAGCCGATATTACGACAATGCTGAACGGCACGCTTGCCGGTCTGGTTGCCATTACGGCTTCCTGCGCATTCGTTGAGCCATGGGCAGCGGTAGTCATCGGTCTGGTTGCTGGCGTTCTCGTATTCTACAGCGTGAAGATGTTCGAGAAATTCAAAGTGGACGATCCGATCTATGCGTTGTCCGTTCACGGTATGGCCGGTATCTGGGGTACGCTTGCGAACGGTATCTTCGCGACGCAAGAGCTTGCGGATAAAGTAGGCATCGGTACTGGCGGCTTGATCGACACGGGCAGCTGGAAGCAATTGTGGGTGCAATTCGAATCGGTTGTCGTTGTCGGCGCGTTCGTGCTAGCCGCTTCCTTCCTCGTGCTTGGCGTTATGAAGATGATTATGGGCTTCCGCGTTACGGAAGAGCAAGAAATCATTGGTCTCGACCTTAGCGAGCACGGCGCTTATGGCTATCCGGAGCAGCTGAAGAAGCCTGGCCAAGGCTTCCAAGGTTAATCATTATTCATTAGCGGACGGACCGAAGGGAGAGGGCGGGGCATGAACGATCCGATGCGCTCGCAGATGGCCAAGAAGATCGGCTCGGCTGATCATATTGACGGACTGCGCTGCTTACGCGATCACATACACGAGCAGATGGAAGCTCTCCTCCCCACGCGGCCGGTTGAACAATTGAATGAACAATTAAACGAGACGCATGACGCCATTATCATTAGGGCGATCCAGCTCTCGGAAGCGGAAATGGCACGGATGGGGAAAGGGTCTCCCCCCGTGCCTTACGCGTATCTATTGTTCGGCAGCGGCGGACGGAAGGAGCAGACATTGTCCAGCGATCAGGATAGCGGATTGGTTTATTCGGATCCGGAGAGCGGCAATGAGGAAGAGACGAAGCAATATTTTCACGAATTATGCAGCCTGATTGTCAAAAACTTGATCACGACCGGTTATCCGCCATGCGAAGGGAACGTCATGAGCGACAATCCAGCTTGGTGCCATTCGGTCGACGAGTGGGGCGGTATCTTAAACGAGTGGTTTCGGGAGCCGGCTTGGGAAACGGTTCGCACGCTCCTCATTATCGCGGATGGGCGTTGCGTCTACGGCGATAGGGGCTTGGTCGATCGGCTCAAGGATATGTTCTATTCGGACACGCTGAATCATCCGCTCATTATCCGGCGAATGATCGAAAATACGATGAGACATAAGGTGCTGGTCGGCATATTCGGTCAGCTGCTGAAGGAACGGTACGGCGAGGACGCAGGCAGTCTGGATATTAAATACGGCGCTTATATCCCAATGGTGAATTCCATCCGTATGCTTGCGATTCAAGCTAGCGTTCGCGAAACTTCTACATTAGATAGAATCGAGAGATTAGTAGAAGCGGGAAAGCTGACCAAGGAAGACGGCGCCGTGTACGCGCAAGCGTTCCGGTTCATCTTAAGGCTCAGGCTTATGACGACCGAGCAGATAGAGAACGGCGTCTACGCCAATAACGGCAAGCTGCACAGCAGCAAGCTGACCAAAGAGATGACGGATGAGCTCAAGAGCAGCTTAAAGCAAGGCAAGCGGCTGCAGAGGTTTGTGTACCGGCAAACCGTAGGCAGGCTGATGTAAGAGTAAGGCGGTGGAGCGAAAATGAAAGAGCAAAAAGGCGTTGGCCGAATGTGGAGTCTGTACAAAATGGGAGGAGTAACGCCTGCCATCGCGTCCATGCTTGGCTCGCAGAACGCCCAGCAGATGGCTTTTATCCGCAACGCGAACAGGGAGCAGCGCAAGCAATCTCTTATGGATTCCCCTCTTATGGATCTAGAGATGGTCGTTTTCGATTTGGAGACGACGGGCTTTAACCCGAACAACGGCGACGAAATTATTTCTTTCGGCGCTGTTGTCGTTCGCGGGGGAGAGCGGGTGGAAGGCGAATCCTTCTACAGCCTTGTGAATCCGAAGCGCGTCATCCCGAGGTCGATCGAGGAGCTGACGGGTATTACGAACGAGATGGTGCAGGATGCTCCGGACCTCATGACCGTCCTGCACGATTTTATGAAATTCATCGGGAGACGGCTGCTGGTCGCGCACGCGGCCGGCCATGACAAGCAGTTTCTGAACGTAGCCTTATGGAGGACGTCGAAGGTTTATTTGAACCACCGCGTTCTCGACACGATGATGATCGCCAAATGGCTGGAGCCTGGGAGAGAAAGCTATGGCCTTGACGAGCTCTTGATCGGCTCGGGCATTCCGATAACGGTAAGACATCACGCGCTGGAGGATTCGATCATGACCGCCGAGCTGCTCGGCAAATATTTAAAGCGAATCCAGGAGCGCAATATTACGACGTTAGGGGACTTATACGCCTATTTAAGCAAGCACTAATGGGAGAGGGGCGAATGGACGACCTTCAGACCTCAAGTAAGGCTGGACGATCGGATGGTTCCAATCGAGGAGCGATACGATCCAATAGGAGAGCTCCGACTGCGGAAGGAAGCCATCGGTGTCGCGTAGCGACGGATGGGGCTCCGAAGCGGGGTGCGAATGAAAGAAGCCGACAAGCTGATGTCGGTTTTTTTGCATGGAAAAAAAGGCGGCCGTCCACTGCTCGGGATCGAACGAAAACGAGCGAATAGGATTGGCGTGCCCATTGGCGATCGGGATGACGATATCAATAGCTTGCGAGCCTTCGCTTCTCGCCAGGACGCCGCAGGCTTCTTGTGGATATCGTTGTCTGCAAATGTCGATCAGATTCGTATATGCCATTTGGTTAATGGTCGAAAAAACGTTTCCGGATGTCATGTTCCTTTGCCTCCCGTTATCCAGTATAGCAGATCTATGACGACGAGGTATGAACGGGCCAGTCCTTACCGAAAATAAGAACAAGGTCGTGAAAGTTGACGGTTTTATGGCTAAACCGCCCGTTGTATTGAGCTTCCATACCACGCGTGTTACGATGAGTCTGACGATAACGGATATTCGATTCAGGAAAGAGGATGTGACGAGCACCTATCATGAGAAAAGTAGCCGCATTACTGATCATCGCCTTGTTCTTCGCCGGCCTCGCCGTCTATCAATATAACCAAGAGGATGCGGATCCTGCGGAAACGGCCTCCGCGAGCGCGTTCAAGCCCAAAGCCGGCTTCGAAGCGGCCGCCTTCGAGCTGCCGGACCTCAAGGATGAAGCGCATAAGATCGGCGGCAAAGGCGAGAAGCTGATCTTCGTGAACTTCTGGGCGTCTTGGTGCGGACCTTGCGAGCTGGAAGCCCCGGATCTGCAGAAGCTGCATGAAAATTACGGCGATCAAATAAGCATGTACGGAGTCAATTCCACGAAATTCGATAAAGAGAGGGCGGCAAGGGAGTTTGTGGAGGACCATGGCTTCACATTCCCGATTCTGATGGACCGCCCGGGAGAAGTGACGAGTCTGTACAAAGTGAATACGTTCCCGACGAGCTTCTTGATCGATAGCGAGGGCGTCATACGGGAGCGCGTCAACGGCGTCATTACGTATGAAGAGTGGGAGCGTCTGATCGAAAAGTGGTTATAGCACCCGGTATAAAAAAAGCTGCGAGTCGCAAAGCGGTAAATCCGCCTGCGGTTCGCAGCTTTTTTACTTAATGGTTGATGAGGCCGAGACGCTCTTGCGTGTCGATTACGCCGCTTTCGACCTTATCCATGCTGAGCAGAGCATAACGGATGCTGCCGAGCAGCGCTTCCCAGCTCGCCTCGATCACGTTGCTGGATACGCCGACCGTGCTCCACGTGTTGTCCAGTCCGGTCGATTCCACGAGCACGCGCACCTTGGCGGCCGTCGCGTCCTTCTCGTCGATGACCCGGACTTTGTAGTCGGAGAGGTGGAATTGCTCGATCTTCGGATAGAATTGAACGAGCGCCTTGCGGAGCGCGTTATCGAGCGCGTTGACGGGTCCGTTGCCTTCGGCTGCCGTATACACCTGCTGGCCGTCCACGTTGATCTTCACGATGGCTTCGGAAATCATGCCCGCGTTCGTCTTCTCCACATGCATCTTGAACGATTCGACGGTGAAAATTTCCTTCATGTCGGTGAAAGCTTCGCGAAGGAGCAGCTCCAGAGAAGCGTCGGCGCCTTCGAATTGGTAGCCTTGATGCTCCAGCTCTTTGATCTGGTCGATGATCTGCTTCGTCTTCTCGTTATTCGCGTTCACGTCCAGACCCAGCTCGACCGCTTTGGAAATAATGTTGCTCTGCCCCGCCAGCTCCGATACGAGAATCCGCTGCTTGTTGCCGACGAGCTCGGGCTGGATATGCTCGTACGTTTTGGAATCCTTCATGATGGCCGACACGTGGATGCCGCCTTTGTGCGCGAACGCCGCGTTGCCGACGTATGCTTGGCCGACCGGCATGTGCACGTTCGCGATCTCGCTAATATAACGGGCCGTATTCGTAAGCGTGCGGAGCCGCTCTTCCGGCAGGCAATCATAGCCCAACTTAAGCTGCAGGTTCGGGATGATGGAGCACAGATTGGCGTTGCCGCAGCGTTCGCCGTAGCCGTTGATCGTGCCCTGGACTTGTCTTGCCCCGGCTTGCACGGCGGCCAGCGTGTTGGCGACGGCCAGCTCGCAATCGTTGTGCGTATGGATGCCGATCTCCGCCGTCAGCTCCGAGCGGACGCGCGAGACGATCTCGTGAATTTCGCCCGGCAGCGTGCCGCCGTTCGTATCGCAGAGCACGAGCCAATCGGCTCCTGCGTCCTGCGCCTTGCGGAGCGCGGCCAGCGCGTATTCCGGATTGTTCTTGTACCCGTCGAAGAAATGCTCCGCGTCGTACATCGCTTCCATGCCGCTTCTCTTGAGAAAGGCGAATGAATCATAGATCATGGCCAAGTTCTCCTCCAGCGTCGTCTGGAGCGCGGTGTGGACATGGAAATCCCATGCCTTGCCGACTAGAGTGGCTGCGGGCACGCCCGATTCGACGATGCGCAGAAGACTGGCGTCATGCTCGGCGGCCGAGTTTTTGCGTCTCGTGCTGCCGAAAGCGGTAATGCGGGCGCTGAGGTTCAGCGATTTCACGCGCTGGAAAAACTCGATGTCCTTGCTGTTGCTGCCGGGATTGCCGCCTTCAATATAATGAACGCCTAAAGCGTCGAGCTTCTGGGCAATTTTGAGTTTGTCGTCGGCCGACAAGCTGATTCCTTCGCCTTGCGTTCCGTCGCGCAGCGTCGTGTCAAAGATTGAGATGTTTGCGGACATTTCGGATGACGCCTCCTTCACTGATGGCCAATTCAAATCATAATTTACTATTATAACACTTTATTCGTTTAAAGTAGAGGGGGAATGCGGATTTTTTCGCGAATCATTCCAATTGACTTGGCCAGCCCATCAGGATATGCTGATAGAAATGGGAACGGATATACGCATTTCCGGGCGAAAGGAGACGAGACGTCGGCGCTATGAGCAACGTGAAGGATCATTATCCGGCGAAAGGAAGAGTCATCATCCATCTGGATATGAACGCTTTTTATTGTTCCGTGCATGAAGCCGAGCAGCCGGAATATTATAAGGATAAGCCTACCGCCGTGTCCGGAAGCGTAGAGCAGCGCAAAGGCATCATCGTCACATGCTCCTACGCGGCAAGGAGGCGGGGCGTGAAGACCGGGATGGCGGTGAACCAAGCGGTCAAGCGGTGTCCGGAGCTGCTGCTCATCAAGCCGGATTTCAATCTCTACCGGAAATATTCGCATGGATTCATGGCCATAGCCCGCCAGTTCACGCCGCTTGTCGAGCCCGTGTCCATCGACGAATGTTATATGGACATTACGGGCTCCAAGCTGCTTGGCACGCCCCTCGAGATCGCCGAGTCGCTGCAGCGGCGGATTCTGTCGGAGTGGCAGTTGCCGTGCTCGATCGGCCTCGCCCCGAATAAGCTGCTAGCGAAGATGGCTTCCGACATGAAGAAGCCGATGGGGCTGACCGTGCTTCGTCTGAGGGACGTGCCGCAGCTGCTATGGGATAAACCTTGCGGCACGCTGTTCGGAATCGGCGGCAAGACGGCGGAGAAGCTCGAGAAGCTGAACATTCATACGATAGGCCAGCTTGCGGCCGCGGATGAATCGATGCTGATCAAGCAATTCGGGGTGACCGGAGCCTGGATGAAGTCGGCCGCGCACGGCATCGACCATTCGCCCGTCAATCCGAATCGCGAACGCAGCAAGTCGATCGGTCATACGACGACGCTTCCGAGCGACGTGACGGAGCAGGAAGAGGTATTCCGCGTGCTGCTGAATTTGTCGGATCAGACGGGCAGAAGACTGAGACGCCAGAAGCTGGTGGCCAAGGCGGTACAGATTACGATCCGAAGACCGGATATGACAACGATTACACGCTCCCACACGCTTGGTACGGCGACGCAATCGACCGAGGAGATCAACAGGGAAGCGCGCAAGCTGTTTTTGAAGCATTGGAAGCTCGGAGACCCGATCCGGCTCCTTGGCGTGACGCTGCAGAACTTGGCGCCGCTCGAGGAATCGGCGCTCCAGCTCGATCTGTTCAGCTATGAACAGCAGCCTAAGAAAGAGGCGCTCACGAAGGCGATGGACCGGCTGCGCGACCGGTTCGGGGAAGACGCCGTATTAACGGCGGGGATGCTCGGAGACGATCCGTCGACGTTGATTCGCAACAAACGAATTCGGGGGACATCCTTGCAAAAAGACGACAGTTTGTTATATATTGATGAGTGAGGGATCAAGCTGTACCTCGTCTTTTAGATGAAGCGAACGGAATTATTCCGTCTATAATAAGGGAGGGAAATGAGCCATGGCTAAGTACACATGGGTAGAGAAAGATACTTGCATCGCTTGCGGCGCTTGCGGCGCGACGGCTCCGGATATTTACGATTACGACGACGAGGGTTTGGCCGAAGTGATTTATGAAGGCGACGGCAATAAAGGCAACACCGAAATTCCCGAAGACATGTACGACGACTTGCAGGATGCCTGCGACGGTTGTCCGACGGACTCCATCAAGATTGCCGACGAGCCGTTCAACGCTGCCGGCTAATTCATATCCGCATAGAAACTCTCTCCGCCGGTTAACGGCTGGAGAGAGTTTTTTTTGTTGCCGCGGCGCTGGAAGAAAAGATTGCCAATGCCGATATAAACGTTAGGAAGGAACGAGCAGAGGGGGGCTGGCGATGGATAAGCCGGAAGACATTAATTATTTGAAGCAATTCGTGACCAAGCATCCTGACAACAAGATGGGCTGGTATTTGCTTGGCAAACATTATTTGGAGAGCGGCAAGGAAGCCAAAGCGAATTATTGTTTTATTCAAGCGGGCGATATTTACGAGGCGTTCGAGCAGGAGGTCCATCCTCTGGCGGATAGCGGGCTGGAAGGACTGAAGGAGTGGGAGAAGCGGCAAATAAAGAGAAAGCTGCTCCGCAAGGTCGCGATTTTGGCGGTTCCGCTGCTGCTAGCCGCTCTCGCGCTGCCTCTTAACGGTTATTTGCAGAAGAAATATTCGGCGCCGACGGCCGCGACCGATACGAACCAAGGAGTAGGCGTCGTTATTGTGCCGGGTAAGGAAGCCGAGCCGATCGGATACGCGATGGGCAAAATCATGGCGGCCGGAGGCGAAGGCCCTGGCCGCGTTATGGCGGTGAAGCTCGAGGAAGAGAACGGCTGGCTCCAATGGAATTCCCAAGCCACCCTGTTGATGAACGCCCTGCTGAACGGAGAAGGAAGCGAGCTGAACGCAACGATGCTGGATGCCGCCGCATGTTTATGCGAGCCGGGGGATCCGGGCGATTCCCGCAGCCTGCTGGCGGAATGGCGGAATGAGCAGGAGATGCATTGGACGCTCGCCAGCGCCATTCAGCAGTATAAAGAAATAAACGGCAAATGGCCGCAGAGGCTCGATGATCTGGTTCGTCCGTATCCGGACAACCTATTGGCGGGCGAAGGGGCAGGTATGGCAGACGCCTTCCCGCTCGTGCTCCGCAAGCTTAAAGAAAAGGCGGTAAGCAAGACGGCGGAGACCGCAGCAGCCAAAGGCGGCAAGGATGAAGCCGGATCGAATCAATCGGCACCAGACGGGGACGCCGCTTTGATCGGATCAAACGGTTTGTTCGACGAGGATTGGAGCAAGCCGCTCGAGATCGCGGTGGACGTATCGAAGCATCAGCTGGCCGTCGTGCAGGGGAGCGCCATTGTTAGGAGCTATCCGGTAGGGCTTGGAGGGGATCGAACTCCGGAGGGCACATTCCGCATAAGCGAGAAGGTAAGGAATCCGAACGGCAGGGATGACGGCATCTTCGGAAGCCGGGGCATGACGCTCTCCGATACGCTGTACGCCATTCACGGCACGGACGAGCCGGACAGCATCGGGAAGGACGAGTCGCTTGGATGCATCCGGATGCGCAAATCCGATGTGGAGGAGCTGTATGACATGGTTCCCTTAGGGACGAAAGTCACGATAAAAAGCGGGATCCTGCCGTCCAACCTTGCGCCGTCCGCCGAACGATTCCGGCTTCAGCCCAAGGCGAACGAAACGAATCCCGCCAAAGAGTATCAATGGTTGACGTAAGCAAGCCATGGCTGCTCTTTAGGAAGTGAATATAAGAAGCGCCGCAATCGCGATGAAGATGACGCCAACGACGGAGCCGATCCATACAATCGCTTTTCTGTTGACCTCTTCCTTCGGTTTCACCTTCATTGTAGCTGGCTTTCTTTTGGGTGCGCCCATCGTTCCATCAACCTTTCCGTTTTTCGTTTTATAACGTATTCATCAGGCAAGCCTATGCTCATATTGTAATCGTTTTCTCATCTTGCCGCAATATATCGAGGCAAACCGGGGGCTTGCGCGGCACGCTGCGAGCTCTTTTCTTTTTGCTTCAAAAGGGATAAACTGTTCGATAGAGCATACATGTCGGAACGGAGTGAATTCATTGCTTTATACTTCCATATTAAAACCTTATTTTTTCAAAATGGATGCCGAAAAGGCTCATCATCTGGTCATCGACGGTCTTGCGGCCGGCAGCCGCGTCCCGGGGATGACCGGCATTATGAAAGCCATGTACGGCGTTCCCGAATCGCCGGAGCTTCGCACGGAGCTGCTGGGGCTTACCTTCCCTCATCCGGTCGGGCTGGCTGCGGGGCTCGATAAGAACGGTGTCGCGGCCGACGGTTTCTCCAGCGTCGGGTTCGGGTTCGCGGAGGTTGGAACCGTTACGCCGAAGGGACAAGCAGGCAACGAGCAGCCGAGGCTGTTCAGGCTTCCTCCGGATGAAGCGCTAATTAATCGGATGGGCTTCAACAACGAAGGGGCGGAGGCGATGGCGGCTTCGCTGTCCCGGCGCAAAATACATAGCATTCCGATCGCCGTCAATATCGGGAAGAATAAGGTAACGCCGAATGAGCTGGCGCATGAAGATTACCAAGCTTGCATTCGCATCCTCTACGATTACGGTGATTTCTTCGTCGTCAATATTAGTTCTCCGAACACGCAGGGACTGCGGGACTTGCAGCATGGAGACGAGCTGCGCAAGCTGCTGGGCGCCGTCATGGAAGAAGTGAAGAATCAAGCGGCGGCGCGGAAAGCCAAGCCGAAACACGTGCTCGTGAAAATCGCGCCCGATATGTCGGATGATCAGCTTCAGCATACGGTGGCTACCATTATGGACAGCGAGATATCCGGGATTATCGCGACGAACACGACCCTATCGAGGGAGGGACTCACCCATTCGAATGCCGGCGAATCGGGAGGCCTCAGCGGGAAGCCGCTGCGCGACCGTTCGACCGAGGTGATCCGGGCGGTTTATCGCCAGACGGGCGGACAGCTGCCTATTATCGGCTCGGGCGGCATTTTTACCGCGCAAGACGCATACGATAAAATTCGCGCGGGAGCATCGCTCGTCGAAATTTATACCGCGCTCATCTATAAAGGCCCTGAACTGCTTAGAGAGCTGACAAGCGGACTGAAAGAATGTATGCGCAAGGACGGCTACCGACATATCGCTGAAGCAGTGGGTGCAGATCATCGTTAGAAACAGGAGGCGGCCGGATGGACGGACGAGACTGGGGACTTTTTTTGCAGCCGTATGAACAAGCGGTTGAAGAACTGAAAGTAAAATTCAAAACGATGCGGGCGGAGCTGAAGCTGAGGGAATCTTATGCGCCCATCGAATTCGTGACGGGCCGGGTCAAAAGGATATCCAGCATTCTGGAGAAGGCGAAGCGGCTTGGCGTCGCGTCGGACCAGCTGGACGCGGGCATCGAGGATATAGCGGGCATCCGGATCATGTGCCAATTCGTCGACGATATCCATCGGGTAGCCTCGCTTATCCGGAACCGCAAGGATCTGACGCTGGTCTACGAAAAGGATTATATAACAAATTACAAGGAAAGCGGCTATCGTAGCTTCCATATGATCGTCAAGTACCCGGTGCAGACGGCGCTTGGCTATACGGAAGTGCTCGCGGAGATTCAAATCCGCACGCTCGCGATGAATTTCTGGGCGACGATCGAGCATTCGCTTCATTATAAATTCAAGGAAAGCCTGCCGGATGAAGTCAGACAACGGCTGAAGAAGGCGGCGGAAGCGGCCTTCCTGCTCGATAACGAGATGACGAGCATCCGGAAGGAAATTTTGGACGCGCAGACGGATTTCGAGGAGCAGTCGAATGTCGTCTCCCGCGTGCTGAACGGCATACAAGACTTGTATTTCTATCATCGGGTCCGGGAGGCCGCGCAGTTCCAGATGAAGTTCAACGAGCTGTTCGAGCTGGGGGATTACCCGGGCTTGCACGCCCTGGCTGGGGATATCAGTGCTGCGATCGGCAAAGCGAAGAAGGGCTCGCCTGGCGAGTAGAATACTTCGAACATAATAAACCTCCGGCTTCCGCGATTCCGCGGAAATACCGGAGGTTTTGTCGTCGGTGTATAAATTGGAAGACGCGTTCGTCAGCTGGCCGGCAAATTCGGCTTGTAGTTCTCGTTAATGTAAGCGAGGATCTCTTCCTGCGTCTTCCCTTGCTTGCTTAAGGCGATAACTTCCTCCATCTCTTTCTTGCAGATCCCGCAGCCCGTGCTATGGTCGGTCCACGTCACGCTGCCGTCATCCGCGGGGTGCTCCGCCCAATAGCAGCGCAGCAGGGAATCATGGGGCTCGTCGACTTCCGTTCCCTCCATGCAGCCGCAATAGCAAGGCATGCCGCTAAGCAGGTGCATATGGCTATGAACCTCCGAATACAAGTCGTTCGTCAGCTGGGTATGGTTCTTGAGGAAGGACGGCATGGTCGTAACCGATGCCGTCTCTTCCCATGTCTCCGAGCCATGGAGATGGCCGCCGGAATCGTCATTGTCCGCCATGCCGCATGCCGCCAAGAACGTGATGAAAGCGAAAGCGAGCAGGAAGGCGTACATGATCGTTTTGGCGCGCGAGGCGCTCGTCTTGTTGGTTGGTTCTCCGCTAGAGGCCGCGCTTGAAGGCTGGTTGCTTGTCACTCGGCATCAGCTCCCGCGTGTTTTTCGAAGAAGGTGCGGAAATCTTCAATCGTGTTGCCTTGGGTCGTACCTTGCTGAATGCCGCCGACGAGACGGTCTGTCTCGACGCCGTCCTGGAAATAAACGAGAGTAGGCGTAGAGTCGATGTTCATCTTCAAATTGTACTCCGGGAACTCGAGCAGGTTGAACATCGGCAGATCCACGTTCAGCTCGTTCGCGAGCGGTACTAGATGAGGAGTCGTATCTTTGCAGTATTGGCAGCTGGCGGAGAACATGTAAGCGAAGAAATCGTCTTTGTCCGCGATTCGCTTGTCCAATTCGTCCGGCAATATGATATTCTGGTAGTTAGGGTCGTCGAGCAGCACGCGCGTTGCGGGATTCAGCTCCGACGTAGGCACGCCGTACAATTCGTTTACGTTCATTTTGCCAAGGGCAAAGATGGCGCCGAATACGACGACGATGATCCCGATGTACACGTAAATCATGTAAGGCTTTTTCTTCTTCCGGACCGTGGTTTGTCTTTTGTTTTTCATGAATACCTAACCTCCGCATTGGAATGAATGAGATGATATGAGTTGCAAGTAGAGTCACTTACTTTTTATTATATACCAAAGAGGAGTAGGTTTGTACACGCGATGGTGACAAGACAAAGGCAATTTGCAGGAGGATCGCATGAATCAGTTACCGGTTAAATTTTTGGAAAAAATGGAGGCCATGCTGCAGTCGGAATACGACGCGTTCATGAAGTCGTACGAGGCGCCGCGAGTCTATGGACTTAGGGTTAATCCGCTTAAAATTAACGTGGAGGACTGGCTCCGCCTATCTCCTATGAGAGACAGGGTTAAACCGATTCCATGGGCCAAGGAAGGCTTATATTATAGCGAAGAGGACCGTCCGGGCAAACACCCGCATCACAATGCCGGCCTATATTACATACAGGAACCAAGCGCAATGCTCCCCGTGGAGCTGCTGGACGTGAGACCCGGACATCGCGTGCTCGATCTATGCGCTGCTCCGGGCGGCAAGTCGACGCAAATCGCGGGCAAGCTGCAGGGTAAAGGGATCTTGGTCAGCAACGACATCGCGTCAGAGAGGACGAAGGCGCTGGCCAAAAACATCGAGCTGCTGGGCGTGCGCAATGCGGTTATTCTGAACGAAGATCCCTCTTCGATCGCCAGATCGTTCCCCGGGTGGTTCGACCGGATCTTGGTGGATGCTCCATGCTCGGGCGAGGGGATGTTCCGAAAGGACGAAAGCATGGCCGCTAGCTGGGAAAGCTACTCCATCACGCGGTGCGTGAACATGCAGAGGGATATTTTGGCGCAGGTCGCGACCATGCTGAAGCCCGGCGGATTGATGGTCTATTCGACATGTACGTTCAGTCCCGAAGAGAACGAGACGCAAATGGCGGACTTCCTTGCGAAGCATCCCGACTTTTACATAGAAGCGGCTCCCAAGACAGGCGGCGTAAGCTCGGGCCGTCCGGACTTGGTTGATGAGGAGACGGCCGCGCGGGTCGGTCCGGAAGTGATGGAAAGCTTGGCGGGCACGGCGCGCTTATGGCCTCATCTGCTCGAGGGAGAAGGACATTTCGTCGCCGTGCTTAGGCGGAGCGGAGAGGCTCGCGCAGAGACGTTGGCCGCAAACGCTCGTCCTGCAGCGGAGCCCGCGAGAATGGCGAAGGGAAAGCAAGGGAAGGGCCGCGCCCCGGAGAAGCAGCCGCGCGGCGGAAAACAAGCGGCGGCGGCCGCGGCGGATCCGCGCGAGATTTGGTTGGGATTCAAGGAGAAGGAGCTGCTGTTCGTTCTGGATGATGACTTTGTTCCGGTAACCTTCGGGAACGCCGTTTATTTGCAGCATCGCGATTTGCCGCCGCTGGATGGACTAAAGGTCGTTCGGGCAGGCTGGCTGGCAGGAGAAGCCAAAAACGGCCGATTCCATCCCGCCCAGTCGCTCGCGATGGGGCTCACTCGGGATGAAGCTGTCAGAAGCATCAGCTGGAGTGCGGAGGCCGAGGAGACGGGACGCTATTTAAGAGGCGAGACGTTGTTCGTCCCGGAAGAGGACCTGCGCTGCGCGGACGGAGCGGGCAGCAAAGGCTACGTTCTCGTGTGCGTGGACGGGTATCCGGCGGGCTGGAGCAAATATTCGGACGGCATGCTCAAGAACGAGCTGACGCCCGGCTGGAGGCGGTTATAAGATGGCGAAGAAACTTAGAATCGACAAGCTGCTCGCCCATATGGGACTCGGCACGCGCAGCGAAATCAAAAAGGCCGTCAAGCAAGGCAAGGTAACGGTAGACGGGAAGGTGGCGAAGGACAGCGGCTTGATCGTCGACCCTGCCGTTCAAGCCGTTGCCTATGAAGGGGAGCCGGTTGTTTATCGCGATGTCGTCTACCTGATGCTGAACAAGCCGCAGGGCGTCATCTCGGCGACGGAGGATGGACGCGAGAGGACCGTCATCGATCTGCTTGAGCCGGATGACCGGCTCCTGCAGCCGTTCCCGGTAGGCCGTCTGGATAAAGACACGGTCGGCTTGCTGCTGCTGACGAATGACGGCCAGCTGGCTCATGAGCTGCTGTCGCCGCGCAAGCATGTCGACAAGACCTACGAGGCATGGGTGCTTGGCGACGTCGGCAGTGACGATGCGGACGCTTTCGCGAGCGGAGTCGAGCTCGACGACGGGTACGTCACTATGCCGGCCGAGCTGACGATTCTAGAGAAAGCGGAAGCGACGGACATGGACAGAGAGCAGGCGGGCGACGAGAAGTTCGCGAGTCCGATCCGGTCGCTCATTCGTCTGACGATCCGGGAAGGCAAGTTCCATCAGGTGAAGCGTATGTTCGAATCGGTAGGCAAGAAGGTGCTGACGCTCAAGCGGATCTCGATGGGGCCGCTCCTGCTCGACGAGGGGCTGGAGCAAGGACAATACCGGGAGCTGACGGAGGATGAGGTGGAACTGCTGAGAGCCCACCGGGGAATCGTTAAAACCAAATAAAGAGAGAACTCACGGGATAGGACGGTGTCAGAAATGAAGCTGAAATATGAATTGATCGCGCTTGATGTGGACGGAACGCTGCTGACGGACGAGCATAAGCTGCCGGCGTCGGTGAAGGAAGCTGTGCGGGAGGCGTCCGAAGCGGGCGCCCGTATCGTGCTCTGCACGGGACGCGGACCGATGGGGGCTTTCCCCGTCCTGGAGGAGCTAGAGCTTAGCGGGGTGCTCATTACGCATAACGGCGCCGCAACCGTTCGATCAGAGAACAGGGAGATTCTGTTCCAATATGATATTAATAAGGACGATCTTGGCGAATTTATTGCCTATTGCCGGGAGCACGGCATCCACTACGACGTGAATACCGCATACGAGATGATGGTCGAGCGGGTGACGGAAGAAGCGAAAGCGATGTACGCCCACCACAAGGTTGTCCCTCTGGAGGCGAATTTCGACACGGATTTGCCGGACGGGCTCGTGAAATTTACGTTGTTCGGCTCCAAGGAGCAGATGGATTTCGTTCAATCCCATTGGGAGAAGCGCCCCGCGCAGCTGCAGCTGATCCGAAGCGGCGATTTCTTCATCGACGTGCAGCATCCTGAAGCCAGCAAAGGCACGGCGCTCAGACAGCTCGCGGCCGAGCTTGGCGTAAGAAGAGAAGACATCCTGGCGATCGGCAACTATTACAACGACATCTCCATGCTGGAGTTCGCCGGTCTCGGCATCGCGATGAGCAACTCGCCCGATGCCGTCAAGCGCGCCGCCGATCTAGTCGCGGGCTCGAACAACGAAGGCGGCGTGGCGGACGCTCTGCGGAAGTTTGCTTGGACGGAATAGGATAAGGGCTGGTCATTCGGTCCATGCAAAATAGGACAGCTCGGGCTTAAAGCCCGAGCTGTCCTATTCGTCACGCTGTGACATAAGGGAGAACCGGCCGGAGCAAGAGAGCTTGCTGCGGCCTTCTCCTTAACGTTATAGGTGTAAGAAAGGTTTGTTTATTACAGGAAAGTCCTCAGAACGATGACCAAAAGAATAAACAGAACCAGGATTACACCTGTCGTCGTGTAGCCTCCATGTACACCGGACATGCCAATTCCTCCTAGACTGTATTTTGCCGAAGCGGGCCTGCAGGCTGTTAAGGGCTCCCCCGCAATCGGTATACATTATCATATGTCAGCTGCCCCAATCCGTATGGACACCTGCCTTCGGCAAGCCGGAATTAGGCGTAAAAAGACCCGGAAAGCCTTGATGCCGCTTCCCGGGCCGTGTTGTGAAGCGCAGCTTGCCGCGCGTTAGGATGAACTTAGCCATGCGAGAGGGCCCGCCAGGCTAACCGAATGCTATCTTCCGCGGCCTTTGGATCGGGTGGCCGAGCCGCCTCGCCCGCCGCCGCTTCCCGGCTTGCCGCCGGTTCTCGCTGCTGGGCCGCCATTCGGCCTGCCGGATTTCCTGGCGTCGCCCGAGCGTCCCCGCGCTCCTCCTTGGCTCGCCGTACGCGATTTCCCGGGGCTCGCGTCGTTCCGCTTGCCGCCGCGGTCCGATGGGCGCCCGCCGCCGCCCGTATATTTGCTGGCGAACATCAAATCTTCTTCGCTGATCTCCCACGGGTTCGCCGATTTCTTCTTCGGTGCCTGCTCGGATTTCTTGAAGCTCCCGGCTGAAGCGTCCTTAGCCGTCGCCCGCCCGCCGGCAGGCTTGCCGCCCTTGCCATCGGCTGCCCCTCGGCCGCCGCGGGAAGCTCCGCCTCTATTGCCTGCAGCGTCCCGGCCTTTGGCTTCGGAGGAGCCGCCTCGGCGGCCGCCGGAGGAAAGACCGCCCTCGCGGTCGATCGCGCGGTGCTCCAACCTGGCGTTAATGCTCCGTTCGATCGAAGCGAGCTTGGATGTATCGTACGGCGTGGCCAGCGTAACTGCCATCCCCGACTGTCCGGCGCGGCCCGTTCTGCCGATGCGGTGGATATAGCTCTCGCCGTCTAGCGGCATATCGTAGTTGTACACGTGCGTCACGCCTTCGACGTCGAGCCCGCGCGCCGCAACGTCCGTCGCCACCAGCACTTGAAGCTTCGCTTCGCGGAACCGCTTCATTACTTGCTCGCGCTTCGCTTGCGTCAGATCGCCGTGCAGCTCATCGGATTCGAAGCCGGCGTCCTGAAGCGCTTCGTTCAGCTTCTTCGCGCGCACCTTGGTCCGGCAGAAAACAACGGCAAGATACGGACTATGCTGCTCAAGCAGTTGAATGAGCGCGCGCTGCTTGCCGCGGTCCGTCGTGTCGATGACCAGCTGCGTAATGCTGTCGAGCGTCACGTTCGCGCTGCGGATCTGCACGTCCTCCGGTTCGTTCATATAGGCGGAAGCAAGTCTGCGAATGGCGTCCGGCATCGTCGCGGAGAACAGCATCGTCTGGCGAGCCTTCGGCGTCTGGGTAATGATGCTTTCCACCTCGGGCAGGAAGCCCATGTGCAGCATCTGATCCGCCTCGTCGAGGACGAGCATCGACAGCTTGCCGAGGCTGACCGTGCCGCGGCTCATATGATCGATGAGGCGCCCCGGCGTCGCCACCACGATATGAGGGGCGCGCTGCAGCTTCCGGATTTGCGCTTCGACGTCTTGGCCGCCGTACGCGGCAAGCACGTTCGCTTCGAACGCGGGAGCCAGCTTCTTGAGCTCCGTCGTTATTTGGATCGCAAGCTCGCGGGTCGGCGTCAGGATGAGCGCCTGCACCTGCTCTTTTTGCGGATTGATCCTCTCGAGAATAGGAAGGGCGAAAGCCAGCGTCTTGCCCGTGCCGGTCTGGGCTTGCGCGATGACGTCGTTCCCTTTCATTAATATAGGGATCGTCTGGCGCTGCACCGGCGTCGGTTCGCTGATGCCGTTCTGTTTCAATAAGTCGTTAAGCTGCTCGGAGATTCCGAGAGCGCGGAATGCGTTAGACATGCTCGAATTTCCTCTTTTCCTCTATACGTATGAGAGTAAGTATAACAGTTGTTGGCACTATGTGCATCTCCTAGATGCATATGCTATGCTTAAATCCAACATCTAGGAGAAGAGGGATCAGACATGAGCGGCAACGGAATGAACAGGGCCGATGTAGCGCCGGGAAAAGAGGTGCATATCGTGCTGAAAGCGGACCAAAAAACGGGCAAGCTGACGCGCGGCATCGTCAAAGATATATTGACCAATTCGCCAAGGCATCCGCATGGCATAAAAGTGCGGCTGCAGGACGGCCAGGTGGGGCGAGTCAAAGAAATTTTGACGTGACCAGCCAGGAGGCCCCTTTAAGTAACAACAATGGAGGCGGATAGAGTTGGCATTCGGCATTACCCGCAACGAGCTAAAAGAATGGAAGGCCGCTGTCGCTGGAGGGGAAATCGCTTTTTTGACGCACTATTGGCTGGATCCCCGGTTCCCGGGCATGCGTACGGTGACGAAGGTAGGCTGCTCGAACCTCGACAAGCTGGCGGATTGGTGCAGGGCAAACGGCTTGAACCCGAGGTACATTCACGCAAGGGACGAATATCCCCACTTCGACCTTCTGGGCCGTAAACAGGCCGAAATTTTAAAGCAAGAAAAGCTGTATCGCCACATGGAACGCTTCGGCATTCAATAACGCATGGGAGAGCGGGACGGGAGAAGAGAGCATATGGATTTAGCCAAAAGACTGGAAGAAATCAGCTTAAACGGATGGCCGGCGCTGCAAACCGTGTTGTACGACGGATGGCTGCTGCGGTTCTCGAACGGGTACACGAAAAGATCGAATTCGGTCAATCCGATTTACGGGCATACGCTCGGGCTGGATGAAAAAATCAAATATTGCGAAGCCTTGTACGCCTCGCAAGGACAAGCCTGCGTATTTAAAGTGACGCCGTTCGCCGAGCCTGCCGGCCTGGACGAGAAGCTGAACGAGCTGGGCTACGAGCTCGTGGATCATACGCTAGTCAAGACGGCATCGCTCGAAAATCTCCGGGCATCGGACTACGAGGACATGACGCTTGCGACCGAGGCGACGCCCGAGTGGCTGGATGCCCTCGCCGGCATGCAAGGATTAAACGACAGCCAGAAGGAAACGACCCGCCGCATGATGGAGGTTCTGCCGCTTCGGAAAGCTTTCGTCATGCTCCGGCAAGAAGGGATCCCCGTCGCTTGCGGAATAGTCGTTCTGGAGCAAGAGTACGCGGGACTGTACGATATCGTGACGGATGCCCGTTTCCGTGGCCGCGGATACGGCGAGGAACTGACTCGCCATCTGTTGTGGTGGGCTAGGGAGCAAGGCGCGAAGACGGGGTATTTGCTCGTCGTCAAAAGGAACGAAGCCGCAAACCGGCTTTACGATAAATTCGGCTTCGAGCACTTATATGATTACTGGTACAGAGTTAGAAAGAGCTGAAGGGTGGAACAAAAAAGAAAATGAACAGCTATAGTCAGTCATCGGACAAGCGCGGGCAGGCCGACTCGATGCCGATAGCCTCGGGCGCCAAAGGCGGCGCCACTCTGCTCGTGCTTGGCATTGTCCTGGTTTCTTTGATTCTGCGGGCGCCGATCACCGCGGTGGGGCCGATCATCGATCAAATCAAGCAAACGCTCGGACTAACCGCCGCGATGACAGGATTGCTCACGACGCTCCCGCTACTCGCGTTTGCGGCGGTGTCGCCGATCGCGCCGCGTCTGGCGCGCCGCATGGGCATGGAATTTTCTTTGCTTGGATCGTCGGTGCTTCTAGCGGCGGCGATTGTCGTACGATCTCTGCCCTCCACAGCGGCCTTGTTTATAGGCACCGCTTTGATGGGGGCGGCGATCGCGGTCGGGAACGTCCTGCTGCCGAGCCTCGTGAAGCGGGATTTCCCGAACAAAGTCGGTCTAATGACTGGCGTCTACACGGTCGCCATGAATTTGGGAGCCGCAATCGGATCCGGTATCAGCGTTCCGCTTACGGAAGGGATGGGCTTTAGCTGGCAAGCGACCCTCGCGGCTACGGCCGCGATCGCCTTCATCGCGGCGGTCGCATGGCTGCCGCTCGTACGTCAGGCAAGCTTCTCCGCGAATCGCGTTGAAGTCAGCGGAGCAAAAGGAAACGCGGCAGGCAAGCTTTGGCGTTCGCCGCTCGCATGGATCGTTTCCTTGTTTCTCGCGCTGCAGTCGTTCTGCTTCTATGTCAACGTGACCTGGATCCCTCTTATTCTGACGGATAAAGGACTGAGTCACGCCGACGCGGGCTGGATGCTGTCGTTAATGCAGCTGATCGGCATGCCCGCTACGTTCGTCATTCCGATCCTGGCCGGCAAACGAAGAAGTCAAAGGGGACTTGCCCTGCTGACCTCCTCATTGATCGCGGTAGGTTATCTGATTCTTCTCGTCGGCGGCAAGGAGCTTGCCGCGCTAAGCATGGTCGTACTCGGCCTTGGGGTGGGAGGCGGCTTCGGGCTGGCGCTCATGTTATTCGCGCTCCGAACGGAGGGCAGCGGACAAGCGGCCGAGTTATCGGGCATGGCCCAAGCGGTTGGTTACTTGGTGGCGGCCAGCGGGCCGCTTCTAGTCGGCTGGATCCATGATTGGACGGGCGGCTGGAGCTTGCCGCTTGGGGTGGTACTGGCGGTTTCGGCCGTTTACGGACTGCTCGGTTGGACGGCGGGGGCGGACCGGAAGGTTTGAGGGATTAGGGCGGACCTGCAACCAAACTTTTAAGGAATGCGTTTTTTATACGAAAAGAGTCGCTGCCTTCAAGCAAAGCGAATCGTGCTGCCGGATAATGAGTAACGTACACTCATGGCTTAAGGGGAGGTGCCTGGTATCCCAAACATCCGAATTGTCATTGCAAGCATAGGTATTCTTTCCGTCGCGGCGGGGATTGCATATTACTTGGACGTGATGTTCTCGTTTGGCTTCTTAGGTTCGGAAGTCGGGTCAGAGAGGGAGACGGTGAGATTCTGGGGCGGCTGCTCGATAGCGCTCGGCATCGCGCTGCTCGGGGCGCTGGCTGTCAGGAGCAGGAGCCGGGAAAGCGTAAACGACATGCTGCTGGTGTCGTTTCTTGCCTTGATTTTCTTGATTCAGATCCCTGCGTTCGGATTATGGATGCTCATGCTGCTGGTCACCGGGTCCGCCGGCACATGGGCTGGCGCCATCATTCATGGCGTCGTCATGGCCGGGGTTTGTCTGGCGTTTGTTGCCGCTAGAAAGGATTTGGCGAAGAGGCCGGCCTAATGCCGGCCGAAAGGGACGGAATACGGTCTCCGCTTGACATGCGCCTTCGTAAGCTACTATAATCGTTAGTAAATGTTTTTCCATATATTAAGCATGGAAGAGGAACAGTACTTGCGTTGCGAAGGCTTAGAGAGCCGGCGGTTGGTGGAAGCCGGACCTTGCGCGCGGGGAAGCTCGCCTTGGAGCTGTGCGTGCACCGAATGATTCGGGAAGCGCAACGTCTCGTCCGCGTTACGGACGTCAAGTGAGCGAAGGGCGAAGCATGCCCGCCGCTAACTAGGGTGGTACCACGGGAGAATAACCTCTCGTCCCTAGCGTTAATCCGCTGGGGGCGGGAGGTTTATTGTTTGTTCAGACGATTAGGAGGAGACCGACATGAGTCAGGAGCAGCAGCGCCACGGCTACAACCCGCTGGCGATCGAGCCGAAATGGCAGCAATATTGGGACGCGAACAAGACGTTCCAGACGAAAGAGGAAGCGAATAAACCGAAATTTTACGCGCTGGATATGTTCCCGTACCCTTCGGGAGCGGGCCTGCACGTAGGCCATCCGGAGGGCTACACGGCTACGGATATCGTATCCCGCTATAAGCGGATGAAAGGATTCAACGTGCTTCATCCGATGGGCTGGGACGCATTCGGCTTGCCGGCGGAGCAGCACGCGCTCGATACGGGGCAGCATCCGAGAGACATCACGTTCAAAAATATCGACAACTTCCGCCGCCAGATCAAGTCGCTCGGCTTCTCGTACGACTGGGATCGCGAGTTCAGCACGACGGATCCGGATTATTACAAATGGACGCAGTGGATCTTCATCCAGCTGTATAAGCGCGGTCTCGCCTACGTGGCGGAGGTACCGGTGAACTGGTGTCCGGCGCTCGGCACGGTTCTCGCGAACGAAGAAGTCATCGACGGCAAGAGCGAGCGGGGCGGCCATCCGGTCATCCGCAAGCCGATGCGCCAATGGATTCTGAAAATTACGGAATACGCGGACCGCTTGCTGGACGATCTGGAGGAGCTGGATTGGTCCGAGAGCATCAAGGATATGCAGCGCAATTGGATCGGCAAATCGACCGGCGCGGAAGTGACCTTCGACATCGACGGCCATAACGATTCGCTTGTCGTCTTCACGACGCGTCCCGACACGCTGTTCGGCGCGACGTATTGCGTGCTGGCGCCTGAGCATGAGCTCGTCGCGCGCATCACGACGGCCGATCAGAAGGCTGCCGTGGAAGCTTATCAAGACGCGGCCGCGCGCAAGAGCGACCTCGAGCGGACGGATCTCGCGAAAGAGAAAACGGGCGTGTTCACGGGCGCTTACGCGATCAATCCGGTAAACGGCGCGAAAACGCCGATCTGGATCGCCGATTACGTGCTTGCGGGCTACGGCACGGGCGCGATTATGGCCGTTCCGGGACATGATACGAGAGACTACGAGTTCGCGAAGCAGTTCGACCTGCCGATTATCGAAGTCGTCGAGGGCGGGGACTTGTCCAAAGAGGCTTACGCGGGCGACGGGCCTCACGTAAACTCCGATTTCCTGAACGGTTTGAATAACGAAGCCGCGATCAAAGCGATGATCGAGCGACTTGAGGAAACCGGGAAAGGCAAGGCCAAGGTGACCTACCGTCTGCGCGACTGGCTGTTCAGCCGTCAGCGGTATTGGGGCGAGCCGATTCCGATTCTGCACCTCGAGGACGGCACGATGAAGCCTGTTCCGGAGGATCAGCTGCCGCTGCTGCTGCCTGACGTGGACGCCATCAAGCCGTCCGGCACGGGAGAGTCGCCGCTGGCGAACGTAACGGATTGGGTGAATACGGTTGATCCCGAGACGGGCATGAAAGCTCGCCGCGAGACGAACACGATGCCGCAATGGGCGGGAAGCTGCTGGTATTACCTGCGCTTCATCGATCCGAAGAACGACAAGGAAATTTGTTCGCCGGAGAAGCAGAAGGAATGGCTGCCGGTCGACCTGTATATCGGCGGCGCGGAGCATGCGGTTCTTCACTTGCTGTACGCCCGCTTCTGGCATAAAGTGCTGTACGATATCGGCGTCGTGCATACGAAAGAGCCGTTCCATAAGCTGGTCAACCAAGGCATGATCCTTGGCACCAACAACGAGAAGATGTCCAAATCGCGCGGCAACGTCATCAATCCGGACGATATCGTGAACGAATTCGGCGCGGATACGCTCCGCATGTACGAGATGTTCATGGGGCCTCTGGAGGCGACGAAGCCATGGAACACGAACGGCGTGGAAGGCACGTACCGCTTCTTGTCCCGCGTATGGAGATTGTTCGTGAACGAGGACGGCACGCTCAGCGCCAAGATCGGCGACGGCGAGACGACGGACGCGTTCAAGCGAGTATGGCATCGTTCGATCAAAAAAATTACGGACGATTACGAAAATCTCCGCTTCAACACCGTTATCAGCCAGCTGATGATTTTCGTAAACGAAGCTTACAAGACGGAGTCGCTGCCGCGCGAAGCGATGGCGCAGTTCCTGCAAATGCTGTCGCCGATCGCGCCGCACATCACGGAAGAGCTGTGGGAGAAGCTGGGCAGGACGGAGACGATCACGTATTCGGAATGGCCGGCATACGAGGAAGCTTGGACAGTCGACCAAGAGGTCGAAATCGTCGTGCAAGTGAACGGCAAAATCGTGGAGCGGGCGTCCATCGCGGCAGACACGAACGAAGCCGATATGGAAGCCCTCGCTAAAGAGCTCGAGAAAGTGCAAGAGCTTATCGCGGGCAAAACGATTCGCAAGGTTGTCGCGGTCAAAGGCAAGCTCGTCAATATCGTTGCCAACTAAATCAAACGCATCCGAAGAGGTGGGCGGACATTAGCTGAAGAACAGCTATTGACCGTTCACCTCTTCGCCGTAAAACGCGGTCGTCACCTTGATAAGGTCTTCTCTGTACTTGTCGTGCGTCGTCCGAATCAGATCGTTGAAGACGCCTTCCGTTTCCCGGCTGAGCAGCTGCAGCGCTTTGGCCGTAATGCCCCCGGGCACCGCCACGCGGGCTTGGATCTCCTCGGGCGTCATCCGACCTTCCGTCAGCAAGAGGCCTGTGCCAAGCAGCATATTGCTTGCGACCTTTACCGCTTCGCTGCGCGGAATGCCGGTCTCTTCCACGGCGGCGTCAATGAACTTCTGAAGCAGGAACGCCATAAAGGCGGGACCGCAGCTGGACAGGTCGGAGACGACCCTCGTGTAGCTCTCCGCGATGCGAAGAGGCTCGCTGATGTGGGTAAACAACGATTCCAGCCGTTTTTTGTCCTTCTCCTCCATCGTATCGCCGTAGATGCAGAGAGAGGCGCCGCTCCACACTTTATTCGTGATGCTGGGAATGATCTTGGCGATTTTGCAATCCAGCTCGCCTTCCAGGTGGGAGACAAGAACGGGACTCGTAATCGATACGACGATTTGCTCCGGCCGGATGACAGGCTTAATGTCCTCGACGACGTGAATGAACTCATGCGGCTTCACGCACAGAAAGACGATATCGCTGCCGCAGGCCGTTTCCGCGTTTTTGAATTCGGCTCTCATGCCGGGATACCGGTCGGCTAACGCCTGCGCCTTGGCGTAAGTACGGTTGCTGACGGCAACCTCCGCGGGCGACAGTGCGCCGGATGCGATGAACGCTTCGATTAATAACGTCCCCATCGAGCCTGTGCCGATAAATCCTACATTCATGATAAGCCCTCCCATACCCGCTTGCTCGAATGTCATACTCTTTCATCCTATTCCGCGTGACTTGTTCCATATGTCACGAATTACCAATCTTTTTGTTGAAAAGGGGAAATCAGCTTGCGTGTTAAAAACGGCAGAATTGCGATCGGGAATCTACGTTTTGCGATGGTGACAGCGTGCTTGGCCGGGGCCGTGCTTCTGTTTGCGCTCGCAATCGCGGGGGAAAACAAAAAAAACGAAAGCGAAGGCGGCTGGATTCCGTTAAATGAGGCGGTGCAAGAGAAAATTACGGAGCTTCAAAAGGAAGCGGCGGACCCGGGGAAGGATGGGCCGAAGAAGGGCACGCCGTTAACGGCTCAGGCCCAAACGGGCGAGCGGCCGACTGAACCGGCGGGAACAGGAGCGGAGCCGGCGGATCAAGCGGTCGAAGAAACGGGAGGACCGGACGATACTAAGCCTTCCTTACCGGGAACCGGGGAATCCGCACCGGCTGGCGGCGTTGGGACGACGGGAGAAGCGGCAGGGGAGGATACGGGCAAGCTCGACATTAACCGGGCAACGGTCGAGCAGCTGGACGGCCTTAAGGGCATTGGTCCGTCGAAAGCTCAGGCAATCGTCGAAGACCGCGAACGCCTCGGTTATTTTGCCAGTGTTGACGATTTGCTGCGGGTAAAGGGCATTGGCGAGAAGCTGCTGGAGGGCTTAAAAGAAAGCGTTGTCGCCAATCCATAAATGTGAGAGAATGGCAGGGAGCATACATATATTGCTAGAGTAATAGGCGAGGCCGACACTTACGAAGCAGGTTTTGCTGAAGACCCGTATGCTTGCGAGAGAACATCAACCGTTCTGAGGAGGAAGGAAACATGTCCGAACAAAAAAGATTTTCGCTCGAAACGCTATCCGTCCACGGAGGCCAATCCATTGATCCTGCAACGATGTCCCGCGCCGTTCCGATCTATCAAACGACATCCTATGGGTTCCGGGATACCGACCATGCGGCTAACCTGTTTTCGCTGCAGGAATTCGGCAATATCTATACACGCATTATGAATCCGACGACGGACGTATTCGAGAAGCGGGTTGCCGAGCTTGAGGGCGCGCCCGCCGCGCTTGCCGTCGCGTCCGGACAAGCCGCCATCACGTATTCGATCTTGAATATCGCCGGCGCTGGCGACGAGATCGTCTCCGCCGCGAGCCTCTACGGCGGAACGTACAACTTGTTCTCGACGACGCTGCCCAAGCTGGGCATCACGGTGAAGTTCGTCGATCCGTCGAACCCGGACAACTTCCGGGCGGCGATCACGGACCGAACGAAAGCGGTCTTCGCCGAGACCATCGGCAATCCGAGAGGAGACGTCATCGATTTGGAGGCGGTCGCGGCGATCGCCCATGAGAACGGCATTCCGTTGATCGTCGACAATACGTTCCCAAGCCCCTATCTTTGCCGCCCGATCGAGCACGGCGCGGACATTGTCGTTCACTCCGCGACGAAATTCATCGGCGGGCACGGCACGTCGATCGGCGGCGTCATCGTGGACGGCGGCACGTTTAATTGGAAGGAAAGCGGCAAGTTCCCCGGATTGACGGAGCCGGACCCAAGCTATCACGGCGTCGTCTATACGGATGCGGTCGGTCCGATCGCTTACATTATCAAGGCGCGCGTTCAACTGCTCCGCGACATGGGCGCCGCGCTGTCTCCTTTCAATTCATTCCTGCTGCTGCAAGGTCTCGAGACGCTGCATCTGCGGATGGAGAGACACAGCTCGAACGCGCTGGCGGTGGCTGAATGGCTGGAGAAGCATGAGGCCGTCGAATGGGTCAACTACCCGGGACTGAAGAGCCATCCTTCTTATGAGCTGGCGCAGAAGTATTTGCCTGCGGGCAGCGGCGCGATCTTGACCTTTGGGATCAAAGGCGGGCTTGAGGCGGGCAAAAAAATCATTAACGCCGTCCAGCTGTTCTCCCATCTGGCGAACGTCGGCGATTCCAAGTCGCTGATCATCCATCCGGCCAGCACGACCCATCAGCAGCTGTCCGCGGATGAGCAGGCCGCAGCCGGAGTGACGCCGGGCATGATTCGGTTGTCGATCGGAACGGAAGGGATCGGCGATATTTTGGCGGACTTGGAGCAAGCCATCGAACAAAGCCAGGCCGTCGCTTACAGCCAGCAAGCTTAATCCGTATTCGCGCTGGCAATATGAATCTATTATCGTTACAATAGGAACTAATCATTTTTGATAGAATAAGGCTGACGCAGCAAGCCCGGGTTAACCCGAGACTGGAGGAGACGATGACTGCCGCGAACAACGACGCCATTCGCAAGGATTGGGACACTTATTTTATGGATATCGCCTATATGGTTTCGACTCGTTCGAGATGCCCGCGACGTCATGTCGGAGCCGTTCTCGTGCAGGGCAAGAAGCTTCTCGGCACGGCGTACAACGGAGCGCCCATGGGGGCTCACGATTGCCTGGAAGCCGGCTGCATGATCGCGGAGGAAGCGGAAGTGATGCAGGTGGACGGCCGGGAGCAAGTGATCCGCAAGCAGCGCTGCATCCGTACGATCCATGCGGAGCAGAACCTGCTGCTGTTCACGGACCGGACGGACCGGGAAGGCTCCGTCGTCTATGTGACCGACCAGCCGTGCTGGACATGCGCGAACATGCTGGCGAACAGCGGGGTGCAGGAAATCGTATTCCACCGGGCTTACCCGAAGGACAGCGAGAAAGTATTCGCGCTAATGGCGCAGCAGGGCATCGCGTTCCGGCAGGTCGAGCATTATTCGCCGCCCGCGCAAGCCCAGATGGAAGTGTCGCTGTAACGGAACGGCCGGCTGGCTCTGTCAGGGCAAGGTGAAAGAAAGCGACTTACTAACCATAGCAGGATACCGCGAGGGAGAACCTCCGGACGCAATCGCAGGATGCGCCGGAGGTTCTTCTTTTTTTTGCGCGGCTGCAGATTTATACGAAGGAGTGTGCGCAGATGCGTTTGATGGATAGGAGGCCGCTTGTTTGGTTCGCGACCTGCTTCGTGGCCGGGAGCGCCGCGGCGGCCGGGCTGGGCGCGCGCGGAGCGATGCTGTTGGCGGGAGCGGCGGCGCTGCTGGCCGCCGCCGCCGTGCTTGGCAAGCAGGCGAGCCGGGGCGTGGCGATCGCCTGCTTGATCGGGCTATGCCTGGCGGCGGGAACCCGGCTATGGGCGGATGCGCGGAACGTCACCGCGCTGCAGGAGCTGGCCGCCGCCGCCGAGGCGGACGGGCCGAGAGCGGCCTATGCCGCGGACGCTCTCGGCACGATCGTCAGCGCGGTCGAGATCGACGGCGACCGCGTGACGTTCCGCATGGAGGCGCATGCCATCCAGGCGGAGGGGGTAGAGCCGCTCGAGCGCGCCGAGCGGCTGCAGGTGCAGCTCCGGCTCAGCGAAGCGCCGGAGCTCGAGGTCGCCGCGGCGTGGCAGCGCGGCGACGAAGTGCGCGTCGCCGGCGAGCTGTCGCGGCCGGCGGAAGCCACCAACAGCGGCGGGTTCGACTACCGCCGCTATCTGCGCAGCCAGGGGATCCACTGGCTGCTCAAAGCCGAAGGCGCCGCCGCGCTCGACGTCGCGTCACCGGCGGCGAAGCAATGGTCCGCGGCCGCCATGCTCGGCCGCGTGGACGCCGCGCGCGCATGGCTGGGCACGCGGCTTGGCGCCCTGTATCCGGCCGAGCAGTCCGGCTACATGCAGGGCTTGATTCTCGGGATTCGCGAGGATCTCGATCCCGAGCAGTTTAACGCCTTCGCGAGGCTCGGCCTGACGCATATACTTGCTATATCCGGCCTTCATGTCGCCGTGTTCATGTACGCGTTCGGCGGACTCATGAAGCTCGCGAGGCAGCCCCGCGAACGAATTCTGACGGCGCTTATGTTCGCCGTTCCGCTCTACGTGCTGCTGGCGGGAGCTTCGCCTTCCGTGCTCCGCGCGGGCGTCATGGCGGTGCTCGGCCTGATCGCCGCCAGACTAGGCAAGCTGAAGGACGGCTTGCATCTGCTTGCGGCGGCTGCCGTCCTTCTCCTGCTATATAACCCGTATTATCTCGACAGCGTAAGCTTCCAGCTCTCGTTTCTGGTAACGCTCGGATTAATAGTAGGCGTTCCGCCCGTCAGGAGGGCTCTTCCGCGGCCGCGCCGCGGAGGGTGGCTGCTCGATCTGGCAGCCGTCACGCTGGTTGCGCAGCTGGTGTCGTTCCCCGTTACGCTCTACTATTTCAACCAATTCCACCTTCTCTCTCTGCTCGCCAATTTCATCCTCGTTCCCTTCATTAGCTTTATCGTCATGCCGGCCGGGACGGCGGCCATGCTGCTCGGATTCGTCTGGGAGGATGGCGCCGGATGGCTGGCGGGGTTGTCGGTCCGCGCCAACGAGTGGTCGTTCGCGTTAGTAGACGCTTTGTCCAAGCCGGACGGCTTGCGCATCATATGGGCGACTCCTCCTCTATGGTGGGTTATGGTCTGGCTGCTGCTCATGGCGGCGCTATTCCGTTTCGTAGATCGATGGAACGCCGTAAGACGATGGAGAGAAGAAGAAGCTGCAGCCTGCGAGGAAGCGACCGCTCCGCTAAGCGCCGGTTCGGATGGCGGTGACGATCAATATAGGAGGGACCGATCCTCTCATTCTCCATACGGCCGTCACATGCGTGCCGCGGTCGGCTATGCCGCCGCTTTGATAATCCTGCTGCTGTATGCGGCGAATCCTTATCGATTCGATCGTTCAGGCACGGTGAGCTTTCTGGACGTCGGCCAAGGAGACGCCGCCCTCATCCGAACGCCGGCAGGCAAGCATATTCTGATTGACGGCGGCGGGGCAATCTCTTTCGCGAAGCCCGGAGAAGAATGGCGGGCCCGGAAGGATCCGTTCGATGTCGGGGCGAAGGTCGTCGTTCCCTTGCTGATGCGAAGAGGCGTCAGCGAGCTGGATTTGCTCGTCGTCTCCCATCTGGACAGCGATCATATTAAAGGCTTGCATGCCGTGCTCGAGCAAATTCCGGTCAAGGCGATATGGTGGAACGGGTCGATGAAAGACTCCGAAGACGCGGTCCGGCTGATGGAGCTCGCGCTAGATTCGGGCATACCGCTCTACGCTCCGGCAGATGACGATGAAGTCGAGCTCGATTACGCAACAAGGCTTAAGGTGCTCTGGCCGGTTCGGCGGAATGGCGAGGAGGCTGTTCCTTCCGAAGAGGATCAGAACGAGCATAGCTTGGTCGTCTCGTTGTCGATGTACGGCTATACCATTCTGTTCCCTGGAGACATCTCGAGCGAGACGGAGAGGCTGATTGTGGAGAGAGAACAAAGCGCCGGAGGAGAAGCATCGCCCATAACGATCCTCAAGGTTGCCCACCACGGCAGCCGATATTCCACAAGCGAAGAATGGCTAGCCTACTTACGGCCGCTCAGCGCCGTGGCGTCAGTGTCCGCGACCAATACGTATGGTCATCCCCACCCGGATGTCATCTCGCGGCTCGGGCATGCGGGGGCGGCGCTGTGGCGGACGGATCTGGAGGGGGAGGCGCGATTCCGCCTCACAAGCTCGGGCGTGTTCGCTTGGAAAGAATGAGCGTCTATACGGATTTCTAAAATTTTGGTATTCTTGAGTTTGGAGTTCCTAGAGTCGCGGAGTTCGGTATAAAGCGATTTTTGATAGATTCTCAAGATACTTACAAAAAAAAAAAAGTTCAACCCCAAAAACTGCAACATTCAGAGCAACCGGTCCGTCAGTAAGGTTGCAAGAGAGGAGGATCCTTCGTGGTGGAGCCCGGTCTGATCAAAGCGGCCCAAGCGGGAGATCGCGATGCTTTAATCACTCTGTTGCGTGAGATTGAAACCCATGTATATCGGACAGCCTATTATATATTGAATAATGAGCAGGACGCGATGGACGCGGCACAGGAAGCGCTCATTCGGATTTATACAAAGATAGGCTCGTACGAGGAGAAAGCTCAATTCAAGACATGGATTCAACGCATCGTTACGAATATTTGCATAGACAAATTCAGAAGGAATAAACCGACGGTTTCGATAGACGAGCACGAGCTCGTATTCCGGGAGAAGCAGAACGTGGAGGAGGAAGTGCTGTCCGCGTACGCTCTCCAGGATATCCGGAGCGCGATCGACAAGCTGCCGGAGCATCACCGGACGGTCGTCGTTTTGCGTTACTTGCAGGATTTCTCCTATAACGAGATCGCGGATTCGCTGGATTTGCCGCTTAACACGGTCAAATCATATTTATTCAGGGCCAGGCAGCAGCTGCAAACTTTACTTCAAGATTATCAGAAAGGTGGTGTCCGGGGATGAATTGTCAAGAGGTGATGGAACTGATGCAGAGACAGCTGGACGACGACCTCGGCGACGAGGAATTCGTCGTCCTGAACGATCATATCAGACAATGTCCGGACTGCGCGGCGGCGTTCGAACGGCTAAAGCGTCTGTCGTCCGATCTCGCCAGCCTGCCTAAGGTGACGCCCCGGTACAGCTTGGTGGATGCCATCCTGCCCGAGCTCGAGCGGATTGACCTGGAGGCGCGGCAAGCGGAGCACGTCATCGCCACGGCGCCGGCATCCGATCCTGCTGAGGAGAAGCTAGGCGAATCGCGCAGGCTGAAACGCAGCCGAAAGTGGCCGTCTTGGAGCGCTGTCGGCAGCGTAGTGGCGGCAGGCGTCGTAGCCGGATTATTCCTGCTGAACGCCCCCGGGTTTGGCGGCGGAGCGAATGACAAAGCGGATTTTTCGGCGGACTTGGACCACGGCGGCGCGGCCAACTCGTCAGCTGCGGAGATGTATAATGTTGAGGGGGCTGCTAACGGAGACCAAGCCGGCGGCGATATCTCGACTGACGTACTTAGAAAATTCGCAACGGATAATCCCGATTCCCAAGGCGAAGAAGCTAGCGGAGCCTCCAGCGGCGGGTCGTCGGAACCCGCGGAGAGGGATACGCGGTTCGTCGCATCAGAGACAACGAATGAGGACCTTGGCGATGAGCCCGTCTCTCCTAATGTTGCAATTGAAGATGTGCCGGAAGCTCCTTCCATTACGGATGGAGCCGGCACGCAAGGTTTCGAAGGCACTCCCGCTGGCGGAGAGGGCGAAGCGTCGGGAGAGCCGGTCGAACCGATCGAACCATCCGAAGATCAGGCCGGAGACAACAAGGCCGGTCCTGATATGGGCATCGCGGCGGCGGTGTTCCTATCGCCAGACGGATTGTACAGCGCGGCAGTCGACGAGTACAGCGTTATTATCGCCTCAACCGAAAGCGGCGAGGTTGTGCATCAGACCGACAGGAAGAACGGCCATCATTCCGGGCTCGTCTGGTCCGAGGATGGGGCGCAGCTCACCTACGAGGTTCAGCTCGACCATGGAGCGGCCGAGAAATACGTGATCTCTACGTCCGATTGGACCGAGAAAAAAGCTTCGCATTAATTTGGCGGGTATTCGCACAAGTTGAACGCGAGCGGAGTATGATAAAGCATGAGAACAGTCTGCGACGTGCCTGGGACGTCGTAAGACCATCCGCCAAGGCGGCGCCATGGAGCCGCCGGCGGGTGTTAATATAAAGGCAAAGGGATGTGCCGTAAGCGGCCATCCCTTTGTTGACATTCATAAGCAAATGCAGAATCGGAGAGGGAATCGGATGGAGATCAAGGATGCGTTGAAGGAAATAAAAGCGGGAAAATTCAGGCCGGTTTATGTGCTGTTCGGCAAGGACCGGTACCGCATGGAGCAATTCATCGACACGCTGGCGAGCGCGATGTTCGGACCGGACGAGCGCGAGATGGGGGTCATGAAATTCGATACGGGCGAAACGCCGCTCGAGGAGGCGGTGATGGAGGCGGAATCTCCGCCGTTCTTCCTGGAACGGAAGCTTGTCCTTGTGCGGGATGCGACGGTGTTCGCCGCAGGCGGCAAAGAAAACGCAAAGCTTGAGCATCGTCCGGAGACGATGCTGAACTATCTGGAGCTCCCGCTCGAGACATCCGTTATCGTCTTTGCGGTTCAGGCCGACAAGCTCGACGAACGACGGAAGCTTGTGAAGACGCTCAAGGACCGGAATTCGCTGATCGCTTTCCCGGAGCTCGATACGCCGGAGCTGAAGCGATGGATGCTGCGGAGAGCGGAATCGCAGAACCGAACGATGACGGAGGCGGCCGCTGAGCTGCTCTTCTCCCGCGTCGGCGTTAATATGGGGCAGCTGGCTCAGGAAGTGGACAAGCTTTGTCTGCATGCCGGGGAGGGCGGCGTCATCGATGCGGAGCAGGCGGCCATGCTGACGGCCGCGACCGTGGAGGAGGACGTATTCGCTTTGGTGGACGCGATCGCGGAGCTCCGGGTCGACAAGGCGCTGGAGCTGTACCGCCAGCTGCTCGTCCGCAAGGAAGAGCCGATTAAGATCGCGGCGCTGATCGCCAGGCAGCTGCGTATTATGCTGCAGATCAAGGAGCTGGAACAGCAATATTCGCCGCAGCAGATGGCCGGCCAGCTTGGTCTGCATCCCTATGCGGTCAAGCTGGCCGCCGAGAAAAGCAGGAAATTCAAGACGGCGCGTCTTGGCAGGCTTCTGTCTTCCCTTGCGGATTTGGACTACGGCATGAAGACGGGCATCATCGACAAGACGTTTGGGCTTGAGATGTATCTGCTGTCGCTTGCACAAGATAAAGGCGCCTGACCAAAACAAAAGGCTTCGTTCTCCAAGTGGAGAACGAAGCCTTTTGCGTTTACCTGATCCTGAATCTTACGCTTGCGCAGACAATGCATTCAGACGTTTTGCAAGACGAGATTTTTTGCGGGCAGCCGCATTTTTATGAATCAGGCCTTTCGTAACTGCTTTGTCCAATTTTTTCGTTGCAGTGATCAAAGCGGCTTTAGCAGCAGCTACATCAGTGCCGGCGATCGCTTGGTCAGCAGTTTTAACGGCCGAACGAAGAGCGGATTTTTGGGAAGCGTTCAAAGCGCGGCGCTTCTCGCTAGTTTTAACGCGTTTGATGGCGGATTTAATGTTTGGCATGGAATTCACCTCCTACAAATAATCAGCAGACAACACAACTTAAAATATATTAGCATGCGCCCGCCCAAAAAGCAATAGTAACCAAAAGGCAAGCGGGTTATCCGCGGTATGAAAACGAAATTGCTGCGAACAATAACAGAAGATTAACAGATGAAGGGAGTTCGGACGTTCGATGAAGGATCTGGATTTGAAGAAATTCGACGTGAGGACAGATTTGGCGCTGGAAGCCAAGGAGCTGGCCGAGAAGCCGGGTACGGGCCCGATCCCGGGCATTCAGTCGAATACGGAAGAAGAGGACGGCATTACGGTTACGATGCTGCATGTACAGAATGAACAAGGCTCGCAGGCGATTGGTAGAATGGTCGGCCATTACGTCACGATCGAAGTGCCGGGCTTGCGGGATGGGGATACGAAGCTGCAGGACCGCGTGACGACGAAATTCGCCCAGCATTTCGAAGCTTTCCTGCAGAGGCTGCAAATTCCGAAGACGGCGCGCGTTCTCATCGTGGGTCTCGGCAACTGGAACGTGACGCCTGACGCGCTTGGACCGCTGGTCGTGGAAAACATTATGGTGACCCGTCATTTCTTCGAGCTGATGCCGGATCAGGTTGCGCCTGGATATCGCCCGGTCAGCGCGGTCGCCCCGGGGGTGCTCGGCATAACGGGAATCGAATCGAGCGAGATCGTGCAAGGCATCGTCGACCGTTCCAAGCCGGATCTCATCATCGCGATCGACGCCCTCGCGTCCAAAGCGCTCGAGCGGGTGAACACGACGATTCAAATCGCGGACACCGGCATCCATCCAGGCTCGGGTATCGGGAACAAACGCAAAGGACTGACGAAGGAAATACTCGGCGTGCCGGTTATCGCGATCGGAGTGCCGACCGTTGTATACGCGTCAACGATCGTGAACAACACCTTCGAGCTTATGCGCAATCATCTCGAGGCCCAGAAGGGCGATACGAACCAAATCTTCGGTCTGCTGAATCAGATGGAGGACAACGAACGGCTGCAGCTGGTCCGAGAGGTGCTCAGTCCGATCGGCCATGATCTTCTCGTCACTCCTAAGGAAGTGGACGAATTCATCGAGGATATCGCGAACATTATCGCGAGCGGGCTGAACGCTTCCTTGCATGAGGCCGTGGACTCGAGCAACGTGGCGGCCTATACACACTAATAGAAAAAGTCTAAGGGGCGAAGTCATGATGCTTAAAGGCATCTGTCTTCGCTTTTTTTGCGGTCTAAATTCCACAGCGCGGCTGTTCCCGGCGCAAATCTTCAAATCTCTTTCTCTCAATCGGTTCTATGAACCTCTCTGCTCTCATAGTTTGATAGTAGCTTAGGATGGATGAGCTTAACTATCGCTTTGCGGATTACGGGAGGGTACATAACGATGATGAAACGTAAGCCTTTGCGGTGGAATGAAGCAAGAGACGGACAACATCTTCGGCAGCTGCTGGTGACGGGTAAAGCCTTTTCTCTTCTGTCGTTCAGCTCCATGCTGTTTTTTATAATGCTCGGCTTAGCGGGGATGCTTCACCAACAGTCGTCGGAGTCGCCGATTCATTCGATGAAAGGATTCGCGGCTGCCGTTCCGGGCGGCTTCTTCGGGGACATGCTTGAGATGGAGATGCCGTCGTTCCAGAGCGGCATGCAATCGGACTCGTTCACCTCGCGGGAGATCAGCTCCTTCATGATGCGTACGCTGACCAGCATCAACCCGAGCACGCCGGGCGGGCTGCTGGCGGCCGAGCTGCCGGGGATGGCGAGCGACGCCTTCCTGATCCGCAAAGGGATCGGAACGGACGCGAACGTGGGGCCGAAGGATCACCTGCCGATCGAAGGTCCGCAGGAGGAAAAGGATAACGGCCAAGGAACGGAGGCACCGGAGGGCGATACAGGGGCCGTCGAGCAGCCCGGCGCGGACCCGGATGATTCGGGAAGCGGCGGCGAACAGCCGGCGACGCCAATCTCCCCGCCCGCGGAAGAGCCGTCTACGGGGGATTCCAAAATCGCGTTTATCTACCACTCGCATAACCGGGAGTCCTGGTATCCGGAGGTGGAGAACAAGGACGCGAATTCGACGACCAAAAACATTACGCTGGTGGGCAAGCGGCTGGCAGAGAAGCTCGAGGAGGAAGGCGTGGGGGCCATGCATTCCGACACCGACTATCCGACCGCCATCAAAGGCTACAGATGGGAGCTCAGCTACAAATATTCGAAAAAAACGGTGCAGGAAGCGCTCGCGAGCAGCGACGACCTGAAGTTCTTCTTCGATATTCACCGCGATTCGCAAAAAAGAAAATACACGACGGTCGATATTAACGGCGTCAGCTACGCCCAGGTTTATTTCATCATCGGCCATAAAAATCCGAACTGGAAAGAAAACGAAGAATTCGCCACCAAAATCCACGAAGAGCTCGAGAAGAAGTACCCCGGTATTTCTAGAGGAATATGGGGCAAAACTGCTGCTACGGGCAATGCCGAATATAATCAATCGTTAGCTTCCGAAAGCGTCCTGCTCGAAATCGGCGGGGTCGAAAATACGCTTGAAGAATCGTACCGCACGGCCGACGCGCTGGGCGAAATCATAGCGGAGATTTATTGGGAAGCGGAGAAGGTATCAGGAGAGGAGCAGTAAACGATGAAAGGAAACGCATGGAAGTGGCTCGCCATCGGCGGAGCGCTTGCGATAGTCGTCCTGTTCGGGATCGAGATGACCTCGTCCGGCATCGAACGCATTTACGGTCCTATCGAAGGCGAGGCTTCTTACGGGACAGGCACAGGGCTTGCGTCGCAAGAGGAGCGCGGCTCTTACGAATCCGAGACGGATAAGCGGATCGCGCAGCTCGAGAAGGAGCTCGAGGAAATCCGGCGGGCTTACGGCTACAACGGGGAACGTCTCCCCGGCATGCCGAACGAAGACGAGGCGCCGGCCGTCAACAAGCTGGCGGACTCCACATCGGGCATGCTGCAATCCGCGTCGAGCAAAGGCATCCGGTTCGTCGTCGACCTGTTCGACGGGCTGATACACTAATTGCTGTCATCCCTCCAAGCTGATATAATAGGAGGAATGATTGGAATTATTGGAATGTGTGGGGGCTTAGTGCATGACTGACGTTCGCGACCGACAGAAGAAGATAAGAAATTTTTCCATTATCGCTCATATCGACCATGGCAAGTCGACGCTTGCCGACCGTATCTTGGAATATACGGGAGCGCTCAGCTCCAGGGAAATGCAGGCGCAAGTGCTGGACCAGATGGATCTGGAGCGCGAGCGGGGGATTACGATCAAGCTGCAGGCGGTGAGACTTTCTTACCGCGCGGACGATGGCGAAGAGTATTTGCTGAACTTGATCGATACGCCAGGGCACGTCGACTTTACGTACGAGGTGTCCCGAAGCATGGCCGCCTGCGAGGGCGCTCTCCTCGTCGTGGACGCCGCCCAGGGCATCGAGGCGCAGACGCTGGCCAACGTGTACTTGGCGCTGGACAACAACCTCGAGGTGCTGCCGGTCATTAACAAAATCGATTTGCCGAGCGCGGAGCCGGAGCGGGTGAAGCAGGAGATCGAGGACGTGATCGGGCTGGACGCCAGCGAAGCGGTCCATGCTTCCGCCAAAGCCGGCATCGGCATCAAGGAAATTTTGGAGCAGGTCGTCACGAAGGTGCCGGCTCCGAGCGGCGATCCTGACCAGCCTTTGAAGGCGCTGATCTTCGACTCGCATTACGACGCCTACAAAGGCGTTATCGTGTACGTCCGGGTCATCGACGGCAATATCCGCGCCGGCAAGAAAATCCGGTTCATGGCGACGGGAGCCGAGTTCGAGGTCATCGAGGTCGGAGCGTTCAAACCGCGCATGTCGATCGTGGACGAGTTGTCCGTGGGCGACGTAGGCTTTGTCGTTGCGGGCATCAAGAACGTGAAGGATACGCGCGTCGGCGATACCGTTACCGACGCCAAGAAGCCCGCGCCCGAGCCGCTGCCGGGTTACCGCCGGATTAATCCGATGGTCTATTGCGGCCTGTATCCGATCGAGACGCAGGATTACAACGATCTTCGCGAAGCGCTCGAGAAGCTGGAGCTGAACGACGCGTCGCTGCGTTACGAGCCGGAGTCGTCCACGGCGCTTGGCTTCGGTTTCCGCTGCGGCTTCCTTGGACTGCTCCACATGGAGATCATTCAGGAGCGGATCGAGCGGGAATTCAACATTCCGCTCATCACGACCGCGCCGAGCGTTATCTACAAGGTAACCCTCACGAACGGCGAGCAGATGGATATCGACAATCCGTCCAATTACCCGGAGTCGGGACGTCTGGATTATGTCGAGGAGCCTTACGTGAAAGCGGGCATTATCGTGCCTAACGATTTTGTCGGCACGATCATGGAGCTGTGCCAAGGCAAACGCGGCGAATTCATCAACATGGAGTATTTGGATACGAACCGCGTTACGTTATCGTACGACATGCCTCTGTCCGAGATCGTCTACGATTTCTTCGATCAATTGAAATCGCGGACCAAAGGTTACGCTTCCTTCGATTACGAGTTATCGGGGTATCGCAAATCCAATCTCGTGAAGATGGACATCATGCTGAACGGCGAGCAGGTCGACGCGTTGTCCGTCATCGTCCACCGCGACAGAGCGTACAACCGCGGCCGCCTCATCTGCGAGAAGATGAAAGAGCTGATTCCGCGCCAGATGTTCGAGGTGCCGGTTCAGGCTTCCATCGGCACGAAGGTTATCGCGCGCGAGACGGTCAAGGCGATGCGGAAGAACGTTCTCGCCAAGTGCTACGGCGGCGACATCAGCCGGAAGCGGAAGCTTCTCGAGAAGCAGAAGGAAGGCAAGAAGCGGATGAAGCAGGTCGGCAGCGTCGAGGTGCCGCAGGAAGCGTTCATGGCCGTGCTGAAAATCGACGAAGATTAACCATTTGACATGGAGGAGAGCGACGCTCTCCTTCGTTTTTTGTATAGGGAAGGAGCAACGAAGATGAATCCATTAACAGCGTCTCCTAAGGCGCTTTATATACACATCCCGTTCTGCACGAACAAATGCCATTATTGCGACTTTACTTCGTACGTGTTGAAAGGGCAGCCGGTCGATCAATACTTGGACGCGTTGGAGGAGGAGATGAGAAGGACGGTTTCCGCGCTGGCGCCCGAGAGGATCGAGACGGTATTCGTCGGGGGAGGCACGCCGACCGTGCTGACGCCTCCGCAGATGGAACGGTTCTTGAAATCGGTGTTCGAGCATTTCCCGATCGCGGAAGGCGCGGAATTTACGATGGAAGCGAATCCGGGAACGACCGATCCCGAGAAGCTGGCGGCGATGAAGGAAGGCGGCGTGAACCGCATCAGCTTCGGCGTGCAGTCGTTCGATAACGGCCTGCTGGAGCGGATCGGCCGCATTCACAATGTCGACGACGTCTATCGCAGCTTGGAGAACGCGCGTAAAGCGGGCTTCGACAATTTGTCCATCGATCTGATGTTCGGGCTGCCTGGCCAGACGCTCGAGCTGCTATCCGACAGCGTCGAGCGCGCCATGGCGCTCGGACTGCCTCATTATTCACTGTATAGCTTGAAGGTAGAGGAGAACACGCTGTTCCACAAGCTGTATGAACGGAACGAGCTTCCGCTGCCTGCGGAAGAGGAGGAGCTGAGAATGTTCCTGCTCCTCATGGAGAAGCTGAAGGCCGGCGGTTACCGCCATTACGAAATCAGCAATTTCGCGAAGCCCGGCTTCGAGAGCCGCCACAATTCCACCTATTGGCGCAACGAGCCTTACTACGGGCTTGGCGCGGGGGCTCACGGCTATGCGAAGGGCGTGCGTCATGTCAACATCAAAGGCGTGCAGCCGTATATCGACGCGAACAAGGAAAGGCTGCCGCGGCTGGAATCCTACGATATTCCGGCGGACGAAGCGATGGAGGATTTTATGATGGTGGGACTCAGACTTCTGGAGGGCGTACAGTCTTCCAGATTCGCTGCGCAATTCCCGGGCCATCGCTTGGAGGAGCGTTACGGAGCCGTTATCGACAAGCAAATCCGGGACGGACTCCTAGAAAGAATCGAACAAAACGGCGACATCATTTATCGGCTGACCGACCGGGGTGTGCTGCTCGGAAACGAAGTTTTCGGAGCGTTTTTGGGCACTGGCGCATAAATAGATAAAGCGTAAAAATGTGCTTGAGTATTCATTCGTTTTGATGTATATTTATTCATATTCTTACAAACGAACGATACGGTACTCGCGGGGGTGGAGGCAGCGATGCAAGCAGTGGATGTGTTTTGCCGGACGGCAACGCCGGACGACGTGGAAACTTTGTTTCAATTAATAAAGGGTTACGCCGAGAAGGGGATTATGCTGCCGAGGTCCCGCGAAGCCCTTGCCCATATGATCGACACGTTCGTCGTGGCGGAGATTGGCGGCGTCGTCGTAGGGTGCGGCGCGTTAACGAAGCTTGGCGATAACCTGGTCGAGATCCGGTCGCTTGGCATGACCGAAGGCTATAAGAGCCTCGGCATCGGCAGCAAGCTCGTGACCAAATTGCTGGAGCAGGCGAAGGCGCAGGGGATTACCAAAGTCATGGCGCTTACGTACGCCGACAAGTTTTTTGAACGGAACGGCTTCACCGTCGTGGACAAAGACATTTTCCCCGAGAAGGTGTGGAAGGACTGCGTGAATTGTCCCAAGCAGCATGCCTGCGACGAAATCGCGGTGCTAAGGACGTTAGAGTAACGGACTCGTACGGATGGCGCGTGCGCTATGCGGCTGCAGCAACTTGTGGCCGCATGGCGTTTTTTTGTGTTTGCGAACGAAAAATTCCGAGCCGGCTGCCGAACTGACTTGACAATCGCAAAGGCGTTTTGGTATTTTTGTATTAGCGATTAGCACTCATATGAGTTGAGTGCTAACGAGCAGCCGAAGCGTTTAGTTTCTAACGAATATGGAGGGATCGAAATGCTGACAGATAGACAGCGAATGATTTTGAATGCCATCGTAGACGATTATATCCGTTCAGCTGAGCCGGTAGGCTCGCGCAGCATTTCGAAGCGGGGCGACGTCGCCTTCAGCCCGGCCACGATTCGGAACGAAATGGCGGATTTGGAGGAGCTCGGTTACCTGGAGCAGCCTCATACTTCTGCCGGTCGGGTACCCTCGACCAAAGGCTACCGGTATTATGTCGACCATCTTGTTCAGTTGAACCAGCTGAACGACGACGATGTTCACTTAGTCCGCTCGTTCGTAACCGACAAGATGAACCAAATGGAGCAAGTCATTCAGCATGCGGCGACGATATTGTCCAGCTTAACGAATTATACGTCGATTTTGCTTGGACCGGAGCTGTTCCATACCTCGCTGAAACACTTTGGTTTGGTTCCGCTTAACGCGGATTCCGCGGTTGCGATCATCGTGACCAACACGGGACATGTCGAGAATCGGACGATTACGGTTCCGCCTGACCTGAATATGGACGACATGCAGAAGGTCGTCAACATTCTCAACACGAAGCTTGTCGGCGTGCCGCTTATTCGCCTGAAGGCGAAGCTGTATTCCGAGGTCGCGCATGAGCTGGAGAGACATGTCGACCACTATGAAGGCCTGATCAGGGTGCTGGAGAACGCCCTCCAGAATGACGAAGAGCAGCGCATCTTCATGAGCGGAACGACGAACATGCTTACTCAGCCCGAGTTCAAGGATGTCGACAAAGTGAAAACGATTCTGGATCTGCTCGGCGAAGCGCCTGCGATAATGAAGATGTTGTCGACGCTTCCTTCGGGTATACAAGTCCGGATCGGAACAGAAAATGACCACAAGGCGATCAGCGATTGCAGTCTGATTACCGCCACTTATTCCATTGAAGGCGAGCCGCTCGGCACGATCGGAATACTCGGCCCGACCCGGATGGAATACGGCAAAGTGATCAGTCTCATCGATATGATATCCAAGGACATGGGCACATTGCTCAGCCGTTGGTATAAATAAGGATCGAAGCATTACGCTTAGGAGGTGAAGAGATGAGCGCGAAGGAACAACATAATGAAACAGTGGATACTGTAGAAGAAGAAACTGCGGCCGAGAACATGGACCATGTATCGGAAGGCGGCGAAGCCGCGGAACAACCTGCAGCAGACGCTCGTTACGACGAGCTGGCGAAGCAGGCGGACGAAGCCCAGCAGCGATACTTACGAGCGCAGGCGGATTTCGACAACTTTCGTCGCAGAACAATGAAGGAGAAGGAAGAGCTTGGACAATACGCTTCCATGAAGCTCCTCGGCCAGCTGCTTCCGGTCGTCGATAATTTCGAACGCGCGATAGCCGCGGCATCCAGCAACAGCGACTACGAGTCGCTTGCGAAGGGCGTGGACATGATCTTCCGCCAGCTCAGCCAGACGCTAGACGCGGAAGGACTGAAGCCGATCCAGTCTGTAGGCGAACCATTTAATCCCGAGTTCCATCAGGCGATCATGACGGTGGAATCCGATGAATATGAAGAAGGCATCGTGGTGGAGGAAGTTCAGAAAGGCTACATGCTGAAAGAGAAAGTGCTCCGCCCGGCAATGGTGAAGGTAAGCGGCTAATTGACGCTGTTATAGGAATGGATAACCATATATACTTTTAGGAGGATTAAGCCATGAGCAAAGTTATCGGTATTGACTTAGGTACTACAAACTCCTGCGTTGCCGTTATGGAAGGCGGCGAAGCCGTCGTTATTCCGAACCCGGAAGGCAACCGCACGACGCCGTCCGTCGTCGGCTTCAAGAAGGACGGAGAGCGTATCGTCGGCGAGACGGCGAAGCGCCAGGCGATTACGAACCCTGACCGCACGATTATTTCGATCAAGCGTCACATGGGTACGAACCATAAGGAAAAAATCGACGACAAAGAATATACGCCGCAAGAGATTTCGGCTATTATTCTGCAAAAGCTGAAGTCTGATGCCGAAGCTTACCTGGGTCAGCCGGTAACGCAAGCCGTTATCACGGTCCCTGCTTACTTCAACGACAGCCAGCGTCAAGCGACGAAGGACGCGGGTAAAATCGCGGGTCTCGAAGTGCTTCGCATCGTCAACGAGCCGACGGCTGCCGCTCTTGCATACGGCATGGAGAAAGCCGAAGACCAAACCATTCTCGTATATGACCTTGGCGGCGGCACATTCGACGTATCCATCCTTGAGCTGGGCGACGGCTTCTTCGAAGTAAAGGCGACGAGCGGCGACAACCAGCTCGGCGGCGACGACTTCGACCAAGTGATCATCGACTATCTCGTAGCCGAGTTCAAGAAGGAGCAAGGCGTCGACCTGTCCAAGGACAAAGCGGCCGTTCAGCGTCTGAAGGACGCTGCGGAGAAAGCGAAAAAAGAGCTTTCCGGCGTTATGACATCCACGATCTCCCTGCCGTTTATTACGATGGTAGACGGCGTGCCTCAGCACTTGGAGATGAATCTGACTCGCGCGAAATTCGAAGAGCTGTCCGCTTCTCTCGTTGAGCGCACGCTTGGACCGACTCGCCAAGCGCTTAGCGACGCGGGCATGACAGCAAATGATATCGACAAGATCGTACTGGTAGGCGGTTCGACTCGTATCCCTGCCGTTCAAGAAGCGGTTAAGAAATTGACGGGCAAGGAGCCTCACAAAGGCGTGAACCCGGACGAAGTCGTAGCCCTCGGCGCGGCGGTGCAAGCGGGCGTATTGACAGGCGACGTGAAAGACGTTGTTCTGCTTGACGTAACGCCATTGTCCCTCGGCATCGAGACGGCGGGCGGCGTGTTCACGAAGATGATCGACCGCAACACGACGATCCCGACAAGCAAGTCTCAAGTGTTCTCCACGTACGCGGATAATCAGCCGGGCGTTGAAATCCACGTTCTGCAAGGCGAGCGCTCCATGGCGGCTGGCAACAAAACGCTGGGACGCTTCACGCTGAGCGATATCCCTCCGGCTCCTCGCGGCGTTCCGCAAATCGAAGTAACCTTCGACATCGACGCGAACGGCATCGTAAACGTATCGGCGCTTGACAAAGGAACGGGCAAGAGCCAAAAAATTACGATCACGTCGTCCGGCGGCTTGAGCGAAGCGGAAATCGAGCAAATGATGAAGGACGCGGAATTGAACGCAGAGGAAGACCGCAAACGCAAAGAGCTTGTCGAAGCGAAAAACGCGGCGGACCAATTGGTTTACTCCACGGACAAAACGATTAAAGACCTTGGCGATAAAGTAGATGCATCCGAAATCGAGAAAGCGAACGCGGCAAAAGAAAAAGTAACGGCCGCAATCGCAACCGACGACGTCGCGCAAATCAATGCGGCCGTCGAAGAGCTGACGGAAATCGTGCAGCAGCTGTCCGTAAAGCTGTATGAGCAAGCTTCGCAAGCGGGAGCTGCCGGCGGCGCCGCCGAAGGCGACGCTGCGGGCGCAACGGGCAAAGATAATGTCGTGGACGCGGATTACGAGGTTGTCGACGACAAGAAGTAAGGCTTACCGGCGAGAGGTCAAAGAGGGGCTTGCCCTGTCTTTGACCTCCTTTCTTGCGTCAATACAGGGAGAGTAACGAACAGCGGGGGTGAAATCGGATGGCTAACAAACGAGATTATTATGAGGTATTGGGTGTAGGTAAGGACGCCTCCGCGGAAGATATCAAAAAATCGTACCGCAAGCTTGCCCGGCAATATCATCCGGATGTGAACAAAGCGGCGGACGCGGAAGCGAAGTTCAAAGAAGTGAAAGAAGCATACGACGTGCTCAGCGACGACGGCAAACGTTCTACTTACGACCGTTACGGCCATGTCGATCCGAACCAGGGCATGGGCGGAGCTGGCGGCCAGGATTTTGGCGGCTTCGGCGATATATTCGATATGTTCTTCGGCGGCGGCGGTTCGCGGCGGGATCCGAACGCTCCTCAGCGGGGCAACGATCTGCAATATACGATGACGGTGGAGTTCAAGGAAGCGGTCTTCGGCAAGGAAGCCGAAATTACGATTCCGCGTACGGAATCCTGCGATACCTGCCACGGCAACGGCGCAAAGCCGGGCACGAAGCCGGAAACCTGCTCGACGTGCAAAGGCTCGGGTCAGCAGGAAGTCGTGCAGAACACGCCGTTCGGCCGCATGGTCAACCGCCGCGCGTGTACGAACTGCTCGGGCACGGGACGCATTATCCGCGAGAAATGCGGAACCTGCCACGGCGCGGGCAAAGTGAAGAAGCAGCGCAGAATCAAGGTCAACATTCCGGCGGGCGTGGACGACGGCGCGCAAATCCGGATGTCGGGCGAAGGAGAAGGCGGCCTGCGCGGAGGTCCGGCTGGAGATCTGTACATTGTTCTTCGCGTGAAGCCGCATGAATTTTTCGACCGCGAAGGCGACGATATTTATTGCGAAGTGCCGCTTACGTTCGTGCAAGCCGCGCTTGGCGATGAGGTCGAAATTCCTACGTTGACCGAAAAGGTGAAGCTAAAGGTGCCTGCGGGAACTCAGACCGGCACGTACTTCCGACTGAAAGGCAAAGGCGTACCGAAGCTTCGCGGTTACGGCACGGGCGATCAGCACGTGAAAGTCACGATCGTGACGCCGACGAACTTGACCGACGAGCAGAAGGAGCTGCTGCGCCAATTCGGCGGAGTGTCCGGAGAATCGGCAAGCGAGCAGGAAGAACATCACGAGAATATCTTTAAAAAAATGAAAAAGGCGTTCCGCGGCGAATAGCGCGGGGCGTCTTTTTTTGCATAAAAACGGCGAATCCCGCGCAATCTATTCCAGTATGGAGACCACGCGAAGGAGGATTACGCTAATGGACAACAGCATGGAGAAAGTGAATTTCGGAGATCTGCCAGCGGACGATCAGGACGGCAAAGTGGAGGACGTGGAGTTCTCGGAGGAGCTGGCCGACGAAGCGGACCGCGTGGCCATGAAGCGCGCGGCCGAAGCGGACAGCCGCAACGAGCAGTCTTAAGTTAGGGCGGAGGATTGCACCTATGAGTTCGATCGAAATTCAAGCTTCGTTCAAGAGCGAGCAAGAAGCGCAGGAAGCGCTGCATAAGCTGCAGGCGCTGCGTGCTATCGAGGTTGGCGGTTATCGGGAAGGCGCCGGCATCCTGACCGCGACCGTGGACGAAGCGATTGCGGAGCGGGCGATGCATCTCATTCAACAAGTAGGCGGAAGCGTCGATACGACGCTAAGCTGAGCAGTCATAGGTAAGACATAAGGATGACGCAAGAGACGAAAGTCTTTTTTGCGTCATTTTTTTGTGCTGGGCCATGAGTCTGTTGTACAATAGAGGATAGGCATTTTTGATCTTGGGAGGCATTACATATGAAATGGTATGAGATTACGATATCAACGACGGAGGAAGCGCAGGAAATGATCTCCAACTTCCTTCACGAGATGGGAGCGGGAGGCGTTTCGATCGAAGAATCGGGATCGCTCAATAAGCCCCGCGATACTTCGCTTGGACAGTGGTACGAATTCCCGCTTAACGATATCCCGGAAGGGCAAGCCGTGATCAAAGGTTATTTTCCGGAAGGCACGGACACGGACGAGTTAATCGAAGCGTTGAAGCCTCGGATTGAAGAGCTGAAGGATTTCGATATCGATATCGGCGATGTCGCTTATTCCGCGAAAGAAGTGGACGACGAGGATTGGGCGACCGCCTGGAAGCAATATTTTAAGCCGATTCGGGTCTCCGACACGCTGACGATTAAACCGACCTGGGAGGATTACGAAGCGCGCGAAGGCGAACGAATCATCGAGCTGGATCCCGGCATGGCGTTCGGCACGGGGACGCATCCGACGACGGCTCTATGCCTGCAGACGCTGGAGTCGGTCGTGAAGGGCGGCGAAGAGATGATCGACGTCGGCACGGGCTCCGGTATTCTTGCGATTGGCGCATGCCGGCTAGGCGCAAAGAGCGTGCTCGCGCTTGACCTCGATCCCGTTGCCGTATCGAGCGCGACGGAGAATGTAAGGCTGAATGGCTTGTCCGAGCAGGTGGAAGTCAAGCTGAGCGATCTGCTGGGCGTGCTTCGGGAGGAGCAGGCAGAAGGTCAGGAAAGCCGCGCTCTCCGCGTAACGGTGCCGGTCGATTTGGTTGTGGCGAATATTTTGGCCGAGATTATCTTGCTGTTCATCGACGACGTCTACGAAGCGCTGAAGCCGGGAGGCATCTATATCGCATCGGGCGTGTACAAGAACAAGGAAGACGACGTGGAGCAAGGTCTGAAGGCGTCCGGCTTCGAAATCGTGGAGAAGCGGCGCGACCAGGATTGGATCGCGTTCGTGGCGAGAAAACCTTAGGAGGCGTAAATGGAGAATTTACTTTGGTATCCTCTTGAGCATCTACCGTTTGTTGTGATTGTTATCATGATCGTGTTTACGGTACATGAATTCGCCCATGCTTACAGCGCGTACAAATTCGGAGACGACACGGCTTATAGGGAAGGCCGCGTAAGTCTTAATCCGATGGTCCATCTGGACCTGATGGGGTCGATCCTGCTGTTGATAGCCGGCTTCGGTTGGGCGAAGCCGGTCCCCGTCAACGCGAGCCGGTTCAAACACCGGCGCGTCATGAGCATCGTCGTGTCGGCGGTAGGGCCGCTGAGTAACCTTCTGATGGCGTTTGTCGGCATGCTGCTCGTATATGTATTATTTGCTACCGGACTCATGCAGGCCGGATCGGTCGGCGTACAGGATGCCCTTTCCGTGTTCTTTTTTTATTTCATAACGATAAACCTGCTTCTGTTCGTCTTCAACTTGATACCGTTGCCGCCCCTCGACGGGTACCGGATCGTATCGGAGTTTCTGCCTTTGCGCATACGGTACAAAGTCGAACAAAATATCCAGTGGGGCATGTTGATTTTCTTGTTGTTTGTGTTCATTCCTCCGCTAAGAGCCGTAACGTTGGACCCGATTTTGGCATTGAGGGCGCCTCTGCATGCGGGAATCGATACGTTTCTTAGTTCGATATTCGGCTTCCAGGTGATCTGGAACTAGATTCAAATAGATTTTCTCAAATAAATCATGCTAAGATGAAGGATGGAAAACACGGTTATGCAGCGATATTTTGTGGCGCCGGACCAAATTCGGGACGGCGTCGTCACCATAACGGGCGAAGATGCCCATCATGCTGCCCGCGTCATGCGGATGAAGCCGGAAGACCGGCTGATCGCTTGCGACGGGCAAGGCCGAACGGTGCTCGCCTACGTGCTGGATGCGACGCCCCAGGAGGTCAGGGCCGAAGTGCTGGAGCCGCTGGAGCAGCATAGCGAACCTGCTTGGTCGGTTACGATCGCGCAGAGCTTGCCGAAGGGCGACAAGATGGAGCTCGTCATTCAGAAGGGGACGGAGATCGGCGCCGCCTCTTTCTTGCCGTTCGAATCGGAGCGCATGGTCGTTCAATATGACGGCAAGAAGGAAGCGAAGCGCCTTGAACGCTGGGGCAAAATCGCCAAGGAAGCGGCCGAGCAGGCGCATCGCCACCGCATTCCCGCGATCGAGTCTTTGCTAAGCTGGAAAGGCTTGCTTACGCGAATCGGAGAATACGATTTGGCTTTGTTCTGCTACGAGAGGGAAGGCAAAGACGCTCACGGGAGAGGCATTGCCGACGCCGTGCGGGAATGGAGGCGCAGCCCGGAAGGACAGGCTGCCGAGAGTCCGCGCGTGCTGCTGATCGTCGGCTCCGAAGGCGGCTTCACGGAACGAGAAGCGCAGGAAGCGCAGGAAGCCGGCGCCGCGCTCGTGGCATTAGGCAAACGAATTTTAAGAACCGAGACGGCAGGTTTGGTTGGTCTGACCTGTCTACTATATGAATCCGGAGAAATGGGAGGAGCGTGACCATCATGCCATCAGTCGCGTTTTACACACTAGGCTGCAAGGTGAACTTCTACGATACGGAAGCGATCTGGCAGCTATTCAAAAATGAGGGTTACGAGCAAGTCGATTTCGAAGAATCGACGGCGGACGTTTATTTGATCAACACTTGTACAGTAACCAATACAGGGGATAAGAAAAGCCGTCAAATTATTCGCCGCGCCGTCCGGCGCAATCCCGACGCGATCATTGCGGTAACGGGCTGCTACGCGCAAACGTCGCCGGCGGAGATCATGGCGATCGAAGGCGTCGATCTCGTCATCGGGACGCAGGACCGCGAGAAAATCATGTCCTTCGTCAAACAAATCCAAGATGACCGCAAGCCGGTCAACGCGGTGCGCAATATCATGAAGACGCGCAGCTTCGAGGAGCTGGATGTGCCGGATTTCGCCGAGCGCACTCGCGCGTTCCTGAAAATTCAGGAAGGCTGCAATAACTTCTGCACCTTCTGCATCATTCCTTGGTCGCGCGGACTGTCCCGCAGCCGCGATCCGCAAAGCGTGCTTGAGCAAGCCAAAGCTCTGGTTGCCGCGGGCTACAAGGAAATCGTCCTCACCGGCATTCACACCGGCGGATACGGCGACGATATGGAGAACTACAACCTGACCAGCCTTCTCTGGGATCTCGACAAAGTCGAGGGGCTGGAACGCATCCGGATCAGCTCGATCGAAGCCAGCCAAATCGACGACGCGATGATCGAGGTGCTGAATAAGTCCAGCAAAATGTGCCGTCACCTGCACATTCCGCTGCAAGCGGGCGAAAACAGCGTCTTGAAACGCATGCGCAGGAAATATACGACGGAGGAATTCGCCGCAAAAATTAAACGTCTGCATGAAGCGATGCCGGGAGTGGCAATTACGACGGACGTCATCGTCGGATTCCCCGGCGAGACGGAAGAGATGTTCGAGAGCGGCTACCGGTTCATGGAGGAGCTCGGCTTCGCAGAGATGCACGTATTCCCATATTCGAAGCGGACGGGTACGCCTGCCGCGCGCATGGAAGATCAAGTCGACGAGGAAATCAAGAACGAACGCGTTCATAAGCTGATCGACTTGTCGGAAAAAATGCAGCTGCAGTATGCCAAGAAATATGTTGGCGCCGTGCTGGACGTCATTCCGGAGCGCGACTACAAGGGAGCACCGGGACAAGGTCTGGTCATGGGCTACACCGACAATTATTTGCAGGTTGTTTTCGACGGCACGGAAGACATGATCGGCAAGCTATGCCGCGTGAAAATTACGGAAGCGGGCGTGAACGAATGCCGCGGCCAATTTATCCGCGTGCTGGAATCCCAAGTCGAGGCCGCGAAGCCTGATGCGCGGACAATCAAAGCCGTGCGTCCGGAGGCCATGCAAGCTTAAACGGGAGTACAAAGCGGGATTCCTTTTTCTTTTCGCCTCGGATGAAAAGATGAAGGAATCCTTTGCTGCATATACTAATGCGTAAATGTTGCAGGGGGGAAGGCACATGGTGGAGATTTCCGCAGGCGGTGTCGTATACCGCCACAATGAGCAAGGAGAGCTGCAAATACAGCTTATACAGGACCGCTACGGCAAAGTGTCGCTCCCGAAAGGGAAGATGGAGGCGGGCGAGACGGTGGAGCAGACTGCCCTACGCGAAATCGCGGAGGAAACCGGGCTTCAAGGCGTCATTGTCGCTCCGATCGACCAGATTAAATATCAATACGAGCACAGCGAGCACGGTACGGTGAACAAGGAAGTGCATTATTACCTCGTAGAGGCTGTAGGCGGCAAGCATCAGGCCCAGGTCGAGGAAATCCGCGGCGTAGACTGGTTCGAGCCGCTCGAAGCTTGGCGGAAACAGAGGCAATCCGGCTACGACAACAACCATCGGATCGTCTCCGGAGCGCTTCAGCTGCTCGGCATCTCGGTCAATTCGTAATGCCTGGCATCAGCTGAGCTCCACCGTATCGAGGCGGCGGAAGAAGCTCAAATAACAAATGGGCAGCGCGAGCACCGAGCAAGCGATATTGAATATCGTCTGGGCATGCGCGATCTGCGAAGCCGGGGAATGGGAAAGCCATCCCGATACGGCCGTCAGCTCGCCGATCAGCGGGACGAACAGGAGCGCTCCGATCAGATTGAGCAGCGTATGCGAATAGGCGACGTATCGGCCTGCGCGTGAGCCGCCGATAGACGCCAGCAGCGCGGTTACGCACGTTCCGATGTTAGATCCGAGAACGAGCGCGACGCCAAGCTCCGGAGTCATCGCGCCGATGCTGACGAAGCCCATGACAAGGCCGATAACCGCGGCGCTGCTATGGATGGCGGCCGTTAGAATGGCGCCGGCGGCGAGCCCCCACCAGATGCCCGTACCGGCTTTGTCGATGAACCATGTGAACATTTCGCTCTGCTGAACCGCAGGACCGATGGACTGCATCATCGTAAGGCCGAATAACAGCAGACCGAAGCCGCAAACGGCAACGGATACGGAGCGGACGATCTCCATCCAAGGCGGGAGCGTTAGCCGGGGGATAAGGCGCGCTTCCCCAAGAAGCGCGGTTATGAGCCATACGCCAATCGACGCGATGAGAAGGGGCTTCGCCAAGCCATGAATGTTAAGACCGATTAATTCGGTCGTGACCGTCGTGCCGACATTGGTTCCGAGGATGATGCCGAGCGTGCGCGGAAACGTAAGCAAGCCGGCATTGACCATGCCGATCGAAATAATCGTAACCGCGGTGCTGCTCTGAAGAAACGCGGTCGTTACCGTGCCGACAGCCAGGCCGTGAAGCGGCGTCTTGGTCGAGCGCTGAAGCACCTGAGAAAGGTAGGGACCAGCTAGACGGTGCAGGGCAAGCTCCATCAGCTTCATGCCGCACATGAACACCGCGAAGCCGAGCAGCATAGGGACCATAAGATCGTGAATCATTCGCATAATCTCCTTCTCGTTTCAAGCGATTATCTATATTTATGCGTGCGGCAAAACAAGCATGACAAGCCCGTACATAGAGAGGAAGAATCATAAGTTGAGAGAGCAAGCCCGAATCGTGTTGAACAAAGCGCGCAAAAAAAGAACCGAGCAAGGCCATCCCTGGATTTTCGCGAGCGATATCGACCGGATGGAGGGGAGCGCGGAGCCGGGCGGCCTGGTCGACGTTGTCAACCATCAAGGCCGTTATTTGGCTACGGGATATTGGAATCCCAAATCTCAAATTACCGTCCGCGTCGTATCCTATGAGAGTATACAAGAGATGGGACAAGCCTTTTTGGCGGAGCGGCTGACACGCTGCAAGGAGCATCGGAAGCGCTTCGTCGCCGACCGGGACTGCCGGCTCGTGTACGGGGAAGCGGATTTTCTGCCGGGGCTGATCGTGGATCGGTTCGGCGACGTGCTCGTCGTGCAAATTCTTACGCTCGGCATGGAAGCCGTCAAGGAACAGCTGGTGAATGCCCTCGTGGAAGTTTTCGAACCGGCCGGCATCTATGAACGCAGCGACGTAAGCGTACGCGGATTGGAAGGATTGGAAGAGAGAAAAGGTATTTTGTACGGGACATGCGAGCCGATCGTCCAAATCGAAGAGAACGGTCTCTCGATGGAAGTCGATATCGTGGAAGGTCAGAAGACAGGCTACTTCTTCGATCAGCGCGAGAACCGCGCGTCGATCGCGCCTCTTATGAAGGGCTGGGGAGCCAAAAGCGGCATTCAGCTCGCTCCGCACCCCGAAGACCCCGAGGCGGGAGAGGTGCCCGTCAACGCGAACGGCAAGGTCGTCACGTTTCCCTATTGGGACGGCGCGACGGTTCTGGAATGTTTTGCCCATACGGGAAGCTTCACGCTGCACGCCTGCCGTTACGGCGCGAAGAAAGTAACCTGCCTTGACGTCTCCCAGCATGCCATCGACACGGCGAAACGAAACGTCGATCGCAACGGTTTCTCGGATCGGGTGGAATTCGTCGTCGCGGATGCGTTCCAGTATTTGAGAGACCAAGTGAAGGGGCTGGAAGAGAGGAAAAGCAGGGCGGCGGGAAGCGCGGACACCTCGAAGAAGCTCGGTGCGGCGGGACGGACTTGGGACGTCGTCATTCTCGATCCTCCGGCTTTCGCCAAGACGCGAAACGCGGTGCAAGGAGCATGCAGAGGCTATAAAGATATTAATCTGCAGGGGCTTAAGCTGGTGAACGAAGGCGGATATCTGGTGACGGCGAGCTGCTCTTACCATATGCGTCCCGACTTGTTCCTGGAGACGATCCACGAAGCCGCGAACGACGCGGGGAAGCTGCTCCGATTGGTCGAATGGCGCGCCGCGGGCAAGGATCATCCGCAGCTGCTCGGCGTGAACGAAGGCCATTATTTGAAGTTCGCCATCTTCGAGGTTCGAAGCAAGGTTTGATTTGATATTTGTAGTTGGATAAATAGAATGTTCAAAAGGCGGTTTTCAGCACCGAGAAGTTTGGATGAAGCTGGGAATTGAGGAGCGGAGCGTAGCAGCGCTACGTGAGCACCGGAAATTCTGGCTGAATTCAAAATACGATGTCGAATATGCATGAGTGGAATACTTCGTGATCAAAAGCAGTCTTTTTGAACCTCATTATCAGCAGCATGACATCTCGGGGGAGGAGAGCCAATTATGCCGCTACGATTTATTATTGGACGGGCAGGCTCCGGGAAAACGAGCTACTGCCTGGAGGAAATTCGCGGGCTGATGCGGAGAGAGCCGGACGGCGCTCCGCTTATTATGCTTGTTCCGGAGCAGGCCACGTTCCAGACGGAATATACGCTTCTGCGCGGCGGGGACGTCCGAGGCTCGCTTCGCGCCCAGGCGCTGAGCTTCCGAAGATTGGCGTTCCGCGTCATGCAGGAGACAGGCGGCACGGCTCTCGTGCCGATCGGCGATACGGGCAAGTCCATGCTTTTATACAAAATCGTGCATAAGCTTTCAACCGAGCTGGAGCTGTTCCGGGGCGGCGCCGAGCAGGCCGGCTTTATCGAGCGGCTGTCCGAGCTGCTAACCGAATGGAAAAGGTACGGTATCGGCGCGGACGGCATGAAGCGGTTCTCGGACGAGACGAACGCCGCGGACGGTCTCCTGAAGCGCAAGCTTCATGACCTCGTTCTGATCTACGAGTCGATGGAGCGCGAGCTGGCCGGGAAATACGTGGACGCCGAGGACTATTTGGAGCGGCTGTGCGTCGGCTACGCTCATGCCGCGTCCATGAAGGACGCAAAGTATTGGGTGGACGGCTTCCATGGCTTCACGCCGACGGAATTCGAAGCACTTGGAGCGCTGCTGGCGAATGGCGCCGAGGTTAACGTCGCCTTGACGTTAAACCGGGCATATGCACCGGGCGAACGCCCCCATGAGCTCGAGCTGTTCCATCCGACCGCGGAGACGTTCGCGAAGCTGATGGAGCTCGCGGAGAAGGTCGGAGCGCAGGTAGCGGACCCTGTCGATTTGAACCAAGGACCGCTGCCGAGATTCAAGGGAAGTCCGATGCTGGCCCATCTCGAGAAGCATTACGACAAACGGGTTCCGTATCTCATTAGGGCGGCGCAAGCCGAGGAGGAAATGCCTGGAGACATCAGGCTTATCGCGGCGCCGAACCGAAGGGCGGAAGTCGAGGCCGTGGCCCGGGATATTCGGACAAAAGCTCGAGATGGCGTTCGTTTTCGCGAAATGGCCGTACTCGTTCGGAATGCTGAGGATTATGCCGATTATTTTTCGGTCATATTCAGCGACTATCAAATTCCCTATTTCGTCGATCAGAAGTCCAAGGCGCTGCATCATCCGCTCGTGGAATTTATCCGCTCCGCGCTGGAGACGGTGCTTCACGGCTGGCGATACGACGCCGTATTCCGCTGCATCAAGACGGAGATGCTGTTCCCAGCCGACGGCAGCCTCCCTCGCGAATGGTTCGACCGGCTGGAGAACTATTCGCTTGCCGCGGGGATCGACGGCTGGAAGTGGCAGGACGCCAAATGCTGGAGGCCTCTCGCCAAGGTTTCGCTTGAGGATGACGAGGAGATGGAGACTAGCGTCTCCGCAAGCGCTCAAAGAGAGTTCGATATTGTAATGGCGGCAAGAGAGGCCGTCGTCCCGCCGCTCAAGAGGTTTGGCGATTCCTTGCGCAAGGCGGGAAGCGTAAGGCAGATGTGCGAGGCGCTGTACCGGCTGCTCGAGCAGACGGACGCGGCTGACCGTTTGGAGCGTTGGAGCACGGAGGATATGGAACGCGGCGAGCCGCTGCGGAGCCGCACCCACCGTCAGCTCTGGGATAACGTGATGGCGCTGCTGGACCAGCTGGTGGAGCTCGCCGGCGATCAGGAGATTGCTCCGGAGCTGTTCGCCGGCATGGTGGAGGCCGGCCTCGACAGCTTGAATCTGGCATCCGTCCCGCCGTCGATTGACGAAGTGCTCATCGGCAGCATGGAACGGACCCGTTCGGGCAGCGTCCGCGTCTGTTATGTGCTCGGTGCGAATGACGGCGTCATGCCGATGAGGGTGAAGGAAGACGGGATATTGACCGAAGCCGAACGCGAAACGCTGGTCGACGGGGGACTCGAGATGGCGCCAAGCGTGCGAAGAAGGCTTCTCGACGAGCGATTCATGATCTATAACGCGCTTACGACGCCTGGCGAATCGCTGTGGATCAGCTGGTCCTCCGCGGACGAAGAAGGCAAGACGCTGCTTCCATCCGAGATCATTCGCGGCATTCGGGGGCTGTTCCCGGGTCTGGCCGTGCGGGAGACCTCCGCCGAGCCGGCGACGGATATGGGCGCCGAAGACCTGGCCGTATTCCTTCAGCATCCCGAACGCGCGCTGTCGCATCTGATCAAAGCTCTCCGCTCGTGGCAGCATGGCGAAGCGATCGCGCCCTTGTGGTGGGGGCTATACAATTGGTATGCGGTTCGTCCGGAATGGCAGCCTAAGCTGCAGCGGCTCGTGCGCTCCTTGACGTACCATAACCGGGAGGATGCGCTCCCTCGTCCTCTCGCGAGAGAGCTGTACGGGGACCGGTTATCCGTAAGCGTGTCCCGGATGGAAAGGTTCGTCTCCTGTCCGTTCCAGCATTTCGCCATACACGGTCTGAAGCTTCGCGAACGGAAGCTCTACCGGCTGGAGGCTCCGGATGTCGGGCAGCTGTTCCATGCGGCCCTCAGCAAGCTGGCGGGAACGCTGGATAACCGATGGGGCAGGCTCTCGCGCCAAGAAATCAAGAACGAAGCGGCGAAAACGGTGGACGAACTCGCGCCGAAGCTGCAATCCCAAATTTTGCTCAGCAGCGGAAGATTCCAATTCATCGCCCGGAAGCTGAAGGAGATCGTCGCGCAGGCCGCCGTTATTCTGGGCGAGCACGCGAGGCGCGCGCAGTTCAAGCCCGTCGCGACGGAGGTCGATTTCGGACCGGGCGGGACGATCCCCGCTTTGATTCTGCCGCTTGAGGATGGCGCGGAGCTGGAGCTCGTGGGACGCATCGACCGAGTTGACGCGGCGGAAACGGAGCAAGGCTTGCTGCTTCGGGTACTCGACTACAAGTCGAGCTCGACCTCGCTGAAGCTGGAGGAAGTCGTTCACGGCTTGTCTCTTCAAATGCTCACGTATCTGGACGTTCTGATCACGCATTCGGAAGAGTGGCTCGGCAAGCCCGCGTCACCCGCGGGAGTGCTTTATTTCCACGTCCACAATCCTTTGCTCCAGCTTCCGAACGGAATCGAGCCGCGCGAAGTATCATCGAAGCTGCTCAAGCGGTTCAAAACAAAAGGCCTGCTGACCGCCGACGCGGAAGTAGCAAGGCTCATGGACGGGGAGCTCGAAACGGGTTATTCCGATATCCTGCCGCTGGCGATCAAGAAAGACGACAGCTTCTACAGCAGCTCGTCGGTCGTGACGGAGGAGCAATGGACGAGCCTGCGGCGTTCGGTAAGAAGCATGATCGGCCGGATCGGCACCACCATTCTGGAGGGGGACGTCTCGATCGAGCCTTACCGTTTAGGCGCCAAATCGCCTTGCCAGTTTTGCGATTACAAGGCCGTATGCCAATTCGATCCACTGTTCGAGGGCAACGACTACCGGAAGCTAGGAAGAACGACCAAAGAAGACGTATGGCGGCAGCTGGAGGGGGAGTGACGACATGACGAACATCATGCCGGCGAAGCCGGAGAACAGCACCTGGACGGATGATCAGTGGGAGGCCATCGTAACCGGAGGCGAGAACGTGCTCGTAGCCGCCGCCGCGGGCTCGGGCAAGACGGCGGTGCTGGTAGAGCGCATCATTCGCAAAATCTCGTCTCATACCGATGTGGACCGTCTGCTGGTCGCCACCTTCACGAAAGCGGCCGCGGCCGAAATGAAGGACAGAATCCGACTCGCGCTCGAGAAGGAGCTGGAGCGCCACCCGGATTCCGAGCATTTGCGGAAGCAGCTGGCGCTTATGGGCAAAGCGTCGATCACGACGCTTCATTCCTTCTGTCTGGACGTTATTCGGCGTTATTATCCGCTTATCGGCCTCGACCCGGGCTTCCGGATCGCCAACGAAACGGAGAGCGAGCTGATGCGGCTTGACGTGCTTGACGAGCTGTTCGAGGAGAAATACGGCGGCGAATCCGAACCGGACGGCGCATTCCTGCTGCTGGCCGACCGATACGGCGGAGAGCGCGGGGACGAGCCTCTGTACCAATTGGTGCAGAGCTTGTACGACTTCGCCCAAAGCCATCCGTGGCCGGAGCATTGGCTGAGGGAGACGGCGGCGGCCTTCGAAGCGGCAACCGTCGACGAGCTGGAGGGCAGCACATGGGTGGCTTCTCTTCGCGCGGACATTTTGCTCGCGCTCGATGGCGCCGCGGCAAGGCTGCGCCAAGCCCTGGAGCTGACCCGCCAGCCCGCGGGTCCCGCGCCTTACGCGGAGGCGTTGTCCGCCGATCTGGCGCTCGTGGAACAGCTTCTGGAGAGCGTATGGACGACCACCTGGAGACATTGGGGCGAGGCGTTCAGGCAAGCGGCTTTCGGAAAATTGAAGGCGATGCGGGGAGACGAATACGATAAATCGCTTCAGGAGCAGGCCAAGGAGCTTCGGGAAAGCGCGAAGAAGCTGGTTTCCGGGCTGGCGGAGGAATTGTTCGGGCGGGACGCGGAGGAGTTCGCCGAGGAACTCGAGGAGCTTGCGCCCTTGATGAAGACGCTGGCCGAGCTGGTCATCGCCTTCGGCGAGCGGTACGAGGCGGCCAAAAGATCGAAGGGCTTGCTGGATTTCGGCGATTTGGAGCATTATTGCCTGCGCATTCTGCGGGCGCCCGAATCTTCGCCCGAGCGGATGCTGCCTTCGATCGCCGCGCTGGATTACCAGCAAACGTTCGACGAAATCCTGCTGGACGAATATCAGGATACGAATATGGTGCAGGAAGCCATCGTATCGCTGATCGAGCGGCCCGGCGCAGGCAACCGGTTCATGGTAGGCGATGTCAAACAAAGCATTTACCGGTTTCGCTTGGCGGAGCCAAACCTGTTCTTGGCCAAATATAAAGCGTACCGGAGCAAGACGGATGGTCAGATCGGCTCGGCAGAAACCGAGTCCACCGGCAAGCGGATCGACCTCGCGCGCAATTTCCGAAGCCGCCGGGAGGTCGTGGACGGCGTTAACGGCGTATTCCGGGGCATCATGCGGGAGAAAGTAGCCGAGATGGACTACGACAGCCGCGCGGAATTGGTATGCGGGGCGTCTTACCCGGATCCTCTGTACCCGGGAAGCTGCAACGTGCAATTCGCGGTGCTCGACCGCGGCACCGGCAAAGAAGAGGAAGAAGCAGATCCGTCTCTGGATGCGGAGCAGACAGGCGATGAAGGGGCGGAAGGCGGTTCCTCCTCCGGGGAGGAGCTTGCCGACCTGAAGGTCGCTCAGCTGGAGGCCCGGTGGATCGGGGCGCAGCTGAGAGAGCTCATCGACAGCGGGTTCCAAGTGTATGACGGCAAGAAAAAAGCTTACCGTCCCCTGCAGTGGCGTGACGTCGTGATTCTGCTTCGCGCGACCCAAAGCTGGTCGCCGGTTATAATCGAAGAGCTGCAGCAGCTGGGCGTTCCGGCATACGCGGAGCTTAGCAGCGGCTATTTCGAAGCGACGGAAGTCGAGACGATGCTGTCGCTGCTGAGGGTTATCGATAATCCGTATCAGGACATACCGCTCGCAGCCGCGCTTCGCTCTCCGATGTTCGGCATGACGGCGGAAGAGCTCGCGCGCGTCCGCATTGAAGCGCATCACGCCTCTTATTACGAAGCCGTGCTGCGCGCCGCCGGCTCCGAACGGCTAGGCGAGGAGGCGAGATTGAAGCTCGCCGGCTTCCTGGACCGGCTGGACCGCTGGCGGAACGAGGCGCGTCAAGGCTCCTTGGCGGAGCTGTTATGGCGAATTTACCGCGAGACGGGGTATTACGACTTCGTCGGCGGCTTGCCGGGAGGAGCGCAGCGCCAAGCCAATCTGCGAGCCCTTCACGACCGGGCAAGGCAGTACGAAGCGACTTCCTTCCGGGGCTTGTTCCGTTTCCTGCGATTCATTGAGCGGATGAGGGACAGCGGCGGGGATCTCGGCACGGCGGGCGCTCTGGGCGAGGGCGAGGACGTCGTCCGGATCATGTCCATTCATAAGAGCAAGGGGCTCGAGTTTCCCTTCGTATTCGTTGCCGGGCTAGGCAAGCGATTCAACGAGCAGGATACGAGAAGCGCTTTTCTGAAGCATAAAACGCTGGGCTTCGGGCCCCGCCGCGTAGACACCGAGCAGCGGATCAGCTATCCATCGCTTCCGTTTCTCGCGATACGCCGGAAGCTCCGGATGGAGATGCTCGCGGAAGAAATGCGCATCCTGTACGTGGCGCTGACGAGGCCGAAGGAGAAGATGTATCTGGTAGGCACGGTTTCCGACGCGGACAAAGCGCTGACCCGCTGGTCGCAAGCGCGGGACGGACAAGGCGGCGTCTCCGACTACAGTATCGCGACGGCGCGTTCGTTCATCGATTGGCTGGGACCTCTCGCCTCGGATCGGCTGGTGCTTGAGCAGTCTTCGCTTGCATGGGAAGCGGCGATCGCGCCCGCCGAGCTGTTCGTGAACGAAGCGGCCGCCTCGATGGAGGCTGAGCCGGACGAGAATGCGGAGATGGCACGCGAACGTCTGCAGGCGGTCGTTTCCCTGGCGCTGATCGACGATGCGGAAGCGGATCCTGAGCTGCAAGGCAGGCTGGAGTGGCAGTATCCGCACCAGGCCGCGATCGGCATGCCGGCCAAAACGTCCGTTACGGAGATGAAGCGCCTGCATGCGGAGCCGCCGGCGGACGCTGCCGAATGGGAACCGGAGCGCGCGACTTCCAGCCAGGATCCGCCAAAAGCAGGCATTCGTGGCTCCGCTCCGGTCGAGCAAAGCTTCACGCTTCGCCTGCGCAGACCTTCCTTCATGGAGGAGAAGTCGCTGACGGCGGCGGAGAGAGGCTCGGTTCACCATCTGCTTATGCAGCATGTTCCGCTCGACGGCCCGATCAGAGGCGATGGAGTCCGCGAATTAATGGACCGGATGATCGAGAAGCAGCTTCTAACGCCCGCGCAAGCGGACGCGATCGATCCATTGTCCATTACGGAGTTCTACGGCAGCGAGCTCGGCAGACGGCTGATGGGCGCCGATTGGGTGAAGCGCGAGGTGCCGTTCAGCTGCATGTTTCCTGCGGGCCGCGTCTATGCGCGGCCGGACGACCAGCTAGCCGGCGAGCCGATTTTGATCCAGGGCGTCATCGACTGTTTGTTCCAGGACGAGCGGGGACTCACGCTTCTTGATTACAAAACGGACCGAATCGTGAATGAAGGCTGGGACAAGGCGGCGGAACGCCACCGATTCCAGCTGGAGCTTTACGCGGAAGCCATCGGGATGACGTTTGGCAGGAAGGTAGACGAGTTGTATTTGTACTTCTTCGACGGCGGCCGTTTCGTCAAGCTGTAGGAGGATACGACCCATAGGAAAGGAGGAGAACCATGGAGCAGCAACCAAAAGGGAAGCGATCGATAGCGCTGCCCGTTACTTTGGTCTTGCTCGTCATGAGCTTGATGGGCAATGTTCTCTTGTATACGAAGCATATCGAGCATACCCGGGGCAATGCTTATGATACGGGAGAAGCGATCTTCACGGGCTTCAAGGACGGCCAAAGCGAGCTTGCTTATTGGGCTGAGATCGCAGAACAGGCAAGCTTGCTCGCCGATACGGACGCCGAATCGGCGAGATTGACGGCCGAGCATCTAGGCGGTGCGATGCTGCAGGCGGAGCATAGCGGCATTGCCGCCATTATGGACCACGCGGCCGTTATTGGCGGCGAGCGATTCGGAGAAGCTCCGGCCGCATACGATGCATTCGTGAACAATTGGCATGACCGCTTGCTGGCGATCGGCGAAGGAGAAGGCGCGCTGAATCCGGACGAACGGAAAGCGGTAATGGCGCTGATGGATCATCTCGCCGGCCTAACGGAACTGATTACGGCGTTCCCGTACGAGATTGAAGGAAGCCGCAACGCGATGTACCGCTTGTCCGGCGGGCACGATTGGCTGGATTTGGCCGATGAAATCCAGTCGTCTTTGAGAGCGGCGGGGACCTAACATTTTGGTCGCGACGCAGTAGCCAACTGCCTACTTCCGCATATGATGAGGTGACAGGAGGCTGATGACTATGGAAAATGTGACGAATGGAATGCAACACTTGCAATCCCTGCAACCTATGCAACCCGTGCAACCGATGCAACCCGTGAATGCGATGAATGCGATGCAAGCCGCGAATGTGACAGATACGGCGGACCTTTCGCAAGTTCCGCATAAGAAGGGCCATTGCGAGAAGCATATGCATCGCTACGTCATGGTACAGACCAGCGACGGGACGCTTCAAGACGGATTCATCGAGCACGTGGACGACGATATGGTGTACTTAGCGATTCCGTATTGCGCGGGAGAAGTCGATGATCGCGCGTTTTTCCCTTACGGCGGGTTTGGTTATCCGTTTTTCCCTCGCCGCCGTTTTTACCGCAGGGCCTTCCCTCTCGGAGCGCTGTTGGCTTTATCCTTGCTGCCTTTTTATTATTAATAGCGGAACGCACCCGAAGCCGAACCGGAGCTATATCTCCGGTTCGGCTTTCCGTATTGGACGAGCGCTCAAATTTTCGTTATGATAGGTAAAAGGACATGTGAGGAGGTAGAAGAAAAATGGACTGCATTTTCTGCAAAATCGTCGAAGGCTCCATCCCGTCCAAAAAAGTGTTCGAAAACGAACGCGTTTTGGCGTTTCAGGACATACAGCCGGCTGCGCCCGTACATATATTGATCATCCCGAAGAAGCATATTCCAACGATGAACGATGTCGCGGACGAGGATAACGGGCTGATCGGCGAGTTGTTTGCCGCCGCGCGGCAGATCGCCAAAGAGCAAGGAATCGCGGAAGCGGGATACCGTCTGATCAACAACGTGAACAGCGACGGAGGGCAGGTCGTCTACCACCTGCACATCCATTTGTTAGGCGGCCAGAAGCTGGGCGGATTATTGCCAGCCATCGGAAGTTGACACTGGGTTTCTGTTTACTCTATAATGAAATTTGATAAACCGTGTTATAGCTCTGGACGGTCTGTTTCGGAGGGAGGGAAAACTGGTGTCTGAAACTAAAGTTCGCAAAAACGAAACTATTGATGCTGCGCTTCGCCGCTTTAAACGTTCCATCGCTAAAGACGGTGTTTTGGCTGAGGTGAAAAAACGCAAGCATTACGAAAAGCCAAGTGTAAAGCGCAAGAAAAAGTCCGAGGCTGCGCGTAAGAGAAAGTTTTAGGAGGAGCCTTGCATAATGAACCTGAGCGAACGATTGAACGACGATATGAAGCAAGCCATGAAGAGTCAGGACAAGTTCAAGCTGACCACCATCCGCATGATGCGTGCGTCCGTTAAGAATATGGAGATTGAACTTAAGCGTCCCCTGGAAGATAATGAAGTGCTTGATATATTAAGTCGCGAGATCAAAATACGTAAAGATTCCCTCCAAGAGTTTCAAAAAGCCGGCCGCGATGACCTGGTAACGGGTCTTGCAGCAGAAATTGAAATTATTAGTCAATACCTTCCCGAGCAGCTGACTGAAGAAGAGATTCAAGAGATAGTAAGGCAGACCATCCAAGAACTCGGTGCTTCTTCCAAAGCCGAAATGGGGAAAGTGATGGGCGCTCTAATGCCCAAAACAAAAGGGCGCGCAGACGGTAAACTAGTAAACAAAGCTGTACAGCAATTTCTGCAATAGCATAATATCCGGACACAAAACACCCCTGTACAGGGGTGTTTTTTTTGTTATTTTTCCGTCGGATTACATAAGGGACAGGAGCTTAGCATATTTTGGTATAGCACACTTAAATATAGGTTCAAAAAGTTCGATCGGCTTTTTGAACTACCCTTTTATCGCCAAGGAGGTCAAAGCCCGTCTATGCGCCATTTGAAACGCAAATTCCACAAGCTTACGGCAGAGCTTCTCGACATGCCGCAAGATGTCGTTTATGACTTGCCTAGGCTAACCATGATTGGCGATCGCCAGCTGTATATCGAAAACCACCGGGGCGTCGTTCAGTTTTCGAGCGAACGTCTTCGTCTGGCGCTCAGCAAGGGCCAGCTGGAAGTGACGGGCAGCTCGCTGGTCATACGCACGATATGGACGGAAGAGGTTTTTATCGAAGGGATTATTACGAATATACAGCTGTTGCCATAAAAGGATTGAGGGGGAGAATAGGGTGAGGGGACAAGGGTTATTATGGTTTAAGGGCGTTGTGATCGTCGAGGCGCGGGGCGGATCGCCCGAGCAGTTCGTCAATCGGGCCTTGTCAGGAGGCCTTGCTCTGTCCGGCATTCGTTGGACAAGCAAGGGGCTTCTCCAATTCGAGGTTTCCGTCAGCGATTTTTTCCGGCTTCGCCCGTATTTGAAAGAGACAGGCTGCCGGATTCACGTAACGGATCGCAGGGGGCTGCCGTTCTGGCTGGTCAAGGCGGAGCGGAGGATTTGGTTTACGGGCGGGATCGCCCTGTTCTTCGCGATTATATTCATGTTGTCGTCGCTGGTATGGACCATTGAAGTGGATGGAAACGTGAAGCTGTCCGAGGAGCAGATCCTTCAGGCCGCGAAGCAAGAAGGATTGTATCCCATGCAATGGTCGTTCCGCCTGCAAAGCCCCGACGTGATCTCGAAGCGGCTGGTGACTGCTCTGCCGGGCACGACATGGGTCGGCGTGGAGAAGAAAGGAACCAAGGTTAGCATCCGAGTCGTGGAGATGACGATCCCGGATCTGCCGGACCTGCAAAATCCGAGGCATTTGGTCGCGTCGGCGGACGGCGTTGTCACGCAGATCATCGCGGAAACGGGCAAAGCCGTCGTGAAAAAAAATACGCGCGTCAAAAAAGGACAAACCTTGATTTCCGGCATTATCGGCTCCGAAACGAATTCCCGCGCGGTTGTCGCCAAAGGATTGGTCCGAGGGCTGGTGTGGTACGAATTTCTCGTCGAAACGCCTCTTATCCAGACAACGAAGGTTTATACGGGCGAGAAGAAAACGAAATGGTACGCCGTCATCGGCTCGCGCGCCCTTCAAATCAGCGGCTACGGCAAGGACGGCTTCGAAGCCTCCGAGACGATCGATCATCAGGAACGGTTCTCCTGGCGCAATATTACGCTGCCTTTCGGACGAATGAAGGAAACGGTGATGGAGACGGAGCTTCAGGAACGAACGCTGTCGGAGGAAGAAGCAAAAGCCGTCGGGATCATGCAGGCGAGAGCGGATGTCCTCGAAAAAGCGGGAAGCGACGCTGTCGTCAGAAGCGAATTTGTTTTGCATGAAAAGGCTGAGAATGGTAAAGTTTATATGAAAGTTCTTTTTGAAGTGGAACAATCGATTGTTCAGGAAGTGCCAATAGTCCAGATGCAGGGAGACTGAGAATTGTTGCCAATCGAAACGAAAACGATAAAAATCCCGCTAGAAAACGCAGCAGAAGGATTGGCTGTATTCGGGCCTCAGGATCGGTTTTTAAGATTAGTAGAAGAAGGCGTCGAGTCCAAAATCGCGTCCCGGGAAGCGGAAATCGTCATTACCGGACCCGAGAACGAAGCGGAGTCGCTAGAGCAGTTATACCGGGTGTTGCTGCAGCTTGTCCGGGGAGGCTACAATCCGTCGGAACGGGACGTCGCTTACGCGCTTGAGCTCGCACGCACGATGCAGGCGGAGGAGCTTCTCGACCTGTTCAAGAAGGAAGTCGCTACGACATACCGCGGCAAGAAGATTATGGTCAAGACGATCGGCCAGCGCCACTACGTCAAGACGATTCGCAAGAAGGATATCGTATTCGGCATCGGTCCCGCGGGAACGGGCAAAACCTATTTGGCGGTCGTGCTGGCGGTAACGGCTCTCAAGGAAGGCTCCGTGAAACGAATCGTATTAACCAGACCCGCGGTTGAGGCCGGCGAGAACTTGGGGTTCCTGCCAGGAGACCTGCAGGAGAAGGTGGATCCTTACCTGCGTCCTCTGTACGACGCGCTGCATGACGTGCTCGGGCCCGATCAGACGGTGAAGGCGATGGAGAGAGGCTTGATCGAGATCGCGCCGCTCGCCTACATGCGCGGCCGTACGCTGGACGATTCTTTTATTATTTTGGACGAGGCCCAGAATACGACGCCGGAGCAGATGAAGATGTTTTTAACCCGGCTCGGGTTCGGCTCCAAGATGGTCGTGACCGGAGACGTGACGCAAATCGACTTGCCAAGAGGCAAGACATCGGGGCTCATTGAAGCGCAGCGGATCCTGCGGAACATCGATGAAATCGGCTTGATCTACTTCACCGAAGGAGACGTCGTCCGCCATTCCTTGGTCCAAAAAATCATTATGGCTTATGATTGGGATACCGAAAATAAAGCCTAGAGAGGAACGAGTGCCGCATGAATCGGAACGGGACAAGCAAGCAGGGGAACGCGGGCACGGCGGTCGCGCCGGGCTGGAGGCAGAGTCCCGCCGTAAGATGGATGCTTATGGCCTTGTTCGTGCTGCTGTTCTACTTCAGCCTGGCGCCGCATGTCATTCCCGAAACCTATGATATAACGGAAGGCGCCGTCAGCGAGAAGGATATAAAGGCGCCGTTCCAAATTCGCGACGAGAAAGCGACAAGACTGGCCGAGGAAGAGGCGGCGGGTCGCATCGTAGATATGTACAGCAACGTTTCGCTGGGGAACGAGTCGCTGGTTGAACAGATTTTGTTCCGGATCGAACAGCTGAACATGGACGATCAGGTAACGAAAGAAAATAAAATTCAAATCTACCGCGATGAAATACCGGGCCGTTACGTCCAGCATATCGATAGCTTTATCCAGTCGAACAGAAAGACCGGAACGTACAGCGAGTCGCTGCTCGAAGAAATGGCAAGGGTGGCGAAGGCGCAGCAGTACACGATTCCGGAAGAAACCTTCTACAAGATGCCTCAGCTGACGCCGGAGCAGCTTCAAGAGATGCGGAGCGTGGCCCGGGACATCGTCCGCAAGCTGACGAGCGAGCAGCTCAGGGAAGCGGAAACGGCCCGCATGCAGGTGGCCGAGCTGGTGAACGCCAGCACGCTGTCCAGCCGGACCGAAAGGGAAATCGTGCAGGAGCTGGCGCGATTCTCCATCATGCCGAATAGGTTCCTCGATGAGGAAGCGACGGAAGAAGCCAAGGTTCAAGCCAAGCAGAATACGCCGCCGGTCGTGTATAACGAAGGGGATGTGATCGTGAAGCGGGGCGAGACGATTACGGCTGATATGTACAAGCTGTTGTCGGATTCCAACCTGCTGCAGGACAAGAGGCATTATTGGCCGCAGGCAGGTCTGCTTATCCTCTCCCTGATGTCTATTATCGTGATTTACGCGTATTTGCATCATTCGGGGGGACTCGGCGGCGCCAAGCCGAAATACGGCAACTCTCAGCTCCTGATGCTGTGGCTCATCTTCTTCATCAATATCATAACGATGCAGATCATCGCGTTCACGCAGACGGACACCGCGCCGTATGCCGGTTATTTGGCGCCGGCGGCGCTCGGAACGATGCTGATTACACTGCTGCTGGATCTGCATTTGGCTATCATCAGCTCATTCTTGTTCTCGATCATGGGCAGCGTCATTCTGAACACCCAGCCGAATCAGCTGTTCGATTTTAAATTCGGATTTTTTGTCATCGTCGTATCGCTGGCGGCCGTATTTTCGATCCACAGGGCGAGCCAGCGCTCGACCATTCTGAAAGCGGGCATCATGGTCAGCTTGTTCGGATCCGCATCGGTAATGGCGGTGCTCCTGCTGACGGAGCAGCTCGAACGGATGCCGTTCATTTATTCCGTGGCGTTCGCGTTCGCGAGCGGTCTTCTTACCGCCGTGCTCGTCATCGGACTCATGCCGTTCTTCGAGGTCACGTTCGGCATCTTGTCCGCGCTGAAGCTGGTGGAGCTGTCCAACCCGAATCACCCGCTGCTGCGCAAGCTTCTGACCGAGACGCCCGGCACTTATCATCACAGCGTCATGGTCGGGAATTTGTCCGAAGCCGCGGCGGAATCGATCGGGGCGGACGGGCTGCTGTGCCGCGTAGGCTCGTTCTACCATGATATCGGGAAGACGAAGCGCCCGAACTATTTTATCGAGAATCAGACGAATATCGAAAATCCGCACGACACGATCGATCCGAAGCTGAGCAAGTCGATCATCGTTGCCCATGCGCGGGACGGAGTCGAGATGCTGAAGGCGCATAACATACCGAAGCCGATCCGCGACATCGCGGAGCAGCATCACGGGACAACGTCGCTCAAGTACTTCTACCATAAAGCGCTTAAGCAGGCGGAGGAGCAGGGTATCGAGCCCGCCTTCACCGAGGACGACTTCCGTTATCCCGGGCCGAAGGCGCAGTCCAAGGAAGCAGCGGTCGTTGGGATCGCCGATTGCGTGGAGGCGGCTGTCCGCAGCTTGCGGAATCCGACCGTGGAGCAGGTTGAGGCGATGATCCAAAAAATTATCAAAAGCCGCTTGGACGACAATCAATACAACGAATGCGACCTGACCTTGAAGGAGCTGGACAAAGTCGCGCAATCGCTGAAGGAAAGCGTAATCGGCATTTTCCACTCCCGCATCGAATATCCGGACGACGCCAAAACGAAGGAGCGTACGAATTAGTATGAGCTTGCAATTGGATTACAGCAACGAACAAGACAAAGTAAACATACCCGAAGCATGGATCGAGAAGCTGAAGGAGCTGCTACAGTTCGCCGGAGAGGCCGAAGGCATGACGGAAGGCGAAGTGACCCTCACCTTCGTCGACGACGAAAGCATTCATGCTTTGAACCGCGATTACCGGGGCATCGACCGTCCTACGGACGTATTGTCCTTCGCTATGCAAGATGACGGGACGGAGGAGCTCGACATCATCTTCGAGGTCGAAAGCGAGGACGAGCTCGATCCGATATCCGGCATGCTCGGCGACATTATCATTTCCGTCGAACGGGCCGTCGCCCAAAGCGAAGAGTACGGGCATTCCTTAGAGCGCGAGATCGGGTTTCTGTTCGTTCACGGCTTTCTGCACCTGATCGGCTACGACCATCAGGACGAGCAGTCGGAAGCGGTCATGACCGGCAAGCAAGAAGCCGTGCTGCAGCAGGCGGGTCTGACCCGTTAATGAGGGCTTATTTGCGAAGCTTCACATACGCGCTTTCGGGTATCCGCTTTGCATTGAAGTCAGAACGGAACATGAGGTTTCATTGCGGGGCGGCGGTGGTTGTCATTGCGTTAGGGCTATGGCTTTCCATCACCGTTACGGAATGGTGCCTGATCTTGCTGTCAATCGCTCTGGTCATGAGTTTGGAGCTCGTGAATACGGCAATCGAACAGACGGTTAATCTGGCCAGCCCGAATCAGCATCCCGTGGCGAAAGCGGCCAAAGACGTAGCGGCCGGGGCGGTGACGTTAGCGGCGTTCTTCGCGTCGATAATCGGATTAATCGTGTTCGGACCTCCGTTATGGAGATTCGTAACGGGCTCATAGGAAGGAGTAACGTGAGTGGAATACAAAGGATTAGCTGAACCATACGTTGATTTGATGCGCGCCGCAACTGTTGCTATGCGGCGCGCATACGTGCCTTATTCGAAGTTTCAAGTAGGAGCGGCGCTGCTTGATAAGGACGGCGCCGTTCACTACGGCTGCAACATCGAGAACGCGGCGTACAGCCCAACGAACTGCGCGGAGAGAACCGCGTTGTTCCGGGCGATCGCCGACGGCCATCCGGCCGGACAATTTCAAGCGATTGCCGTTATCGGCGATACGGACGGTCCGATCGCGCCATGCGGAGTATGCAGGCAAGTGCTTGTCGAGCTATGCGCGCCGGAAATGATGGTCATAATGGGAAATCTAAAGGGCGATTGGTCGATCCGGTCAGTGGCTGAGCTGCTGCCGGGAGCCTTTACGCCGCTGTCGCTGCACAAGGAGGAGCAAGGTTAAGCATGAATCAAACGAATGAACAAGGCGGCAACAAGTTTCGCTCGGGCTTCGTCGCGATCATCGGAAGGCCGAATGTAGGGAAATCTACGCTAATGAATCATCTGATCGGCCAGAAGATCGCGATCATGTCCGACAAGCCACAAACGACGCGCAACAAAATTCACGGCGTCTATACGACGAACGATACGCAAATCGTATTCCTCGATACGCCGGGCATTCATAAGCCGCAATCGAAGCTTGGCAATTACATGATGCAGACGGCCGAGAGCGCGCTCAAAGAAGTCGAGGCCGCTCTATTCCTAGTCGATGTTTCGGAGGGGATCGGAGGCGGCGACCGTTTTATTATCGAGCAGTTGAAGAAGGTGAAGACCCCGGTTTTCCTGGTCATGAACAAGATCGATAAGATCGAGCCGGAGCAGCTTCTGCCGATGATCGCGCAATACAACGAATTGTATTCGTTCGCGGAAATCGTGCCGATCTCCGCGCTTAACGGCAATAACGTGACGACGCTGCTGGAGCAGCTTACGCGCTATTTGCCGGAAGGGCCGCAGTATTACCCGGCGGATCAAATTACGGATCATCCGGAGCAATTCGTGTGCGCGGAGCTGATCCGGGAAAAAATATTGCACATGACGCGCGAAGAAGTGCCGCATTCGATCGCCGTCGCGATCGAGGATATGCGCGTCCAGGAAAACGGCGTCGTCTACATCGGGGCCGTAATCTTCGTGGAGCGCGATTCCCAGAAGGGAATCATCATCGGCAAACGAGGAGATTTCCTGAAGGAAGTCGGCAAGCAGGCCCGGAAGGATATCGAGGCGCTGCTCGGCTCGCGGACGTTCCTCGAGCTGTGGGTGAAGGTGAAGAAGGATTGGCGCAATCAGGAAAGAGTGCTGAAGGATCTCGGTTTTCGGCATGACTGATAGGAATCCGGGCGGCGTGCGATAACAGTTTTTCTCACGGATACGCGTCCCGCAAATTTCACATCCTAATACCGTCTGGAGCAGCATTTCCGAGGCGGAAAGGGATGAATACGAATGCGAGATTTTTCGTGGAAGTATTTTACGTTGACCGGGGATGTCGAATCTTTCATGCTGTATAAGGAAATGGATCAGTACGGATCATCGGAGCATCCTGAAACCATTCCGGAATTTGACGAAGATATTGCGACGATGGACGACAGGCAGTAAGGATTGGCAAGTTTCATGGGGGAGACGCCGATATGCTTTATCGCGTGGAAGGAATCGTAATCCGAAGCATGGATTACGGCGAGAGCAATAAAATTGTGACGCTGCTCACAAAAACGAACGGCAAAGCGGGCGTATTGATCCGCGGGGCAAAAAAAGTGAAAAGCAGGCATTCATCGCTGGCCCAGCCATTTACGTACGGGGAATACCAATACTTCCGGGGAACCGGCCTCGGAACGCTCAATCATGGTGAGATTATCGAATCTCACCATGATTTGCGTATGCATCTGGATCTATCCGCCTACGCCTCTTACGCGGCGGAGCTGACCGATCGAACGCTGCAGGAGGAGGAGCCCAGCGTCTTCTATTTCGAGCAGTTGAAAGCTTGTCTCACCGCATTCAGCGAAGGCAAGGATCCGCAAATCGTGATGCATGTGTACGAAATGAGAGTGCTGGATCTGTCCGGTTACGCTCCGGAGCTGGAAGAGTGCGTTTCCTGCGGCAATCGGGTCGGACCGTTTAAGCTGTCGGCCCATGCGGGCGGCGTCTTATGCGGAAGATGCGGGGGGCGAGATCCATCCGCGGCCGCCATAAGCGAAAGCGCTCATAAGCTATTGCGCCTGTTTCGAAGATTGGACATGAGAAGACTAGGCGCGATCACGGTAAAGCCCGAAACGAAAACGGAGCTGAAACGCCATATGCGCGCGTTAATGGACGCGCAGCTTGGGCTCCATTTGAAATCCCGCAACTTTCTCGATCAGCTTGACAAATTCGTTTGACTTTTGGCATTTAGATGAATACAATATAAAATTATGAATAGTGGACGATGATGGAGAAAGTAATCGTGAAACGTCGACAAATTGCAGCGAATCGGGGGAAGTGAGAGCCCGATGGGACGAACACGACGAAGGGCGCTCCGGAGTCTATTTTGAACAAAGAGGGTTATCCGTGAAAGGATAACCAAGTAGGGTGGAACCGCGGGATACAACTCTCGTCCCTACGTCTGATGAGCAGACGTAGAGGCGGGAGTTTTTTGTTTTGCAATCGCCGATACATAGGATGCTCGTGTTTAAGCTTTACGATAACAAGGAAGAAGGAGTCGAAACGGAATGAATTTTCAAGGCATGATCTTAACGCTTCAACAGTTCTGGGCGGAACAGAACTGCATTCTGGTACAGCCCTACGACGTAGAGAAGGGCGCGGGCACGATGAATCCCATGACGTTCCTTCGCTCGATCGGCCCGGAGCCATGGAACGTGGCTTACGTTGAGCCTTCCCGCCGCCCGGCGGACGGCCGTTACGGGGAGAACCCGAACCGCTTGTACCAGCATCATCAATTTCAAGTGATTCTGAAGCCGTCGCCGGATAACATCCAAGAGCTGTATCTGGAGAGCTTGAAACGTCTTGGCATCGACGCCAAAGACCATGATATCCGCTTCGTCGAGGATAACTGGGAGTCTCCTACTCTCGGTGCCTGGGGACTTGGCTGGGAAGTATGGCTGGACGGCATGGAAATCACCCAGTTCACGTATTTCCAACAGGTAGGCGGCATCGACGCGAATCCGGTAGCGGTTGAAATTACGTACGGCATGGAGCGACTGGCTTCCTATATTCAAGAGAAAGAGAACGTATTCGACCTGGAATGGGTGGACGGCGTGACGTACGGCGATGTATTCCTGCAGCCTGAATTCGAGCATTCCAAATATACGTTCGAGACGTCGGACACGGCGATGCTGTTCTCCTTGTTCAACATGTACGAGGAAGAAGCGAAAAAAACGATGGAGCATCATCTGGTGTTCCCGGCTTACGATTACGTGCTGAAGTGCTCCCATACGTTCAACCTTCTGGACGCGCGCGGAGCGATCAGCGTGACGGAGCGTACGGGTTATATAACGAGAGTCCGGAACTTGGCGCGCCAGTGCGCGGCTACCTATCTGGAAGAACGCGAACGTCTGGGATTCCCGTTGCTGAAGAAAGGAGTGGAGTAGAATGGCTAAAGACCTATTACTGGAGATCGGCCTAGAAGAGGTGCCTGCGCGTTTCGTGCGCGGCGCGATCAATCAATTGAAAGAGAAGGCCGAGAAGTGGCTGTCCGAATCCAGGGTCGAACACGGTGTGGTTGAAGCTTTCGCAACGCCTAGAAGGCTGGCTATCCTCGTCCGCGACGTCGCGGAGAAACAAGCGGACAGCAACGAAGAAGCGAAGGGCCCGTCCCGCAAGATCGCGATGGACGAAGCGGGCAACTGGAGCAAAGCGGCGCTCGGCTTCGCGCGCAGCCAAGGCGTCGAGCCGGAGCAGCTCTACTTCCAAGAGCTGGCTGGAGTAGAATACGTCTACGCGAAGAAAAGCAGCATCGGCCTTGAAACGGCTTCTATTCTCGCCGATGGGCTTAGCAGCCTGATCACTTCGATGTCCTTTCCAAAAAATATGCGCTGGGGCAGCTACGAGCTTCGTTTCGTCCGCCCAATCCGATGGATGGTAGCGATGTTCGGACAGGAGATTATTCCTTTCGAAATCGCGGGCGTCGCGACGGGCAATGTGTCCCGCGGACACCGCTTCCTGGGCGAAGACGCCGTTATAAGCGAACCTGCCCGCTATGCGGAGGCTCTTCGCGAGCAGCACGTGATCGTGGATATCACCGAGCGCGAGGCTCTTATTCTGAAGCAGCTGGACGATCTGAAGACGGAGAAAAACTGGACGATCGCGATCAAAGAGGACTTGCTGGAGGAAGTGCTGTTCCTGGTTGAGTACCCGAACGCCCTCTATGGCACCTTCGATCCTTCGTTCTTGAACATCCCGCAGGAAGTACTGATCACGTCGATGAGAGAGCATCAGCGTTACTTCCCTGTGCTGGACGGCAACGGCAAGCTGCTGCCGTATTTCGTAACGGTGCGCAACGGCGACCGCCGCTCCATCGATCTGGTATCGAAGGGTAACGAAAAAGTATTGCGCGCTAGACTGTCCGACGCGAAGTTCTTCTACGAGGAAGATCATAAGCTGACCATCGAGCACGCGCTTTCGAAGCTGGAATCCATCGTATACCATGAAGAGCTTGGAACGGTGGCCGACAAGGTTCGCCGCATCGTGTCCGTAGCGAACGCGATTGCAGGCGCCCTGAAGGCGTCGCCGGAAGCGGCCGCCCACGTGTCCCGCGCCGCAGCGATATGCAAGTTCGATCTCGTATCGCAGATGGTATACGAATTCCCGGAGCTGCAAGGCATCATGGGCGAAGATTACGCCCGCAAGCTTGGCGAGAGCGAGCAAGTCGCCAAAGCCATCAACGAGCATTATCAGCCTAGATTCTCGGGCGACGCCGTTCCTTCCGAGCTGACGGGCGCCATTGTGAGCCTGGCCGACAAAATCGATACGATCGTCGGATGTTTTTCGATCGGCATCATTCCGACAGGCTCGCAGGATCCGTACGCGCTTCGAAGACAAGCGGCGGGTATCGTTCAAATTTTGCTTGCGTTCGACATTAAGCTCGGCTTGAACGAGCTTTATGATATTGCGCTGAGCGTACACGAAGAGAGAGGACTGAAACGTTCCGCCGACGATATTCGTAAAGAATTGGGCGAGTTCTTCTCGCTTCGGGTCAAAAATTGGCTGTCCGAGCAAGGCCATCGTTACGACGTCGTGGACGCCGCAATGGCGCCAGGCATTAACGATCTGCTTCTTACGGCTAATCGCGCTTCCGCCGTCGGCGCGCTCGCTTCGGGCGAGAGCAGGCTGGAATTCAAGCTTGTCGTGGAGCAGCTGAACCGGATATGCAATCTGGCGGGGAAAGCTACAAGCGATACCGTCGATCCGGCGTTGTTCGCGGAAGCGGCGGAAGGCCAGCTGTATCAAGCTTGGCAAAACGGGCAGGCGGCATTCCAAGCCGCGATGTCGAATCGAAGCGCTTCGGCCGCGATCGAATCGCTTGCCGCGCTTAAACCGTCGATTCAAGCTTATTTCGACAGCGTTATGGTTATGGCCGAAGACGAGAAGGTCCGGGCTAACCGTCTGGCCATGCTGAAAGTCATAGCCGCGGACATCGCCAAAATCGCGGATTTCTCGAAGCTCGTTTGGTAAAGCTGTACCTGTGTGTAAATATGAGAGCGCGCGGAAAGGATGAAGTGCATGACGCAATCCTTGGGTAAACCCGAAGTTATCGTATATGTCGTATCCGACGCGGCAGGCGATACGGGCGAGCTGGTCGTTCGCGCCGCCATTGCGCAGTTTCACCCGATCAGCGCGGAAATTCGGAGGGCGCCGTTCGTCTCGGACGAATCGGCGCTGATCCGGATTACGGAGCTCGCCAAGGTTTCGCAGGCGATCGTTCTGTACACCTTGGTTCTGCCCCAGCTGCGGGAAGCGATGAAGAGACTGGCGGAGGAGCATCAAATCGCCGCCATCGACCTGCTGGGACCGTTCATCGAAACGCTCGAGCATCAGACGGGCCGGAAATCCCGCCAAGAGCCGGGACTGAACCATGTGCTCGACGCCGATTATTTCCGCAAGGTCGAGGCGGTCGAATTCGCCGTCAAATACGACGACGCGAGAGATACATCAGGAGTGCTCAAAGCGGATATCGTCCTCGTCGGGGTGTCCCGCACATCCAAGACGCCGCTCTCCATGTACTTGGCCCATCAGAAGTTTAAGGTCGCGAACGTTCCGCTGGTGCCGGAGCTTAAGCCGCCGGACGAATTGTTCAAGCTGCCCAAAAACAAAATTATCGGGCTCACGATCAATACGGCGTATCTGAACGTCATTCGCAAAGAACGGTTAAAGGCATTAGGTCTGCCCAATACGGCATCGTACGCAACGACGGATCGGATCGAGCAGGAGCTGCGGTATGCGGACGAAGTGATGAAGAAGCTGGATTGCGTCGTCATCGACGTGTCGCACCGAGCGGTGGAAGAAACGGCAAGCCTGATCATGGAGTACGTCCGAGGACAGTAAATGCAGGATTTTTTTGACCGTTCACCGTATATAATAGTAGGGCAATCCAACATTTCGAGGGCGAGCGGTGAAACTTATTCCAATTCCAGATGCGTTGACTATCGTCGTTGACGCGGACGCGTGTCCGGTCAAATCCGAAATCGAAGAAACGGCAAAAGCGTTCGGAGCTTCCGTCTGCATGGTTGCCTCCTACGACCATCGAATGGAAGCGAGAGAAGGCGTTCGCGTCGTCCAGGTCGACCGCAGCAGCCAATCGGTCGATCTGTATATTATGAATCATATTAGGCCTAAGAATATTCTCGTGACTCAGGATTTCGGTCTCGCCTGCATGGCGCTCGGCAAAGGAGCGGTCGTGCTTTCGCCGAGAGGCGAGCAGTATACGGACGAGAACATCGATTATTTGATGGAACGCAGACATCAAGGGGCGAGATTGAGGCGCGCGGGAGGCAGAACGAAAGGGCCAAAAGCGATGACCGAGGACGACCGTAAAGCTTTTCAACAAAAGTTGACAAAAGTTTTGCAAATCGAGCAGGAGAAACCGGACGTTTAGCGAATATTATTAAAAATCTGAACTAGAATCAATTTGCTGAGATGTTGGTGATGAACGATGACAAACGGTAAGATACCGGATGAGGTCATTGACGCGGTACGCAAACGTCATGACATCGTGGAAACGGTCGGAAAGTACGTTCACCTCACGAAGCAGGGCAAATATATGAAGGGGTTATGTCCGTTTCATTCAGAGAAAACGCCTTCGTTCACCGTCACTCCGGAGCTGCAGATCTTCCATTGCTACGGCTGCGGGAAAAGCGGAAACGTCATTCGATTCATGGAGTTTAAGGAAGGGTACACGTTCCCGGAAGCTGTCCGATACCTCGCCGAAGAAGCCGGCATGCCGATTACTTGGGCGGGAGAAAGCGGCAAGGAGACGACCCAGGATCCTAACCGCCTGAAGCTGATCGAAGCGCATGAGCTGGCCATCAAATTTTATCATCACTTGCTTAATAATACGAAGCAAGGAAGCCGGGCCAAAAACTATTTGCGCGAGAGAGGGCTGTCGGATCGTTTGATCGATCATTTCATGATCGGATTTGCGCCGGACGAGTGGGACGTATTGACCCGCTTTCTGACGGGAAGAGGCTTCGATCCCGTTCTGATGGAGAAGGGCGGTCTGCTGTCCGCGAAGAGCGACGGCAGCGGTTATGTGGATCGGTTCAGAGGCAGGATCATGTTTCCTCTGTGGGATGCAAGCGGGAAAGCGTCCGCTTTCGGGGGGCGCATCATCGGCGAAGGCGGGCCGAAATATTTAAACTCGCCGGAAACGATGCTCTTCACGAAAAGCAGAACGCTGTACAACCTGCATTATGCCAAGCCCGCCATTAGGAAAAGCAAGCAAGTCGTATTGTTCGAAGGCTACATGGACGTCATTAAATCTTGGAGCGCCGGCGTTCAGAATGGCGTTGCTACGATGGGGACCGCGCTTACCGAAGAACATTGCTCCTTGCTGCGCCGGCTTGCCGAGGAAGTATTGCTCTGCTACGACGGGGATGACGCGGGGCAAGCGGCGGCTTACAAATCGATCCCGATGCTTGAAGCGGCAGGCCTTAGGGTATCGGTCGCTATGCTGCCGAAGGGTAAAGACCCGGATGAATATATAAACGAATACGGACCGGAAAATTATATGCGGGAAATTATGGACGAGCCGGTCTCCGTTACAAAATTTAAGCTTATATATTCAAGAAAAAACCATATACTGCTAAAAGAAGAAGGTCGTAAAAACTACCTGATGGAGGCCATCGATATTGTGGCCGGCCTCGATTCATCCACGGAACGCGAGGTTTATTTGAAAGAGCTGTCCAGGGAATTCGACATCTCGCTTGACGCGCTCAAGCAAGATTGTCATAACATCCGGATGGAGCTCCAAAAAAAGAAGCCTTCGGGGGATAATAACGACAATTCGTGGAATAATGGTAGGAATGAAAAGCGCCGTACGTCCAAAGCGCCGGGCATTATGCCGGCATACACGTACGCGGAGCGGAGATTGCTGCACGTTATGATGCGGGATCGCGAGATTGCCGAAGCCGTGCATCAGAGAATCGGCGATTCGTTTAACGTAGAGGATCACGCAGCGCTTGCTGCTTATTTATACGCCTATTATGCGGGCGGATATGAACCGGACGCCGCCAAGTTCATCGAAACCCTGCATGATGACCGTCTTGAAGAGATCGCGTCTTCCATCCTTCTTATGGATGGCGACTTCCCGTTCGACGAGACGATCCTCGAGGCTTATATCGGAACGATCCTGAAGGTGCCGCAGCTTCGGGAAATCGAAAGAAAAAAAGAAGAAATGGTGCGCGCCGAGCGCGCCGGCGACGCTCTAGAAGCAGCGCGCTTAGGTCTTGAGATTATTACCCTAGAGAGACAGCTGAAAGGTTAACTTCATGATGAATTCTAGGGAGGAGGGAGTCGGAAATGGCGAACGATCAACATACTGAATTAGATACCGAACAGAAGCTGGACCAGGTCAAGGATCAGCTTATCGAGCTTGGCAAGAAAAGATCCTCCTTAACGTATAAAGAAATCATGGAGAAACTTTCTCCCTTTGATCAAGATCCGGAGCAGATCGACGAGTTTTTCGAGCAGCTGGACGATCATGGAATCGAGGTACTGAACGAGAGCGACGAAGATCATCCGATGCGCGCGTCGAACGACGACGCCGAACGGGATGGAGACGATTTCAACTTTGACGACGACCTTGCTCTTCCGCCAGGCATCAAAATCAACGACCCTGTTCGGATGTACTTAAAAGAAATCGGCCGCGTGCCGCTCCTGTCGGCGGACGACGAGATCGAGCTGGCGATCCGCATCGAGAACGGGGACGAAGAAGCGAAACGGAGATTGGCAGAGGCTAACTTGCGTCTCGTTGTCAGCATCGCCAAGCGTTACGTCGGCCGCGGGATGTTGTTCTTGGACTTGATTCAAGAAGGCAACATGGGCCTGATCAAGGCGGTTGAAAAATTCGATCACCAGAAAGGCTTTAAGTTCAGCACGTACGCGACGTGGTGGATCCGGCAGGCGATTACGCGCGCGATCGCGGACCAAGCAAGAACGATCCGAATTCCGGTTCATATGGTGGAGACGATTAACAAGCTGATTCGCGTATCCCGTCAGCTCCTGCAGGAGCTTGGACGCGAACCCACGCCGGAGGAAATCGCCGTTGAGATGGAGCTTAGCACGGAGAAGGTGCGGGAGATTATGAAAATCGCACAGGAGCCGGTATCGCTGGAAACGCCAATTGGCGAGGAAGACGATTCGCATCTCGGCGATTTCATCGAGGATCAGGAAGCTTTGGCTCCTGCCGATGCCGCAGCCTATGAGCTTCTGAAGGAGCAGCTGGAAGACGTGCTCGATACGCTCACCGAGCGCGAAGAGAATGTGCTTCGTCTTCGTTTCGGCCTGGATGACGGGCGGACAAGAACGCTGGAGGAAGTAGGCAAAGTGTTCGGCGTTACGCGCGAGAGGATTAGACAGATCGAAGCGAAAGCGCTGCGGAAGCTTCGTCATCCGAGCCGCAGCAAGCGACTTAAAGATTTCCTCGAATAATGGCGATACCCATGACCTTTCTGCTTAGGCAGCGAGGTCTTTTTTCCAATGTGCGAGCGTAGACGGATGGAAAGGATGCTTGACACCATGAATCAGGAACGCAGGCAAACGATCGTAAAAGAAATCGATTATTGGCGCAGGAGCAAGCTGCTTCCGGATCAGTACTGCGACTTTTTGCTTAATTTATATGCCGATCCCGAAAGCCAAGATGCTGATCGCGCCGAGTCGCCGACGCATGCGGTCGGCAAAGCGATTGCCGCCGTGCAGAAGGCCACGGGCAAACAATGGCTGCTTACATTTGGAACTTTTACCTTAATTTCCTTCGTTGTGCTTTATTTTAGCCGTTTTCATCCCGTATTGCAAATTGGCGTCGTACTTGGCGCGGTCCTCTCTTTTATGTGGATTGGCCATAGAATGCGCCATCGGAACGAATCGCTAGGTTTATCCCTTATCAGCATGGGGATGCTGATATTGCTGGGCGGAGGCATGCATATCCTTCAGCTTCATGAGCTGACCGATTGGGGCTGGAAGACCGGGATGCTTGCGTTCTGCGCGCTTTTCTGGATCGTCTACGGCATTCTCGCGCGAATACATATTCTACATCAATGCGGCTGGTTAAGCGCGCTGCTTGTCTATGGGTGGCTTCTTTCCCGTTATGCTCCCGAACCGACATGGTACGAGGTTCAGCTCTTCTGGCTGCCGCTCGCAATCTTGTTCGGGTGGAGCAGCTGGTTCTTCCATCGTTGGAGCAAGCCGACCGCGGCGATTCTTTTTCTGACCTGCGCGATGGCTTGGCTGATACCGGAATTATACACGCTGGTCATCGTGAAAGACACGGCATGGCTGCATCTGCAGCTAATTACAAAAATCGCAATAGGCGGAGGACTTCTCTTCGCGTTGCGGAAGCAATGGATGGTGTGGGTGGCTTAATGATCAAATTATCGAAACGTCTGCAGCGAATTGCGGATTACGTATCGACGGGAGGCCGCGTGGCGGATATTGGTTCCGATCACGCTCTGCTGCCTGTTTATTTGCTGCAAAGCGGAAAATCGCGCTCTGCCATAGCTGGCGAGCTCAACGCCGGCCCGTATATGGCGGCGAAGAAACAAGCGGCGGACGCCAATTTGACCGCGCTGCTGGAGGTGCGGCAGGGCGACGGACTGGCCGTGCTGAAACCGGGAGAGACGGATACCGTTACGATTGCGGGTATGGGCGGTCTGCTCATGCGCGAAATATTGGAGACCGGGCGTCAGGCCGGCAAGCTGGAGGGCGTTACGGAGCTAGTGCTGCAACCGAATGTAGGGGAAGATGCCGTACGGCTTTGGCTTCTGGAGCAAGGCTGGTATCTTGCGAATGAGTCGATTCTCGAGGAGGACGGCAAAATTTACGAGGTGCTGCATGCCAAACGCCAGCCGGATGCGGAAGCTTTAAACGCGAAGCTATACGACGGGTCGTTTCTTCCTCTGGATTGGGATCGCTCCGCGCTCAAAGGGCTGTTAATTCGAATGGGGCCGCACTTGATCCGCGAAGGCAGCGAGACGCTCGAAGAGAAGTGGCGTCTTGAGATCGAGAAGCTGGAGAAGATAAGGAAGCAAATGAGCGCTTCGGATTTGCCCGAAGCCGCAAGCAAGAGGGAGCAATTCCAAGCGGATATCGAACGAATCGAGGAGGTGCTGAAGTGCTTACGAATGGCGCGGCATTGATTCAACTGATGGAGCGGTTGGCTCCAAAGCACTACGCGGTGGAGAACGATAAGATCGGACTGCAGCTCGGCACGCTGAACAAACCGATATCGAAAGCGCTCGTGGCGCTCGACGTAACGGATGAAGTGGTGGACGAAGCCATCGAAGCGGGCGCGAATCTGATTATCGCGCATCACGCGATCATTTTCCGTCCGATCGCCAAGCTGGATACCTCGACGCCCGCGGGGAAGCTGTACGAAAAGCTGATCAAAAACGATATCGCCGTCTATATCTCCCACACGAATCTGGATGTGACGGACGGCGGGATTAACGATTGGCTCGCGGATCAAATCGGCATCGAAGAGGAAGGACGCCAATCCCTCGAGGAGGTTCATACCGATAAGCTGTACAAGCTCGTCGTATTCGTTCCCGAGAGCCATCACAAGAGCGTCCTCGAGGCAATCTGGCGGACTGGTGCCGGAGAAATAGGCGATTATAGCTGCTGCAGCTTCAATATTCGCGGTCAAGGCACGTTTAGGCCTGGCGAAGGCACGAACCCGTTCATCGGCAAACAAGGCGAGCTGGAATATGCGGATGAAGTTCGCATCGAGACGATCGTGCCCTACAGCATTCACCGCAAAACGGTATCAGCCATGCTGAAGGCTCATCCGTACGAGGAGGTTGCATACGACCTGTATCCTGTAGATTTGACGGGCAGATCGTATGGTCTTGGAAGAGCGGGCAAGCTGAAAGCCCCATTTACTTTAGGGGAGCTGGCTCATAGGCTGAAGGGCGCGTTCGACGTCCCGATGCTGCGGGTCGTCGGACCGCTTGACAAACCGATCCGCAAAGCGGCCGTTCTCGGCGGCGCGGGGGCCAAGTATGTAAGACATGCCATGTTTGCGGGCGCCGATGTGCTCGTGACGGGAGATATCGATTATCATACGGCGCATGACGCGCTTGCGGCGGGCATGACGATTATCGACGCCGGCCATAACATCGAGAAGGTCATGAAAACGAAAGTGGCGGAATGGCTGAATGATCGTCTGGCGGAAAGCAAATCGGAGACTATCGCCGTGCCTTCCAAGCTGAATACCGAACCGTTCGTCTTCGTATAGGGCGTTAGCTGGCAGCCGCTGTCACAGCAGACAGGACTTACAGGGTTGAGCTTTCGGAGCAAACCTTGTATACTTAAGCGTGCAAACGGAAAGTTTGACAGACAATCGCTGGCAGCGCGAGCTGCGAGAGGAAAGTCCGGGCTCCATAGGGCAGGATGCTGGATAACGTCCAGTCAGCGCGAGCTGAAGGATAGTGCCACAGAAATGGACCGCCGATGGCTGCTAGCGGCCGCTAGCAGATCAGGCAAGGGTGGAACCGTGGTGTAAGAGACCACGAGGAGCGTGGGTGACTACGTTCCTGGTAAACCCCATCTGGAGCAAGACCGAGAGGACGCCGCAGCTTTCGAGGCTGCAGCCTTTGCCCGAGGCGCGTCCGGGTTGGTTGCTGGAGCCGTGCAGCAATGTACGGCCTAGATAGATGATTGTCGCTCCACAGTGGGAGGGTCGTTCCCGTTCGAACCACCAGGAGTACAGAACCCGGCTTACGGCAAGCTTTCCGAACGGTAAGATGAATTGAATACGAACGATAAGAGGGCGTCCGGCATGTACACACATGACAGGACGCCCTCTTTGCGTTCGTTTACTTCAGTCTTTCGAGCTTGCGCTTCACTTGCTGTGGATACGTCTGCAGCGCGCCGCTGTAGTTCGAAGCGGTGGACAGCGCCTGAATGACGTCGATTTCCCCGTAGCCAAAATATTTGTCTTTACCTTCGGTACCCAAATCGCGAGCGGACGAACGCATAATCTCCATCACTTCTTCATTGTTCAAATCCGGGTTCACGGACCGGATCAAGCCGGCCAGCGCCGCGACGTGCGGGCTGGCCATCGACGTGCCGGACAATGCCGCATACTGGCTTCCCGGATACGTGCTCGCGATGCTGTCGCCCGGAGCGGCGACATCAATATAGTCTCCGTAGTTCGAGAAGGACGCTTTTTCTTTGTTGTTGTTGGTTGCGGCAACGGCGAATACTTCGGGATACGCCGCCGGATAGCCGGGACGCTCGGTATTGTCGTTCCCGCTTGCGGCAATCAAGACGACGTCGCGCTCGTACGCGTATTTGATCGCGTCGTGAAGGAAGTCGGCTTCCGCATAGTTGCCAAGGCTCATATTGATAACCTTCGCTCCGTGGTCGACGGCCCAGATGATGCCCTGCGCCACCGCATAGGTGGAGCCGGCACCGCTGCTGTCAAGCACCTTGACGGGCATGATCTTATTAAACCAAGAGACGCCGGCCACGCCTTCCCCGTTGTTGACCGAAGCGCCGATAATGCCGGACACATGCGTCCCGTGGCCGACATCGTCGTTCGGCTTGGCCGCTTCGTCCACGATGTTCGTCCCCTCGACGAGCTTGCCTTGCAGATCGGGATGGTTAAGCTGGACCCCGGTGTCGAGCACGGCGATAATGACGCCCTCGTCTCCCTTGGACACCGCCCAGCCTTTCTCGGCTTCGATGGAAGGGAGATTCCATTGGTACTCGGAATATAGCGCGTCGTTCGGCACGATCGCGCTTGCGCCCGTCGCTTCGTCATTCGTCAAGTACAAATAGTTCGGCTCGGCGAAACGCGGCTTCCAGTTTTTCTTGAAATAGTCCATCAACTGCTTGGTTTCCAGCGTTTTCGAACGGAAAATGTAGTTGTCGCCGAGCTGCTGGACGGATTCCATATTAATGTCGGACTTGATTTTGTTCATTTCGTTATCCGTCAGGACGTGATCGATATGAACGACAACGTCGCGAATGTGATAATGGCTGGCGTTGCCGTTGTCTTCCCCGGTGCGGACGGTTGTGTCGACCGTCGAGTTCGGCTTCACCGATTCGATCCGGTAGTTGCCCTCCGCAGGATAGGGGATGAGACGCAGGTTTTGCTTTTGATGCTGCTCGACTCTTTTGACGATATCCTGCTTAACAAACCCGACTACGCCTGTTCCTTTGTCCGTTTGGCTGGGAACGCCAAGCACGACATAACGGCTGCCGTTGCTTGCTTCGAAGGCCGGAGATTCATAAGCTTGACCGTTTGCGATATGAGCGGATGCTTCCCTGGCATAAGATTGAGCCGCGTTATCCGGCGATTCTGGCATTTCGCCGCGGTGGCGCTGTATGCCCTCCGATTGCCAGCCGATATACCCGATATGCGAATGCTCGCCCATAAGCGCGTCGATCTCGGCCAGCGCTTTCGAATCGGAACGTCCGCTGCGCGCGAGAACGTTTCGGAAATCCTTTTTGGTTTCCGAGTTCATAAGCAGGGCCGTCGCGGTCATGTCGTTCTGCAGCGCCGTAAATTTTTGCTTCTGCTCGGACTCGGCCGAGAACGGAGCGGTTCTCGGGTATTCATCTTCGTTCCGCGCTTCACGATCCGGCGCAAGCAATCGGGTTCCGGGAATAAGAAGAGCCGCCAATGTCAACACGGTAAACGCGGTGATCCATGATTTTCGCATGCTGCAGAAACCTCCAGTTCCAATTAAACGATGATCGGCATCATGCTTAGAATTAGGTGGATCGACACAATTTATGCGGACAATTGATGAATCGCCAGTACCGTTTCGGAGCAATATGTGGTACGATGTTGATGTTTATAGTTTTTTTGTTTGCAATTAGGAAAGGGGATCTACCTTATGCCATCGACGAATGTTAAAGCGCTAGCGGAATCCACTCGTGACAAGCTAAAGGGAGCGGTAGCCCAGCTGGAGCCGTTCCTTAACCAGTATGCTGTACCCCAGCTGACCGAAGAAAACGGCGGAGAAGACGCGGTGTTGTTCTACAAAGGCTTGCTGTCTGATTTGAGACATCTTCTCGTTTACTCGGAAGTATCGGTTGAAAAACTGGGCGTTCTGCTGAGAAGGCCCAATTTCGATATGGAGTTCGGAGAGCGCGCCCTGTACGAAGCCTATCATCATTGCGTGAATGCCTTCTTCTATCCGAAGAATGAATGTTATTCCGAGGACGGAAGGTATGCCTACACCGGACAAGACGCCATCCGCTTCCGCTTTAAGCCGGTTCGCGAAGCGCGCAACGTAGTGCTTGGCGTTTCGAAGGTATTCGAGGAGCTGCGCGACGATCTGGCCTATTACGAAAGCGATTATATGACGCAGCGCCGTATGCAAGGACAAAAATAAGGCAGAATGAATCACTTCCGCTCGAGAAACAATGAGTAGCGGAGGTGATTTTTTTATGCCAAAGGGCGTATCCTGCAGCGTATCGAATTGCTCGTTCTGGAAGGAAGGCAACAATTGCGGCGCAAAAGAAATTATGATTGATATCGATCAGCACTCCCAGGTATCGTTCATGGAGGAGTTCGCCGGCGACGAATTAGGCTTGTTCCATCAGGATCAGGCGACGGAATCGGGCGCAACCTGCTGCCACACCTTTAAGCCAAAGGAGTGAACGGAATGATCGAGAACAAGGACAATGAAATCGAATACAAACGTTCCACGGAGAAGGAAACGGAGCCGAGCTACGCTCCGACGAACAGCGGTTACCCGAACCATATCCCTAACGTCAACGAGGAGATGGGCGCGGATTTTGCTTACGGCATGCCTCCGGCGCACATTGAACGCACGGCGGAACGGAATGAGCATCGGGCCTACGACGATGATCGTGAGGATACGCGTTCCAGCGGGCACGCGCTCGGTTGGGTTTCTTTGATCTTCGCTATAGCTTCGTGGTTTATTTGGCCCGTATTGCTCGGCGCTTCGGCGGCGGTCATGGGCTATATTGCTTTCCGTCAGGGAGCGAGGGGCTTGGGCGGCTGGGCAATGGCCATCGGTCTGGTTGCAGTTGCACTTAATTTGGTTATTGTACCTTTCTATTATGCCTTAACGTGATGAATTCCGATCGGCGATCGGCTCTCCTGCGGGGAGCCGATCTTTTACATGGGCGCTAATCGGATGTATGATAGAATAGATTGCCATTTGCGTGCGTGGGAGGAGAAAGCATGGTCATCGATATTTCCCATGTGTCTTGGGAACGGGAGAACGACTCGATTCTGAATGATGTAAGCTGGCGCGTCGAGAACGGCGAACACTGGTGTCTCCTCGGGCTGAACGGCTCGGGAAAAACGACGCTGCTTAATATGATTAACGGATACATATGGCCAACGAAAGGCAAAATCAGCGTGCTTGGCCACGCATTCGGGGAATATGACCTCCGGGAGCTTCGAAAGAGCATCGGGTGGGTCAGCACTTCGCTGCAGCAGCGGCTGTACGGCAGCGAGACGGCATTCCAGATCGTATTGTCGGGCAAATATTCGACAATTGGCGTGTATGACCGGATGGAGGACGCGGACCGGGAGCGGGCCCGGCAGCTGCTCTGCTCGCTCGGCTGCGAATCGCTTGCGGACAGGGCGTACCATACCTTATCGCAGGGGGAACGGCAAAGAGTGCTGATCGGCAGAGCGCTTATGAGTTCGCCAAAGCTGCTTATTCTGGACGAGCCGTGCACGGGATTGGACGTCTTCGCCAGAGAAAGTCTTCTGTCCATGGTGGAGGCCCTTGCAAACGAAGAACAAGCGCCGACGATGGTCTACGTAACGCATCACATCGAAGAAATCATGCCTTGCTTCAAGCATACGCTGCTGCTTAAGGACGGCGCGGTTTTTGCCGCCGATGCGACGGAGAAGCTAATGGATGCCGAGCGGCTAAGCGCTTTTTTTGACGTGCCGGTCCATATTGAATCGCGCGGCGGAAGGCATTGGTTGTCCGTCAAGGGGGAGACATGGAGGAGAATCTAGAAGCGAACGGAGGGCTGCCTGCGGCAAGCGAATCCCCGCCTCCGGTTAAGCGGCAAAGGCTTCGGAAGCTGGGCCGTTGGTTCCTTGTCCGGTATAGAGCTCGCCTGCAGCGGGAGAGCCGTCTTACCGCATTCGCGGCGGGGGGACTCGCGCTATTCGGCGCGGCTGCCATGGCGCTCGCGGCTCTTGGCATGCCGACGGGCCTCGGCGTGTGGCTGGATATGCTTCTGTTCCAAAGCGCGAACGGAGCATTGATGCTGATGGTTGGTTTTGTCCTTTCCTGCTTGTTTTCTTTCCTATATATACCGCTGCCGCGGAGGCTCTCCGCTTCGTTCATCTATACGGGGGTACAAGGCGTCGTCATTCTGCATTATACCGAGGTCGGCTTCGTCTATGCCATCATTCTTGGCCTGCTTTATGCCCTTATCGGCCTGATCTTCAGCCTTCTGCTGGGCGTCATTGCGACATCGGGGATTCGTCCCGTACGGAAAGTGTACATCAGCGCAGCGCTTGCCGCCACGGCGGGAATAACGGCGATCGGCATCGGCTGGCCGGCTCCCCTGGAGCCGCCTGCGCGCCAGGAGGCTGCGTCGGACAACAACGGCGTCAACGAGTCTGTTGCTGTCGTTGAACCGCTCGAGGCCGTTAACCCGGCGAGTGCCGGAGACTATTCCGTTCTCTCGTTCAGCTATGGAAGCGGCAAAGATAAATACCGCGGCCGGTTCGGAGAAGAAGTCGATCTCATAACCGAACCCGTAGACGCTTCGGATTATATTACCTATTGGCCTAAGCTTAAATCAGCGTTTTGGGGCTTTGATCAGCATGAGCTCCCTCTTAACGGCACGGTATGGATGCCCGAGGGGGATGGTCCTTTTCCCCTCGTGCTGATCGTGCACGGGAATCATCTCATGGAATATTTTTCGGACGGCGGCTACGCGTATTTGGGGGAATTGTTGGCCAGCCGAGGAATGATCGCGGTGTCGGTCGACGCTAATTTCTTGAACTATTCGGTATGGTCGAGCTTGCCGAACGACGATATGAAGATGAGAGGCTGGCTGCTGCTTAAGCACCTGCAGCAGCTTCAAACGTTGTCCGAGTCTAACGGTTCGGCTAATCCGTTCGAGGGACGCATTGATTGGGAGAAGGTTGCGCTCATTGGGCATTCAAGAGGGGGACAAGCCGTCTCCATCGCGGCGGACCGGGGAAGGTGGTTCGCGGAGGATGAGACGTTCCAGAGTCTGGAGGAGATTAATATCCGCTCCGTCATTGCGATTGCTCCGACGGACAAACGCGTAGACGATCTGTCCGCCAAATTGACGGACGTGAACTACTTAACCCTTCAAGGGGCGATGGACGGGGACGTGAACAACTTTTACGGCGAGCGCCAGTATCACCGGACGACGTTCGGGGCGCAGTCCGACTTATTCAAAGCGGCGGTCTATCTCTCGAGAGCGAATCACAGCCAATTCAACACATCCTGGGGGCATATGGACGAAAGACTGCCGGGAGGCCTTCTGCTGAACCGCAAAGGGATGATGCCGGCCGAGGATCAGCGGCTAGCCGCTAAGGTGTTCATCTCGGCCTTTCTCGAGGCGACGCTTCACGGCCGCCAAGAGTACAAAGCGTTATTCCAGGATTACCGATCGGGGGCCGATTGGCTGCCGACCGATACGACGGATTATATCGTTCGTTACGATGACGCCAACATGGCGCGTCTTGCCAGCTTCGATTCTTCGAGGCAATCGGGTATTGAACGGACGGACGCCGAAGGGATGAAAAGCGCTGCGAAACAGCAGGCTAAGGACCGCGACGGCAATCATAAAGGCACTTCCGGCATGGCGCTTCACTGGGAGAAGCCTGGCGCTTTGTTCACCTTGTCCCTTTCGAAGGATGCGCTGAGCAAGAGCGAGTCCGAAGCGGACAGGCTCGTATTCTCCCTGTCGAATTTGGAATGGGAGCTGTCGAACGGAACGTACGAGGAGCCGCTTCCGCCGCTGCCCGACCTCGAGATTGCGATTGCTACGCGAGACGGAGCTTCGTATATTCTGCCGCTTCGCTCATTCATGATGCCGGGAGAGCCGGCTTACACTTCTTTTTTGACGCTTGGTAAGCTGGAGCGCGAAGTGAAAAACAGCAAATACAAAAATCCAACGGAGGCCGTGGCCCAAACCTATATCATTCCGCTCGCCTTGTTCGAGCATAATAAAGCAAGCGCGGAAGACAAGGCCGGCAACGGGGCACAGACCGCGATAACGGCCGGCGACATCAGCAGCGTTGCGTTCCGCTTCCAGAGCGAGCGAGGTAAAGTGCTGCTGGACGATATCGGGTTCATGCCGGGAGGAGGAGCTTATGTCCATTATCGACAAGGAACGTGAACAAGAGCAAGCGCGCGTGGATCGGTTGACGTCCATGATTAAGCAAAGAATCGGCTACTTGCGGGAGAGAACAGGCGGCATCCACGGCGAAATTGTCGATATCCGCCGCGACTTCTGGGAGGACGTCACCGTCAACTTCGAGGATTCCGCCGAAACGGCCGAGACGTACGCCAGCATGAAGCAGCAGGCGGAACTGCTGTCGGAGCGGGAGCGAAGTCACCGTCACATGAAGGAGCAGCTGGCGACGCTTGAAAGACTGCAGGCATCCCCTTACTTCGGCAGAATCGATCTGGTCGAAGAAGGCGCGCCTGCCGGCTCAGAGCCGGATCAAATTTATTTGGGCGTCGGGTCGCTGCTGGATGAAAGCGGAGAGCAGTATTTGATCTACGATTGGAGAGCGCCTGTTTCCAGTCTTTATTACGATTATGGTCCCGGTCCGGTCGTCTACAAGACGCCGGAAGGCGAGGTTCGCGGAGAAATGACGTTGAAACGCCAATTCATGATCCGCGGCGGCGTCATCAAAAGCATGTTCGATACGGGTGTTACGATCGGAGACGAGCTGCTGCAGGAGGTGCTAGGCAAAGGCTCGGACGCGGCAATGAAAAGCATCGTCGCCACGATCCAGCAGGAGCAGAATCGGATCATCCGTAACGATCGGGCGAAGCTTCTAATCGTGCAGGGAGCGGCGGGAAGCGGGAAAACGTCAGCCGCGCTTCAGCGCGTCGCCTATTTGCTCTACAGATTCCGCGGCACCTTGAGCGCCGACCAAATCGTGTTGTTTTCGCCGAATCCGATGTTCAACAGCTATATTTCGACAGTGCTGCCGGAGCTTGGCGAAAAAAATATGAATCAAACGACCTATCTGCAATATTTGGAGCATCGCGTCGGACGGGACTTCGAGGTTGAGGATCCTTTCGTCCAAATGGAGTATACCCTGACGGCTACGGGTGAAGCGGGGTATGAGACAAGAATGCTGGGAATTCAGGCCAAGTCGAGCGCGGCCTATATGGATCTGATCGACGCCTATGCGTCTCGGCTTGGACACCGGGGACTTCTCTTCAAATCGATTATGTTCCGCGGCCGCCCGCTCATCACGGCGAGCGCGATAGCCGAGCAGTTCTACCAGCTGGACAGAGGCGTAACGATACCGAACCGGCTGCGGATGCTGCGTACGTGGCTGCTGAAGGAGCTGACCCGACTAAGCAAGCTGGAACGCAAAAAGAAGTGGGTCATGGACGCGATCGAGCTGCTGGACAACGAAGCCTATACCATCGCCTATCAAGAGCTTCGGCGAAAAAACAAGTTCACGGAGCAGTCGCACGACGACTACGAATCGGAGCGGGAGTTTCTGGCGGCGGGCGTCGTTCAGGAGCGGTTCAAAAAATTGCGAAGCCGCGTCAAGCGGGGCTTGTTCCTGGATATGCCCGGGATCTACAAGGCGTTATACGAGCCTGGACATGTAGAAGGAAATCCGGTCGGCGGTCCGGCCGGTTTCACGGCGGGGGAATGGGAAGCGGTGCAGGCGGACACGCTCGGCAGGCTGGAGCAAGGCTTGATGCCTTACGAGGACGCGACGCCGTATTGTTATTTGAAAGAAAAGCTGGAGGGCTTCCATACGCACACGACGGTCAAATACGTGTTCGTAGACGAGGCCCAGGATTACTCCGAGTTCCAATATCGTTATTTGCGCCGGATATTCCCGAACAGCCGGATGACGCTGCTGGGAGATTTCAATCAATCCATCTTCGCTCATTCCGGAACGGGAGAAATATTCCATACGCTGAACGAGCTGTTCGAGCCGGAGGAGACGGAGCGGATTACGCTGCTTAGGAGCTACCGCTCGACGAAACAAATCGTGGAGTTCGCCGCGCGGATTATCGATGGAGGCGAGCGGATCGAGCCGTTCAACCGAAACGGAGAGGAGCCGACGATCAATAGAGCCGAACGGCCGGGGGCGCTTCCGACTCTCATCGCGGATAAGCTCCGGGAACTAAGCGCCTCGGGCTTCGAATCCGTCGCGGTTATCTGCAAGACGGCGGAGGAGAGCAAGATTCTGTATGCGAAGCTCGCGGACCAAACGCAGGGTATTCGGCTCATCGAGAAAGAGACCGTCACGTTCGAGAAGGGCAAGGTCGTTATTCCCGCCTATTTGGCGAAGGGTGTCGAATTCGACGCGGTCGTCATAGCCGACGCGTCAGCCAGGGTTTACTCTCGAGAAAGCGAAAGGAAATTGTTTTATACGGCCTGCACAAGAGCGATGCATGAGCTTCACTTGTTCCACGAAGGAGAGCTAACTCCTTTTCTAGATACGCGTTCCGGCGATTTTTCTTAGCATTTACTTGCGCGTCGCCGGCCATATAGCAGAGGTTTCTATGCCAAGCTCCGAGGCGATCAGCTCTGCTGTAAGCCTCTGGGGCTTGTTGATTTTTCCGTTGCGAAGCTTCGAAATCGTCTGAAGGGAAATACCCGTCGCTTCGGAGAGCTGGCCGGCCGTCATATCGCGCTTGGCCATCCAAATCTTGAGCTTCATCGATGGATCGATCTCGTCTTCGCCGACCGGTCTGAAATCCCAGATGACGAACGCCATGACGTTGCATTTGCCGACGCCGTTGCGAATCGGGGAGAACGTGAGCTCCAGCTCCAGCTCAACGCCGCTAAGCTTGCTGGTGTGGATGGTAAGACTTCTCTCCTCGTAATGCTCGCAGGCTTCGTTCATGAGCTGCAGCAGGCGTTCGCGGTCATTCTCCGCTATGAACTGCAACAGGGTCTCGTCCTCCAAGGTTTGATCCGGCTCGAACATGAGCGGCGCCAAGCTGTCTCGAAGGAAACGAATATGCAGATGTTTGTCGACGACGCCGCTCATGAGCACTTTGCCGCGCTCGAGCTGCTGCTCGATCCAGCTGTACGCGGTTAAATCCTCCGCGATAATTAAAGCGCGGCGGCAGTCGTCCCCGGGCGATTCCGGTAACGGCAGCTGCTCGATGCGAAGCCGGAGCTGGACTCTCGCCTTCGTTTTGAGACGGATTTCGCTCTTCAGGATGCGTTTGGACAGATCTATGTGGAACCGTTCGGCCAGTTCTTTCCCTTCTTTGGCTTTCAGACGGGGAAGCGTGTAGCCGATCAAATCTAGGAAAGCAAAGTTGGCGTCCTCAACCGAAATCTCGCCGTTCTTTTCTTGCAGCACGACCATCGGCTGGTCGAGCATCTGGAATATTTGTTGATGAACCTTCAAATCCGTACCTCCTTCATTGCCAATCTTATTGATTATAATAGACTCGCTGTTGAAATTCCTAGGGTAAAAGTCGGATTATTCATCTATTCTTCATTTTGGTTTAATTATTTAAACTTCGTAGCAGAAAGGGGGGAGATGATTAGCTTGCCATGCCTTTTAGTCGTGTGCAATCGTTATTATGAGCGCACAGCCAACTTTATTGTGCGCCTATTTCCCGTTAATATTAAGTCTGTTATGGGAATAGGCGTGAAACGGTTTATATCGCTTTAAGAACAGGGAGGAACTTCTAATGGAACAATGCAGCATGGACAACTGTTTGAAGCCGGTTAAAGCAAAAGGCCTGTGCGCAATGCATCATCAGCGTTTGCTGCGTCATGGAGATCCCAACACGGTAAGACCCAGACGCGTCAAAAAGGTTGTGAATTGCAGCTGGATCAATTGCGACAATAACGCCGTTTCGAAGGGCTATTGCTCGAAGCATTATTATATTAACCGCGTGACGCATGGCGGATGGAGTAAACTTTCATAGGGTTTACGTCGAAATGTGAAGAATATTGACGTTTACATTTCATATACATTTCATACATGGCCATGTTCTATGAAAACTGGGTTGTTTCTTTTTCACAGAACCATGTATAATGGGCGTAAATACTCTTCCGATGAGGTGAAGCTGCGCATGCTGGCAACGACGACGCTCTTCGGTTTGTCCGAAGAGGATATTTACTTGTTCAATCAAGGTTCCTCGTATCATAGCTACCGCTTCATGGGGGCGCATCCCGTCAAATTCGAGGGCAGGCTAGGCGTGCGCTTCGCGGTATGGGCGCCGAACGCAAAGGAAGTACGCGTCATCGGCGGGTTTAACGGCTGGAACGGGATCGATCACCGTATGGTGCCGATCGGGACCACCGGCGTGCACGCGTTGTTTATCCCTAAGGTGAAGGAAGGCGAGCTGTACAAATACGAGATAGTCGCGAAGGACGGAACGGTTATCCGCAAGGCGGATCCGTACGCCTTCTACTCCGAAAGACGGCCTGGCACGGCTTCGATCGTCGCGAGGCTGACCGGCCACAGATGGCAAGACGGCAAATGGATGCGTTGGAAGAAAAAAAACGCGCCGTATCATCGTCCCCTGCTCATTTACGAGGTGCATGCCGGTTCCTGGAAAATAAAAGGGAAAGAAGATTTCTACACCTACGATGAGCTGGCGGACGACTTGATTCCGTACGCTGCCGAGATGGGCTATACCCATATCGAGCTGATGCCTCTCGCGGAGCACCCCCTTGATCAGTCTTGGGGCTATCAGATTACCGGGTTCTACAGCCCGACCAGTCGCTACGGCAAGCCTGCGGCGCTCAAACGGTTCGTGGACCGCTGCCATCAGAACGGTCTAGGCGTCATTCTGGACTGGGTGCCCGGCCATTTCTGCAAAGACGATCACGGTCTCCGCCGATTCGACGGGACGCCGCTTTACGAAGGGGCCGATCCGAATCGAGCCGAGCTGCCTTTGTGGGGCACGCTGGCCTTCGATTTCTCGCGACGGGAAATCGTCAGCTTCCTGATCTCGAACGCGATCTACTGGATGGACGTCTTCCACATCGACGGCTTCAGGGTCGACGCCGTCGCGAATATGTTGAATCTCCACATGGATAAACCCGCGCATATGCGCACGTATAACGAGCTTGGCGGCAGAGAGAATTTGGACGCTCTGCGATTCCTCAAACTACTGAACGAGACCTTATTTCGTTACTACCCCGACATCTTGATTATCGCAGAAGATTCCTCAGCCTGGCCCGCCGTAACCTCGCCTACATACCAGGGTGGCCTTGGCTTCAACTTCAAATGGAATATGGGCTGGATGAACGATATGCTTCGCTATATGAAACTTCATCCGAACGACAGACAACATCACCATCACCTGCTGACTTTCTCGCTTTGCTACGCTTTCTCTGAAAATTACGTGCTTCCTTTGTCCCATGACGAAGTCGTGCACGGCAAACGTTCCCTGCTGAACAAAATGCCGGGCAGCTACGAAGAAAAGTTCGACCAGCTGCGGCTTCTCTACGGCTACTGGATGACTCATCCCGGCAAGAAGCTGTTGTTCATGGGCGGCGAATGGGGCCAGTTCGACGAGTGGAAGGACGGCGACATGCTCGATTGGATGGTTCTCGAATACGATTCCCATAAGAGCATGCATCGCTATGTGCGCGAGCTTAATCAGGTTTATCGCGAGACGCCTTCGCTTTGGGAGAAGGACCGGGATCCCGATTGCTTTCAATGGATCGACGTACATAATGCGCAGCAATCCGTCATATCTTTTATCCGTCGCGGACGATCAAGCTTCTCCGTCATCATCGCTAACTTCTCCTGCCACGATTACCGCGACTACCGAATTGGCGTTCCCGAGCCTGGCATGTACCAACCGCTTATTCATAGCGGCGACACCCGGTTCGGTGGCTATATAGAGAATGCGACTACTGCCTGCTACACCAGTGACAACATGAAGTGGCATGGCCTAAATCAAAGCATCTCGATTCAACTCCCCCCCTACACCTTTCTGCTGCTGACCTATCTGGGGAACACACAATAACAAGGAGTGGTGTCCATGGGCCGAAAAGAAATGATCGCTATGCTGCTCGCAGGCGGCGAAGGTAAACGATTGGGCGTTTTGACGAGGGATCTGGCGAAGCCCGCCGTCTATTTCGGGGGGAAGTATCGCATTATCGACTTCACTCTCAGCAATTGCGCTCATTCCGGCATCGATACGGTCGGGGTTCTGACGCAATACCAGCCGCTCGAGCTCAACCGCTATCTCGGAATCGGAAGTCCGTGGGGACTAGACCGGAGGGACGGCGGCATGACGATTCTGCCTCCATACGTGAAACAGAAAGGCGGCGTCTGGTACAAAGGTACGGCAAATGCCATTTACCAGAACATGGCGTTTATCGAGCGATACGATCCGGAGTATGTGCTCGTTATCTCCGGCGATCACATCTACAAAATGGATTACGAGCTGATGCTGGAGCATCACAAGAAATGCGGCGCCGATCTTACGATCGCGGGCATCGAAGTGGAGTGGAAGGAAGCGAGCCGCTTCGGCGTCATGCATATCGACGACGAAGACCGGATAACCGCGTTCGAGGAGAAGCCGAAAAACCCGAAAAGCAATATCGCCTCTATGGGTGTATACATATTCACGTGGAAAGCGTTGCAGAAGTATTTGATAATCGATGAAGCCAACCGTAATTCCAGCCATGACTTCGGCAAAGACGTCATCCCGGCCATGATGCGCGATGGCTTGCGCATGCACTGCTATCCGTTCAAGGGCTATTGGAAGGATGTCGGGACGATCGAATCGCTGTGGGAGGCGAACATGGATCTTATCGCCGACGAGCCGGCGTTGTCGCTCTACGATCCGGAGTGGCGGATCTACTCCGTCAGTCCGAACAAACCGGCTCAGCTGACGACAGATACGGCGGAAGTGACGGCGTCGCTCGTGACCGAAGGCTGCATCCTGGAAGGCATCGTCGACCGGTCCGTGCTGTTCTCGGGGGTACATACGGAAATCGGAAGCCTGATTACCGAATCGGTGATTATGCCGAACGTAACGATCGGAGCGGGAGCACAAGTCCATCGCGCGATTATCGGCGAAGGGGCGGTCATTCAAGCGGGCGCCACGATCGGCGACCCGAATTCGGATGAAATTACCGTCGTCGCCGTCGATCAATTCGTCGCCGTCGATCATCAATTGCTGGAGGTGGAGCCGACATGAAGCATAACGTCCTTGGCGTCATTAATTTGATTCACGAAACCGACGAGCTGGAGAGATTGACCCAGAGCCGCTGCCTGGCGACCGTCCCGTTCGCCGCGAGGTATCGCCTGATCGATTTCGTGCTGTCGAGCCTGGTTAACTCCGGCATGGACAAAATCGCGGTGTTCGCGCATACGAAATACCGCTCGCTGATGGATCATCTGGGCTCCGGCAAGCATTGGGATCTCCAGCACCGGCAAGGAGGGCTGTTCATACTGCCTCCTGCTACGGACGATATCCAGGAGATCAGCCGCGGCGACTTGTACCATTTCTATCAGCATCGCGATTACTTCCAGCGTTCCTCGCTTGATTATGTCGTTATTACGCGAAGTCATATGGTTTGCAACGTCGATTTCGACGACGTGATCCGTTCTCATCAAGAGCAAGGGGCGGATATTACGGTCGTATGCAAGCGGGAGCCGAATCATACGTTCGGCAAAGCCCGCAAAGTGAAGATGGACGCAGACGGCCGAATTACGGCCATTCAGGATCATTATGGACGCATGATCAGCGACATTATCTCGATGGAGATGTACGTCATGCGCAAAGAGCTCCTTATGGAGCTGGTGGAGACATCGCTGGCGCAAGGACAGGATCATCTCGTCCGGCATGCCATCTTCTCGAGGCTTGGCAAGCTGAACGTGCGCGCTTATATGTACGATGGGTATCTAGGCGTCGTGAATACGATATCCAGCTATTACGAGCACAGCATGAAGCTGCTGCAGCCAGCCGTATGGAAGGAGCTGTTCTACCGGCCGGGTCCGATTTACACGAAGGTGAAGGATGAGCCGCCGGCCCGGTACTCGGCCTCGTCCAAGGTGACGAACTCGCTGATCGCGAACGGCTGCCGTATCGAAGGCACCGTCATCAACAGCGTTTTGTTCCGGGGCGTCCATGTCGAGAAAGGCGCAATCGTGAAGGACAGCATCATTATGCAGAACGGGCAGATCAGCGAGAACAGCTTTGTCTATAACAGCATCCTGGACAAAGACGTTGTGGTGGAGAGCGACCGCGATATTCGCGGAGCGGGCGGGACGCCGTTCCTGGCCGGCAAGAAGAAGATCATTTAATAGAGAGACGGCATATCGGCCGTACGAATGGATGGGAGGCTTGTAAGAGATGAATATTCTGTTTGCGACCTCGGAAGCGGTGCCTCTAGCGAAGACAGGCGGTCTCGCCGATGTGGCCGGAGCGCTGCCCAAAGCCTTGAACGCGCGGGGGGCCGACGTCAGAATCGTACTACCCAAATATGAAGAAATTCCGGATTCATACCTCCAGGAATTCCGCTTATTAGCGGAATTCCAGGTTAGCTTCGGCTGGCGCAATCAATATTGCGGCCTGCTGGCTGCGCGAATTGACGGCGTCACCTATTATCTGATCGACAACGAATATTATTTCCGTCGAAGCGGGCTGTATGGCTACGACGATGACGCGGAACGGTTCGTCTTCTTCTGCTTCGCGGTCATGGAAGCGGTCCGATATATGGGGTTCCATCCGAACATCGTGCATTGCCATGATTGGCAAACAGGACTTATCCCTTTCTTGCTGAGAACAAGGTACGCGTTCGACCCGGCGTGGGCTTATACGAAATCCGTATTTACGATTCACAATTTGAAGTACCAGGGCTTGTTCGGCATGGACTTGATGAAGGAGCTGACGGGAGCCGGGGACGACATGTTCGTCCCGGACAAGCTCGAATATCACGGCGCCGCGAGCTGCATGAAGGGCGGCTTGGTATTCGCGGACAAGCTGACGACGGTAAGCGGAACGTACGCCATGGAGATTCAATCGCCTTATTATGGCGAAGGGCTAGACGATCTGCTAAGGTACCGTTCCGGCGACCTTGTCGGCATCGTGAACGGCATCGACACCGAGTCGTTCGACCCGATGAACGATCCCGAGCTGCATACGCCTTACCGGAATTCCTTGTCCCGCAAGCGCAAAAACAAAACGGAGCTGCAGAAGGAAATGGGACTTCGGGAGTCCGCCGACACCCCATTGATCGGGATCGTATCCCGGCTCGTCGAGCAGAAGGGCTTCGATCTGATTGCCGCCACCCTCGACGAGCTGCTTCAGGAGGACGTCCAGCTTGTCGTGCTCGGCGCGGGGGAATGGCGCTACGAAGAGCTGTTCCGGAGCGCCGCGGCCAGGTATCCCGAGAAGGCGGCCTTGTGGCTGGGCTATAGCGATCGCATGGCCAGACGGATATACGCGGGCAGCGATATGTTCGCGATGCCTTCGAAGTTCGAGCCATGCGGACTAAGCCAATTGATCTCTTTGCGTTACCGTACCGTTCCGATCGTTAGAGAAACGGGAGGGCTCCGGGATACCGTCCAAGCCTATAATGAATATACGGGTGAAGGGAACGGCTTCAGCTTCTCTAACTACAACGCGCATGAATATTTGGATACGGTAAGAAAAGCGCTGGCCGCATACGGGCGGGAGGAGGTATGGAAGCGGATCGTCGAGAACGGAGCGCGGGCGGACTATAGCTGGAGCAGCTCCGCCAAAGCTTATATGGACGTATACTCGCAATTGTCGGCTGATCGAAAGGAGAGCGAACCATGGCCCGTCATCTCGTAATCGGCAACGGCAAGATGCTGCTCAATCTGGATCAGCATTGCTTCATCCGCGATATTTATTATCCGTTCGTAGGCCAGCTCAATCACGTCGGAGGCCATTATTGCCGCTTCGGCATTTGGGTGGATGGCGTGTTCTCTTGGCTGGATGAGCCGGGATGGCGGTTTGAGCTCGACTATATCGAGGATTCCCTCGTCACGAACATCACGGCCCGGCATGAGGGACTGGGCGTCGAGCTATACATGAACGACGGCATTCATCAGCGCGAATGCATTTATATTAAACGAGTCGTTGTCCGCAACAGGCGCCACGACGCCAAGGAAGTCAGGCTGTTCTTCCACCAGGATCTGATGATCGAGGGCTCCGAGGTCGGAGACACGGCGGTTTATTATCCGGACAATCATACGCTTTATCATTATAAGCGGTCGAATTATTTCATGTTCAACGGCTTCTCCGATGAAGGCGGCATGATGCAGTATTCGACCGGCATCAAGCGGTTCCAATCGGCCGAAGGGACGTGGCGAGACGCGGAAGACGGGGTGCTCATGGGCAACACGATTGCCCAGGGCTCCGTCGACAGCACGATCAGCTTCCGCTCGAAGGTCGACGGGTATTCCGAGAAAACCTTTTATTATTGGATGTCGATCGGCAAAAATCTGGAGGAAGTCAAGGAGCTCGACCAGTACGTTCAGGAAAGCCATCCAGAGAAGCTTCTCAGCCGCATGGTGGTGTACTGGAATCATTGGCTGCGCAGAGCGGAAACCGATCTCGGGGATCTGCCGCCGGGCGTCGTCAAGCTGTTCCGGCAAAGCTTGCTGCTCGTCCGGACGCAAGTCGACGAGAGAGGGGCGATTCTAGCCGCTAACGATACGGATATCCTGCAGTATAACCGGGACCATTACAGCTATATGTGGCCGAGAGACGGCGCCTTGATCGCGGAGGCGATGTCCATGGCCGGCTATCAGAGCGTCATTGCGCCGTTCTTCCACTTCTGCGCCGCGGCTCTTGCTCCGGGAGGCTATCTCTATCACAAATACAATCCGGATGGAACGGTCGGCTCCAGCTGGCATCCGTATATCGTGCAGGGCAGCAAGCGGCTGCCTATTCAAGAGGATGAGACGGCGCTCGTATTGTTCGCTCTTTGGCGGGATTACAGCCGCAATGGCGTGATTGAGCTCCCTCAGTCGTTATATAGCAATCTCATCCGCAAATCGGCTACCTTCCTAAGCGAATACGTCGAGACCGCGCTGTCGCTGCCGAAGCCGAGCTATGATCTATGGGAGGAGCGGTACGGCATCTGGACGTACACGGCGGCTTCGGTCTACGGAGGACTTATGGCTGCCGCGTTCTTCACGGACCTCTTCGGAGATTATGAGCGAAGCGATCATTACAAGGAAGTCGCAGGATCGGTCAAGCGAGGCATGCTGACTCATCTCTGGGATGAGGAAAACGGAAGATTCGCGCGCGGTCTCATCCAGAAGGATAACCGTTGGGTGAAGGATATGACGCTCGAGAGCAGCCTGTTCGGCGTGCTTGAATTCGGCGTCCTGCCGGTGGACGACTTCCGCGTCGTGAGCACGATGAACGCGATCAAGGAAGGATTAGGGGTGAAGACGGAAGTCGGGGGCGTCGCAAGGTACACGAACGATTATTATTTCCAGCAATCCGGAGATATCGACAAAGTGCCTGGAAACCCTTGGATTATATGTACCCTATGGGTCGCGAACTTCGAGATCGACTCCGCGCAATCGCTCGAGGATCTCGAGGGTCCGCGGCGAACGCTTGAATGGGTCGCGGGTCACGCGCTCCAAAGCGGCATGCTGCCGGAGCAGCTGAACCCGTACGACGGGTCGCCGTTATCCGTAGCCCCTCTGACATGGTCGCACGCGACCATGGTGCAAAGCGTTAGCAAATACGCGGCGAAGTACAGGGAGCTTTGCGGCGGCAAAGCAAGATAAGAATAAACGAAGGCTGCTTGCCTCCGCGGATGAACCGTGGAAGCAGGCAGCCTTTTTTCGTGTTATCGGCTTGCGCTACGTCTCCTTATCCTGCCCATCGGGCGACTGCCCGTCCGGCTGCTGCTTCGGATATTGCCGGATATGCTTGATTCTCGAATCGCCGCTGACCAGCTTGCCGTTGCCGATCTGCACGCTGGACGCGTTGCCCGCGGCGATGATGCGGATGCATCCGACGCGAATGCAAGGCTCCGCGTTCTCGAATCGGGTTTCAATAAGCGCTCCGGACTCGGCAACCGGATCGCGCAGAACGGGATAGGGTCTTCTGAAAAGCGGATACGATTCGAAATAAACGTTTCCGGATTCGGTGTGGTCTTCTTGGCGCTGCACGGCGAGCGCGCGCAGCTTCGCCCGAGTCTCCCCCCGGTCTCCAAGCTGCACGGCTGCCGCCGACGCCGCGCTGATGATGCATAACACGCCAACCTGGGAGGTGCGCGGCGGAAACGAGGCGCTAGTCATCTTGGACATTCGACTCGCCTATTGCGGTATCGGCGCCTTCCGGCGACGGGAACGGCGCGAGCGGACCTACGATGACCGACTCCGGGGGGGTGTCGAACATCGAATACAGCATGACGTTGTCGGTATCGCCGACTTGCAGCATGGAGGCGCTCGATACGCCAAGCACTTCGATTTGACCGACGGCGAGCGAGTGGTTCGTCACATGAAATCGGATCATGCGTTTATCCTCCGTTACTCGGATTTCCCGACTTCAGCCTTTGGAGATAGGCGCAAATGGCCGTTTCCGCGTCTCTCCTCGTTTTGGCATAGACGCGTTCGGTCATCAGATCGGGATATAGCAACGACGGGTCTTGCCCGCCTTGCTGATTCGCCTGCATGTAGAATTGAATGCGCGGCGGCAATTGCTTGCGGATATCTTCAATAATAATCCGCCGATGATGCGGATCCAGCGGCAGCTCCAATGTTTGCTCTTGGTTCAGAATAAGCTGGTTCGCTTCCGATTCCAGGAAGCGTTCAAGTCTGCCCATTACATCTTGGTATGCGGCGTCCGGCTGCGCATCGATGGGATCGGCCGCCGGGAAGACGTTGCCCTCGCCGACGGACAGCTGATCGACATTTTGCGTGGATTCCCCGTTCTCGTTTTCCCCGTTATTCGCCGCTTCGAGTTCGGGAGCGGACATCCCGATGTTGAGCGTGCCCTCCAATTTCTCGACCTTCAGCTGATCGAAGTGATACTGAATGTTCTCGATCGTATACTTCGGTTTCTCCTCCAGCTTCTTCAGACGGGCGGTCAGCTCCCGAAGCGCAGCTTCAAGCGCCGCGATCCGTTCGTCTTGCGATTTGAGCTTTTGCTGCACTTGATAGGACCAAACCTCCCAGGGCGAGAGCTGGTTATCGTCTTTCATCTTGGCACGCTCCTCTCATTCGCCGGCGGCATTGGCGGATCTACGCGGGGTTCGGCAGCGGCACGAAGGACAACGGATTGTCTCCCCCAAGCTGGGGAGCGGGCTCCGTGAATCCGCCGGTGTTGTATAGCTGGGATAACGAACGGATCGAACCGGAGCTGCCTACCTGCAGAACCGAGCTGTTCGATACGCTGTCCACGCGCAATTGCTTGATCGTAATGGTCTGATAGATCGTCAGGCTCATACGATGTTCGCTCCGTTCGGCACGTTCACGTTGTCCTGAAGATCCGGGTCGAGCGAGTTGGTGGCGCTGACGGCATTATTGGAATTCGTCAGGCTGCCGGTCAAGAAGGAGCCGGAGCCCGCATAGGTTTTGGAGTTGCTGGAAGGCGACGCTTGAAGCGTATCGCCGAATTGCACGATGGAGCCGGAACCTACACTTACGACTTTGACAAAACCGACGACGGCCGGCATAGCGTATCACTCCCAAATCATAATCGTTTCTCCTATAGTCTATGCGGCATTCGCCCAGTGGTGACTTGGCGGAATGTATCCTATTGCTAGGCATTCGCATATGCTGATTGGGGACGCTGTAGAAGGTGGTGAACGCGATATGTCTTCGAATTGGGATGATCTGGAGCGATGGATGGAGGGGCAGCAGCTGCCGAGAGGCTTCGAGGTGCTGCGGGAGCCGGATTGGGTGGAGAAGTTCGTCAGGCGAATGATGACCAAGTCGCTGCCCGAAATCGCCGGACGCATAACGGGAACCGGCGCCGCCCGCGCGACGGAATCGAAACAATATATCGGAGTCACGCTGAAGCTTCCGCCCGGAACGGATTATGGCGCCTTGCGCTTATTCGTGAGGGAGGACGCCGTTCGCGTCGAAGGGCTGCCCGGCGGCAAGCATGAGCTGATCAAGCTGCCGAAGCTGGTCAAGCCGAAGGTTTGCCGGGCGAGCGTTAAGGAAGGCACCTTGCATGTGAAGCTTCGCAAACGGGCGGGGAGCCGCGCGTTTCATGAGCATACGATACATTGGTAATGACGGCGGCTCGGCAGGGTGCAGCGATTGTTTCCTGCCCGATCGGCGTTTTGTCACGAAATCGACCGTATTTATTACGCCCTACGGCTGGATAATGGACAAGGCTTCCCTTATAATGGCTAGTGAAGTGTACCTATCGTGTCCATAAGGGGTGTCGTTTTGTGTCGTTGGTAGATGTAAGCAGCGTATCTGCTTCGTTATTTATACTCGGCGTCGTTTTTCTTTTGCTCATTTTCGGCTTGCTCAGCCTGGGCATTCTCCGGATGTTCCAGCAAAAATTTAAGTTCGGCTGGTTTTGCTTCGCGGGAGCGATCGTAAGCTTCAGCGTGTTTATGTTCATCTTGAACAAATGGTACGTATAGCGGAGGTATGGATTTGTTCTGGACAGCGGTTTGGTTTGTTGTGAATATGTTGTTTGTTGCGGCGCTTATCGTCTGCCTGTTCATGCAGAGGGCGGTTACGATCGGGAAGCTCCAGGAGGTATCCGCGGAGCGAATGGCCGTATTGACGCGCCGAAGGAACGTGCTGGCGGCGGTCTCCGTCCTTCTGTTCGCGGGGATGTGCGCGGCCTTCGTCGTGAATATGAAGTTGAACGGTTAGGGGCTCTCATTGACGAGAGCTCCTTTTTTCGGCATTATGAGAAGAGAATCTTATTTTTTTCGGAGGATCGGCCATGCATACAGTAGAAGAAATCGTCGGGCGAATGTCGAATCGGGGCCTGCGCGTGACGGATCAACGAAAGACGCTTGCCAAGCTGTTCGCCGACACGCCGGGTTACCTGTCGCCGAAGGATGTCTATGAATATATGGGAAAAACGTATTCCGGCCTCAGCTTCGATACCGTATATCGGAACCTGCGGGTCATGGAGGAGCTAGGCGTGCTAGAGCAGGTTATGTTCGAAGAGGGAGTGAAGTTTAAGCTTCACTGCCGGGAAGAGCATCACCATCATCATATGATTTGCCTGCAATGCGGGCATACGTATCCGATCACTTTCTGCCCGATGGAGCAGACGGCGGTGCCCCAGGACTTCCGCGTCGTGAAGCATAAATTCGAGGTGTTCGGCTATTGCAAGGATTGCGCCCAGGAAGAATCGGCCGCGAGCCCGTCGTGACGGAGCGATCAAGCAGCACCGTGCTGAAGAGAGTCGCGAAAGCGCCGATTCATATGTACCGGAAGGTCATTTCTCCTTTGAAGCCGCCGACCTGCCGCTTCTATCCCACCTGCTCGGCCTACGCGCTGGAGGCGATTGAACGCCATGGGGCGGGGAAGGGAGCTTGGCTAGCCGCGAGGCGGATTGCCAAATGCCATCCGTTCCATCCCGGGGGCTATGATCCCGTACCGGAGAAGCTGCCTTGACATCGGGGGAACGAATTCGTTATATTTTAGGAAATAGCAACAGCCAATGAATGGATGAGTACAGCGGAGCACCCTTCGCAGAGAGCCGGGCAGGGCGGTGAAAGCCGGCAAGGGACGAAGCTGGAAGATGGTCCGGGAGGCACCGTGTTCGAGCCGGCCGAGAGGCGGCGGTAAGGGCATGGCGTAACGTCCGCGTTAAGGACGGCTGCCGTCCTTTGGACGGCGAATGAAGCGGCTCCCGCGCGTGCGCGGACGGCCGGAAGTTGGGTGGCACCACGTGAGTTCATGCTCTCGTCCCATGTTGGACGGGAGTTTTTTGCGTTTTTTAGACAATTAAGGAGGTTATGGGAATGGCGAAGGACAAATCGTTTTATATTACGACCCCGATTTATTATCCGAGCGACAAGCTGCATATCGGCCACGCTTACACGACGGTAGCCGGCGACGCGATGGCTCGCTACAAGAGGCTCCGCGGTTATAACGTCTGGTATTTGACGGGCACGGACGAGCACGGCCAGAAGATCGAGCGCAAGGCGAAGGAGAAGGACAAGACGCCGCAGCAGTTCGTCGACGATATCGTCGTTGGCATCAAGGAGCTGTGGAGCAAGCTGGAAATTTCGAACGACGATTTCATCCGGACCACGGAGGAACGCCATAAAACCGTCGTAGAAAAAATTTTCCGGCAGCTGCTTGAGCAGGACGACATCTACAAAGGCGAATATGAAGGCTGGTACTGCACGCCTTGCGAATCGTTTTTCCTGGAGCGGCAGCTGACGGACGGCAAATGCCCGGATTGCGGGCGTCCGGTCGAGCTTGTGAAGGAGGAGAGCTATTTCTTCCGCATGAGCAAATACGCGGACCGCTTGCTTCAGCATTATGAAGAAAATCCGGAGTTTATTCAGCCCGAATCCCGCAAAAACGAAATGATCAACAATTTCATCAAGCCGGGACTCGAGGATTTGGCCGTATCGCGGACGACCTTCGATTGGGGCATCAAGGTGCCGGGAGATCCGAAGCACGTCATCTATGTCTGGATTGACGCGCTCTCGAACTATATTACGGCGCTTGGCTACGGCCAAGAAGGCGGGGACGGCAAATATAAGCAGTTCTGGCCGGCGGACGTTCATCTGGTCGGCAAGGAAATCGTGCGCTTCCATACGATTTATTGGCCGATCATGCTGATGGCGCTTGGACTGCCGCTGCCGAAGAAGGTATTCGCCCACGGTTGGCTGCTGACGAAGGAAGGGAAAATGTCCAAATCCAAAGGAACGGTCATTGACCCTGTCGTGCTGATCGACCGTTTCGGCCTGGACGCCCTTCGGTATTACCTGCTTCGCGAGGTGCCCTTCGGAGCGGACGGCGCGTTCACGCCGGAAAACTTCGTGGAGCGGATCAACTTCGATCTAGCCAACGATTTGGGCAACCTGCTTAACCGGACGATCGCGATGATCGACAAATATTTTGACGGAGCGGTGCCGGAGTATCCTGGTGCTGTGACGCCATATTGCGCACAGGTTGCGTCTCATGCTGTTGGAACTGTTACAGCGGTTGAAGACGCGCTTGAACGTATGGAATTTTCCGTTGCGCTGTCATCCTTGTGGCAGTTCGTCAGCAGAACGAATAAGTACATCGACGAGACGCAGCCTTGGGCGCTGGCGAAGGATGAGGCGAAGAAGAAGGAGCTTGCTTCCGTCATGCATCATCTGGCGGAATCGCTGCGGATGATCTCCATCATGCTGCAGCCTTTCCTGACCCATGCCCCGATCGAGATATGGAGACAGCTCGGCGTTGAGCAAGGGAAGCTGACCTCGTGGGAAAGCATGGAGACGTTCGGGCGGATCCCTGGCGGCACGAAAGTGGCCAAAGGCGATCCGATCTTCCCGAGACTCGAAATGGAAGCGGAGGCGGCCTTTATCGCTGCCTCGATGAGCGGAGGCGTGAAGCCGCAAGCCGAAGCGGCGCCAGCGGCCGAGCAAGGCGCCGAGGCGGCTCCCGCGCCTTCGGACAAAGAAGAAATCGGCATCGACGATTTCGCCAAGGTCGAGCTTCGGGTCGCGCAGGTGCTGGCCGCGGAGCCGGTGCCGAAAGCGGATAAGCTGCTTAAGCTGCAGCTCGATCTGGGCTACGAGAAACGTCAAGTCGTATCCGGCATCGCCAAGTTCTACAAGCCGGAGGAGCTTGTTGGGCGCAAGGTCATCTGCGTCACGAACCTGAAGCCCGTGAAGCTGAGAGGCGAGATGTCGCAAGGGATGATTCTTGCCGCATCCCATGGCGACCAGCTGACGCTCGCGACCGTGCCAGACGGCATGCCGAACGGCGCGATCGTGAAATAAACAATAACCTGAATAAGCCGTTCCTGTTCTGTATACAGCAGATCAGGAACGGCTTTTTTGGCGACATAAGAATGAATAGGTTTGACTATACTGAACGTATCATTCGGCTGCAGGCGAATAAAAGTTGGTTGACAGGGTAATAGAGGCGTCTTATAATACTAAACGTAATAGTAACGATTACTAAAAAGAGAGACGGAGTGTACTTAGATGAAATCTTCTGGCATGAAAAAAAGCGCGGCCGCGGCGATTACGGCCGTGATGGCGCTGGCGCTTGCAGGCTGCGGCGGAAATAACGGGAATGACGCGAATGCGGTAACCGTAACAAATACAGTGCAGGAATCAACGAATGCGCCCGACAACGAAGACGTGCAAGCTGCGGATCCGTCTTTGAAAGTGGTAACGAGCTTCTATCCGCTTTATTTTTTGGCCAAGGAAATCGGCGGAGAGCACGCAGAAGTGGTCAATTTGGTCGCCGCGGGCGTAGAGCCGCATGACTGGACGCCGAAGAGCCGCGATTTAAGCGAAGCTTCAAGCGCGCAGCTGCTTCTATACCATGGAGCGGGGCTCGAGCAATGGATCGAAACCTTCCAGAAAGGCTTGTCGGACGACAGCGGCGTCGCGGTCCAAGAAATGAGCGTCGGCATTCCGCTTCTGGACGGAGACGAAGAGGGCGAGGCACATGAGGAGCATGCGCACGAGGAGGAAGAGCACTCCCACGAGGAGGAGGGGCATTCGCATGCCATCGATCCTCATACATGGGTAAGCCCGAAATCGGCGATCATCCTGGCCGAGAACGTGAAGAACAGCCTGGTCGAAGCGGATGCCGCGCATAAGGATGATTACGAAGCGAACTTCGAGGCTTTGCTCGGCAAGCTCAAGAAGCTGGATGCCGACTACGAAGCCGCGCTGTCTGCCGTCACGCAGAAAAACTTGGTTGTCTCCCATCAGGCGTTCGGTTACTTGGCGAGGGACTACGGCTTAAATCAGGTGTCCATCATGGGACTCAGCCCTGAAGCGGAGCCGAAGGCGCAGGACCTGCTCAAGATTGCGAAATTCGTCGAGGAGAACGGCGTTCGATATATTTTCTTCGAGGAGCTCGTATCGGATCAGCTCGCAAGAACGCTGGCGAACGAAGCGGATGTGGAGACGATGGTGCTGAATCCGCTCGAGGGGCTCACGAAGGAGCAGGAGAAAGCCGGGGAGACGTATTTGTCGCTGATGGAACGAAACTTGCAAAATTTGATCCAAGCCTTACAATAATATAGACCGTTTGTTTACGGAGCTGACCTCAGCTCCATTTTTATTGCTGTGAGGAGAGAGGCAATTGTCGGTTATCAAACCAAACAACAGAGCAGCCGAAAGCTGCCATAACGAGGTCATCAGCGTTGACCGGGTCTCGTTCTCTTATCAACAGAAGCTGGTTATGCAAGATGTCAGCTTCGGGGTCAAAGAACGGGATTTTATCGGTCTGATCGGAGCGAACGGAGCAGGCAAAACGACGCTGCTGCGCATGATCGTAGGACTTCTAAAGCCGAGCGCGGGAGAAATCCGTTTGTTCGGGCAGCCTGTGCAGTCATTCAAGGATTGGGATCGTATTGGTTACGTCCCGCAGAAGAACGCCCTGAATCCGCAATTCCCGGCTACCGTGCGCGAGGTCGTCCTGTCCGGGCTGTATGGCCGAAAAAATATGTTTCGGAGGCTGTCCAAAGCGGTTCAATCGAAGGCGGACGACGCTCTAGACGCGATGGGTATTATCGATCTAAGCGACAAGAAGATCGGTCAGCTGTCCGGAGGCCAGCAGCAAAGAGTATTCCTGGCGCGGGCGCTAATTAACAATCCTTCCCTGCTCATCTTGGACGAACCGACCGTCGGGATTGACTCCGAGACGCAGGAAAACTTTTTCCACATGATCAAGCATATGCATCAGCATCATAATATGACGTTCCTAATGGTCTCCCATGACATGGAGATGATTCGCGGGTACCTGGGGCAAGAGCCTGCGGCTTCGGCCGGCAAGCTGAAATTTTATATCCGCCATTCGCACGATACCCAGGATTGCGTCGAGAGCAATCTGGCGCATAGTCTCAAAGGCTTAAGGGCGCGGATGGAGAGCGGGAGAGAGGTCGTTACGGTTGGAGATCGTTACTAGCGAATTTTTTCAAAGAGCTTTAATCGGCGGACTGCTGATCGGCATCACGGCGCCGCTTATGGGTTTTTTTCTCGTGCTGCGCCGGCTGTCCATGATCGGAGACACGCTGTCGCATGTGGCCATCGCCGGCGTGGCGCTCGGATTTATCGTCGGCGTCTATCCGATCGCGATGGGACTGCTGTTCGCGATTGCGGCTTCGTTCGCGATCGAGAAGCTTCGGAAAGCTTATAAAGCGTACGCCGAGCTGTCGCTCGCCATTATTATGGCCGGCGGAATCGGTCTTGCTTCGATTCTATTCACGGCCGGCGACAGCATGATGGATGTGAACAGCTATCTATTCGGCAGCATCTATACGCTGGACAATGTGGATCTGTATACGATCGGCGGCGTCACGGCTGTCGTATTGATCGTCATTATTTCGCAGTCGAAAGAACTGTTTCTTATCACCTTTGACGAAGAAGCGGCATCGGTGAGCGGCTTGCCCGTCCGATTCTATAATGTTATGATTAGCGTGCTTACGGCCTTAGTGATCAGCGTTGCGATCAAGATCGTCGGCGCGCTGCTCGTATCGGCTCTTCTGACGATTCCGGCTGCCTGCAGCCTGATTATCGCGCGAAGCTTCAAGCAAAGTCTCATGACGGTTATCGCAATCGGCGAATTCGCCGTCATCGCGGGCCTCCTGATCGCCGGCGTCTGGAATTTGGCTCCGGGCGGCACCATCGTCTTGCTGCTTATCGCTCTGCTGCTGATTTTGCTTCTCGTCAGAAGGGGCTTTCGGCTTGGAGGGTAGGAACTAGTAACGATCTAAAGGGGTGTAATAGGGGAATGACCGACATTAACATATGGCTGGCGTTCGGAGCAGGCTTTGCTTCCTTTGTATCGCCCTGCTGCTTGCCGCTTTATCCCTCGTATTTATCGTACATAACCGGCATTTCCGTCTCGGAGCTGAAAGATACGCAGCAGATGACAGCCAAAAAACGCATGCTCATGTTGACGCACACGTTGTTTTTCGTTCTCGGCTTTTGTACGGTTTACTATACGCTCGGCTACGGGACGAACGTATTCAGCGAGTTCTTCAGCGAATACAATCAGCTAATCCGGCAATTATCGGCGATTCTTATTATATTGATGGGATTATTCCTCATGGGCATCTTCCAGCCGAGCCTTCTGATGAAGGAACGGAGAATGGATTATGTCCCGAAAAAGGCCAGCTATGCCGGATCGTTTATATTCGGAATCGGATTTTCGGCGGGCTGGACGCCATGCATCGGCCCTGCGCTTACGGCCATTCTCGGCCTTGCGGCCTCCGAGCCTGGTACGTGGTTCAGTTTGACATCCGCCTATGCGCTTGGATTCGCGATACCGTTTTTCGTGCTCGCTTTTTTCCTCGGAACCGCAAGATGGATCCTCAAATATTCCGCGGTCGTCATGAAAATCGGAGGAGCCGTCATGATTTTGATGGGTATCCTTCTCTTCTCGGACCAAATGACGAAAATCACCATATGGCTGAACATGATGACGCCGGAATGGATGAAGTTTTAGCATTTACCACGCTAGGTAAAATATTCGATTTTCCCCTCCGGGAAATGATGGAAGACGCGCTCCGATATGAATAAGCGGAGCGCGTCTGCTTGTTCATCGGGGTATACGTATTTGCCTTGTCCCCAGCGGCCCCATTTGTATTTTCTTTTTTCGATGTCCATCTCGAGCTTCGTTTTCGGGTACCGCTTCTCGATGACGTTTTTGGCGGTACTCGTGAATCGATGCTGGATCAGCTCGAAGGTGAGATTCTCCCTGGCGTCCTTCGGCAGCGCTTTGTCGAGCTCGGCAATCAGCTCGGCATAGCCTTCCTCCCAGCCGTCGTGCCAAATAATCGGAGCGATAATAAACCCGATGGGGTACCCGGCGGCGGCGCATTTCGCTGCGGCCTCGATCCGCTGCTCGAATCTAGAGGTGGAAGGCTCAAAATGCTTGATTACGTATTTGCTGTTCACGCTGAATCGAATGCGCGTATGGCCGTTATGGTTCGCGTCCAGCAGCGAATCGACGTGATGAAACTTCGTCACGAACCGCAGACGGGCCAGAGGCTGCTTTCCCATGTATTCGATAAGCTCCCGTAGGCTGCCCGTAATGGGCTCGAGACCGACGGGATCCGAAGTGCACGCCGCTTCGAATCTCGTGATTTCGGGAGCGCGCTCGTCAATGTAGCCTTGCGCGGCGTCCAAGATATCGTCGATGTTGACGTATACGCGTATATACGGCTTGGCGCCCAGCGTCGTCTGCAAATAGCAATAATGGCAATGCGCCATGCAGCCGGTCGCGATCGGAATCGCGTATTCCGCGGAAGGCTTCGAGGTGTCGAACTTGAGCGTCTTGCGCAGCCCGACAACCAGCGTACGCTTGGCGATTTTATATTGCTCCAGCTCCGTGTCCCCAGGCAGGTTGGTGATGCGGTTGTGGGAGGTCGTCATCCGGTAAGGTATGCCTTCCTTGTTCACCCAATCATAAATTCGACGTCCTTTCGGATAATCGAGCGCCGCGGGCTCGAAATAGACGAGCTCCGGCACAAAGGATAGCGCGGACCGGTCGACGCGCGGACGTTCTACTAATTGCTGGGTCATGAAAGTACCCCCTATAATGGAATCCAGCTCGGAAAACGGTTATAAAAAATCACGTTTTAGTGTGCGTGATGCCGGCAACTCGTAGTCTGGAAAGTGGGCTTAGACCATCCGCATTCTGCCAATGAATAGCGGCGGCGGGTTGCAGTCGGGAGGAGGAACAGTGTATGATACTTAGAGTAACGCCGAGGCAACTGGGTGAAGAAGCAAGGTTAGGGGGTTCTAAGGTGCCGACTCCAAGCATGGAAGACTACTTGGAACGAATCTATAAATTAATCGACGAGAAAGGATATGCTCGCGTATCCGATATAGCGGAAGGGCTTGAGGTTCATCCGTCCTCCGTCACGAAGATGATTCAGAAGCTGGATAAGGATAACTACCTTATTTACGAGAAATACAGGGGACTTGTTCTCACCAATAAAGGAAAAAAGATGGGGAAGAGGCTTGTCGACCGCCATCATCTGCTCGAATCGTTTTTGGAAACGATCGGCGTCCAGGAAGAGAATATATACAAGGACGTGGAAGGCATCGAGCATCATCTGAGCTGGGATTCGATAACCTGCATCGAGACGCTGGTCGAATACTTCCGGAGGGACAGCTCCAGATTGGACGAGCTGAAAGCTCTTCGCTCCGTGATGGAAACGGAATAATACATAGCGTGCATGCGGCACACGGACAAAAGAAGAAGGTCAGCGGAGCGAATGGCTCCTCTGACCTTCTTCTTTTTAATGATATTTGGGGAGATCATCGTCGTCCTTGCCGCCTTCAATGACCCGGAACGGGACATTCTTGGAGCGGGGACGGCTGGATTTGGGTTTGGTTGCTGAAGGGCGGGATTGCGTGACGTGCGCATGCTTCCGGCCGCCTCGAGCGCCTCCGAGAAAGGAAGGAGGATATTTGTATAGGAGGAAGATTCCTCCAAGGATGACGATCGGCAGGAGCAACTGGAGAAGATTATCTCGCAGTCCCACAATGAGGCCGATCACGAATAGGACAAGGACGATTACTGCCGCTGCATTCCACTTGCCCGCACGCTTTCCGCGATTGAACATGTTCATCACGCCTTTCCGATCCTATCAGGAAGTTTGGGATATTTGGCGGTCGAGCTCTCGCATTCTGTTGAAGGAAGCGATGGATACGGCTACTTGGTCGTCCTTCGGTTCTTTGGTCGTGAGCAGCTGCAGCCACAGCCCCGGATAGCCGAGGTAACGCAGAACGGGCAAATCCCTCATCGCGTTCGTGATCCGCAATACTTCATAGGAGACCCCGAGCACAAGAGGCAGCAGCGCCAGACGAATGACGACCCGCTCCCATATCGTTTCCCATGTGAATACGGGAAGCGAATAAATGACGACGCCCACAATGACCGTAAATATAATGAAGCTGGAGCCGCAGCGGTAATGAAGCCGACTGTATTTCTGCACGTTGTTCACCGTCAGCTCTTCACCCGCTTCGTATGCGCTGATTACTTTATGCTCGGCTCCATGGTACTGGAACAGACGCTTAATAAGAGGCGTTAACGAGATAAAATAAAGATAAGCCAGCAGCATGATGATTTTGATGAGTCCTTCTAATAAATTATGACCGACCTTATTCTCGAATAACCCCTCGAACAGCAAAGATTCCAATATGGCCGGCACGCCGGTGAAGATCACTTTACCCGCTATAAAGGAAAGCACTCCCGCAACGGCTACGCTGACGATCATCCCTGCGCTGAAGCCGCTCTTCTTGGTTATGTCGGGCGGCGGCGGAGCGGCTGCGGTCTGGGCTTGCTCTTCTTCCGCTTCATCCTCCGCGTACTTCTCCATGGAGAAATTAAGGTGCTGGGAGCCCTTGGCGCTGGAATCGAGTATGCCGGCGACACCGCGTACGAACGGGATTTTCTTGAGCGGCTGCATCCAGCGGTAAGTTTTGCGAGGGACCTCGTAAAAGACGATTTCATCGTTCTTGCGCCTGACAGCCGTAACGTTCACGTGTTTCCCCGCGAACATGACGCCTTCGATGACGGCTTGTCCGCCATAAATATTCCGTGGATCTTGAGACAAGTTAGTGCCACCTTCCTTGATAGTTCTTCTATTCGGTTATATTGCTATTGTACTTGATCTGACCATCAAATGCACGTCACGGCCGAACGGTTAAAATCCGGCTGAATCGTCACATACTAGCGGTAGATTGCTGTTAGTGGATAGTTACAATGTAATCGCAAATCGGAAGTACAAAAGGAGAGAACGGAATGAATATCCAAGCAAGGTCCAAATTGAATGACACGGAGAAGAAGCATCGAACCAACCCATGGTTATATCCGATGGAGATCGGTTTTTTTGCGGGCTTGTTCTTCTGCGTGCTGCGCTGGATTTGTTACGAGATGAACTTTACGAAGGTGCTTCCGGGTTTTTTGGCGGATAATTTCTTCGAACAGAGCTTTCTGCGCGCGGGCTGGGGCATCGTAATCGGCATCGCAAGCTTTATCGTATTCTCGATCATAGCGGCTTTATTGTATAAGGTCGCGCTGGGCAAGCTGAGAGGTCCTTGGGCGGGGATTTTCTACGGCTTGATCTGGTGGGCTGTTATCTTTGCGGGTATTGGACCGCTGCTCGGCATTACCGGATGGCTGAACGAAATCGGCTGGAATACGATCTTTACCGAGGCTTGCATCTTCACGGTCTGGGGAGTATTTATTGGTTATTCCATTGCTTTCGAATTCAACGACGAAGCGTCCAGGGAGCCGATGACGGCGAAGAGTTGAGTTGTTACTTCTCAAGCGGAGGACATTTGTGGTAAAATGTCTAATGATCTTGGACGATAGCGCAAATGAGAGTTGCTTGGGAGGTGCTGGCATGCTCAGAATCGCAGTACTTAACGGTCCTAACCTGAACATGTTAGGCATTAGAGAGCCCGGCGTTTACGGCAGCGAAACGCTGGCCGCCATCGAGAACATGGTAATGGAGCGGGCGGACGAGCTTGGCGTCCAAGTGTCGTTCTTCCAGACGAATCACGAGGGCGAAATGATCGACCGCATACATAGCGCCTACGGCCAGGAAGACGGAATCGTCATTAATCCCGGCGCATGGACGCATTACAGCTATGCTATACGCGACGCGCTCGGTGCGGTCTCGCTGCCGGTTATCGAGGTGCATTTGTCGAACATCCACAAGAGGGAAGCGTTCAGGCATCACTCGGTGGTCGCGCCGATCGCCGTCGGGCAGATCGCGGGCTTTGGCTCGAACGGCTATCTGATGGCTTTAAGCGAGCTGGCGCGATTGCTCGGACAGAAGAGCAGCTAGGAATGAAGGAGTGAGCAGGGATGACAATCGATCGAGTGAAGAAGCTGCGTGGGCTGCTGGACGAGAAAGGATTAGAGGCTCTGTTAATCGCCAGCCCGTACAATAGGAGGTATATTACCGGATTTACGGGTTCCGCGGGATATGCGCTGATCACGTCGGCGGAGAGCTACTTTTTGACCGACTTCCGCTACCGTGTGCAGGCGGCGGAACAGTTAACCGGATTTCAAGTCATCGAGCACGGCACCAGCCCGCTCGAAGAAATTCGCGCGCTTCTGGAGAAGTCGGGCATTCGCAAGCTTGGTTTCGAGCAGGAGCATGTCAGCTACGGCGAATTCATCCAGTGGGGCGGCTTGCTTGGCGGAATCGAATTGGTACCGGCCGCGGGGCTTGTCGAGAAGCTGAGAATGATCAAGGACGAGGCGGAGCTGCAGATCATGCAGGAAGCCGCTGACTTAGCCGACCGCACATTCAAGCACATTACCGGCGTTCTCGCGACGGGCATGAGGGAAACGGATATCGCACTGGAGATGGAAGTGTTCATGCGAAGCCACGGGGCTACGAGCTCCTCCTTCGATACGATCGTCGCTTCGGGCGAACGTTCGGCGCTGCCTCACGGCGTGGCGAGCGGCCGCTTGATCGGGGTCGACGAGTTCGTGAAGCTGGACTTCGGCGCCTATTACAACGGATATTGCTCGGATTTGACGCGCACCGTCGTCATCGGCAAGCCGAGCGAGAAGCACAAGGAGATTTACAACATCGTGCTGGAAGCGCAACTTCACGCCCTGGAGCATATCCGTCCGGGTATGTCCGGTCTGGAAGCGGACGTGCTTTGCCGCGATATCATTGCCAAATACGGCTATGGCGACAACTTCGGACATGGCACGGGACATGGTCTCGGAATGGAAATTCACGAAGCGCCGCGTCTGTCCAGGCTTAGCGACACGATTTTAACCCCCGGCATGACCGTTACGGTTGAACCTGGCATCTACGTCCCCGGCTTCGGCGGCGTACGCATCGAGGATGACATCGTGATCACGGAATCCGGTATTAAAATATTGACCTCATCCCCGAAAGACCTGATCTGCCTGGGATAGGCACACCACATTCAGGAGGGAATCAGCAATGATTTCAGTAAACGATTTTAAAACAGGCTTAACCGTCCAAGTGGACAATGACATCTTCACCGTTCTGGACTTCCAGCACGTGAAGCCGGGCAAAGGCGCCGCATTCGTGCGCTCCAAGCTGAAAAACCTCCGCAACGGCAACGTCGTAGAGAAAACATTCCGCGCAGGCGAGACGATCGGCCGCGCGCAAATCGAGAACAGAGCGGTTCAATACTTGTATAACTCGGGTTCCGAATATACGTTCATGGACAACGAAACGTTTGACCAGTTCAACCTGGACAAGAGCCAGCTGGAGTGGGAGCTGAACTTCCTGAAGGAAAACATGAACGTGAACATCTCGAGCTACCAAGGCGAAATTCTCGGTATCCAAATGCCGAACAGCGTCGACTTGAAAGTTATCGAGACCGAGCCGGGCGTTAAAGGCAACACGGCTCAAGGCGCCACGAAAAGCGCGAAGGTCGAGACGGGCCTGAACGTTCAAGTGCCGCTGTTCATCAACGAAGGCGACGTGCTTCTCATCGATACGCGCGAAGGCAAATATATTTCCAGAGCGTAAGGCGAAGTTAGTCATAGAGCTGCCATGCATGTCCGTTTACGGCATGCTGGCAGCTTTATTAGTTTTCGGGCCATTTCCTCTTCATTGCGGTAACGCGGCGCGGCATCTATGTTTTTTTGGTCATATCTATACCCGATTTCGGGCGCCTGTGCTATAATATTAACTTGTATGTAGATGTCAAGGTTGGGAGTGAGGCAGCTTTGTCTTTGATCGTGATGAAGTTCGGCGGCAGCTCTGTCGGTACGCCGGAGAGAATGCAGCGCGTGGCAAGACGTATACTGGATCGGCAGCAAGAGGGCAATGACATTGTGGTCGTCGTCTCGGCGATGGGTGATACAACGGACGATTTGATTGACCAATCGAAGGGACTGAGCCTGAACCCGCCTAGCCGGGAGATGGATATGCTCCTTACCGTCGGAGAGCAGATTTCGATCGCATTGCTCTCTATGACGATTCATCATTTGGGCGGCAAAGCGATGTCGTTCACAGGGTGGCAGGCCGGCATGCAAACGGATAACGTGTTCGGCAAAGCGAAAATTACGGACATTCAGCCGCAGCGGATAACGGAAGCGCTTGGCGCGGGCAACATCGCGGTCGTAGCCGGATTCCAGGGCATGAGCCCGGACGGGGAAATCACGACGCTCGGCCGCGGCGGCTCGGATACGACGGCGGTTGCTCTGGCCGCGGCGCTTCAAGCGGATGTCTGCGAAATATACACGGATGTGGACGGCGTTTATTCCACGGATCCGCGCGTCGTCAAGAACGCGCGCAAGCTGAACGAGATTTCGTACGACGAGATGCTCGAGCTGGCGAATTTGGGTGCGGCAGTCCTGCATCCGCGCGCCGTGGAATATGCCAAGCATTATAACGTGAAGCTCGTCGTACGCTCGAGCTTTACTCAAAACGAAGGTACGAGTGTGAAGGAGGATGCGGTCATGGAACAAGGCGTGGTCGTTCGCGGTATCGCTTTTGACAAAAACGTAGCAAGAATCAGCATTATGGGCGTCGAGGATGTGCCTGGCGTTCTGGCCAACGTATTCGGCGCGCTCGCCCGGAACGGAATCGATGTCGACATGATCGTTCAGAGCGGCGTACAAGACGGCAAAGCCGACTTCTCGTTCACCGTATCGGGAGACGATCGCGACAAAGCGATCGGCGTCATCGAAGGAATCCGCGCGGTTGTGCCTTATCGCGAGACGACCTCCGAAGCGGGACTCGTGAAGGTTTCGATCGTTGGCGCGGGCATGGTCAGCAATCCTGGCGTAGCGGCAACGATGTTCTCCGCGATCTCGGATCTGGGCGTCAGCATCAAGATGGTCAGCACCTCGGAGATCAAAGTATCTTGCGTCATCACGGCGGAGCCGCTGAACGACGTCGTGCGCGCGCTGCATACGGCTTACGGCCTGGATACGGCGGAGCAGGTGTTCGTAGGCGGTCCTTCCGAACGCAGATAACGATGAAGCAATACTAGCGTTCGCGTGAACGCAAGAAGAAAGGGTGTCCCTCGGGACACCCTTTTGTGCTATTAGGCGGTCAAAGCGAGCCGCCTATCATTTTGAACAGCTTGTACAGGATAACCGTGATGCCGGCCGCCATGAGCGGACCGACGGGGATGCCCCTGAGGAATACGATGCCGATAATCGACCCGAGGACGAGACCCACCACGATTTGGGGATCGTTTTTGAGCAAATCCAGACCTTTGCTGTTGATGAAGGTTGCCAGCGCGCCTCCCGTTAAAGCCAGAATGCCAGGCCAGGATGTAAGCATCGCTGTAAAATCCTTGAGTTGGATTCTGCCGGCTGCGAAAGGAACGAGAACGCTAAGCGTCAGGAAAAGAAGGCCGAGTTCCAAGCCCCGTCGTTCGATCGCCGGCAAATAGCGTTCAAGATGAACGAGCTTTACGGCGAGCAGCAGGCAGGCTGCGGTTGCCAGAATCGGAGATCGGCCTATCACGCCAACTAATATAAGGATTACGAGAATAAGTTCACCAATCATAGCGCTGTGCTCCCGTCTTTGAGTGGAACGGCACGTCCTCTGAAGGGCGGCCTACGCTCATTATATGGACGGGCACTCCGCAATATGACTGGCTGCACTTCATCGCAGAATGATTTGCTCCCCGCTCAGGAAGGGAACGACCCCTTTCGAATTGACCAGCGCGCAGTCCTCAATGTCCTCTCTCGAGCCTAGCTTCTGAAGCCGTTTGCCGGACGCGCTGCCCAGCAGCGTCTCCAAAATGCGGGAGGATCGGTCCCGGTACATCGCATGCATGGCGTTGCCGAAATCATCGCATTCGATAGGGATCGGGCTTATCTCCTTCAAATGGTCGACGAGAAGGCCGGCGCATAATCCGTCCTCAATCGCGAAATCGTCATGGCTGCCCGCGCACAGAATGACGATGTCGCGCTTTAGGTCGAGAGCGGCGCGCGCGCAAGCCTCCGCGTTTAGCAGAGACGCCGCAAGCACGTAGTCCGCCCGCATCGATTTGTGAATGGCTCTCGTGCCGTTGGTGGTCGTCAGGATGATTCGACGGTTGCTCACCGTTCTCTCCTCATATTCTTTCGGCGAATTGCCGAGGTCGAAGCCTGCGATCTTGCGGCAGAACCGCTCGCCCCCCATCACGTCCCCCGGCCGCTGAATCGCCTTGGCATCCATGACCGTCTCCGCAGGCACGACGCTGGACGCACCTGATGCAAGAGCGGTTACAATCGTGCTCGTCGCCCGGAGTACATCGATGGCAATCGCCGTTTTTTGCGTAAATTTGGCCGAGCATGCTTCTTTTACGCTGGATATGACTTGGACCTGCATGACACGCTACCTTCCTTCTAAATCATGTAATCGGTATACTCCGCTCTTTGTCCGAATTGGAACGTATCGGACCGAAGTCCTCTCCGCATCGCTTCGAGCCCAAGCGCGTCGGCCGGCGCGATGTTGCCGAGATGAACGGAAGGGCCGAACTGCAGCAGCAAATCGGCCTGCTGGCTCTTCATCGGAGCTTCCCACATCAGCATATCGAATTTGCCGAATTTGCCTATCACCTCGTCTAGCACATCTTCCCGGCATTGCCCCTTCTCATCGAATAGTCCCACGTTAACGCCCGATTCCCTCGCTTCGATCGTCACGAGCTCGGCCCCGGCTTCCCAGTCGCATTGAGCGGTGAATGCGAGCTCCTCCGGATCGATAAGCGAGCCGGCCGCCTTCTTCCCATATTCCGTCGTCACCGTTAAGCCGCGACGCACGCAATCTTTTATCAGCTTGGTTCTCTTCATGCGATCCATCTCGATCGTACCGTCCGAAACCTCAATCCCCGTAAAGCCGAGCGCGCTTATCGTTTCCAGGAACGAATGGACGGTTCCTTGCTGAACCGCGGCTTCTAGGAGCGTTCCGCCCGGCATGGTGATAATGCCGCTGGAGGCGGCGAGCTCCAGCTTCTTGCGAAGCACCTCAGGCCTGTAGAGGACGGCCGTGCCGAAGCCTATCTTGATGATATCGACATACGGTCCGGCAACTTGAACGAAATCGGTGAACGAGTGTATGCCCATACCCTTGTCGATGACCATGGTTTTGCCCAGGCCTTGACTCCGGTCGGAGCCGCGCTTGCAGCTAGGGTCCTTCAATAGCTGATGCCAGTTGTCTAGTTCAGCAATTCTCATCTTCCCAATCTCCCCGCTTGCTTGATAAACGTACTCTCCACTATATGCAGGCACCACTGGGCAGGTGTGCGGCATGAAATGCAGACAAGCACGCATATAGTGAAAGAGACGAAGAACCGAAGGGAGGGAAAAGGGTTGCTGAACAAAATTGTCCTGAGCATGGCCATGCTTCGGCTGCTGTCGGGCAGCCTCGAAATTTGCGCGGCACTAATCATGCTCCGTTTGAACCAAATCGACAAGGCGCTCGTCGTTAATTCTTCGCTTGCGCTCGTTGGACCGCTCGTACTCATCGCGACGACGACGATCGGATTGGTAGGACTGTCCGATAAGCTTTCCGCCTCCAAATTCATATGGGTAGCCGTCGGCGTCACATGTCTGATGGTTGGCATTTTGAAAAAATAGCAGACTCCGAATCTAGCAGTTTTATTCATAAATCCATGAGACAAGCATACATATGTAACGACATCAGACAAACATCGGGGGTGAGGAAGGATGCTGTCCCATGTTTCCCATTTGCTGCCGCTGGAGCTGAAGCGATTGCTGGAAGGACTGCCGGCGGAGGTTAAGGGGTCATTGGAAGAGATACGCATACGCGAGAACCGTCCATTGGAAATCGCTTATCGAGGAGGATTTCGTTTCGTTACTCCGGACGGGACCATGAAGCTGGATGCAATTGGTGCGGTCAAGCCTTCTCCCGAGCAATGCCGCAAGCTGCTGGAACGCATCACGAATTATTCGTTATACGCAATGGAAGAAGAGCTGCGAAGAGGGTACATCACCGTGTCGGGGGGCCATCGGATCGGACTAGCCGGGCGAACGATCCTGGACGGCGGAGTGGTTCGCGGCATACGAGACATCGGGGGGTTCAACATTCGGATCGCCCGCGAAGTCATCGGCGCCGCTTCCCATCTGCTGCCGAAGCTAATGGACGCAGGCAGAGGGACGATCGGCTCTACGCTTATTCTCGCTCCGCCCCAGCAAGGGAAGACGACGCTCGTTCGCGATATCGCCAGAATGCTCAGCTATGGCAATTCCGGACCGCTAGAGCATCTGTCCTTCCCCGGCAAAAAAGTTGGAATTGTAGACGAAAGATCCGAGATCGCAGCTTGCGTCCGCGGCATCCCGACCTTCGATATCGGGCCGAGAACGGACGTGATGGACGCTTGTCCGAAGGCGGAGGGGATGATGATGCTTCTGCGATCGATGTCTCCGGAGGTGCTCGTCGTGGACGAGATCGGGCGGCCCGAAGACGCGGACGCCATACGCGAAGCAAGCCATGCGGGCGTAAGCGTCGTGGCAACGGCTCACGCCTACGACGTGCAGGACGCGAAGGGCCGGCCTGAACTCGCCAGGCTGATCGCCGAAGGCACATTCGCCCATCTTGTCGAGCTTAGACGATCGCCTGACGGCATTCTCCACCGGATCACGAATACGGGCAGCGCCGCTCAGCAGCCGAGTGCAAGAGGAAAGGATCAGACTTCGGTTTTCGGCGCGTTAGGTCTCGCAGGTGCGGGCCGGGGCCGGGCGGGCGACACATGAAGCTGCTGGGCGCGCTGCTCATTCTCATCGCGGGGACGCTGATCGGCTTCCAGCAAGCGGCACGATTCGCCGACAGGCCCAAGCAGATCAGACAGCTGTCGCATTCGCTTCAGCGGCTCGAGACGGAAATCGGGTACGGCCATACGCCTTTGCCCGAAGCGCTTCTCCGAACGGCCGAGGCTTCAAGCGAGCCGGTCGCTTCGCTCTTCGGCGGAACGGCGGAGCGATTGAGCATGGCGGACGGCCTGACCTTCCAGCAATGCTGGGAGCAGTCTATCAAGCGCGGCTGGAACGAGACGTCGATGAAGGCAAGCGAGCAAGGCGTACTTCTAAGATTGGGCTCAACGCTGGGCATAAGCGACAAGGAGGATCAGATGAAGCATCTGCGAATGGCCTTATTGCAATTACAGGCAGAAGAGGACGCGGCAAAAGACGATCAAAGGCGATATGAGAAGATGTGGAAAAGTCTCGGAGCTTTGCTCGCTGTGCTGATCATCATTTTGATGTTGTAAGAGGGTGCGCTACTTATGGATATGGATGTCAGCGCCATCTTTCAAATCGCTGGAATCGGCATCATTATCGCAATGATTCATTCCGTTCTGAAGCAGATGGGGAAGGAAGACATGGCGCATTGGGTTACACTCATCGGATTTGTGGTGGTATTGTTTATGGTCGTTCGGCTGCTAAATGATCTGTTCCAGGAAATTAAAACGATCTTTCTCTTCCAGTAGGTGAACGCGGTGGAAATTATACAAATCGTCGGTCTCGGCCTTATGGCAACCGTGCTCATACTCGTTGTCAAAGAGCAGAAGCCGATGTTCGCATTCCTTCTGGCGGCGTTTACGGGCTTATTCATATTCCTGTACGTGATCGGAAAAATCGAGGCCGTCATCACGGTGCTGGAAAACCTGGCGAACCGCGCAGGTATTCCTTCCATCTATTTGCAGACGGTGCTTAAAATTATCGGCATCGCCTATATCGCGGAATTCGGCGCCCAGATCGTAAGAGACGCCGGGCAGGAAAGCATCGCCTCGAAAATCGAGTTCGCCGGCAAAGTTTTTATTCTGGTCATGGCCATCCCGATCATTAACGTCATCGTGGAAACGGTAATCGGCATGCTGCCTTCCGGAGGAGGCGGGACATGAGATCGCTGCAGAATAGGGCGGACCGCGGTTCGAAGGCCAGGCTGTATCTGGTCCTCTGGATTTGCTTCGCGATCTACTCGCTTGCGCCGGTTCACGCTTCGGAGGCGGAGTCTCCATCCTCCGGCGCGCAGGTTGAGCGGTTAATGGAGGAGCAGGCGGAGCTGATCGAGAACGAAACCGAACCCGTCGAGGATTACTGGAACAAGCTTCGCGACGAATACGGCGGATATTTCCCCGATCAACGGATGCCTGGCTTCAAGGAGATGCTGATGCCGGGCGGCGGCTTCAAAATGTCGGATGTGCTGTCGGGGCTGCTTCGTTACTTGCTTCACGAAGTGCTCTACAACGGCAAGCTGCTGGTAACGATCGTGATGCTGACGGTGTTCAGCATGGTGCTCGAGACGCTGCAGAACGCCTTCGAGCGCAATTCCATCAGCAAGGTCGCCCACTCGATCACGTTTATGGTGCTTATCATAATCGCCGTCAACAGCTTCCATGTGGCGATCGGCTACGCGAGGGAAGCGATCGAGAATATGATGACGTTCATGCTGGCCATGGTGCCGCTCCTGCTGACGCTGCTTGCTTCGATGGGCAACCTTGTGACGGTATCGGTGCTTCACCCGCTCATCATCTTCATGATCAACGCGGTCGGAACCGCGATCTATACCGTCGTCTTCCCGCTGCTCTTCTTCTCGGCCGTGCTGCATATCGCCAGCTCGCTGACGGATAAATTCAAGGTGACGCAGCTAGCGAATTTGCTTCGGACGATTGCGGTCGGAACGCTGGGCGTGCTGCTCACGATATTCCTGGGAGTCATATCGGTCCAGGGTGCGACGGGAGCCGTGACCGATGGCGTGACGCTGAGGACGGCCAAATTCGTGACCGGCAACTTCGTTCCGGTCGTCGGGCGCATGTTCTCGGATGCGGCGGATACGGTCATATCGGCTTCGATGCTGGCGAAAAACGCGATCGGACTAGCGGGAGTCATCATTCTTCTCTTCTTATGCGCGTTCCCGGCGCTGAAAATATTGACCCTTGCGCTCATCTACAACTTGTCGGCCGCGGTCATGCAGCCGCTGGGGGATTCTCCGATCGTCGCCTGCCTGCAGACGATCGGGAAGACGATGATCTACGTGTTCGCCGCATTGGCCGCCGTCAGCCTCATGTTCTTCTTGGCGGTGACGATTATTTTGACGGCGGGCAACGCGGCGCTCATGGTTCGGTAGGGGGCTTACGAAGTGAGTTTTCCTACAGAAAACTCTTTAGGAGGTGAGCTGAATGTGATCGGTTGGTTAAGCGATTGGCTGAGGGACATCATTGCGGTGATCCTGCTCGCGGTGCTCGTGGAGCTGCTGCTTCCGAACAAAGCGATGCAGCGTTATGCGAGGCTCGTGGTCGGTCTCTTCATCCTCCTGACGATTCTCTCGCCGGTGCTTAGGCTAATACAGTCGGATTTCGGCGATAGACTGCATGCTGGAATGGAGCTATGGGACGAACGAACGATGCAAAACGAGGTCAAGATGCCAAGCTTGGAGGAAATTCAGAAGCGGGCCGAAGCGATCCAGACGCAGCGGATGGAGGAAGCGGGCAGAATGACGGCGGCCGCGCTGGAGGAATCGATGAAGCAGGCGATCGAGGAGGAGACTGGCGCGGTCATCGAATCGGTCGACGTCGGGCTTCATTGGGACGAGCGCGGCAACGGGGAGAAGCTTCCGGAGATTGATAACGTCATCGTCACGCTCGCCGCGCCGAAGACCGGTGCTGACGATGGCAAGGCGAGTCAACCGCCCGATATCGAAGCGGTCGCTCCGGTGGACATTAGGGTAGACGTCGAGGAAGACGGCAAGACAGAACCGGCCGGCGAGCGGGCGGCGGAGTCTAATGAAGGCTACGCAATGCCCAGCGAACAAGCGGCGAACGCGATCCAAGGCGTTTTGGCGCGGGGCTGGGGCGTAAAGCCGGGCCAGACGACGGTTCGCGCCATACCGGGTGGCGCAGCTGCAGGATGACTTTTGCGAGAGGGGGCGATGACGCATGGCGAAATGGCTTGACGGGCTGGAGTCGGCGGTAGGAGGCGGACCAAGCGGTCCGAAGCGGATCCGGACGCTTCGCATCTTGTTAATCGTGGGCGGCATAGGGGCGGCGCTCATGCTGATTAATTCCTTCCTGCCTTACAGGGACGTCGAGTCTCCCGCGCAGGATCCGAATCCGCCGCCGAGTGCCGAGGAAGCGTGGAGTCAGAACGCGTCAGCGGGCTCCCCTTTCGAAACGATCGAAGGCAAGCTGGAATCCAGGCTCAAGGATATATTGGAGAAGATCGTGGGGGTAGACGGCGTCAACGTGCTGGTTACCGTGGAATCGACGGAAGAAATCGTGGTCGCGCAGGAAAAAAACGAGTCGCAGTCCATTACCGACGAGAATGATCGGAACGGGGGGGTGAGGCACATCACCTCGATTAACAAGGAAGGCAAAGTCGTCTTGTACGAAGTGTCGGGCGACCAGAAGCCGATCATCACGAAGACGCTCAATCCCCGCATCCGGGGCGTCATCATCGTAGCCAAAGGAGCGGAGAACGCCACGGTCAGACAGCTCATCATTCATGCGGTGGAAAGAGGACTAAGCGTTTCGACAAACCGGATTTCGGTTATTCCGAGCAAGCAATAATGAAATGCGATTATAAACCAATTATTGGGAGGAAATAATAATGAATACAAAAAGACAAACGATTTGGCTCGTATCGATGCTCAGTCTGATGGTTGTGCTCTCCGCTTATTACTTGTTCACGCAGGATTTGGACGACGCCGACAAGCTGTCGGGCAGCAACCAGCCGAACCCGGGCGTAACGGAAGTCGTGGGCGGCAGCGGCGAGGTCGTGCCCGACGAAATCGTACAAGCGGGCGACCAAAGCGCGGAGGGACCGACGGAACAAGACATTCTCGACCAGGTTGAGGAGCAGGGCTATGTGGACAACAGCTTGTTCAGCCAGCTGATCGCGAAGCGCGATCAACAGAACGAGGAAGAGTTGAACCGCTTGTATGCGGAAGTGACGAACATGAGCAACAATCCCGAAAAATCGGCGGAGGCCATGGCGCAGGTCGATATGCTGGAAGAGAAGCATACAAAGATCATGGAGCTCGAAACGGCGCTCAAGGAGCAGTACAGCATGGCTCTCATCTCGGAAGAGAACGACCGCTACAAAGTGATCGTCACAAGCGAGAATCTGGAGAAGAAAGAGGCCGCAAGCATTATCGACCAAATCATGACCTCCATGGAAGTGGACGCCGACCAAGTTTCCGTGCAATACGTGCCTGAACCGCAATAATCGAAAGAGCATGCAGGAATAGGAAGCTCCGTCTGTCTCTGGCAACTGCCGGAGGGGCGGAGTTTTTTCTACAACGCAAGGCAGAAGCCAAGGTTCCGGACTTGTACAAAAAATGGTTCGTGTTCACGCCGCTTTATGGTATAATACAAAACGTTATGTGACGAAGAGGAGTGATTACGTTCATGTTCAAGTTGAGCGAGATTAAAGAATTGGTCAAGCTGATCGACCAAACATCCGTTCAGGAGCTCGAAATCGAAAACGAAGGCGCGCGCCTGCATATCCGTAAACCCGTTAAAACCGAAGTGGTGAATGTGCAAGCGGCTCCAACTACGCATACATATTCGCAACCCCCTGTAGCCGCTGTAGCGCAGCCGGCGGCAGCGCCGGCCGTCCAAGCCGCTGCGCCGGAAGCGGTTCCGGCGAAAGCGCCGGCAGCCGATCTTCATCAGATCGTATCGCCGATGGTCGGCACGTTCTACAGCGCGCCGTCTCCGGAAGCATCGTCGTTCGTCAAGGTAGGAGACCGCGTGCAGGAGAAGTCGGTCGTCTGTATCCTCGAAGCTATGAAACTAATGAACGAGCTGGAAGCCGAAGTGAACGGCGAAATCGTCGAAATATTGGTTTCCAACGGTCAACTGGTTGAATACGGACAGCCGCTCTTCCTCGTGAAAGCGGACTAACGCGTCAGCCCGTGCTCGGGCAATTGTCTTCGAAAGGGGTTCCTACGTGAAATTCCAAAAAATATTAATCGCCAATCGCGGAGAAATCGCGGTTCGGATCATTCGGGCATGCCGCGAGCTCGGCATCAGCACGGTCGCGGTATATTCCGAAGCGGACCGCGACTCTCTGCATGTCCGGCTGGCGGACGAGGCTTATTGCATCGGACCGACATTGTCCAAGGACAGCTATTTGAATTTGACGAATATTATGAGCGTCGCGACGATAACGGAATGCGACGCGATTCATCCCGGCTACGGCTTTCTCGCCGAGAACGCCGATTTCGCGGAAATTTGCGAATCATGCAACATTACCTTCATCGGACCGTCTCCTGAGGCGATCAGCAAAATGGGCGACAAAGCGGTTGCCAAGCTGACGATGAAATCGGCGAACGTGCCGATCATTCCAGGCTCGGACGGACTTATCGAGAGCATGGACGAAGCGGTCATGATCGCCCGGGATATCGGTTATCCGGTTATCATCAAGGCAACGGCGGGCGGCGGCGGCAAAGGCATCCGCATCGCGGAAGACGAAGAGTCGCTGATTAGCCAGATTACGACCGCCCAGCAGGAAGCTCAGAAGGCGTTCGGCAACGCCGGCGTCTATCTGGAGAAATATTTGACGGGCATGAAGCACGTCGAAATTCAAATCATGGCCGACAAGCACGGCAACGCGGTCCATCTGTTCGAACGCGACTGCTCCGTGCAGCGCCGGCGCCAGAAGCTTGTCGAGGAAGCGCCTTGCCCGGTATTGTCGCCGGAGCTTCGCGAGCAGATGGGGCAAGCGGCCGTTCGCGCGGCGCTCGCCGTCGATTACGCGGGAGCAGGCACGCTGGAATTCCTGCTGGGGCCGGACGGCAAGTTCTATTTCATGGAGATGAACACGCGCATTCAGGTCGAGCATCCGGTTACGGAGATGATCACGAGCGTCGATCTGATCAAAGAGATGATCAGCGTGGCCGAAGGCAATCCGTTGTCGTTCCGTCAGGAGGATCTGCAAATTAAGGGCTGGGCGATCGAGTGTCGGGTCAACGCGGAAGATTCCGAGCGCAATTTCATGCCGTCGGCCGGCAACATTCCGTTCTACCTGCCGCCGGGCGGCGCGGGCGTCAGAGTGGACAGCGCGGTGTATCCGGGCTACACGATCTCGCCGCACTACGATTCCATGATCGCGAAGCTTATCGTCTGGGGAGCTACCCGCGAGGAAGCGATTGCCCGGATGAAACGCGCGCTGTCGGAGTTCGCGATCGAAGGGATCCGGACGACGATTCCGTTCCATCTGAAGCTGCTGAACCATCCTAAGTTCGTGAATGGCGATTTCGACATTAAATTTCTTGAGGAGTATGACATTAACGATCCGGAAGCGGTCCGCAAAGCGGAATAAAACAAGCTTGCCAAGTTTGTCATATTTCAGGCTGAATGTTATAGTATAGAGATAAGATGCGGAACATGGCTTGGCAAGGGCCGAGCTCGCGCGAATTTAGGGAGGTGTACTGCGAACATGAGTACGATAGCTGCGGAGTACGAGAAAACAGAAATCGGTACGATTCAGATTGCACCTGAAGTCATCGAAGTGATAGCTGGTCTCGCGACCGTCGAGGTTAAAGGCGTTGCCGGGATGAGCGGCGGTTTTGCCGGCGGAATCGCAGAGCTGCTGGGCCGCAAAAACTTATCCAAAGGCGTGAAGGTCGAAGTCGGCCAACGGGAAGCGGCGGTCGATGTATCCGTTATCGTCGAATACGGCAACAAGATTCCCCAAATCGCGTCGGAGGTTCAACAGAACGTGAAGCGCTCCATAGAGATCATGACGGGGCTTCACGTTGTGGAAGTAAATGTTCATATCCATGACGTTTATTTCAAGCCAGCCGAACGAATCGATGATGAAGATGCCCAGCTGCGGGTGAAATAATAGAATAAGCAGATATGGTTTTTGTACAACCCCCTCGTGATTGGGCATGCCGCTCGGCGCAAGGGGGTTTTATTCGGCCCAACGGGAGGTTGGCATGCGTTGATGAAGGTTTTGGACAAGCTTCTGCTATTCCTGTACAGCATTGCGATAGGCGTAGTCTCCGTCATTTTGATAGGCGTAGGCTTTAATTGGTTGAAAAACGATTTGGCCGAAGACATCCTTTACGAAGTCTACCGATCAGATGCTATTTCCATCGCGGTTGGCGTGACCGGCATCGTTTTATTTTTGATCAGCCTGCGCTTTTTCTTCGTGTCTCTCTTGAGAGGCGGGGCGAATACCCATTCTATCGATCAGCGCACGGAATTCGGCGATATCCGCATTTCGATGGAGACGATCGAGAACTTGGCCCTGAAGGCAGCCTCCAAACAAAAAGGCGTGAAGGACCTGCGCGCGCGCGTTCGCGCATCGAACGACGGACTCGAGATTATTCTTCGCGCCGTTATTGACGGCGAGCATGCGATTCCTTCCTTGACGGAGGACATCCAACGCGCGGTCAAATCCCATATCGAAGACATTACCGGTATACCGGTCGTGAACGTAGCCGTATTTATCGCAAACGTAATCCAGACGAATACGATCAAGAGCCGCGTGGAATAGAGGTGGTGGGCTAGATGTGGAGGGAGATCTGGAACACGTATTGGAAACGGTTGGTCGGCGTTGCCGCGGGACTGCTGGCCGGGATCGTTTATTTGGCCTTTGGATTCTGGGATATGCTATTCGTGGCACTGCTCGTTTTCATCGGCTATTGGATTGGCAAGCAGAAAGAGCATTCGGATGGACCGGTGTTTCCTTGGCAGCGGATTTGGTACGAGCTGCTGGAGCGATTCAGGCCATTTCGATAACGCTGTGGTCTCCTCCGTACTCCGGATTTCGGACAGCCGCTTATTCGGGGCAGGGAGGAGATCATAGTTTTTTTCAAATATAAGAAAGCAAGAGAACGGATGTGGAGGACGCATGAAACGGAGATTGGCAAGGGAAATAGCGGTATCGAGTCTATACCAAATGGAAATGAACGAGGTCACGGCAGCCGAAGCGGTGGACATGCTGATGGACGAGCTTCGCCAGGATAACGAAATCGGCGCGGATCCCAAGGAAATCGGAAGCACGGATGAATTCGCGCGCGAGCTGGTATTCGGCGTGCTGGAGAGAAAACAAGCAATCGACGGCATGCTGCAGCAGTTTCTGACGGGGTGGCAGGTCGATCGCCTGTCGCGGGTAGACCGGCAAGTGCTAAGACTCGCTTGTTACGAGATTGTATTCCGCGACGACGTGCCGCCGAAAGCCGCAATCAATGAAGCTATCGAGCTGGCCAAGCACTTCGGCACCGAAGAGTCCGGTAAATTCGTTAACGGCGTGCTGGGAAAGCTGCTGCAGGAAGTGGACGAGCTGAAATCTTAACGTGCCGCTCAGGCATGGACAAGCCATAAACAGAGGAGACGAGAAACGGATGAGCGCTTACATAATCGAAGGGAAAAAGATATCGGATCAAATTCGCGTGGAAATGAAGGAGGAAGTTGCCGGTCTTCAAGGACGGGGCGTCGTTCCGGGATTGGCGGTTGTTCTTGTGGGGGACGATCCGGCTTCCAAGGTGTACGTAGGGTCGAAGGAGAAAGCCTGCCAGCAGCTGGGCATTTATTCAGAGGTGCATCGTTTGCCGGGGGATGCTTCCGAGGAGTCGCTCCTCGCCCTTATACAGAAACTGAACGAACAATCGAGCATCAACGGAATTTTGGTCCAGCTTCCGCTGCCCAAGCATATTAACGAAAAAGCGGTTATCGACGCGATCAGCGTGGAGAAGGACGTTGACGGATTCCATCCCGAAAGCGTCGGCAACTTAACGATCGGCGACGACAGTCTTCTGCCTTGTACTCCGGCGGGCGTCATTGAATTGATCAAACGAAGCGGCGTCGACATTGCCGGCAAGCACGCCGTCGTGATCGGCAGAAGCAACATTGTCGGCAAGCCTGTCGCGATGCTGCTCCTGCGCGAGAACGCCACGGTCACGATTTGCCATTCCCGTACGGCGAATATGGAGGAGCTTGCCAAACAGGCGGACATTCTGGTCGTGGCGATCGGCAAGCCCGAGGCCATCGACAGCAAATACGTGAAGCCGGGCGCGGTCGTTATCGACGTAGGCATTAACCGCTTGCCGAGCGGCAAGCTTGTAGGCGACGTGCATTACGAGGATTGCCTGGAGACGGCCGGCTACATTACGCCCGTACCTGGCGGGGTTGGACCGATGACGATTACGATGCTGATGAAAAACACGATTACCGCTGCGAAGAGGGCTAACGGAATCGAGGTGTAGGTTCGGCATGGGGAATCAGCCCAAAATCTTTTCCATAAAAGAACTTAACAAATATATCAGGATGAAGCTGGAAAACGACGTTGTTCTTGGAGACGTATGGCTGCGCGGCGAAATTTCGAACTTTACGCACCATTCGAGCGGGCATATGTATTTTACGCTGAAGGACAGTGATTCCCGGTTGAAATGCGTGATGTTCGCCTCCCATAACGCCCGCCTGCCCTTCATTCCGAAGGAAGGCGCCAAGGTGATCGCCCGCGGCAACATTTCCGTGTTCGAGCGCGACGGCAACTATCAGTTCTACGTCATGGCCATGCAGCCCGACGGGATAGGCAGCCTCTATCTGGCGTTCGAGCAGCTCAAGAAGAAGCTGGACGAGGAAGGCCTGTTCGCGTCTTCCCGGAAACGAGCGCTCCCGGCGTTCCCGAAAGGGATCGGGGTTATCACTTCTCCGACGGGCGCTGCCGTTCGGGATATTATGACGACGCTGCAGCGGAGGTATCCGCTTATACCGGTATATGTCTATCCGGTGCTCGTCCAAGGCAAAGGAGCCGCGTCGTCAATCGTCGCCGCGATCGAAGCCATGAACCGCTTCGGGGAGTGCGACGTCTTGATCGTCGGCCGGGGCGGCGGTTCGCTGGAGGAGCTATGGGCGTTCAACGAAGAAGCGGTCGCTCGAGCGATCGTTTCCTCGCAAGTTCCAATCATCAGCGCTGTCGGCCATGAGACGGACTTCACGATCGCTGATTTCGCGGCTGATCTTCGAGCAGCGACTCCGACGGCGGCGGCCGAGCTCGCCGTTCCCCATATTGCGGAATTGAAGCAGCAAACGGAACGATTGAAGCAGAGGCTTCTCGCCGCGGCGAGAATGAAGGTGAATCACGAAAGCGAACGGCTTAACCGCCTGAAGAGGTCCCCGTTCTTCCTGCACCCGAAGCGCTACATGCTGGATCAGGCGCAGCGCTTGGACCGGTTGACGGAGCAGCTAGCGGCCCGGCTCGGAATAACGACGGCCCGCGAGGGCGCCCGGTTGTCAAATTTGCAAACGAAGCTGTCCGCCCATCATCCGGGAGAAGCGCTGCAGTATGCGGCCAAGCGCCTGGGAGGCGCAACCCGCGGACTCGAGATTGCAGCGGGCGCGCTCGTGAAGGAGCATAAGCTGCAGCTGCGCGGCGTAATCGGCCGCCTTGACGCGTTAAGTCCGCTTAAGGTAATGGCCAGGGGTTACGGCCTCGTGTACGATCAATCGGAAGGGCACTTGATCAAATCCGTCCGTTCGGCGGCCGTCGGTCAAGAAGTGAAGGTGAAGCTGGCCGATGGCGGAATAAATTGTATCGTTCATTCAATTGAAGGAGGGAATAACGATGAAGACGGAACAGCTCGATGAGCTTAGCTTCGAAGAAGCGATGTTAAGGCTTGAGAATATCGTGGCCAAGCTGGAGAGCGGAGACGTGCCGCTGGAAACCGCTATCGATCTTTTCCAGGAAGGGATGAAGCTATCCCGGCTGTGCGGGGGCAAGCTGGAGCAGGTCGAAAGTAAAATCGAGCTGCTAATGGTATCCGAGAACGGCTTTCAGAAAAAACCGTTTGTTGCAGCAAACGAGGATAAAGGGGAATAAGCTTGAACGCAGGCGTTGACATTCGTGAATATTTGAAAGCATGCGCCGAGACAACCGAAGCGGCGCTCAGATTTTCTTTGCCAGCGGAATGGGATATTCCGGCCCCGCTTCGAGAAGCGATGCATTATTCGCTCGAAGCGGGCGGCAAACGTATTCGTCCCGCTTTCGTGCTGAGCGCGGCCAAAGCCGTACGCGGATCGGAAAGCGCCTGGGAAGCGTCGCTGCCCGTCGCATGCGCGGTAGAATTTATCCATACTTACTCGTTGATTCACGACGACTTGCCTGCTATGGACGATGACGATTATCGCCGGGGGAAGCTTACGAATCACAAGGTTTTCGGAGAAGCGATGGCGATACTTGCAGGCGACGCGCTGCTCACGCACGCGTTTCGGCTCATTCCGCAGGCGGCGCGCCGCAATGGCGTACCGGTCGAAACCGCGCTTGCGATCGTCGAAGACTTGGCGACGTATGCCGGCGCCTCCGGCATGGTCGGAGGACAAGCGGCGGATATGCTCGGCGAGCAGGGCATAACGACGGCGGAGCAGCTTGAATACATCCATCTGCACAAAACAAGCGATTTAATCGTTTTCTCCGTCAAGGCGGGAGCGAGAATCGGCGGAGCAACGGAGAAACAGCTCGAGCTGCTCTCGAAATACGCGCGAAACATCGGGCTGGCGTTCCAAATTCAAGACGATATCCTCGATTTGATCGGGGATGAAGGCAAGCTTGGAAAGAGGATCAACAGCGATGTGGCTCAGCAGAAGGTGACTTACCCGTACTTGGTCGGCCTGGACGAAAGCAAAGCAACGGTAAACCGTCTGACGGACGAGGCTAAAGCCGCCATTCTGGAAGCCGAGCTTGCGGAGCCGGAAAGATTGCTGCAGATTGCCGATTATTTAGTGCAACGCGATCATTGACACCGGCGTATTAAGAGAGGCGGTTATTTGGGTTTTGCCCCCGCCCTTATGCTATAATAGGTAAAATGTAGACGTTTCAAGGACGACTTCATCGGTTGTTCTCGACAGCGGAAAGCGAGGATTGCAACGTGCTGCTGAATCAAATTAACGGACCTCTCGACTTAAAAGGGTTGACGGTAGCCCAACTGGAGCAGCTAGCCGAGGAGATTAGGCAATTCCTAATCGAGAAGCTGTCCGTAACGGGCGGTCATCTGGCGCCGAATCTCGGCGTCGTTGAATTGACCTTGGCCATGCATTATTTATTCAATAGTCCCGATGACAAGTTTATATTCGACGTCGGCCATCAATCTTATGTGCACAAGATTTTAACGGGCCGCAAGGATCAATTCGACACGCTGCGCAAATATAAAGGCTTATGCGGCTTCGTCAAACGCTCGGAGAGCGAGCATGACGTATGGGAAGCGGGGCACAGCTCCACATCCCTGTCGGCGGCCATGGGCATGGCATTGTCCAGAGACTTGAAGGGAGGCAGCAACCGGGTTGTCGCCGTTATTGGCGACGGCGCTTTGACCGGCGGCATGGCTCTCGAAGCGCTCAACCATATCGGCCACGAGAAACGGAACATGATGGTCATCCTGAACGATAACGAGATGTCCATCGCTCCGAACGTCGGCGCCTTGCATCATTACCTGGGAAAGATTAGGACGGACCGGCACTATCAGAAGGCGAAGGACGAACTTCAGCATCTGCTGAACAAAATACCGGCGATAGGCGGCAAGCTTGCGAAGACAGCCGAGCGATTCAAGGACAGCTTGAAGTATTTGCTCGTCAGCGGCATTTTGTTCGAGCAGTTCGGACTTACGTATCTAGGACCTGTAGACGGGCACGACATGGAAGGCCTGCTGGAAATTCTAAAGCAAGCGGACTCCGTTCCCGGACCGGTCCTCGTCCATGTGCTTACGATCAAAGGAAAAGGCTATCAGCCCGCGGAAGCCGATTCGCATAAGTGGCACGGCGCTTCTCCATATAAGATCGAATCCGGCCAAATGGTCAAGGCCGTCGGACCTCCCATGTACACTAAAATTTTCGGCGATATGCTGATTGAGCTTGCGGAGAAGGACGAACGTATCGTCGCCATCACTCCGGCAATGCCCGGGGGATCGGGCTTAATGGAGTTCGCAGAAAAATTCCCTAATCGCATGATCGACGTAGGAATCGCGGAGCAGCATGCGGCGACGCTATCCGCCGCTATGGCCATGGAAGGGCTGAAGCCCGTTTACGCGGTTTACTCCACTTTCCTGCAGCGGGCCTACGATCAGGTCGTCCATGACATTTGCAGGCAGAACGCCAACGTTGTATTCGCCATCGACAGGGCCGGCTTCGTCGGACCGGACGGGGAGACGCATCAAGGCGTTTACGATATCGCGTTCCTTCGCCATGTGCCGAATCTCGTGCTCATGATGCCGAAGGACGAAAACGAGCTTAGACGTATGATGAAGACTTCGATTCTCTACGACGAGGGGCCAATCGCCATTCGTTACCCGCGCATTAACGGCGTCGGCGTTGAGCTTGAAGCCGATCCGCAGCCGATTCCGATCGGAACCTGGGAGACGATTCGACCGGGCGACACGTACGCGATTCTAGCGCTTGGACCGATGGTCGAGGTCGCGGAGCAGGCGGCGGAGCAATTGAAGCGGGAAGGCTTGAGCGCGGAAGTCATTAACGCGCGCTTCATTAAGCCCCTTGACGAGGCGATGCTTCTAAGACTCGCCGACGAAGGCAAAAAAATTCTTGTGCTGGAAGAAAGCTCCGAGCTGGGCGGTTTCGGCAGCGCGGTGCTCGAATTTTATTCGCAGCGCAACATCTTCGACGTTCAAGTGAAGATCGTTGGCGTTCCGGATTTGTTCGTGGAGCATGGATCGATCGCGCAGCAGCGCGAGGAAGTGGGCTTAACGGCCGAACGGGCGGCGAACGAGCTTCGCGGCATGCTTCCCCGCATCATGAAACGCGCGACAGGTCAGTCATAGGACGCAAGGAGAATGATGACAACGACTGGAAAAGAACGAATTGACGTTCTGCTTGTGGAACGTGGATATTTTGACAGCAGGGAAAAAGCAAAAAAAGCGTTGATGGCCGGTCTTGTTCTTGTGGATAACGAGCCGATCGACAAGAGCGGGATGAAAGTTCCCCGGCAAGCAGATATCAAAGTGAAAGGAGCCCTCCATCCGTATGTCAGCCGCGGCGGACTAAAGCTGGAGAAGGCGATTCGGACGTTCGGAATCGATATGCAAGGTCAAGTCATGCTGGATATCGGCGCTTCGACGGGCGGTTTCACCGATTGCGCCCTGCAGCACGGGGCGTCCTTCGTCTACGCGATCGACGTCGGCACCAATCAGCTGGATTGGTCTCTCCGGCAGCATGAGCAAGTGAAGGTTATGGAGAAAACGAATTTTCGTTATCTGGAGCCTCATCAATTGGAGGGACCGAAGCCGACCTTTGCGAGCATCGACGTTTCGTTTATTTCTTTGAAGCTTATTTTGCCCGCGCTGTCGGCCCTTCTTACGCCGGGAGCTGGAGTCGTTGCGCTTATTAAACCGCAATTCGAGGCAGGCCGCGAGAAGGTCGGCAAATCCGGGGTCGTGCGCGAGCCCGCCGTTCACCACGAGGTGCTGAACGCCGTGCTGGGATTTGCCGCGGCTACCGGCTACCGGCTCAATGAGGTGACGTTCTCCCCTATTACGGGCGGAGAAGGCAATATCGAGTTTTTGGCTTACTTAACGCTCGCGGGTGAGACCGCCGAGCGCCCGGACGAATCCCGTCTCGCCGCACTGGTTAAGGAAGCGAATGCGGTTTTTAAACCTTAATTTTATACATGCAGCCAGGAAGGATGCCGATCAGTTTCGACTGTTGGCATCTTTTTTCTTTACAGGCCAGCACGTAATTTGTTACACTGGAAGCAAACAGACGTTCGCTTCTATGTCGATTGAGAATCCACGGGATGGAGGAGACATGGCATGGACAAGTATGGCGACTGGTTGATTATGGGAATCGTCGGAGTGTTGCTGGCGATTTGGCTGTATGGGGCATTCTATCGATGGCTGCATGCGCCGGCGAACATGAACCGGGTCAAGCTCGGGAAGGGCGGCAAGATCGCGGACGGCGACGCCAACGTCGCATTGCTGGAGAAGAACGGCTACCGCGTCGTTTCCGGCAAGCATGTCATTCCGATTCCGATCGATGTGGACGAGACTCCGCTCGGCAACGGAACGCGCATGTATATCGATTACATAGCAGAGAGCAGCGACGAGCTAACCTATATCGTGAAGACGGCAAGAGAGAGAATGCCGATGGATTGGACGGCCAGCGGCGTGAGAGACCGATTACTTGTTTATTCGCTGCTGCTTCCCGATTGCGCCGGCGTCTTGTATGTGGACGGACAGGAAGGGCGAATACGGAAAATTACATTTCACATAGCCGATTAAGATGACGGAGGTCACAATATCCAATGAAGAGCATTCGGCAATTTAAGATAAGGGAAATCATAACGAACGGCGAGATCGAGACGCAAGAGGAGCTTGTGGAAGCTCTTCGGGGCTCCGGGATGCAGGTAACGCAGGCAACCGTGTCGAGGGATATTAAGGAGCTGATGCTGATAAAGGTTCCTGTAGCCGACGGACGGTATATCTATTCGATGCCGATCGAGCAGAGACAGAACCCTGTTCACAAGCTGAAGCGGGCGATGCTGGATCATTTCGCTCATATCGACTTTACCGACAATCTGGTCGTACTGAAGTGTTTGCCCGGCACCGCGAACGCGATTGGTGCGCTCATCGATAATATGGAATGGTCGGAAGTGATGGGCACGATTTGCGGTGACGATACCATATTGATTATTTGCAGGACCAAGGAGCAGAGCGCACAGATCGTCGAACGGCTTCTGGGCGTAATGAATTAACGAATAATTGAGGAGGACATGCCATGCTGCGCGAGTTATCGATCAAAAATTTAGCCGTAATTGAAGAAGTTCACGTGACGTTTCATCATGGATTCCATGTGTTGACGGGCGAGACCGGCGCGGGGAAATCCATTCTTATCGACGCGTTAAGTTTAATAGTGGGAGGACGCGGCTCCGCAGACATGGTGCGTTACGGATGCGACAAAGCGGAAATGGAAGCGATGTTCGATCTGCCGGGTCAACATCCCGTATGGGGCCAGCTTAACCGTATCGGCGTTCAGTACGATGCGGACGAGATGCTGGTTATCCGGAGAGAGCTGTCTTCCACGGGGAAGAGCAGCAGCCGGGTAAACGGTCAGCTAGTCACCATTACCATGCTGCGTGAGATTGGCGAATATCTTGTGAATATTCACGGGCAGCATGAGCATCAGTCCTTACTCAAGACAGATCAGCATTTGGAGTGGCTCGATCTATTCGGAGGCGATTTGCTCCTCGAGAGAAAGGCCCAATACAAATCCGTATATGACGAGCTCGTTCGAGTGCGTCAGGCGATGCGCAACGTGGAGGATACGACGAGGCAAAACGTTCAGATGCTGGACTTGTACAAATTCCAGATCGAAGAAATATCCAGCGCCAAGCTAAAGCCTGCGGAAGACGAGGAGCTGCAGGAGCAGAAAAGAAAGCTCCTGTATGCGGGGAAACGAATGGACGCGGCGTCAGAGGCCTACAACCTTCTTTACGGCGGCAAAGGATTGGACGCGTTCAGCCGGGCTATCACGAAGCTAAGCGACATTCAAAGCTATGATCCAGGCGTCCTTAATCCGCTCATTGAGCAGCTGCAATCGGCCTTCTATCAAGCGGAGGATGCCGTATTCCAGCTGAGGGATTACCGAGACGGCATTGAATCGGATCCGGAGACGCTTGCTTACGTCGAGGACCGATTGGATTTAATTAACGGACTAAAAAGGAAATACGGAGAAACCATACCTGATATACTCGCCTATCTGGAGCAAATTATGGTCGAGCGCGACAAGATCGAAAACAGAGACGAGATGCTGGACGAGCTCAGGCAGCAGGAGGAAAGATTGTACGCGCAAGCCTCGCAACTGGCTCAGGATTTGTCCAAGCTGCGCCGTCATGCGGCGGAACGTCTGTCGAACTCGGTAGAGAGCGAGCTGCGCCATCTGCAGATGCCTTCCGCTAAGTTTGAAGCCCGGTTGGAGCCCATATCTGAAGGAGAGAATTCATCTACTCGCGTGAAGCTGGTGTCTACCGGCATGGATGAAGCCGTATTTATGCTCTCCACGAACCCGGGGGAGCCGCTCAAACCATTGAATAAGGTCGCTTCAGGAGGCGAGATGTCGCGTATAATGCTGGCACTTAAGAGCATCTTCGCCGAAATCGATCAAATCCCGACCCTCATATTTGACGAAGTGGATACGGGCGTAAGCGGAAGAGCGGCCCAAGCGATTGCGGAGAAATTGTCCAGCCTCGCGGCGAAATGTCAGGTGTTCTCCATTACGCATCTGCCTCAGGTAGCTTGCATGTCCGACCATCATTATGAAATTAAGAAGCAGGTAACAAACGGGCGGACATCCACTTCGGTAACCGAGCTCATGCCGGAAGCGCGGATTGATGAGCTTGCCCGCATGCTGGGCGGGGTGGAAGTAACGGAAAAAACAAAACATCACGCACAAGAAATGCTTGATTTGGCCCATGGTTTGAAGGGGGCGTAATGGAAGGTATTCAGGGAATGTTTTTGCGGACATAAAAGATGGGGTGCGGGGTAACTTAAAGGTACGCCAATGGCGAGATAACCTTTATCGTCATGCGATGGAATGACAGGGAGCGTGAAATCATTGAACTCCAATCCACGGAAACGATGGTTTGGGTTGATCCTCGTGTTCTTCGTCTGCATTGTCGGTTTCTCCACCCCGTTTCAACAATTCGCCGCATTCCCGAATGAACTACGTTTATTCTCCGGCCAAATGAAACGATTGCAATACGGAGTGCCCGTGCATGCGGAAGTCACGGTCGATCCCCAAATGTTACAAGTGAACGGCACGTCTAAACCTTCTTTGTCCGTCAACTTGAACGAACCGCTGTCACTGCAACCGAATCAAAGCGGACAGACCAACATGAAAGTGAAATTATTTGGTAAAATTCCTTTTCGGACCGTTAAAGTGAATGTAGTGCCGGATCTTAGGGTTATCCCAGGCGGCCAAACAATCGGAGTCAAGGTGAAGTCGGCCGGCATTCTGGTTGTGGGACATCATCAGGTCGTCGATCGCGAGGGAGCCAAAAAGTCGCCGGGCGAAGCTGCAGGGTTGAAGCTTGGCGATCTCATTACCAGTATTAACGGAACTCCCATTAATGAGGTCCACAAAGTAGGAGAGCTCTGCGCGCAATACGGCATTGATAAAAAACCGTTGGAGCTAACCTTCAAACGCGGCGGACAGGTAAACCATACGAAAATAAGCCCAGTATACGATGCGGACGACAGAGCGTGGCGATTAGGCCTCTATATCCGCGACTCGGCTGCAGGCGTTGGAACGCTTACGTTCTATGCGCCAGACCAAGGCGTATATGGAGCATTGGGACATGTAATTACCGATATGGATACCCAAACTCCAATCGAAGTCGGCGATGGGCAAATCCTGCAGTCCAGTGTGACATCCATTAATAAAAGCCAGACGGGAGAGCCAGGAGAGAAAAGAGCTCATTTCGTGAAGGAAGGCAAAATATTAGGTAACATCGAACGCAATACGCCCTTTGGCATCTTCGGCAAGATGAATGAAGCTCCGACGCATAGCTTCAGCGGTAAGTCGCTGCCCGTGTCGTTTGCGGAAGATGTCAAGGAAGGACCAGCCCAAATTTTGACCGTGGTAGGCGGTCAGAAGGTGGAACGATTCAATATCGAAATCGTCCATGTCTCGAAGCAAACCTCTCCAGCGACGAAGGGAATGGTCATCAAGATCACGGATAAACGCCTTCTGAGCAAGACGGGCGGCATTGTGCAAGGCATGTCGGGGAGTCCCATCATTCAAGACGGGAAGCTGGTTGGAGCCGTAACGCATGTATTCGTAAACGACCCATCTTCGGGTTACGGATGCTTTATCGAATGGATGCTGCAGGACGCCGGCGTGCTTCTGAAGTCGTCAACACCTGCACGTCAAGGAGATGCTGCTGCATAATGAATAATTAAACGTCTTCTGCATCGTTTTATTGCGGGGGCGTTTCTTTTTTCTTTTCGACATTCGCGTGTCGAAAGAATGCGAAATTATTCACATCATGTAACAAATTATTTATTATATCGAACTCTAATAAAAAAATAAAGAAAAAAGATTTTCGACAGAAGGAATTCCATATTGAATGTCGAAAATCTAAGAAGACAGCAACTGTACGATTGACATCAATATCATTTAAGGGAGGATACTACTTTGCATAAGATCGAAGTATTATTGGCAGATGACAACAGAGAATTTACTAACCTGTTATCGGAATACATATCCGAACAAAGTGATATGAACGTAAGCGGTGTCGCTTACAATGGAGAAGAAGTCATTCGTCACCTGGAACAATCCAGGAGCGTGCCGGATATACTCATTCTGGATATTATCATGCCGCATTTGGACGGGCTAGGCGTCCTAGAGCGTCTGAAAGAAATGAACCTGTCGCCGATGCCGAAAATTATCATGCTTACGGCGTTCGGACAAGAAAACATTACGCAAAAGGCCGTTCAGCTTGGAGCTTCTTACTACATATTAAAGCCATTCGATATGGATATCCTGGCGAATCGGATTCGTCAGCTCGTCGGTAACGCGACATTCACAACCTCATCGAATTACAGCGCTAGCACAACTACGGTGAAATCGAACGTTGTTCCGCTTGCCAAAGGCAAAAATCTCGATGCCAATATTACAAGCATCATCCATGAGATCGGCGTTCCCGCGCACATTAAAGGCTATCAATATTTGCGTGAAGCGATCACGATGGTTTACAACAACATCGAAATTTTAGGCGCCATCACCAAGACGCTATATCCGGCAATTGCCGAAAAGTTCAAGACAACGCCATCTCGCGTCGAACGGGCTATCCGCCACGCGATTGAAGTCGCCTGGACGCGCGGCAACATCGACAGCATCAGCCATCTGTTCGGCTATACGATCAACATCAGCAAATCCAAGCCGACAAACAGCGAGTTTATTGCCATGGTTGCCGATAAGCTGCGGATCGAGCATAAGGTAAGCTAATACAAGAAATACCACACCGTCATGGGCTTCACCAAGGCTGCTGTGGTATTTTTTTATGCCGAAAAGCGAAGCGCCGGATTCGCTATATATAACTATGTCGACGAATGTTTCATCGGGAATGTGTTATAATAGGTGGACAAAACGTGGCATACTGCGAAGGGCGCGAACATCTTTGAAAATTTTTGATACGATTCAGGATTTGGTCGCGAATTTCGCGATCGTGACAGCCTATTTATTTCTACTAAATCAAGTTATTTTTCGCAATCATACGCTGGATTCTCCGGCAACCACCTCAATGAAAGTTCGTATGGGTCTCGTGGCGGGGCTTCTGGGTATCGTCCTTATGATTTTTACCGTGCGTATGAATGGAACCTTGGTTGATTTTAGGCAGCTCGCCATTATAATCGCGGCGATGTACGGAGGAATTCTGCCGTCGGTTATTGCGGGGACGATCATTTTTCTGATGAGGCTGCTGGCGTTTGGGGCCGTCACCGCTCCAACGATTATTGCAGCCGGCAATACGGTGCTTGTTGCGATTCTGGTCGGCGTAATTTGCATGAGCCGTTTATCCTTCTGGAGGAAATGGATTATTTCGCTGATCATTTGCAATCTGACTACCACTATCGTCTTTTTACTGAATATAGGGCGGGACAGCTTACTTCCCATTCTTACATACGTTACGATGATGACGGCTGGAGGTTTGTTCACGGCGTATTTAAACGAATTTCTGAATAAGGCCAAGGCGCAGTTAAAGAAAATCGAGCGGGAAGCTACCATCGATTATTTGACTGGTCTTAATAACCATCGGACATTCGACGAGATATATAATTCTTATCTTCAAACGGCCTCCGACAAGGACGAATGCTTGTCTATTGCGCTCGTTGATATCGATTTTTTCAAGAAAGTGAATGATAATTACGGTCATGGCAATGGCGATTTGGTGTTAAAGCAGCTGGGGGAAGTGCTGATGAAAACAACAAGATCCTTCGATACGGTTTCAAGGAACGGAGGAGAGGAGTTTTCGGTCATCATGTACGATACGCCGCATAAGCATGCGCTGCAGATTGCGGAACGGCTGCGCCACGCTGTAAGCAAAAATCATTTTCTGTTGAACAATGGCCGTTCGATTCCGTTAACGGTATCGATTGGAGTGGCGACCTACCCGGATACGAATCGGGAGGAGCTGCTCGACCAAGCTGACAGTGCCTTGTACCAAGCCAAAACAAGCGGGCGGAACGTTGTTTGCTCCAATCAAGCGAATTAACGGTACAGATTTGAATCAGTATTCAAATCTGCGGTTGACGTAAACATTGCTTCCATATTTTCGGATCAATCGGGCAGCCTCTTCTTTCATAAACGCTCGGATGTCTTGCAGCTTCTGCTTGTTCGGTCTCAGCGTTTCTTGTTTTTTGCCATCGACTACTACATCAAATACGATATTCATCATTTTCGTCCCTTTCATTCGTGATGTCTTCATTGTAAGGAGACAATGTTTGCGCGCGATGAATAAAGATCGTAGGCTGTGTAAAGATTGCGCCTGAACGTCAACCCCATGTAAAATGAAGAAGCGCCTTCGACGCTAAGCCTGGGGCTTGGGCGGACGAGGGCGCTTCTCTTTGAATCTTGGCGCTACATAGTTGCGTTTGCGGTCCCGGAAGAAGATCCATCCGGCGATAAAGCCGGCTCCGGCGCCGAACATCAGAAGTCCGAGCAAAAACGTGAGCCACTGGAAATCGGGAGTTACCGCTTCATTGCCGAATTCCGAGAAATAGAGGAATAACGAATCCTTGATTTTCAGAAATCCGAAACAGGCAATCACGCCGGGAACAACGAGAAATAAAATGGCGATAAAACGAGAAATCAACAACTTCATGGGACGGGTATCTCCTTGCTGTATTCCATAACGGAAATGCTCTTATCTTTTACTATCATACCTTTTTCTGCGAGAGGTGTCTATTTTGCAAGTTGACGGTGAAATAGCGGACAAAAAGGGTTACAATGGTACTGCGGAGAAGGACGAAGAACGCTATCCCGCTCTTTCTGACGGAATAAGCATGAACGATAATGACAAGCATATATCTTTCTTATACAGGAGGCGACAAAATTGGCAATTACGGTAGATGTTGCCGTGCTTGGCGGAGGGCCGGGCGGATACACCGCGGCGATAAGAGCCGCGCAGGCTGGGAAAAAGGTTGCGATCGTCGAGATGGACAAGCTTGGCGGCACCTGCTTACATAAAGGCTGCATACCGAGCAAGTCGCTTCTAAGGAGCGCGGAAGTGTACCGCACCTTGCTGCATTCTTCGTCGTACGGCATCGATGTGGAGCCCGGAGCCGTCTCGCTCGATTTCGGCAAAGTGCAGCTTCGCAAATCGTCAACCGTTGGGCAGCTGCATCGCGGGCTTCAAGGATTAATGAAAAAACACGGTATTGAAATTATTCATGGCAGAGGCAGAGTAATCGGGCCTTCGATTTTCTCCCCGAAGAGCGGGTCCCTCGCGGTGGAGCTTCCGGACGGAGAGATGGAATCGGTTGTTTCGACGAATCTCATCATTGCTACGGGCTCCAAACCCCGTCTGCTCCCTGGGCTTGAGGCGGATGGAAGGTTCGTATTGACCAGCGACGATGCTCTTACGCTAGATTCGCTCCCTCAGACGATACTAATTGTTGGCGGCGGAGTCATCGGTGTCGAATGGGCTTCGATGCTTCAGGATTTCGGAGTCGACGTCACGCTGGCCGAAGCAGGAGCAAGGCTGCTGCCAGGAGAAGACGCCGAAGTGTCGGCTGCGCTGACGAAGGCGCTTCGCGTCCGCGGCGTCCGCGTTCTGACAAGCGTGCAGCTGGATACGGGCAGTTTTGGAACAGGCCCGGACGGCATCAGCATCAAAGCGACGACGCCGGACGGGGACGTGACGCTGACCGCCGAGAAGCTGCTGGTTTCCGTTGGCCGGACGGCGAATGTCGAAGGCATCGGACTGGAGAACACGGACATCCGGACCAAAGACGGATTCATCGACGTGAACGAATATGGCCAGACGACGGAGCCTCATATTTACGCGATCGGCGATGTCGTGGGAGGCGTCCAGCTTGCGCATGCCGCTTCGCATGAAGGGCTCGTAGCCGTCGACCACCTATGCGGAGGAAAACCTGCTTCGACGCCTCACCATATGATTCCACGCTGCATCTATTCGAGTCCGGAGATCGCCTCGTACGGATGGACCGAAGACGGCGCCAGAACGAGAGGGCATGACGTGAAGGTCGGGAAGATCCCATTCCAAGCCATCGGCAAAGCGTTAGTGCTGGGCGAGTCGGAGGGCTTCGTGAAGGTGATCGCGGATCGCAAAACAAACGATATTCTTGGCGTGCATATGATCGGTCCCCATGTAACGGATCTGATCTCGGAAGCTTCGCTCGCGGGCTGGCTTAACGCGACGCCTTGGGAGGTCGGCCAGGCGGTGCATCCTCATCCGACGCTTGCCGAAGCGATCGGGGAAGCGATGCTGGCGGTAGACGGGAAAGCGATCGCGTTTTAACAACGGTCGGTTTTCTTTTGGCCATGATGAGGTTATAATGAATGTGACATGGTCTTAGTACCAGGTTATAATAGCGGGCATAATAAGGAGGAATACCTTGATGACGGGGACGTCTTCTGCAAGTCAAAAGGTTCGCCACTTGGAATTAGGGCTTAGCGACGAGCAAGCTATCGATATGTACACCATGATGGTCAAAGCAAGAAAGTTCGACGAACGAATGCTGCTGCTGCAGCGCGCAGGCAAAATCAACTTTCACGTGTCCGGCATCGGTCAGGAAGTGGCGCAAGTGGCCGCGGCGTTCGCCCTGGATCGCGAGCAGGACTACTTCCTTCCCTATTATAGGGATTACGGCTTCGTGCTGTCGGTTGGCATGACGTTCAAAGAGCTCCTGCTCTCCGTATTCGCCAAAGCCGAGGACCCGAACAGCGGCGGCCGGCAGATGCCCGGCCACTTCGGCCACAAGAAGCTTCGTATCGTGACGGGCTCCAGCCCGGTTACGACGCAAGTGCCGCATGCGGTCGGCATCGCGCTCGCGGCCAAGATGAAGAAGAAGCCGTTCGTCAGCTTCGTGACGTTCGGCGAAGGCTCGAGCAATCAAGGCGATTTCCACGAGGGCTGCAATTTCGCGGGCGTACATAAATTACCGGTTATCCTCATGTGCGAAAATAATCAATACGCCATTTCCGTACCCGTCCACAAACAGCTGGCAGGGAAAGTCGCCGACCGCGCAATCGGTTATGGCTTCCCAGGCGTGCAAGTAGACGGCAACGACGCTCTGGAGGTATTCCGTATCGTGAAGGAAGCGCGCGATCGGGCGGTAGCGGGAGAAGGGCCAACGCTCATCGAAGCGATGATGTATCGATTGTCCCCACACTCCACGTCCGATAACGACCTTGCTTACCGCACGAAGGAAGAAGTGGACGAGCATCGGGCCAAGGACGGCATACCGCGGTTCAAGCAATATTTGATCGACTGCGGTATTTGGAGCGAGGAGCTAGAAGCGAACCTGCATGCAAGCATCAAGAAGGAGCTGGACGAAGCGACGGAATACGGCGACAAAGCGCCGTTCCCGACTCCGGAGTCGACGATGTGGCATGTATACGAAAACGATGCAGCAGGGCAAGGGGGGAACCGCTAATGCCGGTCATGGATTATATCGACGCCATTCGGCTCGCGATGAAGGAAGAGATGGAGCGGGACGAGGATGTGTTCGTGCTCGGGGAGGACGTCGGCGTCAAAGGCGGCGTCTTCACGACGACCAAAGGCTTGCACGAGCAATTCGGCGAGTACCGGGCGATGGACACGCCGCTTGCGGAGTCCGCGATCGCGGGCGTCGCGATCGGAGCCGCGATGTACGGGATGAAGCCCATTGCCGAGATGCAATATTCGGATTTCATGTTCCCGGCCACGAACCAAATCATAAGCGAAGCCGCCAAGATCCGCTACCGGTCCAATAATGACTGGACTTGCCCGATCGTGATCCGCGCTCCGATCGGCGGGGGCATTTTCGGCGGCCTGTATCACTCGCAGTGTCCGGAATCCGTGTTTTTCGGCACGCCGGGACTGAAGATCGTCGCGCCTTACCGTCCTTACGACGCCAAGGGTCTGCTGAAGGCGGCGGTTCGCGACGCCGATCCGGTCATCTATTTCGAGAACAAAAAATGCTATAAGCTCATAAACGGCGAAGTGCCGGAGGACGATTACATCGTGCCGATTGGCAAAGCGAACGTTCTGCGCGAGGGCGATGACATCACCGTCATCGGCTACAGCATGCCGCTCCGATTCGTCGAGCAAGCGGCGGAGGAGCTCCAGCAGGAGGGGATCAGCGCGCACATTCTAGACTTGCGCACGCTGCAGCCGCTGGATAAGGAAGCGATCCTCGAAGCGGTACGGAAGACGGGCAAGGTACTCATCATACACGAGGATAACAAAACGGGCGGAGTAGGCGCGGAAGTATCCGCGATCATCGCGGAAGAGCTGCTCTACGAGCTTGACGCGCCGATTATGCGTCTATGCGGCCCGGATGTTCCGGCAATGCCGATCAATCCGCCGGGAGAGAAGTTCTTCCTGCTGAACAAAGACAAAGTGAAAGAAGCCATGCGCCAATTAGCTCTGTATTAAATAATAGAACGGAAGCTCTATAGCGAAGGCTTAGACAGACGGGAGTTGATCAATTGAAAACGATAACGGAAATCGTTGTGCCGCAGCTGGCGGAATCGCTAGTGTCCGCAACGATCGATAAATGGCTGAAGCAGCCCGGGGATTGGGTCGACATGTACGAACCCGTCTGCGAGATCCTGACCGACAAGGTGAATGCGGAGCTGCCTTCCACCGTAGCCGGCAGACTTGTCCAAATATTGACGCCGAGCGGCGAAACGGTACCGGTCGGCACGCCGGTTTGTTTAATCGAAACCGAGGCTTCGGAATCGGATGCAGGCGCGCAGTCAAACGCCCAGGCAGTCTCGGCACAGCCTGCCGCCTCGTCGGCGAACACCGCCGACGCAAATGACGAAGCCCCAATGCGCAATCGTTATTCGCCTGCGGTGCAGCAGCTTGCCGCGGAGCATGGCGTACGTCTGGGCGATGTGGAAGGCACGGGACTAGGAGGGCGTATAACGCGCAAGGACATCCTCGCTTACGTAGCATCCGGCGCTCACAAGAGAAGCGCCTCGAACGGCGCGCCTGCCGCTGCCGTCGACCCGAGGGCGCAGGTGCGTTCCTCCGGCATCCATCTGTCCGAGACGCCGCGCATACCGAAAATCGAAATCGAGAGCTCGCTCCCGGGACGGGGAGAGACGTTCATCGACGTGACGCCGATCCGCAATACGATCGCCCGCAATATGCGCCAGAGCGTCAGCGAAATCCCGCATGCGTGGACGATGATCGAGGTGGACGTGACGAATCTGGTCGTGCTGCGCAATAAGCTGAAGGACGAATTCATGAAACGGGAAGGCATTAATCTTACATACCTGGCGTTTCTTCTGAAGGCGGTCGTCAACGCGATCAAGGATTACCCGATCATGAATTCCACTTGGGCCGTCGACAAGATCATCGTGAAGCGGGATATCAATATTTCCCTTGCCGTCGGCACGGAGGATTCGGTGCTCACCCCCGTCATCAAGAACGCCGATCATAAGAACGTCGCGGGCCTTGCCAAAGAAATCGACGAGCTTGCCCGGAAAACGAGAGAAGGCAAGCTGACGCTGTCCGACATGCAGGGGGGCACGTTCACCGTCAACAATACGGGCTCCTTTGGTTCAATTTTGTCTTACCCGATCATCAACTATCCGCAGGCGGCCATCCTGACCTTCGAGTCGATCGTGAAACGCCCCGTCGTTATCAACGATATGATCGCGGTTCGTTCCATGGCGAATTTGTGCTTGTCCTTGGATCATCGCATCCTGGACGGAGTCATTTGCGGACGATTCCTCCAGCGGGTCAAAGACAATCTCGAAAGCTTCACGCTGGACAGCAAATTGTATTAGAGAAGGAGCAACGAGTCATGAAGGATGCCGCAACTGACACAGATAACAGGCTGCTGGCCGCACGGTATGTAGGCATGCTTCCCTACGCGGAAGCATGGGATATGCAGAAAACCTTCGTGAAGGAAATCGATAAGGAGGAGCGTCCGGAGACGCTTCTCCTTCTTCAGCATCCGCCTACCTATACGATGGGGTCCGACCGCCATCCGGAGCATTTGCTTATGGACGAGGAAGCATTGAAAGAGAACGGAATCGCGTTGTTCGAAATTGACAGGGGCGGAGATATTACTTATCACGGTCCGGGACAGCTTGTCGGCTATCCCCTTCTTTATCTGGATGCGGTCGGCCTCGACCTGCATGCCTACTTGCGAAGCCTGGAACAGGTTATTATCGACTGGCTCGCGCAATATGGTATAGAAGCGGGGAGAAAGCCGGAATATACAGGGGTATGGGTCGGGGACGAGAAGATCGCGGCGATCGGGGTCAAATTCAACAAAGCCCGCCATCGCAGAGGGTTCATTACGAGTCACGGCTTCGCGCTGAATATTAAATCCGGCATCGCGTCGGAAGGCTTCGCCGGCATCGTGCCTTGCGGCATTCAGCAATACGGCGTGACCTCCTTCGGCGACTTGACGGGACGCGATTTATCGGTAGAAGCGGCGGCCGAAGAACTCCTCCCTTACTTCGTGAAGCAGTTCGGCTGCAAGCGGGTTGCACCCTTTAACCCATGAAGAGCGAGCCGATGCCGGCAAACACCGTTGTGATCAGCAGCGCGGAAGCGATGACGATCGCGACGATGCGAATTACCTTTTGCTGGCGCATAAAGCGATTCTCCTTTCCAAATCACGATTAGTGATCAACATTGCTATTTCTTATTGTAAACGAAAGAGACGGACGGAGGAAACCTAAGTGGTACAAAAAGAACGACTTATTCAAGAATTTATGGAGCTAGTTCAAATAGACAGCGAGACGAAGCACGAGGGCGAGATCAGCAAAGTGCTGAAGGAGAAGTTTGGGGCGCTGGGCCTGGCGATCAGCGAGGACGACGCGGCTGCCAAAACGGGGCACGGAGCGAATAACTTGTTTGCCATGCTGGAAGCTTCGGGAGAGGCGGAAGGCGTTCCGACACTGCTCTTCACGAGCCACATGGACACGGTAACGCCGGGCAAAGGCATTAAACCGAGGCTCGAAGCGGACGGCTATATTCGCAGCGACGGCACGACGATCTTGGGAGCGGATGACAAAGCGGGGCTTGCGGCTATGTTCGAAGCGATACGCGTGCTGAAGGAGCAAGGCATTCCGCACGGCCGGATCCAATTCGTCATCACGGTCGGCGAGGAATCCGGCTTGCTCGGCTCCAGATCGATGGACGCCTCGAAGCTGGAGGCGGAGTTCGGGTATGCGCTGGACTCGAACGGATCGATTGGCGATATCGCGGTCGCGGCGCCGACCCAAGCCAAAGTGACCATTAAGCTGTTCGGTAAATCCGCGCATGCGGGCGTTAATCCGGAAGACGGAATCAGCGCTATTCAGGTTGCGTCGAAAGCGATCTCCCGCATGCCGCTTGGCCGGATCGATTTCGAAACGACGGCGAACATCGGGAAGTTCGAAGGCGGCGGAGCGACGAACATCGTATGCGAATACGTGAAATTGGATGCCGAAGCGCGTAGTCTGGTGCAAGAGAAGCTGGATAAGCAGCTGGAGGCGATGAAGAGCGCGGTCGAAAGCGCGGCGGACGAATTCGGAGCCCGTTCGGAGTTCGAAAGCGTCGTTATTTATCCCGCATACAAATATGATGACGGCGACCCGGTCGTAGAGCTCGCGAAAAAAGCGATTACGAAAATCGGCGCGACTCCGAAAACGTTCCATTCCGGCGGGGGCAGCGACGCGAACGTATTTAACGGTTTAGGCGTGCCCACCGTCAACCTAGCCGTGGGCTATGAACACATCCACACGACCAAGGAGCAGATTAAAGCGGACGATCTCGTCAAGACGACTGAGCTCGTCGTCGAAATTATTCGGCAGGCTGCCGAACGAGGCTGACGGGACCGAATTCGGACCTTGAACGAGGCGCGCCGCCGAGCTTGACCGTAAGGGGCGGATGCTCGCCGGTAAATCGGGCCAAGGGCAGATGCCCCGACTCGGCCGCGAGCTTCCGCAATTGATGCCGGATCTCCCATGCCTTACCAACGATTCTCAATTGATTCGGCGCTACATATTGCTTCATGCGATCAGCTCCTGTCGGCTATTTATATGAAATAGCTATGATGGGAGAGGACAAGTTATGCCATGCGGCTTTAATTTAAACGATTAGAGGAGGCCATTGTGGTGAACCAACCGGCCAAGCCTGCCATGTGGCGGGAAGAGACGATTCAAAGCGAGCCGATCTTTCAAGGCAAAATCATCTCGCTGCAGGTGGATACGGTATCGCTTGCGGACGGACGCACCGCGACGCGGGAGATCGTCCGCCATCCCGGAGCGGCGGCCGTCATGGCGCTGCTGGACGGCAAGCTGCTCGTGGTGGATCAATTCCGCAAGCCGCTCGAGAAGTTCCAGATTGAAATTCCGGCCGGCAAGCTGGACGGAGATGAAGATCCGATGGTCGCGGCAGCTCGCGAGCTTGAGGAAGAGACGGGTTACCGAGCTAAGGACTTAAAGCTCCTAAGCGCTTTCTTCACATCCCCGGGCTTCGCGGACGAGAAGCTTTATCTTTATTTCGCCAGCGAGCTGGAGCCCGGACGGCAGCAGCTTGACGAAGACGAGGATATCCAGGTCGAGGCCATTACGCTGGAGCAAGCCGAAGCGTATATCGCCGAGGGCCGCATCAGCGACGCCAAAACGATATTGGCCGTCTACGCTTGGAAGCTGTACGCGCTCACCGGCACAATCTAGCAATCTATCGTCATACGAGCCCTCCTGCCCGCATAGAATGGAAGAGACAACCTTAGGCAGGTTGTCCGACACCATTGAACGGGTAGGGGGGCTTTGCGACGTGAGGGTTCATTTTAATCTCTATCTTTTTGTAGCCGTGCTGTTCGTTGTGGGCGCCGTATTCGGCGTGCTTCTACTACAAGCGCTTACGCTCGAGCAGCAGCAGGATTTGGCCGATGAGGTAGGCGGCTACGTTCACTATATGAATATCGGAGTCGACGCAAGCGAAGAGGAAGTGTTTTGGGAACGGTTTTTTTTTCATTTGAAGTGGCTGATCCTGGTCTGGATATTGGGAGTGACGGTCGTCGGCATCCCGGGCATCCTAGCGCTTAACTTTCTCAAAGGCACATTGATCGGCTTTGCGCTCGGCGTGCTCGTCCAGCAGTATGGTTGGAAGGGGATTGTCTTCTCCATCCTGACGTTGGCCCCGCAGAATATTATCGCGATTCCCGCGCTTATCATCGCGAGCGCCGCCGCCATATCGTTCGGCATCTTCCTCGTGAAGAATCGGCTGCTCCAGCAGAACGGCGAGCTTCTGCCGCAGCTCGGCTCGCTTACCTCCACGACCGTTATCATGCTGCTCTTGTTCGCCGGGGCCGCGTTTGTTGAGGCTTATCTTTCTCCTTCGGTTATCAGCTGGGCGGTTCCCTATCTTTCGCCTCCCGATGGCACGATTTGACATCTTGGGGTTTGACTTTCCTTGCGATAAGCGCCTATAATGAAAGGAAACGATTCTAGGCTTAAGGCGCGGACATGCGGCAAGGGGGAGAACATGGAAGCCCGAATTGAGAAGATCAAGCAGCAGCTGCAGTCGCAAGGCTACAAGCTGACCCCGCAGCGTGAAGCAACCGTGCGAGTGTTGCTCGAGAACGAAGACGACCATCTCAGCGCGGAAGACGTGTTCATGCTCGTGAAGGACATAGCGCCCGAGATTGGACTCGCGACCGTTTACCGGACGCTCGAGCTGCTCAGCGAGATGCATGTGGTCGAGAAGCTGAACTTCGGGGACGGCGTTGCGAGATACGACCTGAGAACCGACAGCAATAAGCATCATCACCATCATCTGATTTGCGTGCAGTGCGGCACAATGGACGAGATCAAGGAAGATTGGCTGCTCCCGCTCGAAGAACGGCTGGAGGCGGAATACGGCTTTTTTGTTGTCGATCACAGGCTGGACTTTCAAGGCGTCTGCAGAAGATGCAGAGAGAAGAACGATCAGGCGAATCCTTCATAACGGCTCTGTTCTCCACGCGGTGGAGTGCAGGGCCGTTATGACGTTCTGCGCGTCAGGGTCACCTATCGAATACGCCTGACATACACATAATTTATGCCTGTGCTGGAGATGGTACGCATAAGCGACAATCCACCTAGGAGGCGTAGCAGATGATTATTGGTGTGCCGAAAGAGATCAAGCAGAGCGAATATCGGGTTGCGCTGACGCCCGCCGGAGTGACGATGCTGACGGCGGCCGGGCATCGAGTACTTGTGGAATCAGGCGCGGGCGAGGGCAGCGGCTTCGAAGACGGCGATTACGAGCGGGAAGGCGCGACGATCGTGCCGGACGCGGCGTCCGCGTGGGGCGAAGCGGACATGATCATGAAGGTGAAGGAGCCGCTGGCGGAGGAGTTCGGTTATTTCCGCAAAGGCTTACTTTTGTTCACGTATTTGCATCTGGCCGCAGCTCCCGAGCTTACGAGGGCGCTCGTCGAGAAAGAAGTGACGGCCATCGCTTACGAAACGATCCAGCTCGATAACGGGAGCTTGCCGCTTCTTACTCCGATGAGCGAGGTGGCGGGAAGGATGGCGGTACAAGTCGGCGCGCAGTTTCTCGAAGCGTTTAACGGAGGCCGCGGCGTGCTGCTTGGAGGCGTGCCTGGCGTTCCGCCCGCGGAGGTGGTCGTCATCGGCGGGGGGATCGTGGGCACCAATTCGGCTCGAATGGCGCTTGGACTCGGAGCGAACGTCGTCATCATCGAGAAGAGCGCGGATCGGATGCGATATCTGGACGAGGTGTTCGGCGGCCGTATCCGAACGCTAATGTCGAGTCCGCTTCATATCGCGGAGGCGGTCAGCAAGGCGGATCTTGTCATCGGCGCCGTTCTTATTCCGGGCGCGAAGGCCCCTCATCTCGTCACGGAGGCCATGGTGGAACGAATGAAGAAAGGGGCCGTCATCGTCGATGTCGCCGTCGATCAAGGCGGGTCCATCGCCACGGTCGATCGTCCTACGACGCATAAGGATCCGATCTATATGAAGCACGGCGTCGTTCATTATGCCGTCGCGAATATACCGGGCGCCGTGCCGCGGACATCAACCTTCGCGCTAACGAACGTAACGATACCCTATGCGGTCGAGCTGGCGAGAGACGGGCTTGCCGCCGTCCGGAGAAGCGTTCCTCTTCAGAAGGGGGTTAACACGCACGCCGGCAAGCTGACGAACGAACCGGTAGCGGCGGCGACGGGGCTGCCCTATACGCCGATTCTAGAGGCGCTCGGCAACTGACTGCCTGCTGATCATAATACGGACAGCCTTCTCATATGGTGATAGGGACATACCATACCCTTGACCAAAGCGAGGAGGCTGTTCAATGGTGTTTTCCATCCGCGGCTGGGCCAGCCGATTGTTGTTTTTGGCCGTGTTCGCGATCCTGCTCTTTGTCGCTGCCGGAGGCTACCGCTGGCTTATTGCGGTTGTATCTCCCGTACAGCCATACTCGGAGCCCAAGGGAGAAGCGATGAAAGTCATCGCCGGCGAACCGTCCATGCCGGACAGCGCGATCGGAGCGGAACGACTTCGATGGTTTTACTGGTACGGCGAATAAGCGATCCGGGTGCGCGGTTCGATATAATCGGCGAGCAAGAAGGATATTGCTCGCCGCATGTTGAATCTTGTTCAAGATTACACGAATATGCGGCCGTATCCCCGAAAGGAAGTTGCGTTTGAAAGCTCAATTGGATCAATACATTTCTTATTTGGAGCTGGAGAGACGGCTGTCTCCCAATTCGCTCTCGTCCTACGAACGAGACCTGAATCAATTTAACAGCTACATAGAGGAGCAAGGAATATCGGACTGGGCGGAGGTCAAGCGCACCCATCTGGCGAAATACATCCTAACTCTGAAGGAACAGGGACGAAAGGCTGCGACCATATCCCGGCATATCGTGTCCGTTCGCGCGTTTTTCCACCATTTATCCGTTCGCGGCCTTATCGTTTCCGACCCGACGATCCACATGGAGGCGCCGAAGCAGGAACGGAGGGCGCCAACCGTGCTGACCGTCGCCGACACGAATGCGCTTCTGGATTGCCCGAGGACGGCGAGCGCCGCCGGCAAACGGGACAAGGCTATGCTGGAGCTGCTGTACGCCACGGGCATCCGGGTTTCGGAGCTTGTATCGCTTAACGTCGAGCACTTGCATCTGAACATGGGATATATCGAATGCGTCAGCACAGGATTGAAGGAGAGGGTCGTCCCGTTCGGCAGCCACGCCAAGGCCGCTCTAGCCGAATATTTGGAGGAAGGAAGACCGGGCCTTCTCACGGGCCGCGAGCCGGCGTCGGCCTTGTTCCTCAACCATCTTGGCACGCGAATGACGAGGCAGGGCTTCTGGAAAATGATTAAAAAATACGCGAAGGAAGCCGGCGTGATGGAAGTGATCACGCCTCATACGCTTAGACATTCCGTTGCCTCCCATATGCTGGACAACGGCGCCGACGTGCGCGCCGTGCAGGAGCTGCTCGGTCATTCGGATATCGCGACCACGCTGAGGTATACGCAAGCTGCCAAGAGCAGGCTGAAGGACGCTTACGTCAGCGCCCACCCGAGAGCATAGAAATTATAGCGAGATAGAGAGAGGGATTCACGCATGAAATTTGAACGTATCGCAGTCATCGTTCTCGACAGCGTCGGGATCGGGGAGCTGCCGGACGCCGCTTCGTACGGTGATGTCGGCTCCCACACGCTGGGACATATCGCCGAGAAAGTAACAGGACTCGACCTTCCCCATATGAGAAGATGGGGGCTTGACCGGATCGCTAAAATCGCGGACTGGGAGCCTGGAACGGATGCTGCCGGCGCCTATTACACGAAGATGGCGGAGGTGTCGGTCGGCAAAGATACGATGACCGGCCATTGGGAGCTCATGGGCCTCAAGCTCACCGTGCCGTTCCAGACGTTCCCTGACGGCTTCCCGCCCGAATTGATCCAGGCGTTCGAAGAGAAAACGGGGCGCAAAGTGATCGGCAACAAATCGGCCAGCGGCACCGAAATATTGGACGAGCTTGGCGAAGAGCAGATGAAGACAGGCGCGTGGATCGTCTATACGTCCGCGGACAGCGTCTTCCAGATCGCCGCTCATGAAGAGATTATTCCGCTCGAGGAGCTGTATCGAGGCTGCGAAATCGCGCGGGAATTAACGATGGACGAGAAATATGCGGTCGGGCGCGTCATTGCGAGGCCTTATATCGGGGAGCCTGGATCGTTCAAGCGCACGCCGAACCGGCACGATTACGCGGTCAAGCCGCCGCAGCCAACCGTATTGAACGCGCTTCGGAATGCAGGGTTCGACACGATCGCGATCGGCAAAATCAACGATATTTTCGACGGAGAGGGCATTGGCGAAGCGGCGCCGACCAAAAGCAATGCGGACGGCATCGAGCGTACGATCGAACGCCTGAAGCAGCCGTTCAAAGGGCTGTTGTTCACGAATTTGGTCGATTTCGATTCGTTGTATGGCCACCGGAGAGATCCGGAAGGCTATGCGCGCGCGCTTGAAGAGTTCGACCGCGCCATACCGGAGCTGGAGAAGACGATCGGAGAGAAGGATCTGTTTGTCGTAACGGCCGATCACGGGAACGACCCGACCCATCCGGGGACGGATCATACCCGCGAATACGTGCCTATCCTGCTTTACAGTCCTGCCTTCAAAGCGTGTGAAGCGCTGCCGGTTCGCGGCACATTCTCCGATCTGGGCGCGACGATCGCCGACAATTTCGGAGCGGAAGCGCCTCCGAACGGAGAAAGCTTCCTGGGACTGCTCCATACGGATCGGTAAAACGAAATTCGGAAATGAAGGACAAGCTTCATAATCAAACTTAGGGGGAAGCAGCATGCATACATTAACGGCGGCTCATATTAAGGAAGCCGCGGAATACATACAAGGTAAAATTACGATTCGGCCGGAAATCGGTCTTATTATGGGTTCGGGGCTTGGCGTCCTTGGAGATCATATCGAGAACGCCGTCGTCATCGATTATCATGACATCCCGCATTTCCCGGTTTCGACGGTGGAAGGTCATGCGGGCGAGCTGCTGATCGGCACCTTGTCCGGAAGGCCGGTCGTGCTGATGCGAGGCCGCTTCCATATGTACGAGGGGTACGGCCCCGAGCTGACGGCGTTCCCGGTCCGCGTTATGAAGGCGCTCGGCGTTCATTCCCTGCTCGTGACAAACGCGGCAGGAGGCATTAATCTAAGCTTTGCGTCAGGGAACTTAATGCTCATTTCGGACCATTTGAACTTGACGGGCAAAAACCCGTTGATCGGTCCTAACGATAACGAGCTGGGCGTCAGATTCCCGGATATGTCGGAAGCCTACAGCAAACGACTGCGCGCCATTACGCTCGATGTTGCCGGGCAGCAGGGCATAGACGTTCAGGAGGGGGTATACGCGGGTCTTCTCGGACCTTCGTACGAGACGCCGGCGGAAATCCGCATGCTCCGCACGCTTGGCGCGGATGCTGTCGGAATGTCTACCGTCGCGGAGGTCATTGCGGCCAGGCATTCGGGAATCGAGGTAGTCGGAATTTCCTGTATTAGCAACATGGCGTCCGGCATTCTGGATCAGCCGCTTTCACACGAAGAGGTCATGGAAACGACGGAGCGTGTCAAGTCCCAGTTTCTGGGACTTGTGACGTCATTAATCGCCAGAATGTAACGGTAATTGTAACAGAATTGTAATAATTGACTCGACTCAATCTGACAGTGTTTGTTACGGCAATCGTCGTATAATGTCCATGATCAAAGAACGATGGAGTGGAAGAAATCATGGACAAGCAATTATTAATGCAGCTGGAGCAGCTGCGCAACGAAATGGTGGAGACGGCGATATCCGAGCAAAATTTGTTGCATCGCGACGTATTAGAGCTAAGCCAGTCGCTTGATGAAATAATCGTGCGGGTGCAATCCGAACGCCGTATGCTTGCTCGGACGACATAACTTGCGCAGCCTCCGAAGGGAGACATTCATGCGAGCGGTAGATCTCATACAGAAAAAAAGAGACGGCGAAGAGCTGACGGCGGAAGAAATCAGCTTTCTTATCAAAGGATACAGCAGCGGAGATATACCGGATTATCAGATGTCCGCTTGGGCGATGGCCGTCTTGTTCAGGGGCATGTCGGCATCGGAAACGGCGACGTTGACGCTTGCGATGGCCGGTTCGGGCGATCAGGTCGACTTGTCCCCGATACGCGGCACGAAGGTGGACAAGCACAGCACGGGAGGCGTCGGCGACAAAACGACCTTGATCATCGGGCCGCTCGTAGCGTCCGCAGGCGTTCCTGTCGCCAAGATGTCGGGGCGCGGGCTCGGCCATACCGGCGGCACGATCGACAAGCTGGAATCGATCGCCGGCTTCCATACGGAGCTGACAAGGGAAGCGTTCTTGAAGCAGGTGAACGACATCGGACTTTCGGTCATCGGACAGAGCGGCGACCTGGCGCCGGCGGACAAGAAGCTCTACGCGCTCCGCGACGTGACGGCGACCGTTGAATCGATACCGCTAATCGCAAGCTCGGTCATGAGCAAAAAAATCGCGGCCGGCGCCGATGCGATCGTGCTCGACGTCAAAACAGGCAGCGGCGCTTTCATGAAAACGGTGGAGGATGCGGAGAAGCTGGCGCAGGCGATGGTCGCGATCGGCACCGAGGTCGGAAGGCAAACCGCCGCGGTTATCAGCGACATGGACCAGCCGCTCGGCTTCGCGATCGGGAACGCGCTCGAGGTGGCGGAGGCGGTCGATACGCTGAAAGGCCAAGGGCCAAAGGATCTGACGGAGCTCTGTCTGACGTTAGGCGCGCATATGGTCGTGCTCGGCGGCAAGGCGAACTCGTTCGACGAGGCGAAGGAGCTGCTTAAGCGGCAGCTTGAGAACGGCGAAGCGCTTCGGAAGTTCCAGGCGTTCATTGAGGCGCAAGGCGGCGACGGCAGCATTGCGGTTGCGCCGGAGAAGCTGCCGCAGGCTCCTTTGACGATCGACGTGAAAGCGGATCAGGATGGATTCGTCAGCGCGATCGAAGCCGAGCAGCTAGGTCTGGCGGCCATGCTGCTCGGCGCGGGCAGAGCCACGAAGGACGCCGCGATCGATTATGCCGTCGGCCTGACGCTGAAGAAGAAGGTGGGAGAAGCGGTGCGTAACGGCGACACCATTGCCGTTCTGCATGTTCGGGAGGATAACGCCGCGGTCCGGCAGGTGGCCGACAGAGTTCGCGGCGCGTATGACATTCGCGCGGAGCAGCCTGCGGAGCGGCCGCTTTTGCTGTCAGTCGTGACGGCTGACGGTATTACGCGTTACATTTGAATCGTTTGCGGTACGGGAACGGCGCCTTTATGGCGCCGTTTTTTTGTTTGGTCTGAAACGAGCGTTCGGGTTCGGCAGCGCGGCCTTTCCTTTATTTCAACGAATCAGCTGGCAAAGGGTGGAATAAATTACTTCCCGCTGGTCAACACTGGAATAGAAAATAGAACCGTTTCGCCTAACACATTCCTCAGGAGGGACCATACGTTGAAGATTTCCGTAACATCATTCGTTGCTTTCGCTTTAACCTGTTCGCTTGCGCTTCCTATGGGCGCGTTCGCGGAAGAGAGTCCAGCCCCGCAGAACGGCGCGGCAGTCGTTGATTTGGCGCCGTCGGCTCGTTCCGCGATCTTGATGGATGCCGAAAGCGGCACCGTCATCTTCGAGAAGAACAGTCACGACAAGCTCCCGCCGGCGAGCATTACGAAAATTATGACGCTTCTGCTCATCATGGAGGCGCTCGACGAAGGCAAGATCAAGCTGACCGACAACGTCCAGACAAGCGAAAACGCGGCATCTATGGGAGGCTCGCAAATTTTCCTGGAGCCGGGCGAGGAAATGACGGTCGAGGACATGATTAAGGGCATCGCGCTTGCTTCGGGCAACGACGCTTCCGTCGCGATGGCGGAGAAGCTGGGAGGGACGGAGCAGCAATTCGTCGCGATGATGAACGAGAAGGCCAAGGAGCTTGGCATGAACGATACGCATTTCGTCAATCCGAACGGTCTCCCGGTCGAAGGCCATTTCTCTTCCGCGCATGATATTGCCGTTATGTCGAGAGAGCTTCTGAAGCATAAGGAAGTCACCCAATATACGGGACTGTATCAGGATTATTTGAGAAAAACGTCGGATAAACCGTTCTGGCTGGTCAATACGAACAAGCTGGTCCGCTTCTACAGCGGCGCGGACGGCTTGAAAACCGGTTTCACGAGCGAAGCCAAATACTGTCTGTCCGCAACGGCGAAACGGGACAATCTTCGCATCGTCGCGGTCGTGATGGGCGAGCCGACGACGAAGCAGCGGAACAGCGAAGTGTCGCAAATGTTCGATTACGCGTTCGCTCAATACATGAATTATCCGATCGTCGGCGAAGGGGAATCCATCGGCATGGCGCGAATCGAGAAGGGAATGGAGTCCCAAATCGAGCTGGTCGCCGATCAGTCTTACAGCATTTTGTTGAAGAAGGGCAGCTCGACCAAAGATATCCGTTATGAGCTGAAGCTCGAAGAGAAGCTGAAGGCCCCAATCGAGCAAGGCCAGCCGATCGGCAAGCTGATCGTCTACCAAGGCGATCAAATGGTGAAGGAATTTGACGTGGCGGCGCCGCAGTCAATCGACAAGGCCAGCTGGTGGAAGCTGCTGAAGCGTTCCGCGAGCGGTCTGTTTCACTAGCCGATATTGATTTTTCGCGCGGTCCCCTCGGCTTTTGTCAGCTTGTAGCGGTATGCTTCTAGTTTTGTCGGCATGCAGGAATCGATCCAAGGATTGGAGAATTGCTTGTTCTATCCCGGCGAGTGTAACCATTACCCTGAAGGAGATGAACAGCGAACATGAGTCTGCAAATCGAGTTGGAGCATTACCGCAACATGCTGATCGTTCGCCTGCACGGCGAGCTGGACCATCATACGGCGGGCGTTGTCCGTTACAAGATGGAGGAGGCGCTTCTGAGGGAGAGCGTGAACCACGTCGTCCTGAGCCTGAAGCAGCTGGAGTTTATGGACAGCTCGGGTCTAGGCGTCATTCTTGGGCGCTATAAACAAGTGAAAGCCAAAAGCGGGAAAATGGTTGTCTGCGACGTCAATCCCGGCGTTCGCCGATTGTTCGAGCTGTCCGGGTTGTTCAAGATCATAGCGGTGCATGACAGTGAACGAAGCGCGATAACGAGTTTGGAGGTGGTATCATGACAGGCCACAACGAGATGAAACTTACGTTTAGCGCGCGGTCGGAGAACGAGGCATTCGCCCGGATCGCGGTCGCGGCGTTCGTGTCCCAGCTCGATCCTACGCTGGAGGAGCTGAACGACCTTAAGACCGCGGTTTCCGAAGCGGTCACGAACGCGATCATTCACGGCTATGACAGCGACGACATGAAGCAAGTGACGATCGAAGCGTCGATCGACCGGGACACGGTCCGAATCTCGATTCAGGACGAAGGCAACGGAATCGAGGACGTGGAATTAGCGAGACAGCCGCTTTATACGTCCAAGCCCGAGCTGGAGCGCTCCGGCATGGGCTTCACGATTATGGAAAACTTCATGGACCGCTTTGAGGTTACCAGCACGGTAGGCGGCGGTACCCGAGTGGATATGCAGAAGAGAATCGAGTCAAAAAAAGCGCTCTATAATTAGGGCATAGGGGTTGAGCCTCATGGATGTCGATTTGAAGCAAACAGCCCAGCCGTATTTGGACGACGCGGAAGTGAAGCGTCTAATTGCCCTAAGCCAGTCCGGGGACAGCGTGGCGCGGGATACGTTAGTCAACTGCAATATCCGACTTGTATGGTCCGTCGTGCAGCGGTTTATCAATCGCGGATACGAACCGGAGGATCTGTTCCAGATCGGATGCATCGGCTTGTTGAAATCGGTGGATAAATTCGATTTATCCTATGACGTCAAGTTTTCGACATACGCGGTGCCGATGATTATCGGAGAGATCCAGCGGTTCCTCCGGGACGACGGAACGCTGAAGGTGAGCCGTTCGCTCAAGGAAACCGCGAATAAGGTCCGCAAGATGAAGGATGAGCTGTCGAAGACGCTTGGCCGGCTGCCGACGATCACGGAGGTGGCGGACCGGCTCGGGATTACGCCCGAGGATGTCGTCTTCGCGCAGGAGGCGAACAAGCCGCCTACGTCGATTCACGAGACCGTATTCGAGAACGACGGGGATCCGATCACGCTGATGGACCAGATTGCCGACGACTCGCAAGAGCGGTGGTTCGACAAGCTGGCGCTCGTCGAAGCGATAGAGGGCCTCAGCGAGCGGGAAAGACTTATCGTATATCTCCGGTATTACAGGGACAAGACGCAGTCCGAGGTCGCCAGCAGGCTGGGTATTTCGCAGGTGCAGGTGTCGCGTTTGGAGAAAAAAATATTGCAATCGATCAGGGACCAAATCGCTCAGTAGCGGTTTGGTTCTTTTTTGTGTTTTGGCGGGGACGAAAGCGCCCTGTTTGAATTTGGCTGAGTATCCTTATCCTCCTTGTCCCATAATAAGAAGGAAAGTTTAAGGCCAAGATCAGGCAGAAGGAATGATTGCATATGGGCGCAGCCAACCATTCGGTTCTCTATCTGCGGCTCAAAAAAAGAATCTATATCCGGTCAAGCCATACGGTGACGCTGGGGCAAGTGTCAAGATTGATGACGGATGACGACGAGCTGGAGCGGGAGCTGACGGAATTGCCGCTGTACCGCCACCAGGAGTCCGATGGCAACCGCGTCGTCATCGATTTGCTTCAGATCGTGAAGACGATCCGAAGGAGCTACCCATCCGTCAACGTAGAGGCTTACGGCGACCCGCAGGTTTTGCTCATGATTGCGGACAAGCCTATGAAGCCCAGGTACGTCGTGCTCGCGTTCGCCTGGCTGCTTCTCTTTTTCGGGGCGGGACTCGCGATCATGAATTTCCATACCGACGTCAGCATGAAGGAAGTGCATATTCGAATCGTCGAGCTGATCACGGGAGAGAGAACCGATCATCCGCTATGGTTTCAAATTCCGTATTCGTTCGGCGTAGGGCTCGGCATGGTGCTGTTCTTCAATCATCTGTTCAGGAAACGGTTCAACGAGGAGCCCAATCCGTTGGAGGTGGAGCTGTTCATGTACCAGGAGAATATTAACGATTACGTCATAGCCGACGAGATGCGCAAGCAAGCGGATTACGACCAGATACACGGCGACGGCGAAAGCAAATCATGATCTTAGCGAACCTGTTCGTGGCCGTGCTCGGCGTAGCCGGCGGACTTGCGGTCGGAAGCGGCCTCGTCGCGCTTCTTATCGTGTTCGATATGATTCCGCGGCTTGCCCAGCTGGCGTATGCGTACAAGCTCTCCATCTGGTTTGAGACGGCCATTATAGGCGGATCCCTGTATTGGACGTTCGCGGACTTCATGGATTGGCGATTATCGCTGCCCGCCGCTTGGTTCACGTCGGTTGCTGGCCTGTTCGACGGCTTGTTCGTCGGCATGCTGGCTGCCGCCTTGACGGAAGTGATGAACGTTCTCCCGATACTGGCGAAGCGGATGCAGCTCTCCCGCTACATGGTCGGACTGGTGATGGCGATGGTGATCGGCAAGACGGTCGGTTCTTTGTTTGATTGGTTGTTCTTTCAATGGTGAGGTTCAATACTAGCGTGGAGGTATGAGAGACGATGAGTGATTGGCAGAGAGAAAACGGAGTGAATGGAAAAGGGGAAGACATCCCGCCGTCCTTCCTGCTCGAGGAACAGCTTCAGGAAGAATCGCGCGCTGAACAGTCCTCCAGTGAGCATGATCCGGGCTTTGGAGGACACGGAACGGTTGCCGCGGTCGTTCAGGCGGAAGGGGAGAAGCACGAGATTCCCGTGCGCCTGGACGATGTGCTGGGGAAGCTCGAGACCGTCGGCTACAAAACCAGCTTCGACATTGTCGTCAGGGAGATGACGTTCGGCGAGAGGCGAACGGCGCTGTTCTGCATGAACGGCCTCGTGAAGGATGACTTGCTTACCGAAATATTGAAACGGCTCACTTACCTGCAGCCGGATAACGTGGACGGCGACGCTCTCCATTCCTTCCTGGACTTGTACGTTCCTGCGGCCCAAGTGAGCGAAGAGAGAGACTGGATGAAGCTGATGGACGCCGTTCTGGCGGGGGCGACCGCGATGTTCATCGACGGAGAAGGCAAGGCGCTGAAGATCGACGCCAAGAGCTTTCCTGGCAGAGGACTCGAGGAGCCTTCGCTCGAGAAGGTTGTCCGGGGGTCGCGGGACGGCTTCGTCGAGACGCTGATGATTAATATTTCGCTCGTGCGCAGGCGGCTGAGAGATCCCAAGCTCCGCTATGAGCTCGTGCAGGTCGGCGAACGGACGAAGACGGACGTCTGCATCGCGTATATCGACGATATCGTGGACAAAGAGCTGCTGAAATCGATTAAAGACAAGATTGCGATGATTAAAGTCGACGGCCTGCCGCTTGCGGACAAGCAGCTCGAGGAAGCCACGATCAAACGCGGCTGGAGCCCGTTCCCGCTTGTCCGTTATTCGGAGCGGCCGGACACGGTATCCTCCCATCTGCTCGAGGGATCCATCGCCATCTTCGTGGATACGTCGCCTAGCGTAATGACGCTGCCGACGACGTATACCGATCTAATGCAGCATGCGGAAGAGAACAGGCAGGCGCCGGTCATTGGCACGTATTTGCGCTGGATCCGCTTCTTGGGCATATTCGCCTCCTTGTTTATGCTGCCTCTGTGGCTGCTCTTCGTCATGCATCCGGAGTTCAAGCCGCCTGCGCTGGAATTCCTCGGTCCCGAGAAGACGGGGAAAATTCCTCTTGTCGTCCAATTTATTCTCGTCGAGATCGGTATCGACATGCTCCGAATGGCGTCCATCCACACGCCGACCTCGCTCGCGACGGCCATCTCTCTCGTCGCCGCGATCTTAATCGGCGACATCGCCGTGCAGACGGGCCTGTTCATTAACGAGGTTATTCTGTATATGGCGATCGCCGCGATCGGGATGTTCGCGACGCCAAGCTACGAGCTGGGGCTGGCCAACCGGATCGTCCGGCTCGTCTTGCTCATAGCGGTCGCCGCGTTCAACGTGCCGGGCTTCATGATCGCTTCGACGATTATCGTCGTATACTTGGCTTGCGAACGTTCCTTGAACCGTCCATATCTGTGGCCGTTTATCCCGTTCGACGCGAAAGCGCTGCTAGGTCTAATCGTGCGGAATCCGCTGCTGCATAACCGGACAAGACCTAATATTCTGAAGCCGCAGCAGAGGGACAAGATGCCGACAACGAAATAAGAGTCGTAAAAAATACAAATGAAATGCGAATTTATCCATTTCGGCGGCACCCCTCTTGCGTTATACTGATGCTATAAGAAGCTATCATATTTCAGGCCTGCTCTAATTGACGGAGCGGGAGAAGGGCGAGGGGAACCAATGTATCTGCATGGAACGAGCAAAATAAACGAAAAAGGCCACCTGGAAATCGGAGGCTGCGACGTAGCCGATCTCGCGAAGGAATTCGGCACGCCGCTGTATATCGTAGACGAAGCGCTGGTTCGTCAGCGCGCAAGCGAATATGTGGAAGCGTTCAAGGCGTCGGGACTTAAATTCCAAGTCGCCTACGCAAGCAAAGCGTTCAGCATAATGGCGATGTGCGCGATCGCGGAGCAGGAAGGCCTGTCTCTGGACGTCGTATCCGACGGCGAGCTGTACACGGCGCTTCAAGCCGGATTTCCGGTAGAGCGCATCCACTTCCACGGCAACAACAAGACGCCGGACGAGATCAATATGGCTCTCGACGCGGGCATCGGCTGCTTTGTCGTCGATAACTTTAACGAGCTTGCCCTGCTTAACGCGCTTGCGGGCGACAAGGGCAAGAAGGTAAACATTCTGCTTCGCATTACGCCGGGCGTCGAGGCGCATACGCATGATTATATTTCGACGGGCCAGCAGGATTCCAAGTTCGGCTTCGACCTGGGCAACGGCGCGGCGAAGCAAGCGATCGCGGAAGCGATGAAGCTCACGAATCTGAACGTTCTGGGCGTTCATTCCCATATCGGCTCCCAAATCTTCGAGGTGGAAGGCTTCCGCATGGCGGTTGACAAAGTCGCGGGCTTCGCCGTGTCCATCCGCGAAGAGCTGGGTCTGACGTTCAAGGTCATCAACCTGGGCGGAGGCTTCGGCATCCGTTACGTGGACGGCGACACGCCGCTTCCGATCGGCGAGTACGTTGGAGCGATTACGGACGCGATCAAGACGAACTTCTCGAAAGCCGAGTACCCACTGCCTGAGATTTGGGTCGAGCCGGGCCGCAGCATGGTCGGCGACGCGGGCACGACGCTGTACACGGTTGGGACAAGCAAGCATATCCCTGGCGTTCGCAAATATATCGCGGTCGACGGCGGCATGACGGACAATCCGCGTCCGGCGCTGTACCAATCCCGTTACGAAGCGATCCTGGCTAACCGCGCGAACGATGCGGCCGAAGAGACGGTATCCATCGCGGGCAAATGCTGCGAGAGCGGCGATATGCTGATCTGGGACCTGGAGCTGCCGAAGGCTCAAAGCGGCGATCTGCTTGCTGTATTCTGCACAGGCGCTTACAACTACGCGATGGCGAGCAATTACAACCGGATTCGCCGCCCGGCGGTCGTATTCGTCAAAGACGGCCAAGCGGATCTCGCGGTGAAGCGCGAATCGCTCGACAATATCGTATGCAACGACGTTATTCCGGCAAGACTGCAGAAATCCCCTCTTGCGAAATAAGGGGAGAATTGGTAACGTAGTCTTATTCGAATAATGAAAGGTAGATGCGACACTATGGCAAAACAAGCAAAAATCAAATTGGCTAGCGGCGGCGAGGTACAATTGGAGCTTTTCGACCAAGACGCGCCTAATACCGTGGCGAACTTCGAGAAGCTCGCGAACGACGGTTTCTATAACGGATTGACCTTCCACCGAGTTATTCCCGGCTTCGTTGCGCAGGGCGGCTGCCCGACTGGCAACGGCACGGGTGGTCCCGGCTACCAAATCAACTGCGAGATCAACCCGAACAAACACGAGCGGGGTACGCTCGCGATGGCTCATGCAGGCCGTAATACAGGCGGCAGCCAGTTCTACATCTGCTATCAGCCGCAGCCGCATCTTGACGGCGGACATACCGTTTTCGGCAAGGTGACGAAGGGCATGGAATTCGTCGACGCTCTGAAGAACGGCGACAAGATGGAGACGGTTGAAGTTTCCGAAGTTTAATGATAAGATAGTCACTATACAAATGTAAGTCAGCTTTCCTTCGGGGCAGGGTGAGATTCCCAACCGGCGGTGATCGGGGCGCAGAATTATGCGGACATCCGCATAATACCTGCGCTTCCGTCAGTCCGTGACCCGGGCCAACGCGTCGACGCTGTCGTTCAGACTTGCGTTCGCGATGGAACGGTGGACCTGGTGCAAATCCGGGACCGACAGTATAGTCTGGATGGGAGAAGGAGAAGCTTCGGTTCATGGCGCAGTCTCTTGCGGCTTGTTCGTTTGTGCATTATTTCACAATGGATAGGGCGCTGCAAGCTCAAGATAAATGCGACAATGGAAATTAGACCGTCTTTTCGCGGTCTCTTTGTGTGCGAATGTTAACGGATGAGGCGATTCCAAGCCGTAACTCTCACGGTTGTAAGATTGCCTGCATTCCGACTCTGTTCGCGCGCGAAGAGTTTCTTCTTCCATGCCGTTGTTCTCGATTTCACTCACCCCCCCTGTCGGCAAGCAAGCCGGGATGGGGGTTTTTTGCGTGCTTTTGGACGTATTGAATGATGAATATTATATGTCGCTCGCGCTTGATATGGCGGCCAAAGCGGCCGGGCAGACAGGCATTAATCCGGTCGTAGGCTGCGTCATCGTCAAGGAAGGGCGGATCGTCGGCATCGGGACGCATCTGAAGCGCGGCGAAGGCCATGCGGAGGTCCATGCGCTAAGAATGGCGGGAGCCGAAGCCGAAGGCGCGACGGCATACGTGACCTTGGAGCCTTGCAGCCATCATGGCAAGACGCCGCCTTGCTGCGAGAGGCTAATCGATGCGAAAGTGGCCCGGGTCGTCGTCGCGGCGACGGATCCGAATCCTGTCGTTTCGGGCAGGGGGCTTGCGCGGCTGCGGGATAACGGCATTGAAGTGAGAGAAGGTCTGCTCGCGGACCGGTCGCATGCGATGAACGAGAAGTTCAACAAGTACATTACGACCGGTATGCCGTTCGTTACGCTGAAGACCGCCAGCACGCTGGACGGGAAGATCGCGACGGTCGACAATCACAGCAGATGGGTAACGGGCGCCGTTGCCCGGGAACAGACGCACACGCTCAGGCATCAGCATAATGCCATCATGGTCGGGATCGGCACCTTAACGGCAGACGACCCGATGCTGACGACGAGAGCGGAGGTTCCCGCTCTGCATCCGGCCAGGGTTATCGTGGACTCGAAGCTGCGGATACCGCTTGATGCCCGGGTCGTAACAGACAAGACGGCTCCGACCATCGTCTTGACGACGGACGGCGCGGATGCCGGCAAGCGCCAAGCGCTCGAGGCTGCGGGCGTCGCGGTTGTCGCCGCCGGCGACGGGCCTGCGGTCGATCTGACGGCGGCGTTGAAGGAGCTCGGCAGAAGAGAAATCGGTTCCGTCCTTCTAGAAGGAGGAGGCAAGCTGAACGGAGCCATGCTGGAAGCTGGACTTATCGACAAAATGGTTCTCTATTACGCTCCGAAGCTGATTGGGGGCGATCTGGCTCCTTCTAACTTCTCCTTCGAGGGACGGAAACTGATGTCGGAAGCCATCATGCTTGACCGGGTGCAGGTGGAGATGGCCGGCGAGGACATATGCGTCATTGGATATCCGCGCAACCGTTCCGGCCATGGCGAAGCGAAAGGGGAGTAGGATCATGTTTACCGGACTTGTAGAAGAAGTCGGTCAGCTTCAGTCCGTGGCGAAGCAAGGGGAGGCGATGGTCCTGACGATTCGAGGCGACGTCGTGCTGGAGGGCGTAAAGCTGGGCGACAGCATCTCGGTCAATGGGGTATGCCTGACCGTCACGTCTTTCGACCGCCAGTCCTTCGCATGCGACGTCATGCCGGAGACGTATCGGCGTTCGAGCCTGCATCGCCTTAAGGTGGGGGATCCCGTCAACCTGGAGCGCGCGATGCAGGCCGGCGCAAGATTCGGGGGCCATATCGTGCAAGGGCATGTGGACGGAACCGGGCAGATCGTCTCGCGGGCATCGGACGCGAATGCCGTTGTATTCCGCATCCGCTTGGAGGACCCCAGCCAGCTGCGGCACATTATTCCGAAGGGCTCCGTCACCATCGACGGCATCAGTCTAACGGTGATCGACACAAGCGACGATGGCTTCTCCGTCTCGATTATTCCGCACACGCTGGCCGAGACGGCTTTGCAGCATCGGCAGGCCGGCTCTACGGTCAATATCGAGACGGACATTATCGGCAAATACGTGGATCATCTTCTGCACTTCAGGCAAGCCGGAGGGGCCGGCGCAGGGAGCCCGTCCAAGCTGACCGCCGGGTTTTTGGCCGAGCACGGATTTATCTGACGACGAAAGTCGGCTATCTATTCAAAGGAGATGAAGAATATGAGCCAAAACGAAGACGCCGTGTCTCCATTCGATACGGTCGAAGACGCGATAGCGGAGCTTAAGCTCGGCCGTTCGGTTATCGTCGTCGACGACGAAGACCGGGAGAACGAGGGAGATCTGGTCGCGCTCGCCGAAACCGCGACGCCCGAAGTCATTAATTTCATGATTACAGAGGCTAGAGGGCTCGTATGCGCCCCGATTACGGCGGAACGGGCGGAAGAGCTTGAGCTTCCCCCAATGGTCGCTCATAACACGGACTACCATGGGACGGCTTTTACCGTCTCGGTCGACCATGTCTCGACGACGACGGGCATCTCGGCAGCCGAACGCGCCTTGACCGCCAGAGCGTTAATCGATCCGAACGCCAAAGCGTCGGATTTCCGAAGACCAGGCCATATCTTCCCGCTGATCGCCAAGGCGGGCGGCGTGCTGCGCCGCGCGGGCCATACGGAGGCGGCGATCGATCTTGCTATCCTTAGCGGCTCGAAGCCGGCAGGCGTCATCTGCGAAATCATCAAAGAAGACGGAACGATGGCGAGACTGCCCGATTTGGTCGAATTCAAAAAGAAGCACGGCCTGAAGCTTATTACGATCCAAGAGCTGATCCGCTACCGCAACCAGAAGGAGAAGCTTGTCGAGCGTGCCGTCGACGTCAAAATGCCGACGGATTACGGCGTGTTCCGAGCGGTCGCGTATACGAATCAAGTGGACCGGAAGGAGCATGTCGCTCTTGTCAAAGGCGAAATCACGCCGGATAAGGCGACTCTCGTGCGCGTGCATTCGGAATGCTTGACGGGAGACGTGTTCCATTCGCATCGCTGCGATTGCGGTCCTCAGCTTGCCGCCGCCCTGAAGCAGATCGACGAAGCGGGGAGCGGCGTACTGCTCTACATGAGGCAAGAAGGGCGGGGGATCGGTCTTATTAATAAATTGAAGGCCTACGAGCTGCAGGAGCAGGGATTCGACACGGTCGAGGCGAATATTAAGCTAGGATTTGCTCCGGATTTGCGGGATTATGGCATAGGCGCTCAAATTTTGAAGGATCTTGGCATTACGAAAATAAAGCTTCTGACGAACAATCCGCGCAAAGTCAAAGGACTTGAAGGCTACGGAATGGAAATCGTCGAGCGCGTGCCGATTCAGATGGAAGCGAACGAAAGCAATCGCGGCTATCTTCGGACAAAGCATGACAAGCTTGGACATATGCTGAAGCTGGATCGCTTGGAGCAAGGCGAAGCGCCGCGGCAGCAATCATAAATAGAATCGAAGGAGAGTGTGAGAGATGACAAAATATTATGAAGGACATTTAGTCTCGAAAGGCTTAAAATACGGTGTAGTCGCAGGACGGTTTAACGAGTTTATCGGCTCGAAGCTGCTGAGCGGAGCGCTTGACGCGTTCAAGCGGCACGGCGCGGACGAATCGGACGTAGAGGTCGCATGGGTGCCGGGCGCATTCGAAATTCCGCTGATCGCCCAGAAGATGGCGGAGAGCGGGAAATACGACGCCGTTATTACGCTTGGCGCGGTCATTAGAGGCTCCACGCCGCACTTCGATTACGTCTGCAACGAAGCGGCCAAGGGAGTTGCCGCGGTCGCGCTCAAAACGGGCGTTCCTACGGTGTTCGGCGTTCTGACCGTCGATTCGATCGAACAAGCGATCGAACGGGCCGGAACGAAAGCGGGCAACAAAGGATACGAAGCGGCGGTTACGGCAATCGAGATGGCGAATTTGACGAAGCAGCTTCAGGGATAACCGCAAGCTGCGAACTCGGGAGGTCGCGATAGGTGTCTGTGCTTTACAAGCTTGAAGCTTTCGAAGGTCCGCTTGATCTTCTGCTTCATTTGATCGATAAGGCTGAGATCGACATTCATGAGGTGTCCATCAGCGAGATTACCGTACAATATATGGAATACCTGGACGCCATGAAGGAGCTCGAGCTGGAGGTGACCAGCGAATTTCTGGTGATGGCCGCCACTCTACTGGCCATCAAGAGCAAGCAGCTCCTGCCGAAGCCTCCCGTATTCGAGGACCACTTCGACGATTGGGAGGACGACGGGCTGGACCTGCAGGATGAGCTGATCCAGAAGCTCGTGGAATACCGCAAGTTCAAGCAGATCGCCGAGCAGCTGCGGGAGAAAGAGGTTGCGAGAAGCCTCGTATTCTCCCGCGAGCCCGAGGATATGACGCCGTTTCAGAAGGATGAGAAGATTAATCCTGTCGAAGGCCTGCACGTATCGGACCTCGTTAACGCGTTTCAGAAGGCGCTTCGGAGAGCCGCAAGGCGCAATGTCATCGCGACGGTGCAGCGCGACGAGATTTCGGTCAAAGACCGGATCCGAGATATAGTCGATGTGCTGAAGCAATACGAGACGGTCCGATTCTCGAAGCTGATTCGCGAGAATATGGACCGTCACGAAGTCGTCGTCACTTTCCTAGCGATTCTGGAGCTTATGAAGATGAAGCATATCCGGTGTTTCCAGCATTCGTTATTTGACGATATCGTCATTCATTGGAGAGGAGAAGCCGGCGAAGATGGATTATCAGAAGTTGAAGTCGATTATTGAGGGATTGCTGTTCATGGCGGGAGACGAGGGTCTGACGAAACGGCAGCTCGCGGATATTCTGGAGCTGGATCCCGAATTCGCGGGCGAGCTCGTGTACGACCTTCACCGCGATTTGCTGCGTGAAGGAAGAGGCGTCCAAATCGCGGAGGTGGCATCCGCCTACCGGATGACGACGCATCCGGAGCACGCTCCCTACTTCGAACGAATGGCTTACACGCCTACGAGAGCTCAGCTCTCGCAAGCCGCCTTGGAGACGCTCTCGATCGTCGCTTACCGGCAGCCGATTACGAGAATCGACATTGAGGAAATACGCGGCGTCAAAAGCGACAGAGCGATTGGGTCGCTTGTCTCCAAAGATTTAATCGAAGAGGTCGGCCGCGCGGACGCGATCGGCAGACCGATCCTATACGGTACAACGAAATCATTTCTTGATTACTTCGGTCTCGCGTCGATTCGCGATTTGCCGGAGCCCCGGCATGTCGATGTGGAGGATGCTCTGGACGAGCAGACGCAAATGTTGTTCGAGAGATTGGACGGCCGCCAGATGACAATCGACGAACTAAAAGAATGAGATTCAGCCGCCAGGTCATACTATATTCAACCTTTGGGAAACGGAGGAAGCATGCACATGCTTGGAACCCCTAACGGTTGGATGATGGCCGGCGGTTTTTTTGTATTGCTCGCCGCCTTCGTATTGATGTCCCCAATCGTCGTGAAAGCGTACATGAAGCGGGTGGGGCTAGACAATGACGACGATGCGGAAATAAGCGTAAAAGCGCTGTTCGGTCTCATTCAATTCCGGTACAAAATTCCGATTATGAAATGGTCGGGCGCTGCGTTGAAGATGGAGGAGCAGATCAGCGCCAAAAGCGCCGGCATCGACACCTGGAAGCAATTCGAGGATGAAATCAACGCGGATAAGGTCGTCAAGGCGGTCGATAAATTGAGGGATATTTTACATATGGTGAAGGATTTGACCGGGCTCGTCAAAAAAACGATGTCCCATGTCAAGCTGACGGATTGGCAATGGTCGACGTCGGTTGGCACGAAAGACGCGATGTGGACGGCTATGGCCACGGGGGCCGTCTGGTCGATCAAGACGTCGATTCTCGGCGTATTGTCCCAAATGGTACAAGTGAAAAACCATCCGAATATGTCCGTCCATCCGAACTTTAATCATCCTTCATTTACAACCGAATGGTCGTGCATAGCGCAAATTCGCTTAGGTTATGCTATCCTTGCCGGGCTGCAGCTTATAGTTCGCATGAAGAAATGGAAGGGAGGCGTCAAAGCATGGCAGAACACCCTATTCAAGGCTTAATGCAAACCGCTATGGAAAATATTAAAGAGATGGTCGACGTCAACACGATTGTGGGCGATCCGGTACAGACGCCGGATGGCAGCGTCATTATGCCAATCTCGAAGGTCGGATTCGGCTTCGTTGCCGGTGGCAGCGACATCCGAATGGGCGAAGAGAAACAAAACGGGGCGGACATGCACAACGCTCACGTCGCATTGCCGTTCGGCGGAGGCAGCGGCGGAGGCGTATCCATTACGCCAATCGCGTTCCTCGTCGTCGGTACGCACGGCGTGAAGATCGTGCCGCTCGATAATCAGACTCATCTGATGGAGAAGGTCATCGATTCCGCTCCGAAGGTGTTCGACAAGATTCAGACGATGATGAAGAAGACGTCCGGCACTAATAATACGGAGTATGTGGAATCCACCACGACAATCATTGACGGCCATGTCGCCGACGAAGCCGTAAAAGCCGTTCATCAGCAAGGATAAGGTTTTGCCCGAACTGCCCGCAAGGGCAGTTTTTCATTTTACAGGAATCGGCTCGTCTACCTTGGCGGGTACAAGCATATACTAAAGCAGTCGAATCCAATGCTTACGCCTGAATAGCACCGAGAGGAGTTTGGACAGCATGAAAATCGGAAAGCAAGGTCGGCTGCGCAAGGTCTTCCTGCTGGCGGGAATGATCCTTAGCTTATGCGCAAGCTCGATCCATCAAACGGCAGAAGCGGCCCCCGCGGCCATTGGAACCCATGCCAGAGCGTCGGCGCTTATCGATGTGGAGTCCGGCCGCCTGCTGTATAGCAGCCGCGGAGATACGCCGATGAGAATCGCGAGCTTGACCAAAATCATGACGGCCATCGTCGCGATTGAAAATGGCAATTTGACGGATATGGTGAAGGTATCGAAGAGGGCGTTCGGCAAAGAAGGATCCTCCATTTATTTGAAGCTGGGCGAAGAGATGAGCTTGTCCAATTTGTTGTACGGACTGATGCTCAGGTCCGGCAATGATGCGGCCACGGCGATTGCGGAGCATGTCGGCGGATCCGAGGAAGGATTCGTATATTTGATGAACCAAAAGGCGCTCGAGCTCGGGCTTGCGAATTCGCATTTCATGAATCCGCATGGTCTCGATGCAGAAGGCCATTATTCGTCGGCTAACGATTTGGCCAAGCTTACGGCGTACGCGCTCAGAAACAAGGTGTTCGCGGAGATCGTGGCCACCAAAGTGAAAAGCGCGCCGAACCCGAATGAAAAATGGGATTACCGTTGGCACAATAAAAACAAAATGTTAAACATGTACGACGGCGCGGACGGCGTCAAAACGGGATATACCAAAAAAGCGCTGCGTTGTCTCGTCAGCTCCGCAACCCGGAACGGACAGAAGCTGGCCGCCGTGACGATCAACGACGGCGACGATTGGGCGGATCACCGCAGGCTGCTCGATTGGGGCTTCCAGCACTATCCCCTGCACTCCATCGTGAAGAGAGGCGACGATATTGCCGGTTATCCATATGCGGTCGGACAAGACTTCAATTACCCGCTTGAATCGAGCGAGACGGGAAGTATTCATACCGCGCTGCACCTTATTGAGCCGACATCGATTGCTTACAGGCTTGGCGAACGGGGTTCGCTCGTTATATCGATGAACAACAGTCCGATTGGTTCCGTTCCCGTTTACGAACCAGGCAGCGCCCGACTGCAGCAGCAAACAAAGCCGGAAGCAAGCAACAAAACGATGCAGCAGTTCCGCCATGCGGAAAGGAACGATCATTCAATTGGCCGCAGAGTAAGGCAAACCATAGAAGGTTGGTTTGATTAAGGTAAGGTGATGCATGAATCCGCGACCGCGCCGAATGGGGAGAGTTCTGCCGGTTGCTTTTTAACAAGATAGGTTTTTCTGGGGGAGGAAGCAAATCAATGGTGAACTGGATTTGGTTGTTTTTTATCGTGATCAGCGTCGTGGTCGCCGCCGCGACAGGCAAGATGGATACGGTGACGCAGGCCGCGTTCGACGGAGCGAAATCCGGCGTCACCGTAAGCTTTGGTCTTATTAGCATCATGGTGTTTTGGCTCGGTATGATGAGGATCGCGGAGGATGCCGGACTTCTCGCCAAGCTGGCCAAAGCGCTCCGTCCAATCGTCCGGTGGCTGTTCCCCGACGTTCCGAAAGATCATCCCGCTTTAGGGTACATTATGAGCAATCTGAGCGCGAACTTATTCGGACTCGGCAACGCGGCAACCCCTATGGGAATCAAGGCGATGCAGGAGCTGCAGAAGCTGAATCCGGATAAAGAAACCGCGACGCCCGCCATGTGCACCCTGCTCGCGCTCAATACGTCCAGCATTACGATCGTCCCTACGACGCTCATCGCAATTCGGATGAATTACGGCTCCGCGAATCCGGCCGAGATCATCGGCACGACGCTTGCCGCCACGTTCGTGGCCACGGCGGCCGCGATATTGGCCGATCGTTGGTATCGAAGCCGCGCGCAATCGCCGCCGGCGAAGCCTCCGGTTCAACAGGGAGGCCGACACCCGAATACCGGCAGCGGCGTAACGGGAGGTGGCGAGCTTGTATGAGCTGTTCTCCCAGCTGTCGGTGTGGATGATTCCCGCCATCATCGTTTTTATCCCTCTCTATGCGGCCGTTCGCCGCAAGCAGCCGGTCTATGAGACGTTCGTCGAAGGAGCGAAGGACGGGTTCGGCACCGCGATCTCCATCATTCCGCATCTGGTTGGAATGATGGTAGCCATCAGCATGTTCAGAGCGTCCGGCGCGATGGAGCTGATGCTGTCAGCGGTCCGTCCCGTCTTCGACTGGATGGGGATACCGAGCGAGGTGCTGCCTCTAGGCTTACTCCGTCCGCTTACCGGAGCGGGTTCCCTGGCGTATACGGCCGACCTTATCCAAACCTACGGACCCGATTCGATGATCGGCCGTATCGCATCTACCATTCAGGGGAGCACCGATACGACATTCTACGTACTCACCGTTTATTTCGGAGCCGTCGCCGTCCGGAGGACGCGATACGCGCTTAAAGTAGGACTCTTCTCTGATATTGTCGGATTTTTTGCAGCCATCTTTATTTGCTTATACATATTTGGATAGTGCTTGCTTGTGATTTCCTCCCTATATCGTTATGATGTAGAGTGAGGTGAAACCATTGGAACGTTTACAAAAAATTTTAGCCCAGGCGGGCGTGGCTTCTAGAAGGAAATGCGAAGAGCTGATCTTGTCCGGTTCCGTTGAAGTCAACGGAGAGAAAGTGACGACGCTCGGCGTCAAAGCGGACCCGGCGGTCGATGCCATTACCGTGAACGGGAAGCCTATCAAGAGCGAAAAGAAGCTATATTTAATGATGAACAAGGTGAAAGGCGTCATTACGAGCGCCAAGGATCCGCAAGGCCGCAAGATCGTCTCCGATTTCCTGCCGGGCATCAAGGAAAGAGTCTACCCCGTGGGCCGCTTGGACTATGATACGGAAGGGCTGCTGCTGCTGACCAATGACGGCGAATTCGCCAATTTGCTGACGCATCCGAGCCATCACGTGCCGAAGACGTATTTGGCGACGGTCAAAGGCGTTCCGCACGGATCGGCGTTGGAGCAGCTGCAGAAAGGCATTCAGCTGGAGGACGGGATGACGGCGCCGGCCGAGGTGGAGTACCATGACGTCGACACGGAGAAGAAAGAAGCGACGATCTCCATCACGATCTACGAAGGGCGTAATCGTCAAGTCCGCCGAATGTTCGAAGCGATCAACCATAAGGTCATCCGGTTGAAACGGATCAAATTCGGCGATTTGGGCCTTCAGCAGCTGGGCAGAGGCAAGTACCGCCATCTGACTCCGCAAGAGGTGAAGGATCTCCTCGCTGCGGCGCGCAAGACACATAAAGTTCATAAAAAGTGATCGGCGGCGGCATTTATTGCCGTCGACTTTTCGTTATAATGAATAGGAAAATACGGCTATTTTTTATGTTCGAATGGTGGTGCATACATACATGGGCAAATCGCGCAAAACGATCCAAATCGTCATATTATTCGCCGTTCTGCTGCTTGGGGGCTACGCGATATGGGCGGCGCTGTTCGGCGGGGACGACGCCGGCCGACCTGAAGCCGGGGGCGAGCCGCCTTCCTTTACTCTCGCGGATACGGCAGGCGGCGTACAGAGCTTGTCCGATTACGAAGGGCAGCCGGTCGTCATCAATTTCTGGGGCTCGTTCTGCGAGCCGTGCGTGAAGGAAATGCCGGAATTCGAGCGGCAATACGAGAAATGGAAGGATCGGGGCTTAGCGATTCTGGCCATTAATTTGAGCGAAGATACGCTCACCGTGAACAATTTCGTGAGCCGCTTCGATCTTTCCTATCCGATTCTCCGCGATGTGGACCGCAAGATCGAACGGCAATACGGCCTCCGCCAATATCCGACGACCTTCTTCGTCAAGCCTGACGGTACGATCATGGAAGTCGTCGTTGGCGGCATGCTGGAGAGCGATATCAACGAGCGGGTAGAGCGATTGCTGGAGCTGTAGGAGGTCATCATGTGTTAGCAGTAGAGAATACCAAATGCGAGTGCGGGCATCAGAACGCGGTCGGCACGGTGCTGTGCGAGTCTTGCGGGAAGCCGCTCGACGCGGCTCTCCAGCAATCGTCCGAGCCTCTGGAGATGCGCTATGACGGCGTGGCTCGCAGATCGCAGAAGAGCAATCCGGCGATTATCGACCGGATCTGGAACTTCTTCTCTTCCGTCAAGATCGCGATCTACCTCATCGTCGTTACGTTCGTGACGGCGATGCTGGGGACGATCTATCCGCAAGAGAGCTCGTTCATCAACAGCTTCGATGCGACAACCTATTACGAAGAGAATTACGGAACGCCGGGCAAAATCTATTACGAGCTCGGATTATCGCATACCTACGAGAGCTGGTGGTTCATCGGCCTGCTTGTCATGATCGGTACGTCGCTTGTCATCTGCAGCTTGGACCGGGTGCTTCCGCTTTACCGCGCGCTTCAAAAGCAGCAAATCCGAAAGCATCATCAGTTTATTCTGAGACAGAAGACGGTATACAGAAGCGAGATCGCCGGAGATCCGAAGGAATGGGTGGAGAAGTTCGGCGCGCAGCTGAAGCGCAAGGGGTACAAGCTTCACTTCGAAGAAGGAACGGGAACGGCGTTATTGGCGGAGAAAAACAGGTTCAGCCGCTGGGGGCCTTACATTAACCACATCGGTCTCATCCTGTTCCTGCTCGCCGTCCTTGCACGGAGCATTCCGGGCTGGCAGATGGACAGTTACGTAAGCGTTCCCGACGGAGACACGGTCCCGATCGCCGGAACGAACTATTACGTGAAAAGCGAGAAGTTTAACGTAGAGTTTTATACCGACGACGAGCTGCCGGAAGAGCTGAAGGGCACGGCACGCGCGAAGAAGTACGAAACGCAGGCCGTTCTGTACAAGTGCGTCGCCAATTGCGACGATCCGCTTAAGGAGCCGGAGCTTGAAGAGGTAATGGACCACAACATTATCGTCAACGACCCTCTTGTATATAAGGGTCTCAAGCTGTACCAGTTCGATTTCAATCTAACGCCGAGGCTGAACGCCGTAAGTCCCATCCTGGAGGACAAACGCACCGGCGAAATTTACGGACCGTTCTATCTCCCGATGAAAAATCCGGAGCTTAAGCACCAGCTGGGACCGTTTACGCTCGAGATTCGTGCGAACTACATGGAGTTTGCTCTGGACAGCGAAGGCAAGCCGACGACGTTGTCCCGTGAGCCAAATGCGCCGGCCTTTATCTTCTCCGTGAAAGGACCGGGCCTTGCCGAAGAAGGAGAGCCTTATATCTACTTCCCGATGCAGAAGGACAAGGTGAAATTCGCGCAGGACACCATCAACCGGGAGCTGGCCGGGAAAATCGAGATTCGCGTGGACGGCATGGAGAACGTCGATTTTTCGGAAGCGACGACGCATTTGAACGTACGCATGGACAAGGCGTTGCCTTATCTATGGGTCGGAGCCGTATTTTCCATGGTCGGTCTGATTTTGGGCTCCTACTGGCAGCATCGAAGAATTTGGCTGCGCGTGGACGGCACAGAGCTTGCCCTTGGCGCGCACACGAACAAAAACTGGTTTGGCATGCGTTCGGATGTCGCAGGCGCCTTGAAGAAAATCGGCGTCGAGATCGATCCGAAGACGCTGGACAACGGAGGGAATAACGCGTGAGTTTAGTGGAGTTTAGCGGCGACGTTTTTCTGGTCGCGTTTTTTCTATATTGTTTTTCGTTTCTATTCTATGTCATCGCGGTAACGGGCAAGAGATGGAGCGGACGAGAGCCTCGCGAGCATGAGAGGCGCTGGGGCAAAATCGCGTTCGTCGTATCACTGGCGGGGCTGGCGGCCCATCTGGCTTTCTTCTTTACAAGATGGGCCGGCAGCGGCCAAATTCCGACGAGTAATATGTATGAGTTCATGACATTCCTCGCGATGGCGATCATGATCGCCTTCACGATCGTCTTCGCGATTTACCGCAAGCCGCTTCTCGGCATGTTCGCGGTGCCGCTAACGATTATTATTGTAGCTTACGCTTCGGTATTCCCAAGCGAAGTACAGCCGCTAATTCCGGCGCTCGAGAGCATCTGGCTGAAGGTTCACGTTACGACGGCGGCGCTGGGCGAGGCGTTCTTCGCGGTTGGATTTGCGGCCGGTCTTATGTATCTGCTGCGGGTCATCGACTTCAAGGACACGTCCAAGAGTGGGCGGAAAGCGCAGAGATGGGTCGAATTCACGCTTTATACGATTCTCGTTATCGTCGGCTTCCTCATTGCCGTCTTCGCCTTCCGGGGCGCAGGCTACGAGGCGACGTTCACGCAGGAGAAGCTTGTTATCGACAGTCAAGGCCAGCAGCAGGACGTGAAGGAAACCGTCCATTATTACCTGCCGCCGATCGTGAAGCCATACAACAGCCAAGCGGAATCGGTAGAGCCGTTCCTTGGCTTGGACAAACCGCTGCTCGAGGCTCCATCTTGGATGAACGGCGTCAATGCCGGCCGCAAGCTGAACACCGTGGTTTGGTCGATTATCGCGGGTACGCTTCTGTACGGCTTGCTTCGGCTGCTGTTCCGCAAGCCGCTTGGCGCCGTCATTCATCCGGCGCTGGAAGGCGTCAATCCCGAGGATCTGGACGAGATCAGCTATCGGGCGATCGTCATCGGCTTCCCGGTCTTTACGCTCGGGGCATTAATATTCGCCATGATCTGGGCGGAGAAGGCGTGGGGCCGGTTCTGGGGCTGGGATCCGAAGGAAGTATGGGCGCTTATCACTTGGCTGTATTACAGCGCCTATCTGCATTTCCGGCTGTCGAGAGGCTGGCAGGGTCTACCTTCCGCATGGCTCGCTGTCATCGGCTTCGTTATCGTCTTGTTTACGCTCATCGGGGTCAACCTGATTATCGCCGGTCTGCACTCTTATGCCGGAGTATAAAAAAGAATAACGCTCGAGAGGAGCTGCTAGCATGTCCGATTTCGGAAACCGCATATTGGTCGTCGACGACGAAGAACGGATTCGCCGTCTTCTGAAAATGTATCTGGAGAAGGAAGGCTATACGATCGACGAAGCCGAGGATGGCGAAACCGCCCTTCGGCTCGCGTCGAATACCGACTACGCGCTAATCTTGCTCGATGTGATGCTCCCGGGCATCGACGGGGTTGAAGTCTGTTCGAGGCTGCGCCAAGTGAAAGCGACGCCCGTCATTATGCTGACGGCCAAAGGCGAAGAGATGAACCGCGTCCAGGGCTTCGAGGTAGGCGCGGACGATTACGTCGTGAAGCCGTTCAGCCCGCGCGAAGTGATCTACCGGGTAAAGGCGATTCTCAGACGCTCCTCCGCCACGGCGTTCCTGACCAAAGAGTTGAATACGAGCAATAACATCGTATTCCCGCATTTGGTCATCGAGCATGACGCGCATCGGGTGACGGCAGGCGGGCAGGAGGTCAGCCTCACGCCGAAAGAATATGAGCTGCTGCATTATTTAGCCGTATCGCCGGATAAAGTATTTTCGCGCGAGGAGCTGCTGAAGGATGTATGGAACTACGAGTTTTTCGGCGATCTTCGTACGGTAGACACCCATGTCAAGCGTCTGCGCGAGAAGCTCAACAAAGTTTCGTCGGAGGCGGCTTCCATGATTACGACCGTATGGGGAGTCGGCTACAAGCTCGAGGTGCCGAAGTAGATGAAGCTATGGGATAGGCTGGCGCGCCTGCTGTGGCATAGCGTCGTCGGCAAGCTGTGGGCGACCATCATGCTGCTCGTCGCCGTCGTGTTGCTTATACTTGGCGTGTTCCTTCTGCAATATATCGATATTTGGTTCGATCGAAAAGACTCTCATGATATTAAAGTGCTTTTCATCGTCGTTGCGATCATCGGATTTTTATTGTCCACGTTTTTTGCGTTCTTCCTATCCGCGAAGATCCAGCAGCCGCTCCTGCAGCTCAAGAATGCGGCCGACTCCGTCTCGCACGGGGATTACAGCACGCGGGTTCCGATACGGTCATCAGACGAGATCGGCCAGCTGGCCAATACGTTCAACCACATGACCGAGCAGCTCGAGAAGCTCATCTATGATTTGAATCATGAGAAGAACCACTTGACCAGCATCCTTCGAAGCATGGGGGATTCCGTTATCACGTTCGACGCGGACGGCAAGGTGATTCTGACGAACCCAAGCGGCCATCTCTTGATCGACGGGTGGTCGGCGCTGGAATACGCTTGGGACGACGAGCCGCCGGAGAACGCCCCGACCTATTCGGGCGTGCCGATGCCGCTGCGGTACCTGTTCCAGCAGGTCATGAAGGAAGGCAAGGACTTGACCGAGAAGGTGCATGTCCATAGCGGCGTCTGGTCCGTCGTTATGGCGCCTCTGCAGTCCGGAGGCGTGATCCGTGGCGCGGTTGCGGTCATTCGGAACGTGACGGAAGAGCATAAGCTGGATAAGCTTAGAAGAGATTTCGTGGCGAACATTTCCCACGAGATCCGGACGCCGTTGTCCATGCTTCAAGGCTACAGCGAAGCTCTGCTCGACGATATCGTCGCGTCGCCGGAGGAGAGCAAGGAGCTTGTCCAGGTCATTTATGACGAATCACTCCGGATGGGCAGACTGGTCAATGATTTTCTGGATATCGCGAGAATGGAAGCGGGACATGTCGACATGAATTATCAGGAGGTCGACTTGCGCAACGTCGTGCGGAGAGTTCACCGCAAATTCCAAGTGTACGCGAAGGAGCGGGAAGTGACGCTGCATGCCGAGCTGCCGGACAATCTGCCGCTGTTGATGGAGCGGGCCGACGAAGACAGACTGGAGCAAGTTTTGACGAACTTGCTGGACAACGCGCTTAGGCATACTCCCGCTGGCAAATCGATTACGATTTCCGGCGAGACGCAGGTTGTCAGCGGCAAATCCTTCGTCCAGCTTAAGATAAGGGACGAAGGGGCGGGCATACCACCGGAGGATGTTCCTTATATTTTCGAACGTTTCTACAAAGCGGATAAGGCGAGGAAGAGGGGCAATTCCGCAGGCACGGGCCTCGGTCTCGCCATCGTCAAAAATTTGATCGATCTCCACCACGGCAAAATCACGGTAGACAGCTTCAGCGGCATCGGCACGACGTTCACGCTGCTGCTTCCTGTCGAAGCTCATGAATAAATGTCAGCGGGACTGGAAACCTGTCCAATACCGTAGAAACAAGGAAACGGCGCTCCCGTGAGGGAACGCCGTTTTTGTTGAAGCGAAACGATAAATCTTGTTGTACGTGGAACATTGCAAGCGGGCTGGCTTTATTAGCAGGTGCTACTACTAGCGGGTGCAGGTTGAACGGATCGTTTCTGAAAGAAAAAGGGCTGTTCCCGGAAGGGAGCAGCCCTTAAGCTATTAAGCCAAAATAATTTCTTTCGCGGTGTTCAGCTCCGGCATGTTCGTCAGCTGCTGAAGCACTTCTTTTGGCGTGCCTTTGTCGACGCGCAATACCATGATGGCGGAGCCGCCTTCGAGCTGGCGTCCTACTTGCATGGTTGCAATGTTAACGTCATTGCTGCCAAGCAAGGTGCCGACGCGGCCGATAATACCCGGCTTGTCGTTATGCGAAATCAGGATCAGGTTGCCTTCCGGCGTGACGTCCACTGGGAACTTATCGATCTGAACGATGCGCGGACCATAGCCGGTGAGCAAGGTTCCGGAAACGACGTGTTCTTCTTTCTTCGTGCGGAGCGTTACCGTAACCAGGTTTGTAAAGTCCTTGGCCGTGGAAGATTTCTGAATGACGATGTTGACGTCGCGCAGCTTGGCAAGATGCATCGAATTGACGACATTAACCTGCTCCAGACCCAGGTGATGAGACAGAACGCCTCTTACGACGTAACGGGTGAGCGGCTGCGTGTCGACCTCGGCCAGCTCGCCGGAATAGCTGACGACGATTTCCTGTACGGGGCCTTCCGTCGATTGGGCGATGAAGCTGCCCAGCTTCTCTCCAAGCGAGAAATAAGGCTGAAGCTTGCTTTGCAGATTAGCCGGAATCGGCGGCATGTTAACCGCGTTCATGAACGGCTCGTCGCGCAGAATGTGAAGCACTTGCTCCGATACGTCGATGGCCACGTTTTCTTGCGCTTCTACGGTCGATGCGCCAAGATGCGGAGTGACGATGATTTTCGGATGCGTCAGGAATGGATGATCGGCTGCTGGTGGCTCGACTTCGAATACGTCGAACGCGGCTCCGGCAACGATGCCTTCGTCGATGGCGTCGACCAGGGCGATCTCGTCAATGATGCCGCCGCGCGCGCAGTTCACGATACGCATGCCAGGCTTCATGACCGCGAATTGCGGTCTGCCGATCATATGGCGCGTTTCGGAAGTAAGCGGCGTATGAACGGTCATGAAATCCGCCTCGCGGACGATTTCGTCCACGCTTGCCAGCTTGATGCCAAGCTTCTCGGCGCGTTCTTCCGTCATGAACGGGTCGTAGCCCATGATGTTCATGCCGAACGCTTTGGCGCGTTTGGCAACCTCGCTGCCGATCCGGCCCATGCCGAGAACGCCGAGCGTTTTGTTGCGAAGTTCTACGCCGAGGAACGATTTGCGGTCCCATGTTCCTCCGACCGTCTTCGCGTATGCCTGCGGAATGTGGCGGGCAACCGCCATCATCATGGCGAAGGTATGCTCGCAAGTCGTAATGGTGTTGCCGTCAGGCGCGTTAATAACGATGATGCCGCGCTGAGTCGCCGCTTCCAGATCGATGTTGTCGACGCCTACGCCTGCTCGTCCAACGACTTTCAGCTTTTTGCCGGCTTCCATGACGCGGGCGGTGACGCGAGTCTGGCTTCTGACAAGCAGAGCGTCGTATTCGCCGATAATCGCGACCAATTCGTCCTCGCTTAGACCGGGATTTTTGTCGACGGCCACGTCTGTGGCTTCGACAAGCTGTTGGATCCCCAGATCGCTAATGGGATCGGACACTAGCACTTTGTACATGTGTAACAAGCCTCCTAGAGTTTGGCGCCGCAAGCTAAAAAGGTTTGTTCAAAAATCCGCTGATAAGCGAATTTTTGAACCTGATTTTTATAGCCGCGCCGCTGAAATATGTACAGAAAAACTCTCGGCCCGCGCTCTCAGGAGCATGGGTCAAGAGTTCACTCTACGAACGAATAGGACTTTACTATTTTATAGCATTAGCGCGGTTCATTGCAATGCTCAAACTTGCTCATTTGTGAAAATTTCGTTATGATTCAAGCACGACATTCGACAAATTTATTGCTCCGGGTAGAAAAATGGCAGCTGCGGCAGCGTCTCGGCCGAATAGTACCGCGCCTTGTTCGGAGCGAAGTCGCCCGGATCGACGGCGCGCGTGTTCAGAAGCAGCTCGACAATGCTGTTCATCGTCTGAAGCTTCATATTGGAAGCTTGTCCGGATTGAATGAATTCGTCGACGCGGCTCGTAAGATCATGCGGGTAGAAGCCGTACATTTCGTTCCGCTTGGCCAAATATTCGCCGATCACAAAGTTTTTGACCGTTAACGGCAAAGCGCTCCATTGCTTAATGCTGAGCGGGTTCGGCGTCTTATATTCGGCCGAAATGTTGAGATCCACGGTAGCCGCCCATTTCAGCATTGCTTCGTAATAGGCGCTTTGCCCGGCGAGCGCTTCGGATACGGCGGCTTTGTAGGCGTTACCTGCCTGTATGCTCTTGTGCAAGGCGGCATGGTCGGCTGACTTCGAGGTCGCCGCCCAATCGGCAGACTCCTTGAACTTGTTCATGCTGCGTATGTACGCAACCTGCGCTTCGCCCAGAAGAGGAGATTTCTGCATGTTAAACGATCTCGCTTCCTGTGACTTCTCTGTAGCGAGCTTAGATAGGCTTTTGAAGGCCGCCGCCGCATCGACGTTCCCGCCGCGGGACAATTGGTCCATGGTGCTCAGCCATTCCGTCTGAAATTCACGGTAAGGCGAAAATACGGTAAGATAGAAGGATACGAGATCCTGCTGCTGATAAGGCGTTGCGGACACATCCACGACGTCCTCCTCTTCCTTGGCGGCCGCGTATTTGGCTTCGATCCGTTCGGAGCCGAATTGAACGCCGTAGAAGAATGCGCCAACCGCGACGACAAGCATAAACACAAATCCGATGCTGAATAACATTGCTGACATTGTTAATCGTTTTTCCATGATAATCTCCTTCTCTATTTCTATGGATGAAAAGATTGTAACACAACATTACGGGAGCGGGGCGCGCAGAATATGAAAAAATTCGACATACGCAATATTCGCGTACGCAAAGTGGACATTGACGAAATCGATGACCGCATGCTGCTGATCAATCTATATGCAACCCAAGCTCTTACTCTTATTATCGGAATCATATGGATTTTATTTCAGCGTCAAAATCTATTGGATCTATTCACCATTCCGAGAGAGCTGGAAGTCCTTTATTGGGGAGCCGGTCTAGCGGCCGCGGTGATTGCGGTCGATCTTCTCATCTCCAGGTGGGTGCCGGAGGAAGCGGCCGACGACGGGGGCGTCAACGACCGCATTTTCCGGAAGCGCGCGGTATGGCATATCGCAGTCATCTCGCTTATTGTCGCCATATGCGAAGAGCTGTTGTTCCGGGGGGCGATTCAGCATGCGATCGGTCCTTATTGGACCAGTATCGTTTTTGCGGCCATTCACGTCAGGTATCTGAAGCATTGGATTCCAACCGGCCTCGTCTTTTCTATTAGCTATGGCCTCGGATGGATTTACGAACAGAGCGGAACCCTCTGGGCTCCGATCATCGCGCATTTTTTAATCGATCTCGTGATGGGTTTGATCATTCGTTTCAGGAGGGAGAGTCATGAGCAGGAAACTGAGGCATAGCCGCTCGCAGCGATCGCGCCCAAGCGTCCATGCGCCGGACGACACGGCGAATACGGCGCCATCGCAGGACGATGCGCCGCTGAAGCTGCCTCCCAGACGCAAGAAGTTTCCTTCGAGCCTTCAAAAGGTGAACAAGTGGTATTATAATTTTTTGTTCGTATTGTTCTTGTGCCTGGTCGGCTTCTTATTCTGGTACGGCAATAAGTTTAGTCCGTAATTGCAATCGTTTCGGGGTCGATGAATAGGTAGCCTTCGGCTTCGATCTTCGTCAGCAGCTCATCCAGCGCATCCGCCGTCCAAGGCAATTCGTGCATCAGGATATTCGCGCCGGGATGCAGCTGCTCCATTACGTTCCGGATGACCACCTCCGGTTTGTCCCGCGCCGAGCTGTCCCAATCGAGCGAGCCATTCGACCACGTCATGTACAGCATGCCGTGGTTTTTTGCCGTTTTTTTGACGGTGTCGCCTCCGGCTCCGAAAGGAGGACGGAAAAATTTCGGCTTTGAGCCGACCAGGTCATCGACGGAGCGTTGAACGCGGGAAAGCTGGTCTTCGACAACGGCCTCGTCTTCGTTTTTTAAGTTGATGTGATCGTACGAGTGGTTGCCGATCGTGCCGCCGCGTTCAAAGATCAGCTTCAGCAGCTCGGGATTTTGGTCGACCCGGTATCCGTTCACGAAGAAGATTGCTTTCGCCTTATGTTGATCGAGCGTATCGAGAATGCTTGTTATGATCTCTTTATCCTTCGGCCCGTCGTCGAACGTAAGCAGAACCGCCTTTTTCGGCGCATCGCCGATCGGAACGAAGCGGTACGCCTCGCTCATCCGATATCGTTTTGGCGCCTCCTCCGCAGTGGGCGATGGCGACGGCGATGCGGCCGGCTCGGAAGGCGAGGGGCTCGCGGCGGGCACGGAAGCCGGAGCATCGGCTTGGCGCGTTGGCTCAGCCGAGACCGCAGCCTGCGGCGTGGTAATCGAGACAGAGTCGGCGTCCCCGCCCGAGCAGCCGGCCAAGCCTATCAACATGGCGGCGGCGATTATGTATGTCCATTTTTTGCGCATATGGAACCTCCTTAAGAAGAATATCGTGCTGCAGCCATTATCATTCTACCATAAGGCGAGTTACAAACATGGCTCCGTTGTTCTTTCCTTTATTTATCTAGAATTCGCGGGGGGCGGGAGGGCTACACTACATACTGAATCCAAAGCATGAAAGAGGTGTTCGAATCATGAAATGGTCAGGTATTCTGGTTGGAGGCGTCATCGGCGCGGCCGCGACGCTGTATTTCTCCCGGAAACGTCCGGGCGCCGTGGCTTGGGCCGCCAGCGCGATGTCCGACGTAGCCGGCAAATCGGTGGCGAGGATGCTTAGCGCAAGCTCCGGATTGAAGAGGGAGGCAGCCGATCTAGCCCCAAAGCATACAGACGATACCGCCGCAAACTCCGCAGCCGCATGGGAGCGCATTGAAGCGATCGTGGAGAGCGATCCGGCCGTGAAGCAGGAAGTGAATAAGATAAGAGCGGAATCGTCCAACATTTCTCATTAAAAAATAGTGCCGGATTACGGCCGCTTCATCCCGATCCGTCGTCTTCCGAATGAAGGAAGAACGACGGATCGTTTCTTTTTTTGGTTCAAATCTAGTGCATTCGGTCATCAGACATGATAAAGTAAATACATAGCGGGTATGAGTCCATTTTATTCACATCGGATCCAATGATTCATACGCTATTACGACAGATGCTGCAGAGGAGGATCCTGTCATGAAAATCGAGCGACTAAGTCAGGATAGAATACGGATTTTCCTGACGTTCGACGACTTATTGGAGCGGGGGATCCAGAAGGATGATATGTGGCGCGAGCCGCCTAAACTTCACGAGCTGTTCCTCGAGATGATGGAGCAAGCGTATACGGAGCTTGGCTTCGACGCGAGCGGTCCTCTGGCGGTAGAAGTGCTGGCTATGCCGGCACAAGGCATGGTCATCATCGTAACTCGCGGCAAGAGCAACAACGCGGGAGACGAACGCTCGAGAGAAGAGGACGAATTGGAAGACGATATATACGATATGGAAGTGACGATGGAGCAGAGCGACGTTGTCATGTACGCGTTCCGGGACTTTGAAGACGTGATCTCCGTCTCGAAGCAGCTCATTGCTTCCCGCTTGACGGAGAGCGGCAGGCTGTATTCCTATAACGGAAGATGGATACTAGCGATCGAGCCGTCCCAGGTGGATGCGTCCAAGCAGCAAGCGGTGATCGCCCTGCTCGCCGAATACGGCGAAGCGATTTCCGTCACGTACGCGATGCTGGAAGAGTACGGGAAAGTAATCATGCCGGAAGAAGCGGTGCGGCAAGTTTACAATCATTTTCATTTCTAAAGTGGTCTGCGCGTGAAGAACATCGGAAGCCGTCGGCTTTGCGATGTTCTTTTTTCATAATCCGCCCTTCGGAATAGCTGGCGCCCGCTGAGTTCATATTAGATGTAGACAAAGGCGGAAGGATAGGATGGGTGAGTGACGATGAACGACGTATTGCACGCTACGCAGGTTGTTATAGAACAAGCTCTCAAAAGATTAGGCTACGGAGATGACATGATCGAGCTGTTGAAGGAGCCGATCCGTCTGCTGACCGTTCGAATACCCGTTCGGATGGACGATGGCACGACGCTTGTGTTCACGGGCTACCGCTCCCAGCATAATGACGCCGTAGGGCCGACTAAGGGCGGCGTTCGTTTCCATCCGGGAGTCACCGAGAAGGAAGTCAAAGCGTTATCGATATGGATGAGCTTGAAATGCGGCATCGCGGATTTGCCGTACGGCGGCGGAAAGGGCGGCATCATATGCGATCCACGCAAGATGTCGTTCCGCGAGCTGGAGCGGCTGAGCAGAGGCTACGTCCGTGCCATTAGCCAATTGGTCGGGCCGACCAAAGATATTCCTGCTCCGGACGTAATGACGAATTCGCAGATTATGGCCTGGATGATGGATGAATACAGCAGAATCAGGGAGTTCGATTCGCCTGGTTTCATTACGGGCAAGCCGATCGTGCTCGGCGGGTCCAAGGGCAGGGAAACGGCCACGGCAAGGGGCGTCGTCATCATGATACACGAAGCGCTGCGCTTGAAAGCCATTCCAATCGAGGGCGCCCGTATCGTTATACAAGGCTTCGGCAACGCGGGGAGCTATCTTGCCAAATTCATGCATGAAGCAGGCGCGCGCGTAATTGGTATTTCCGATGTGAACGGGGCGTTGTATAATAAAGAGGGTCTCGATATTCCGCATCTGCTTGATCGCAGGGATTCGTTCGGCAACGTGACGAACCTATTCCCGAATACGATCACGAACGAGCAGCTGCTCGAACTCGATTGCGACGTGCTCGTTCCGGCGGCGATCGAGAATCAGATTACAGAGCTTAACGCGGGGAACATCCAAGCTTCCATAATCGTGGAAGCGGCGAACGGACCTACGACGCTTGAAGCGACCCGAATTCTGACCGATCGGGGCGTCCTGCTTATTCCGGACGTGCTGGCCAGCGCGGGCGGCGTCATTGTTTCTTACTTTGAATGGGTGCAGAACAACCAAGGTTATTATTGGGACGAAGACGAGATCGATCACAAGCTGAAAGTCATGATGATCCGAGGCTTCGAGAACGTATACGACATACATCAAACCCGCAAGGTCGACATGCGGCTGGCCGCCTACATGGTTGGCGTTCGCAAGATGGCGGAGGCGGTCCGCTACAGAGGGTGGGTGTAGGAAAGCAGGTTGCTGATGCTTTTATTTTCGATTTTGACGGCGGCGATTGCTCCAGGCATATCGCTGCTGACTTATTTATATTTGCGAGACCGATACGACTCCGAACCGATTCATATGGTGATCCGGATGTTTCTGCTCGGCGTTCTCATCGTGGTGCCGATCATGGTGCTCCAGAGAGGCTTCCAAATATGGCTGGGCGATACGCCGTTCGTGTCGGCGTTCGTCCATTCCGCGTTCGTGGAGGAGTTTCTGAAGTGGTTCGTCTTGTATCACGTCATCTATAATCATACGGAATTCGACGAGCCGTATGACGGGATCGTCTACGCGGCCGCGATTTCGCTGGGCTTCGCCACGATGGAGAACGTGCTGTATGCCATGTACTCCACAACGTCGCTTGGCTCCCTTATCCTAAGGGCGCTTCTTCCGGTTACCGGCCACGCTTTGTTCGGGGTTATGATGGGCGCCTATTTGGGAAAAGCGAAGTTCGCGAAGTCGTCCAAGTCCAAGTGGTACTTGTGCATGTCCTTGGCTATCCCCTTTGCTCTGCACGGCTTGTACGATTGGATTATTCTCGCGACCAAGCATGATTGGATATGGTTCATCGTTCCGTTCATGGTCATGCTGTGGATTTGGGGCTTGTACAAGATGAACCGCGCGAACGCCAGCTCTCCTTTCCGCTTCATGAGCCGAGAGGACGAGATTAAACTTTAATTATTCCGTCTATACTGACTGTATATGGAAGGTTCTATTGAACGTTCTCGGGATCAGGAGGTAAGTATGGAAGCGGCACGTGTGAAGGTGACAATCCGCTGCAACGTTTGCGGCGAAAAATTCGTACTCCGCGGCAAGAGGGAGAAGGGCGCGATCGATACGGGCTTCAAGCAATGCATCTGCAATAATAGCAACGATCTGGAAATTGAAGAGCATCCGGTTTAAGCTCTCGTCATCCGCTCAAATGAATACCAAATATGCATAAAGCTCCTTTCAGGAATCCAAACTAACACCAGGTTTGGCATTAGAAAGGAGCTTTTTGTATGTATAGTAGACTCAGCTCAATTATGTTTCCGATTGTTTTGGTAATAGCGATCGGCGCTGGATATTGGGGCTATCAGGAGCACCAGGAGAAAAACTCGATTCTCATCAAGGCGGAAAACCAATACCAGCGGGCATTTCACGATCTGACCTTCCATGTGGAGAAGCTGCATGAGCAGCTGGGCAACACGCTTGCGGTCAATTCGACCTCGAACGATTACCACCGCAAAGGGCTTGTTAACGTATGGCGTCTGACAAGCGAAGCGCAGAACGAAATCAGCCAGCTGCCCCTGAGCTACTTGCCGTTTACGGACGCGGAAAATTTCTTATCCCATATTTCCAACTTCGCTTACAAAACGGCGGTCCGCGATTTGACGAAGCAGCCGCTGTCCGACAGCGAATACCAGACGCTGCAGGCGTTGTACCAAAAGTCGGACGAGATCGCAAAAGACCTGCACAAAATGCAAGAAGACGTGCTTCTAAACAATTTGCGCTGGATGGACGTGGAGGTAGCGATCGCCGCCGATCAATCGGAGAGCGGCAATATCATTGTGGACGGCTTGCGCGGCGTCAACGAGAAGATCAGCGCTTATCCGGAGCTCGATTGGGGACCTTCAGTTAACAGCATCTACGAGAAACGCTCCATTAAGGTTCTAGGCGGGGAAATGGTGTCGCCGGAGAAGGTGCGGGAGAAAGCGGCTCAGTTCATGAACGTCGATCCTTCGCTGGTGACCGTAACGGAGAACGGCAAGGGCACCGAATATTCCTCCTACTCGGCGGTCATTTACCCGGATGATCCGTCGCGGAAGGTTCAGATGGACTTCACCCAAAGGGGCGGCGGACAATTGATTTGGTTCATGAAGTTCCGCGATCTGGGAGCGCCGAACGTTTCGTTCGAGCAGGCCAAGGCATCCGCGGATAAATTCGTGGAAGAGCAAGGCTTTAAGGACATGGAAGCGGTGAGCTACGACATGTACGAGGATTCGGGCACGTTCACGTACGTCAGCACCCAGAACGGCGTATTGATTTATCCGGACAGGCTGACCGTAAAGGTAGCTCTTGATAACGGGGAAGCGGTCGGTCTTCAGGCAAGCGATTACGTATACGAGCACCGGAAGCGCGAGCTGCCAAGCCCAATCATCAACAGAGAAGAAGCGCGGAAGGCGATCAATCCGGGCTTGAAGGTTACAGGGGAGCAGCTTGCCCTAATCGACGGCGATTTGGGCGAAGAAGTGTTGTGCTACGAATTTACCGGCCAAATCAACGGCTCCTTGTACCGGATTTACATTAATGCGGAAACCGGTATCGAGGAGTCCATCGAGGAAATGAGCAAGGAGGACCGGGAAGCGGCTTCGAGCTGATTCTTTCGACCTATTTTTAGTGTAGCTCCCCTCTAAATGACATGCTATAATGGCTGATATATGGGAGGGGACAATCGTGCTGCCTAAGGTCAATCAGATGCTGCATTACCAAATCGCTTCTTCCGACGAATCGGAAGCGGCGCTCGAATACAAATCCCGGATCGCGGACGAAGAGGGAGAAGCTTTTCTTATCGAATATCCGCTTAGCGAGAAGACCGGCCGTTTGAAGCGCATGTTTCTCGGCGACGAGCTGTCGGTCTTTTTCGTATCGTCCGACGGGGTCAAACATTATTTCGATTCCCACGTGCTGGGTTTTAAGGAAGACGGACTGCTGCGGTTAGTCAAAATCATGAAGCCCGACCCGGAGCGCATGACCAAAGTCCAGCGAAGGAGCTTCCTCCGCATGCCGGCAGCGTTGGATCTCGCTGTAAAGCTCTCGAATCACGAACGTTTCGTCTGCCAGACCGACGATGTCGGCGGGGGAGGCATCTCGTTCATCTGCGAAGGCAAATGGAACCTCAGGGTCGAATCCCAGGTCGACTGCTGGCTGCTTATTCCTTACAAGAACGGAACGATCGACCATGCTCCGTTCCAAGGCGAAGTCGTCCGGATTAACGAACTGGAAACGGGACGGAAGCAGGTTATGATGAAGTTCGTCATGATCAATGATTCCGAGCGCGGCAAGATTATCCGGTACTGCTTCGAGAAACAGCTGGAATACCGCAACAGATAGTCATGCATAAATTACGCGGACGATGGAATGCTATTCCTAATAAGACAAAAGGAGTCGTTCCCCTTGATCCGTCGAACAGCGCGAGGACCGTCCGATGACGGAAGAGAAGAAGTCTTGAAGCTGGCGAACGCGATCGGCAAGCTGCTTGCCAGGGCCGCTCTGGCCTTGCTGATTCTGATGCTGCTTTCCCAGCTCGCCCTGCAAAACGAAATGATCAGAGGCTTCGTGACAAGCGCGGATCGGTGGGAAGGAACCCGCCTGAACTAGCGCTTCTCTTTTGCATCCCAAGGTAAACTGTGGTATAATTTTCACGTTCGCAGGCAATGCCTGCTTTTTCTTTGAAATGACAGAGGAAATACGTTTCATGGAGAAAGAGGCCGTCTTGATTTAAAGGGGGTTGACTTTACGTGGCATTGCAAGAAGGTGACAGCGACCGAATCAACATCGCGATTGACGGGCCGGCAGGGGCCGGCAAGAGCACGGTCGCAAGAATGGTCGCCGGACAGTTAGGTTATGTGTACATCGATACAGGCGCGATGTACAGGGCGGTAACGTTAAGCGCGCAGCGTTTGGCGATAGCGTTCGAGCAAGAATCGGCACTCTCGGAGCTGTTAAGCGGACTCCGCATCAAGCTAGAGCCCGGCCCGAACGGCCAATCCATATTCGTGAACGGCGAAGACGTTACGCAGGAGATCAGGTCGAGGGAAGTAACCCGCCAAGTATCCTATTTTGCGGCAAGCGGCGTCGTGCGGGGCGTTCTCAGCGCCATGCAGAGAGAGATGGCCGCGCGCAAGGGCGTCGTAATGGACGGACGGGATATCGGCACTCATGTGCTGCCGGATGCCGAGCTCAAAGTGTTCCTGACGGCTTCGGTCAAGGAACGCGCCGCGAGACGGTTCAAGGAGCTTCCCGCGGATCAAGCAATATCTCTGGAGCAGCTGGAGAAAGAGATCGCCGAGAGAGACGCGTTGGACGAGCAGAGAGACATTTCCCCGCTGCTTAAGGCCCATGACGCGATCGAACTCGACAGCAGTTACATGACGATCGAAGAAGTCGTCGCTTCCATCGTGAAATTAAGCAGAACCAAATTAGCGGAGGCGAAGTAAACTATGTTATACGTCCTTTTCCGCTTTTTGCTTAGAGTCATTTATACGGTTCTGTTCCGGCTGGAAGCCATCGGCGTCGAACATATTCCGAAGGATGGGCCCGTTATTCTGGCATCGAATCATATCAGCAATTTCGATCCGCCGACTATCGGAGTGAAGGTGCCCCGCAAGGTGTACTTCATGGCCAAGGAAGAGCTGTTCAAGATTCCCGTGCTCGGACCCCTAATCAGGGCATTCGGCGCGTTCCCGGTGAAGCGAGGCGGCGTCAGCAAGGACGCCATTAAATCCGGCATTACGCTTCTGAAAGCGGGGAACGTGATGGGCATATTCCCGGAAGGCTCGCGAAGCAACGCCGGCGCAGCCAAGAAAGGCACGGCGATGATCGCTTTGCGAAGCGAAGCGGCCGTTGTTCCCGTAGCGATCGTGGGAAGCTACAAATTATTCAGGAAGACCAAGGTTGTATATGGCAAGCCTATCCATCTTACCGAAATTATCGATGAATCATCATCCGATGTGCTGGATCAAGCGATGGATGTCGTCATGAACCGCATTCGCGAGCTGATCAAGCAGCATCAATAAGTCGTTTTAAATACCGCCGATGCCAAGGGCTGAAGGCGGGTTTAAATAAAGTTGGGGTATGAACTGAGGAGGTTATTTCAATGTCAGAAGAAATCAATGTGCAAGAATCCGCCGCGGAAGAAGTGAACCAAGACGCGATGGACAATTTTGTTTCTTTGAAGAAAGGCGACTCCGTTAAAGGTACAATCGTCAAAATCGAAGATAACCAAGCTTACGTAAGCCTTGGATATAAATACGACGGTGTCATTCCGATTCGCGAGCTGTCCTCCGTACAACTGGAGAACGCGACAGACGCGGTTCAAATCGGCCAAGAGGTTGAATTAAAGGTTGTCAGCATCGACGACAACAAAGAAAGCCTGGTTCTTTCGAAACGTCTTGTCGACGGCGAGAAAGCTTGGGAAGAGCTTCAAAGCAAATTCGAATCCGGCGAAGTATTCGAGGTTGTCGTGGCTGACGTCGTCAAGGGCGGTCTTGTCGCGGACGTGGGCGTACGCGGCTTCATCCCGGCATCCATGGTAGAGCGCCATTTCGTTGAAGATTTCAGCGATTACAAAGGCCGTACGCTTCGCGTGAAAGTGAAGGAGCTGGACTTGGAAAACAAAAAAGTGATCCTCTCGCAGAAGGATGTACTGGACGCCGAGTTCGAGCAAAATAAACAACAAGTGATGGGCAACCTCCAAGTTGGGCAAGAGCTGGAAGGCACCGTTCAACGCTTGACGCCGTTCGGCGCATTCGTTGACATCGGCGGCGTAGACGGGCTCGTTCACGTATCCGAGCTTTCGTGGCAGCACGTAGCCCATCCGAAGGACGTAGTGTCCGAAGGTCAATCCGTTCGCGTCAAAGTACTTAAAGTTGATCCGGCTGCCGGCAAAATCAGCCTCAGCATCAAAGCGGCACAACCAGGTCCATGGGATACGGCCGCAGGTCAATTCAACGTGGGCGACATCGTAACGGGCACGGTTCGCCGTATCGTGACGTTCGGCGCTTTCGTTGAGATCGCCCCAGGCGTTGAAGGTTTGGTGCACATTTCCCAAATCGCGCATCGCCACGTGGCAACTCCGTTCGAAGTGCTGAAAGAAGGCCAAGAAGTAAAAGCGAAGGTTCTTGACTTCAACCCAGCCGAGAAACGCGTTTCTCTGAGCATCAAAGAAACGGAAGAAGCTCCTGAGCAACCGGCTCAAGAAGCAAAATCCGACCGCGCGCCTCGTGCACCTCGCGCGCCTAAGATCGAAGAGATCAACAACCCGAACGTCAGCCTGAACAGCTCGAGCATGAGCTATTCCCTTGGCGAGCGTTTTGGCGACAAACTGAGCAAGCTGAAATAATAAGCAAACAAAGCAAAAGGCTATTCCTGCTAATCGGCGGGAATAGCCTTTTTTTGTTGGCGCATAATAGGGGTACATGAGGTGAAATGACGATGATACCCGGATACGTATGCGCGCTATTATTGCTAATCGTTTCGATATTGTGGGCTACAGGCTGGAAGGCGGCGTTCGCGCCGCGAGTTTCGACGAGTTGGACTATTGCCGTCTTGGGGATTATAGCGATTTTGTTGATGTTTCCTCTTTGGATTACACCGATTGCCCGCTTGGCGGAAATCAAAATTCACGCCGCCGTATGCGTGCTTCTTCTGTGCGGCTCCGGAAGCTTCTGGCGCCGTCCTGCGCATGGTCAGCGATTATATATCTTGTCCTGTGCTATCATGCTTGCGATTGTTTGGGGGAGCGCTAGAAGCCTCTATTCTCATGAATCGATGTTCTATTTTGTTCATCCGGATTGGGACGCGCCGCTGTTAAGCGGAATACTGTGCGGCGCCTTTACTTCGGACATTCGGCATCAATTCTCAATCGTTGTGTGGGGGGCAGCGGTTAGCGAAGCCGTACAGTGGTTTCTTATGGAGAGAGGCACCTCTCCTTTGTATCTTATTGGAGAGTGGGCATGGTGGGATGGCGTCGCGGTCGCCCTATGCGCTGCTGTTTTGTTTACCGCCGTTTCGAGAGCCGCTCGAACAGGAATCGTAAAGCTGGGGGCCGTTTGGCTTCGACAACTGAGGGGAGGCAAATCGTAATGCTGGCATTTCTACAACACAATCAACATTTGGTCGGCGTATTGCTCGGCATCGCGTTCGGCGTCATCTCGAGGTTATTAATGTTGAAAACGGACTATAGGCAGTATCCGACATACCCGCATGGAAGAATCATTCATATATCGCTTGGCGTTATCGCCGCCGCGCTCGGCGCGGTGGCGGTCCCGGCTTTATTCAACAAGGACTATACGGCTATTACCTTTCTCACGCTGGCGGCTTCCCAATTTCGGGACGTCCGCAAGATGGAACGCGAGACGCTGACAAAAATCGACAGTCTCGAGCTCGTCAGCCGAGGCGCTACATATATTGAAGGCATCGCGATGGTTTTCGAAGGGAGGAACTATCTGGTCATTATGTCGGCGCTGCTGACAAGCCTATTCGCAATCCTATTTAATGTCTGGATCGGCATAGCGGCGGGGTTGTTGACGCTGCTCATCGTCGTCAAGCTCAAATCGGGCAAATCGATTTCCCATATCGCCTCTGTCGAGCCTGGCGAAGTGCGCATAGACGGTCCGGATTTATTCGTTGGCGACATCTATATTATGAATGTAGGGCTTAAGGCGAACCAGGAGATTATATCGGATCGAGGAGTGGGATATATCATCACTCCTTATAATGCCAATGGCAAGGTGACCATCAGCAATCTGGGACAAAGGCAAGCGATTCTTTATGACTTGGCCACTATACTCGGCGTTTACCGAGACAGCGGCGAGCCTGCTTTGATCCCCATGGCCAAGCTCGATATGAATGACGGACGGCTTGCCGTCTTTTTGCTGCCGCAGGAAAGGAACGTCCGGAAAGGGAAGGAAGTTGTGCTAAACGTGCCGATACTGGAATCGGCGGTACGCATGCCGACGGAAGCGCCGGTAAATCAAGGAGGAGCGGGAAAGAATGGCTAAAATCGTTGCCGTCGTTTCGTTGAAAACGGAGGAGGTTCGCGGGGGAGCTCCTATTTTTATTGCCCCGGACCAGAAGAATCTGGAGGAAATCGCCTTCCTTCTGGAGAAAATATTGGATGCGAGCGCACATGATCTGAAGAACGGGACATTCATTCTCGTCGACCATCAGTGACATGAAAAGTTAGCCAAGAGCGTTCTTTTTTGCTATGATGGGTTAGGTGAGAATGATAGTCAGGCTTCTGAGATCGTTCGTTTCAGAAACAACTAAGGAGTGAAACATTTTTATGGCAAGACCCGTAATCGCCATCGTCGGTCGACCGAATGTGGGGAAGTCCACCATTTTCAATCGCATTATCGGCGACAGACTGGCTATCGTTGAGGATAAACCGGGCGTGACCCGTGACCGTCTATACGGAACCGGCGAGTGGAATGGCAAGCCGTTCAGCATTATCGATACCGGAGGTATCGAAATCGACGGCGAAGACGAGATCATGAAGTCGGTCCGCATGCAGGCCGAGCTCGCCGTGGAGGAAGCGGACGTCATTATTTTTATGGTTGACGCCAAGAGCGGCTTGACGCACGCGGACGACGAAGTCGCGCAAATGCTGTTCCGCTCCCGCAAGCCCGTCGTTGTCGCCGTCAACAAAGTGGACAATGAGAACCGCATGGATGAAGTGTATGAATTTTACGGTCTTGGCTTCGGGCAGCCGATCCCGATCTCCGGCTCGCACGGACTTGGCATCGGCGATCTGTTGGATGCGGCATCCGATCTGCTGCCGGAGCTGGAGGATGACGGCTACGACGAGGATGTAATTCGCGTCGCGCTTATCGGCCGCCCGAACGTCGGCAAATCATCGCTCGTCAACGCGCTGCTTGGGGAAGACCGCGTCATCGTGAGCAATGTAGCCGGTACGACGAGAGACGCTATCGATACGCCTTTCGAGCATGACGGACAGCGCTATGTCTTGATTGATACAGCAGGCATGCGCAAACGCGGCAAGGTGTACGAATCCACCGAGAAATACAGCGTCATGCGCGCCATGAAAGCGATCGAGAGAGCGGATGTCGTTCTCGTGCTGATCAACGGAGAAGAAGGCATCATCGAGCAGGACAAACATATAGCGGGCTATGCGCATGAAGCGGGCAAAGCGTCCATCTTTGTGGTGAACAAATGGGATATTGTCGACAAGGATGATAAGACGATGGCTCATTTCACGCAGAAGATTCGCGATCATTTCCTGTTCATGACCTACGCGCCGGTTGTATACTTGTCTGCGCTGACCAAACAGCGCTTACATAAACTGCTGCCCGTCGTGAACCATGTGTCGGAACAGCATGCGATGCGCATTCAGACGCATCTTCTGAACGACGTCGTCTCCGACGCGGTCGCGATCAACCCGCCTCCATCCGACAAGGGCAAGCGCCTTCGCATCAACTATGTGACGCAGGTGGCGACGAAACCGCCGACGATCGTGTGCTTCGTCAACGATCCGGAGCTGATGCACTTTTCGTACGAGCGTTACCTGGAAAACAAAATACGCGCGGCATTCGATTTCGAAGGTACGCCACTTCGTATATTCACGCGGCGCAAATCCGACGAGGACTAGGGGAGAAGAAGGTTGCTACTGGATATTGTCGCGGTTGTGCTTAGTTATTTGATCGGTTCGGTATCATTCAGCATCGTCATTGCGAAATGGGTCAAAGGCATCGATATCCGCCAGCATGGTAGCGGAAACGCCGGCGCAACGAATACGCTTCGCGTCCTGGGGAAAGGACCGGGCATCTTTGTTTTCTCCCTGGATATCGCCAAAGGCATCTTGTCCGTATATTTGGGGAATACGCTTGGCAGCAACGGCTGGATACCGGTTGTTTGCGGCCTGGCCGCCATCGTTGGCCATAATTGGCCGATATGGTTCAAGTTCAAGGGCGGGAAAGGCATCGCGACGACGATAGGCGTTATTGCGACGTTGGCGTTTTTCCCTGCCTTGTACGCGGGCATTATCGCGATTCTGGCCATCGTCCTCACGCGTTATGTTTCGCTCGGTTCATTGATTTTCGCGGGATTGCTGCCCGTGTTTATCCTCTTGTTTCAGTTTACCTGGCCGCTGCTTAGCGCGGCGCTTGCCATTGCGATATTCGCGTTTGTCCGCCACCGGACCAATATCGTGAAGCTGATCCAAGGCACGGAGAACAAGCTTGGAGCGAAGAAGGGAGCTTAAGCGGTTATGATACGAGAAGATGTGAAGCGCGATCGCAAGGCGACCGTTCTAGTCGCGGGAAGCTGGGGAACGGCGCTTGCGCTCGTTCTCGCGAGCAACGGCTACTTCGTCACGTTATGGACGCGCAACGCGGAACAAGCGGCCGAGATCAACGAAAAGCATCAGAACAGCCGATACTTGCCGGGCAGCGAGCTGCCTGCCAATATCGTCGCGACGACGAATATGCAAGACGCGCTCGATGGGGCCGAGCTGGCGCTCTTCGTCGCTCCTTCCGCCGGAATGCGGCTTGTCGCGAAGGCAGCTTCACCTTATCTCGCGGCAGAGACGCTGGTTGTCCACGCTACCAAGGGCTTCGAGGCGGAGACGATGAAGAGGATGTCGATCGTGCTGGCCGAGGAGCTCGGCCGCGAGCCGTCGTCCATCGTCGTATTGACGGGACCGAGTCATGCGGAGGAAGTCATCAAGAAGCAGCCGACGACGGTTGTCGTCGCCTCGGAGTCGCTCGAAGCCGCGGAGAAAGCCCAGGACGCGCTCATTAACGGCGATTTCCGCGTCTATACGAACGTGGATGTCATCGGGGCCGAAGTCGCGGGCGCTATAAAAAATATTATCGCGCTTGGAGCGGGTCTGAGCGACGGTCTCGGTTTCGGAGACAACGCCAAAGCCGCCCTTCTAACGCGCGGACTGGCCGAAATCGGCCGATTGGGCACCGCTATGGGCGCCAATCCGATGACATTCGCCGGGCTTGCGGGCGTAGGCGATCTTGTCGCGACCGGAACGAGCAAGCACAGCCGCAATTGGAGAGCCGGCTATATGCTGGGAGACGGCACGCCTCTCGAGACGGTGCTCGAGAAGATCGGGATGGTCGTAGAGGGCGTCCGCACGACACGCACGGCCTACCAGCTGTCGAAGCAATTCGGAGTCGAGATGCCGATCACGAGACAGCTTTACGAGGTTCTGTTCGAAGGAAAGGAACCAAAGGCCGCGGTGGAGCATCTGATGGGCCGTCTCAAAACGCACGAAATGGAACCGCTGGGCTAGTATCTCCAAGCCTACACCAATTGTGTCCCCTCCTCATATGATGCTAGAAGCTCATAGACCAGAGGAGGGTGAGGAAATTGTCCAAAGGATTACCCAAAGACGTTTTGAGCGCGATCAACCAGAAAACCGGAAAAAACATTACGGAAAATGCCGTCAAAAAATTGGCTAAAGGCGTGGACGCGAGTACGCTGCAGAATGACGCGGAGCTTCGCAAGCTGATCAAACAGGTGGGCGACATGGCGAAGATCAAAGTGCCGGAATCGACCATAAACGATATTGTGAAGGCCGTGAAAGCAAGCGGCATGAGTCCGTCCAGCATGGAGTCGTTAGTCAAAATGATGATGAAGAAGTAACGATATGGGACAAAAGCTAGCGAACGCTCTCCGGAGCGCGCCGAAATGGCGAAATTCGCAGTTGCTTTTGTCCTTTTTTTTGGCTGGTGCTATAATGGTTTAGAATTTATTACGAAATAGGTTAGGAGAATGGAACGGCAATGGATGCAATGACGAAGATGTGGATTTCATTTCTCGGGATCGGGCTGATGGCGGTCGCCGCCTTTTTAATCACTTTTGCGCGCCTCAAGACGAAGGGCATTATTAAATTCGTATTATCATTTGTTGCTTTCGTTTTATTGATTTTCGGATTTATTTACGGCTTCTTCTCCATTCTATAACCGAAACAAGAAGACGGCATGGCGGCATACATAAGGGTCGAAGAACATGAGGGGGCTGGATTAAAGTGTTGGAACTAACGGGCAGGACTTTGACAAAAACGGTGGAAGCGGAAGCCGGGCTTACGATATTGGATCATGCGATCAAACACGATGTCGACTTCGGGTTCTCCTGCACGCGCGGGACATGCGCCCGCTGCCGCTGTCAAGTGACGGAAGGCGGAGAATATCTGGAAGGCGTCACGGACGAGGAATGGGACCGTCTGGAGCCTGAGGAGTTCGAGGACGGCTTCCGTCTAGGCTGCCAAGCGGTCGTAAAGGAAGGCGCCGGCAAAATTGTCGCGGTGAACAAAACGTATTTCTAAGGAGCAACCGGCATGACAGAATCGACGAATATTGGGCAAGCTCTCGGCATCGTCTCGGCGGCGGCCGGGACAAGCGGCTGGGCGCTAGGGGGGAGCGCAGGCCTCTTATTGAGGGGCGTACGTCTGGAGGCTCCGCCGCGGGATATCGATCTGTACTGCGATGAGCATCGGATGGGAGACATCCATCTAGCGCTTGCGCCGTACGCGACAGACTCTCCGTCGTACAGCGAGACCCCCATCTACCGATCGACGCTCAGCCATTATGATATTAAGGGCTGCAAAGTCGAGCTGGTGGGAGGATTCGAGGTTCGCAATTTCGGCTGCCGCTATTCGGTTGACGTCGACGGTTTTCTGGTTCCGTTCGGCGATCTTGTTCATCTCGAGCTGGAAAATTCCCGTTCGGCGGAGGTGCGAGTCGTACCCCTTGCCCATGAATTGCTGTTTAACGTGCTGCGAGGCCGAGAGGACCGCGTGCGTCTTATCGCCGACGCGATGCGTCGCGGCACCCAAACGCATGTAGCCGCGTTCGCCATGCTTCAGGCCGGAAACGAAATAACGAGAGAAGTGGGCGAACAACTGCGCCTGATTCTGGGAGGGGAACGCGAGTGGACGCGGAGGTAACATTCTATCCAAGCGGGAAGTCGGCCAGGGTCAGAAGAGGAACTACCGTATTGGACGCCGCGAGGAGAGCCGGCGTCACGATCGCTACAAGATGCGGCGGGAAAGCGGCTTGCTATATGTGCAAGGTAACGGTTCGCCCGTCGAGCCAGCTATTGCCCATAGGGGACGAGGAACGCAGGAAGCTGGCCGGGCTGGATGAAAAAAATATTCGGCTGGCATGCCAGACGCGGGTATCCGGCAAGACGGAGGTCGAGCTTCCTCCGGATCCTCTCCGCGCCGCGGTGGCCAAGGCGCTCGCGCGCCAGAAGGAAGAGGAAGAGCTTTGGTAATGGGGTAATGGGTAATGAAACGGAGGAACATCGAATGAAATCTTGGATGAAGTCAGCAGCGCGCCGCAGCGGTTATCGGGCGGCCGCTTCCGCTATCATGCTCGCGGCAATGATGACGCTGCTGTCGGGTTGTCTGTACCCGGAGGAGAATTTGAAGCAGAACGTACCGCCCAAAGAAGCGGTGCGCAATGTGCAGGCGGCGATTGACCAGTATTTCGAGGAGAAGGGCTTGCTGCCGATTTCGAACAGCGATCAGGACGTGCCGAAGTACGAGAAGTTTAAGCTGGATTTCAAGAAGCTTCAGAGCACAGGGTATTTGAGCGCCATTCCGACAGCCGCGTTCGAGAACGGAGGAACTTATTTTTTCCTGATCATGGACGAAGAGACGGACCCGACCGTTAAGCTGATGGATATCGTAACCTATCAAAGAATCAATGACGTCCAGAAGTGGGTGAAGGAGTATCGGGACTCCAGGGGCGCTCTCCCGCAAGGGGACGAAATGTATCCCGGCTTCTACACGATTGATTACGAGAGCATGGGCCGCAAAGCGCCGGAATTGCGCAGCGTCTTCTCCGGAACGATGCTTTCGGCGATTATGGACAAGAACGGCCTCGTCTATACCGATTACGGCGTAGATATCATGCAGTTGATGCAGAAGAATGCCGATTTGCAGGCAGCCGAGGATACGGATCTGCGTGAATGGCTGGCGGACGCTTCGGACTTTGTGCCGGTGAAAGCGCCAGAATACCGACTGCGGAACGGCGAGCCTGTCGCCGTTCTCCCATAGCTTTAACACCTATATAATCCTCTCCCAGCCTACCCGGGAGGGGATTTTTTTGTTTGCCCGGGTTATAGATTGCGGCGGGGCTTCATATATTTCAATCTTGGAAGGGAAGCAGGGTTCATCCGGTGAAAAAAAGTTTTCGTAGAAGCAGGCGTCATAATTGGACAGTCCGGACATAAGCTATTACTAGTCCAAAAGCATGTACGAGTTGCGTCGCTGGCCTGCCCTCTTGTCCGGTGGATGGCGGCGAACCGGAAAATCAATTGGGAGGGGATATTCAGTGGAGAAAGTAGATATTTTCAAGGACATAGCCGAACGTACCGGCGGGGATATTTACCTCGGGGTAGTCGGGGCGGTCCGGACGGGCAAATCAACGTTTATTAAGCGATTCATGGAGACGGTCGTGCTTCCCAACATCTCGAGCGAATCCGACCGGGTAAGAGCCGTGGACGAACTCCCTCAAAGCGCCGCAGGCAAAACGATTATGACAACCGAGCCCAAATTCGTGCCCAATCAAGCGGTACAGCTCAAAGTGGCGGAAGGGCTTGAAGTAAATGTAAGACTCGTCGATTGCGTGGGCTACGCGGTCGAAGGAGCAAAGGGCTACGAGGACGAAAACGGTCCGCGTATGATTACGACTCCATGGTTCGACGAGCCGATTCCGTTCCAAGAGGCTGCGGAGATCGGCACGCGCAAGGTGATCCAGGAGCACTCTACGCTTGGCGTTGTCGTCACGACGGACGGCTCCATAGCCGAAATTCCTAGAAGCTCCTACGTCGTCGCAGAAGAGCGCGTCATCGAAGAGCTCAAAGAGGTCGGCAAGCCGTTCGTGCTCATCATCAACTCCACTCGTCCGAAAAGCGAGGAAACCCAGCAGCTCCGCAGCGAGCTGCAGGCCAAATACGACATTCCGGTCATCGCGCTCAGCGTGGCGACGATGGGGGAAGAGGAAGGCACGGCCGTTCTGCGCGAGGTGCTCTACGAGTTCCCGGTGCATGAAGTAAACGTCAATCTTCCGAGCTGGGTCATGGTGCTGAACGACAACCACTGGCTGCGCAGCAACTACGAGAATTCCGTGAGAGACACGGTTAAGGATATTCGCCGTTTAAGAGACGTTGAGAGAGTCGTTCAGCAGTTCATGGACTACGACTTTATCGCGAGAGCTGGACTTAGCGGAATGAATATGGGGCAAGGCGTGGCGGAGATCGATCTCTACGCGCCGGATGAGCTGTACGATCGGATCCTGATGGAAGTGGTCGGCGTGGAAATCCGCGGCAAAGATCATCTCCTACAGCTGATGCAGGATTTCTCGCACGCCAAACGCGAATACGATCGTTTCGCGGAAGCGCTCGAAATGGTGAAGACGACTGGCTACGGCATCGCGGCGCCATCGCTTGCCGAGATGATGCTGGATGAGCCGGAGCTGATCCGCCAAGGATCGAGATTCGGCGTAAGGCTTAAGGCAACCGCGCCATCCATCCATATGATCAGGGTAGACGTCGAATCCGAGTTCGCTCCGATCATCGGCACCGAGAAGCAAAGCGAAGAGCTGGTGCGATACTTAATGCAGGATTTCGAGAACGACCCGATCAAGATTTGGGAGTCCGATATTTTCGGCCGCTCCCTGCACTCCATCGTGAGAGAGGGCATCCAAGGCAAGATCGCCATGATGCCGGACAACGCGCGTTATAAGCTTCAGGAGACGCTGGGCCGTATCATTAACGAAGGCTCGGGCGGTCTGATCGCCATCATTCTGTAATCCATAGGCTGCGAAGGCTGCCCCGCAATTGGTCGGAGACGACCCTGCGGGGCGGTCTTTTTTATCTGCGCGCGCGATTCGGCAACATTAAAAAATGTTTCATTTCCGCGTCAAATCAAGGAATTTACTTGAAATTGCAATTGGGCTGTATTACTATAGGTTTGTTCATGCTAAGAATTAACAAGAAGAGCCGAAGCGCGGCAACAGGTATATATTTCAAGTTTTCGGTGAATAAGAGGGATAAGAAGAAAAACTAAGCCTATGTTTACGAAGTAAGTTTTTCTCAAAGGCTTGCGCCTGTATGAGAAAAACTTTTAAGGAGGTGAAACCATGAACAAAACCGATCTGATCTCGAAAGTAGCGGAATTGACGGAACTGTCCAAGAAGGACGCAACGAAAGCGGTTGACGCCGTATTCGAAGCAATCTCCGAAGCGCTGCAAAACGGCGACAAAGTTCAGCTTGTCGGCTTCGGCAACTTCGAAGTGCGCGAGCGTCAAGCCCGTAAAGGCCGCAACCCGCAGACAGGCGAAGAAATCGATATCGCCGCAAGCAAGATGCCGGCATTCAAACCAGGCAAATCTCTTAAGGACCTTGTATCCAATTAACGTATAGCAAGAGTAACGCTCGAACGAAACGCGGTTTGAGCGTTTTTTCTTTTGGCGCGCAAAGCGCGACGCTAGGACGTACCTGTCATTGCGCAAAAGGGAGACTTCCACTATAATTCTGATGGATGGTATGGAATGACGATGCGGGGGGATCATTAATGGAGCCTACGGTTGGCGAATATATTGTAATTAAGGCAAAGGATCAAGGCGTGCAGGTCATCGGACTGACGCGCGGCCACGATACGCGGTTTCATCATACGGAGAAGCTGGACAAAAACGAAGTGTTGATCTGCCAGTTTACGGACCATACTTCGGCGATCAAAATTCGGGGCAAGGCAACGGTCATGACCAAATACGGAACGGTGGATACCGACCAATAAAACCGGGACCGGATACCAAGCAGGCGATGCCTGCTTTTTTATTTGCCCGTCTGCCAAGAGCCCGCTCTTTAATGCCGAATAAACAACCTTCCAGCCTCGTACACTGTTGTATAAGCCCCGGACGGTATGACTGCGCAAGGGAATGAAAACACTTGATGGGTAACAATTTCGAGCAAGGGTGGAGGTGCGTCCGTGCGTAACAAAAAAACGGTATGGATCGCATTCGCGGCGACGTTTGCGATTACGATAGGAGCGGGCTGGATTCCGGCAGCCATCATGGATGACGAAAATTTGAAACAAGACGTTGCCGTATTCCGCGGAGAGCCGATCGTCCACTTGTCGAACGCGAATATCGTGGATGCGCTCGCGAACGTCAATTTGCGCGAGAGGCTCGGACATGCGGAATGGAAACATTCCGTGTTATCCTTGGAGCTTCTGGTGCCCTCCGAGGGAGGAAGGCCGGAGGCTTGGTTCGATGACATCGGGAAGCTTGTCGGCGTATCCTTTCATCAGCTGGATAACGTCAACCGGCTGCTCGTTCGCATCGTGGAGAACGCCGAAGGCGAGAAACGCCTGCTAGCTGCCGTCGATGTCAGGTCGAGCGATGCTTGGCTGCATGGCGAAGAAGGCGGCGCGGTTATTTCGGATCCCGTTCACGACGAGGTATGGCGCCAGCGCCTCCGGCTCAGCTTTACGTCGGCCTGGGTCGAACGATTCGGCGTTCCGGAGGGGTACTCCGCTCATTCGAAGCGGCAATTCGAGCCGGATATTGCGAAATGATGAACAACGAAGGCAATCGAATGCCCTCCTGTAAAAGTTGTGCTATAATAGTTTAGATATTAATGTGCAAGTTCCCTGTCACAATAGTTCGGAGGCTTCTACCATGACAACTTACCGCATTTCAGAGATGACCAGGCAGCATGCGAAGCATGATATGATCGATCTGCATACCGAGCTGCCGCCGCTTGCGGAACCTAGAACCCGCATGCTGTTCGCGTTCTTGAATGAGCAGGGATCTTCCAAATCATATAGCGAGTTGTACACGCTGGTCGTTTCGCTCGTCCAGCTTGGCATGGATACGCACGACTTGATTGATACGGAAACCGAGCGGCGCTCGGAGCGCGACATGCGCTCGAGGCAGCTTAAGGTGCTAGCCGGCGATTTCTTCAGCGCGAAATTTTATCAGCTGCTTGCCGATGCCGGACAGATCGAGATGATTTCCAGAATCAGCAATGCCGTATGCGAAGTGAACCGGATGAAGGTGAATTTATACACCCGTATGAGAAGTCTCCGCCTATCGGCTGAAGATTACTTCGGCTATGCCGTTCAGCTAAGAAGCGAGATGTTCCAGCAATTCGCCGGCATCATGGACGGGGCCCGGTCGAGAGTCTGGCCCGAGCTGCTGCACGGAGTAGGCCGCTGCGAGGTCGCGCTTGACGAGCTGGAGAGAAGCGGGCATGAGGATAAATTCGAGAAAGGCTGGGCTTACTGGCACGTCATGCAGGTCGGCAGCGAGGAAGAGAAACAAAGGCTGATGTACGAGAAGCCGGATAAGGGATTCATTCTCTCGCTCCTGCACAAATACGATATTCGAGCCCATCTGACGGCCAAGGTGAAGCAAGCCGCGGATTCGGTCAAAGCGGCGGCGGCGAAGCTCGAATCGGACAAGCTGGAGAGAGAGCTGACCGACATCGCGGACAGCATGCTGGCAAGGCTCGCGGGCAGCATGCCCGCGCTTAACGAGACGAGGTGACTGAAAGTGAACAACATGGATTCGAAGAGCCATGTGCATGCATTGTTCGAGACGATTGCTCCCAAATACGATTTCATGAACGACGTCATCAGCTTCAGAAGGCATAAAGCCTGGCGGAAGTACACGATGGAACGAATGAACATGAAGCCCGGACAGAACGCCCTGGACATATGCTGCGGGACGTGCGACTGGACGATTGATATGGCGAAAGCGAGCGGATCAGGCAAAATTATAGGTTTGGACTTCAGCCAGAACATGCTCGACGTAGGAGCTGTCAAGGTTAGCCGTCAAGGTCTTGAAAAGCAGATCGAGCTGGTGCAGGGCAACGCGATGAGCCTGCCGTTCGAGGACGACAGCTTCGACTTCGTAACCGTCGGCTTTGGACTGAGGAACGTGCCCGATTACGTTCAGGTGCTCAGCGAGATGCGGCGGGTCGTCAAGCCGGGCGGCAAGGTGGTCTGCCTGGAGCTGTCCAAGCCGACGTGGCAGCCGTTCAAAAGCATTTATTATTTATATTTCGAGCGCATCATGCCGCTATTCGGCAAGCTCTTGGCCGGACGCTTCAAGGAATACCAATGGCTTCCCGATTCGTTGAAATTGTTCCCCGATTCCAAAGGCTTGAAGGAGCTTTTCCGTCAGGCGGGAATGCCTAATGCGGAGGTTCGTCTCTTCTTCGGCGGCATTGCGGCGCTGCATATAGGAACGAAGGGAAGAGATGGACAACCATGATTCGCAAACTACGCATCATCCTGGAAATGATTAAATTCGAGCATACGGTGTTCGCGCTGCCGTTCGCTTTTATGGGTGCTTTGCTCGGCGGGGTCGTCATGGAGGGCAAGCTCCCGTCCTGGAGCGAAATAGGCTGGGTAACGCTTGCCATGTTCGGGGCGAGAAGCGCGGCCATGAGTCTTAACCGCTTGATTGATAAGGCGATCGATCTGCGCAATCCCCGCACCAAAGATCGGGCGCTGCCGGCAGGCTTGCTTCAATCGGCGGAAGTCGTTCTGTTTATTGCGGTTTCGTTCACGCTGCTTTTTTGGGCGGCTGCCAATTTGGAGCCGATCGCGATGAAGCTCCTGCCTATCGCGGTATTTTTCCTCGTCATCTATTCTTATACGAAACGGTTTACTTGGTTATGCCACGTCGTGCTCGGTCTTACAATCGCGCTGTCGCCGCTTGGCGGCTGGGTCGCCGTGACGGGACAGTTCGATGCGGCGGCATGGCTGCTGTACGGAACGGTCGCGCTCTGGATCGCGGGCTTCGATATTATATACGCGACGCAGGATTACGAATACGACCGCAATGCGGGACTCTATTCGATCCCGTCGCGCTTTGGCATCTCCGCGTCGCTTTGGATCGCGCGCTGCTTCCACATCGTGACGGCCGTCGGCTTCGTGACGCTGTTCTGGATGACTCAGCTTGGATGGCTGTATCTATTCGGAGCGATTCTGTCCGTGGCGCTTCTGTTCTATCAGCATTGGATGGTTAGGCCATCCGATCTTTCGCGCGTTTCGACGGCGTTCTTCGGCATGAACGGCACGCTTAGCGTCGTGCTATTCCTCTTTACGATCGTGGATTTGGCGGTGTTCGGCCAATGGTAGTCACGGCAAGCGGACAGGAACTGCGCAAGCGCTGGGTCGTCGGCTTGACGGGCGCCAGCGGCGCGGTATACGGCATTCGGCTGATCGAGGAGCTGCTGCTGCGCCGGTTCGAGGTGCACGCGGTCGTGACCGAAGCGGGATGGAGAGTGCTCAAAGAAGAGCTGGGCTGGGAAACCTCGCGAAGAGCGGAAGCGCTTGAGCGGGCATTCCCGGGCGAATTGCGCGCCGGCCGGCTCGTCTTTCATCCCAACGGCGACATTGGCGCTGCCATAGCGAGCGGATCCTTCCGCGTCGAAGGCATGTTCATTATGCCATGCTCCATGGGGACGTTGTCCTCGATCGCCCACGGCGCCTCCAACAATCTGATGACGCGCGCGGCGGACGTCATGCTCAAAGAAGGGCGCAAGCTTCTCATCGTTCCGCGGGAGACGCCGCTTCATGCGATACATCTGGAGAATATGCTGACGCTTGCCAGACTCGGCGTTCGGATCGTGCCGGCTATGCCGGCATTCTATCATAAGCCTCAATCGATGGACGAGATGATTAATTTCCTCGTGGGCAAAGTACTGGACAACGCAGATATCGATCATGATTTGTACAGAAGATGGGGAGATGAGCAGAATGGGCAACCTTCGCCCGATCACCATCGGTGAAATAGATTACGCGAACGCGTGGCCGTTGTTTAAATCGTTTTCCCGCCACGCGCGCGAGCTGAATTACGAATTGATCTCGAGAGTGCCGGCGGAGCTGAATCGTCTCCTGCATGCGGGAGAGCTTGACGTTTCCGCCATTTCTTCCTTCTCATACGGACAATACAGCCAAGATTACGTCTTGCTGCCAGGCTTGTCGGTTGGTTCGATCGGCCGCGTTCATTCGATCCTGTTATTTACAAAGGAACCTCTGGAGAAGAGACTGCCGCGCCGAATCGCGGTAACGACAACATCCGCTACTTCCGTTAATTTGCTGAAGATCATTATGGCCATGCGGTTCGAGTGCGAACCCGAGTACGTCCCCGCCGAGCCAAAGCTTCAACACATGCTGAAGGACGCCGACGGCGCGTTGCTGATCGGCGATCCTGCCATAACAGCTTCTTGGCAACGCGAAGGGCTGCATGTCATGGATCTCGGTGAAGCATGGAACGATTGGACGGGCCTTGGCATGACATACGCCGTCGTCGCGGCCCGCAGGACGGCTGCCGAGAAGCAGAGCGAAGAGCTAAGCGCTGTATTTCGGGCTTTGCACGGCTCGAAGGACGAGCTGCTAGGGCAGCCGGAAGCGCTGATCAAACTCGCTTGCGAGCGAATTGGCGGAGAAGAAACATATTGGAGCACGTACTTCAAATCGCTGCGCTACGATTTCGACGAGAAGCTGCAGGCCGGCTTATCGCTTTATTTCAAGTACGCGAAGGAGCTCAGCCTCCTTCAGCACGAAGTGGATCTCTCGTTTTACGAAGAACAATCCCCCCAAAAGGTGAATGAATGAAACTATTAGACCTGTATGCAAAGATGAAAGGCGATTTGAATCAAATCGAGCAAGAGCTCGAGAGGAGCGTATCTGACGACCACGCTCTTCTAAGGGAAGCCTCGACCCATCTGCTGAAGGCGGGCGGCAAACGGATTCGTCCCGTTCTGGTGCTGCTGTCGGGCAAGTTCGGAGACTATAGGCTGGAACGTCTTAAATCCGTCGCCGTTCCGCTCGAGCTGATCCACATGGCGTCTCTGGTGCATGACGACGTGATCGACGATGCCGAGACGCGGCGGGGTCAACTGACGGTCAAGTCGAAGTGGGATAACCGCATCGCCATGTACACTGGAGATTACATACACGGCAAGGCGCTCTCTATCGCAACGCAACTGCCTAATCCGGACATTCATCGTATTTTATCCAAAGCCCTGGTCCAGATGTGCATAGGAGAAATGGAGCAAATCCGCGATTTCTTCAACACGGACCAGTCCGTACGCCATTATCTTCTGCGCATCCGGAGGAAGACGGCGCTGCTCGTCGCGATCAGCTGCCAGCTAGGCGCGCTTGCGGCAGGCGCCGACCGAGAAACCTCGAACAAGCTGTACCGGTATGGGTATAACGTGGGGATGACGTTCCAAATCCGAGACGATCTGCTCGATCTGTACGGTACCGAGAAGCAGATCGGCAAGCCTCCCGGCTCCGATATTCGCCAAGGGAATATAACGCTGCCCGTCATCCTCGCGCTTCGAGACGAGCGCGTCAGGGAGCCGCTTCTTAAGGAAATCGGCTCCATACGATCGCAAGACGGCTTCCCGGACACGAAGCGGGCGATTTCGCTCATTCGTTCGAGCGAAGGCGGCAACCTGGCCGACGAGCTGGCGAACCAATACATAAAGAAAGCTTTGCACGCATTAGAGGGATTGCCGGATATCGCGGCGAAAAAGAACTTGGTCGACATCGCGCATTTCGTCGGCAAAAGAAACTATTAATCAATGTCGCGGGAGGAAGGGGTACATAATGGAGAGAACTTTTTTGATGATCAAACCCGACGGCGTTCAACGTGGATTGATCGGCGAGATCGTATCGCGATTCGAACGGAAAGGGCTGCAATTATCGGCTGCCAAGTTTTTGCAAATTTCCCGGGAGCGGGCGGAGATCCATTACGCGGATCACAAAGGCAAATCTTTTTACGAGCCCTTGCTGCAATTTATTACGTCCGGTCCCGTATTCGCAATGGTATGGAGCGGGGATAATGTAATTGCGCTCACTCGCGCGCTGATCGGCAAGACGGACGCGCTGGATGCTGCGCCTGGAACGATTCGTTCGGATTTTGCCGTGCATACGAACTTTAACCTGATCCACGGCTCCGATTCCGCCGAAAGCGCGGAACGCGAAATCGGGATTTTCTTCGCTCCTGAGGAGCTTGTGGATTACGAGCATACGATCCAGCGCTGGGTTTAATTAGCCTCAGCTGCGCACACATCATGGAGGCCGTTATGACAGAAGATTTGGACTTCTCGCAATTTATCGCCCGCATCAAACGGAAGACGGATATCGATTTGTCCCAATACAAGGAAGCGCAGATGAAACGCCGGTTGACAACGCTGCGGATGAAGAACGGTTACTCGACCTTCGAGCAATATTACCAAGCACTCGAACAGAACAAAGCGCTCATGAACGAGTTTCTGGATCGTATGACGATCAACGTTTCGGAATTTTGGCGCAATCCGACCCGGTGGGAAGTGCTCAAGAACCGCTTTCTCCCGGATATGCTTGCCGCGAACGCCAGGGTGAAAATATGGAGCGCCGCTTGCTCCACGGGCGAAGAACCGTATACGATCGCCATGATCCTGTCGGAATTGGATGCCTTGGGCAGGGCCTCTCTCCTCGCAACCGACTTGGACAACGGGGTGCTGGAGAAGGCGCGTGAAGGCAGCTATCTGGAACGTTCGCTTCGCGATGTCCCGGCGAGCTGCCGCTCCAAATATTTTAAGCCGTCGGAAGGCGCGTTCCTCGTGTCGGATACGCTTAAGAAAGCGATTCAGTTCAAGCAAGGCAATTTGCTTCACGATACGTTTGACAAGGGCTTCGACCTGATCGTGTGCCGCAACGTCATGATTTATTTCACGGAGGAAGCGAAACACGCGTTGTACCATAAATTCGCGGCTGCGCTGAAGCCGGGCGGCATTCTGTTCGTAGGCAGCACGGAGCAGATTTTTTCTCCCGGACAATACGGCTTCGAGACGGCGGACACGTTCTTTTACCGCAAGGTTTAGCTTCGCATGTATACCGATTTCCATGTTCTCCTATACTAGTCGTAGGCAACACAGATGCGAAGGGAGATTGGAGATGGACAAGCGCAAGGTCATAGCGGCTTACCGCCGCGGTTTTATTACGATCCAGGAATGCGCGCAAATTATCGGCGTGGACAGCAGGCAGGCCGCCAGGCTCGTGAACGACGTCAAGCTGACGCACGACTTGTCGATGCTGCGCGAGCAGGCCACCGTCAAAAGTTTATAAAAGGTTATGCCGGCTAGGCCGGAGCTCAAGGTTCGTTCGACGGCCTTCGGCTCCGGCCTTTTGTATTCGGAGGGGCTCTTTCCGAAACAGCGATCCGCTATTACGTTTCTTGTCAAACCAGCATCCCTGTACTATAATGAGGCAAGATGTTCGAGGGGATTACATAACAGCAGGGTCGCGGCGACGCATTCCTGCGGTGAAGGAGGAGCTGGCTTGAATGTAACCTATTTGACGGCCGGTGAAGCGAATGACCCTCTATTGACGGCGATAATCGGAAGGCTGCCCGAAGTTCGGCGGCGACTCCAACGAAGAAATCCGCGCCAATTACGAGCAGTATACGGCGCAGTTAGGCAGGTACTAGAACAATGCGCGAATTAACGGTAGATTTAGGCGAACGCTCTTATCCCATTTATATCGGGCAAGGCCTCCTTGACCAGGCGGCTTCCTACTTCCAGAAGCACAACATCGGCAACAAATCTCCTCTTCTTATTATCGCGGATTCCAACGTGGCTCCGCGTTACTTGGCGAAGCTGGAGCAAGTTCTTCAAGCGGGGGGCTATAAGACAGCCAGCGCCGTCGTACCCGCAGGCGAAAGCTCCAAGTCGCTGGCGATGCTGGGTGATCTGGTTGGCAAAGCCCTTGATGCCGGACTTGACCGCAAATCCGCGATCGTCGCACTTGGGGGCGGGGTCGTTGGCGATTTGGCCGGCTTTGTAGCCGCTTCGTATATGCGCGGAATCAAGTTCGTCCAAGTGCCGACGACGATCCTGGCGCATGACAGCAGCGTCGGCGGCAAAGTCGCGGTGAACCATCCCCAGGCCAAAAATATTATAGGCGCGTTCCATCAGCCGGAATTTGTCCTATATGATTTGAATACGCTGCAGACGCTCCCTCCGCGCGACGTCAGCTCCGGATTGTCGGAGGTCGTCAAGCATGGATTGATCTGGGACGCTTCGTTCGTAGATTGGTGCGAAGCGAATGCGGAGAAGCTGCTCGCGCTTGATCCCGACAGCTTGGGGTATGCCTTGTATAAGGGCTGCAGCGTCAAGGCTGCCGTCGTATCGGAGGACGAGAAGGAAATGGGTCTCCGAGCGATTCTGAATCTGGGCCATACGATCGGCCATGCCATCGAGGCGGTTGCGGGCTATAACGAGATGCAGCATGGAGAGGCGATCTCGATCGGCATGATCGGCTCCGCGAAGCTTGGTCTTCGGTATGGCGCGCCGGAGGAAGTTTATACGAAGACGAAGCGTGTTCTCGCGAAGTGCGGCTTGCCCGTCTCCTTGCCGAAGCATTACGATGTGGACGCCATTATGGCGGCGATGATGCACGATAAGAAGTTTAAGGAAGGCACGATGGTGTTCGTCGTCCCGACGGCGATCGGCAAAGTCGAGATCAAATCCGACGTGTCCGTCGAGTGGATGAAAGAAATCGTGGAGGAATTGAAATTGGAGGCTGAACAGATATGAGTGTACGCGGAATTCGAGGCGCAATTACAGTCGATGCGAATGACAGCAAGCTCATCGCCGACGCGACGCTCGCGATGACAACCGATCTTATGCGTTTGAACGAGCTGGATCCTGGTGATATTTGCAGCGTGTTGATTACGGTAACGAGCGATTTGGACGAGGCGTTCCCCGCTCAGGCGATCCGGCAGCTGCCGGGATGGGAGCTGGTTCCGCTGATGTGCGCCCTGGAGGTGCCGGTCAAGGGAAGCTTGGAGCGCTGCATCCGCCTGATGGTGCTCGTTAATACCGAGAAAACGCAGCAGGAGATTCGCCACGTCTATCTGGGAGGAGCGCGCGTGCTCCGTCCCGATCTATCCAAAGCGAATTAAGCGGTTGACGCCGGCAAGAGTAATGTTTTATAGTTAGAACCATAAGTGAGATGAGCCAGAGTAGGTTTTTAGCTGAGATGAGATGAGACGAGTTTAGAGAGTTGCCCTTGCAGGACTTGGGTTTTTGTTGTCGGTTTATGGCAGTTGCGGTCGCGCAATGACATGTGCATCCCGTTACTGTTCCTCTTTGCCGCATCGCAGTGCCCGAGCTTCGGTCCAAGGCCAATCTATGCCATCATCAAATTTACGGCTCCTGCTTCGGCAGGAGTTTTTTATTTTGGACTCCTCGCCGAAAACATTTGAGAGATGGAGGTCGCATGCGAATGTCCAATGAATTGAAGAACGTAATCCAGCAGGCCGGCACATTCAACCTGATTCCGATCATTCGGTACGTGATGGCGGATACGGAGACGCCGATCCGATTATTTCAGCATTTCGCTCAAGAGGAACACGCGTTTCTGCTCGAAAGCGTAGAGGGCGGCGCGAAGTGGGCCAGATATTCCTTCATCGGCACGGACCCGTTCATGAAGCTGTACGGCAAGCACGGGGAGCTGATCCTTGAGCACAACGGGGAACGGACGGTGCTGCGGGAGAAGCCGATCGAGCTGCTGAAGGCTAAGCTCAGAGCATTCCGCAGCCCGGCGAACAGCGCGCTTCCGCCGTTCACAGGGGGAGCGATCGGATTTTTCGGCTATGATCTGCTCCAGTATTACGAGAAGCTGCCCGCGCATCGGATCGACGATCTGAACATGAACGATATGCAATTTATGTTCTGCGATCAGGTCATCGCCTTCGACCATTTCAAGCAGCAGCTTCAAATAATCGGCAACGTCCATATCGAAACCGGCGCCACGGATGAAGAGATCGCGGTCGCGTACAGGAAAGCGGTCGCCAAGATCGAATCGACGATCGAGAGGCTGCAGCAGCCGGTTCCGAGCATCGCGTCCCCGACCGCTGCCGTTCCGTCCGATCCCGAGCTTGGCGACGTGCAGTCGAATTTGACCAAAGAGCAGTTCATGGCGAACGTGGACAAAGCCAAAGAATATATTCGCGCCGGCGATATTTTTCAGGTCGTGCTCTCCCAGCGCTTCAGCATCGAGACGGATATTGATCCGCTGCTCGTATACCGGGTGCTTCGCACGATGAACCCTTCTCCTTACATGTACTATTTGAAGATGGGCGAGGAAGTGATCGTCGGAACGTCCCCCGAGGCGCTCGTCAAGGTCGCGAACGACAGGGTCGAGACGCGGCCGATCGCGGGTACGAGACCGAGAGGGAAGACGCCGGAGGAAGATCAAGCTCTCGAGCTGGATCTGCTCGCCGACGAGAAAGAACGCGCCGAGCACCTGATGCTCGTCGACCTCGGCCGCAACGACATCGGCCGAGTATCGGAATTCGGTTCGGTCAGGTGCGATTCCTTCATGGAGATCGAGAGATATTCGCACGTTATGCATATCGTCTCGAACGTATCGGGCAAGCTTCGCTCGGACAAAGACTTTTTCGACGCGTTTATCTCCTGCCTGCCTGCGGGAACCGTCTCCGGCGCGCCGAAGCTCCGCGCGATGGAGATCATCGCCGAGCTGGAGAACGAAGCGAGAGGCGCGTATGCGGGGGCGATCGGTTATCTGGGCTTCGGCGGCTCGATGGACACCTGCATCACGATCCGCACGATCATCTTCAAGCACGGCAAGGCTTACGTGCAGAGCGGGGCGGGCATCGTATGGGACTCCGTTCCCGAGAACGAATATATGGAGACGGTCAACAAAGCGAAGGGCATGCTGAAGGCGATCCGCGCGGCGGAAGCGAGCTTCGGCAAGCGGCCCAAAGGCGAATTGATCGCCGCAGCCGTCAATACGGATTACGAAGTCCATATTCCGGTTGAAAGAGAGGCGAAGCTAAGATGAGCGCACCATTCACAATGCAGGCTGCTTTAAACAAAATAATTGCCGGCGAGCATTTGTCGAGATCCGAAGCGGGCGGCGTTATGAGTCAAATCATGAACGGGGAAGCGACGGGCGCGCAAATCGGCGCGATCGCCGCGGCCCTTCGGATGAAAGGCGAAACGAAAGACGAAATTACCGGATTCGCGGAGATGATGAGGCAGCACGCGAGCCATGTTCGGACCGAACAGGAAGGCTTGTTGGATACATGCGGCACCGGCGGCTCCGGCATTCATAAATTTAACATTTCCACGGCCTCCTCGATTATCGCGTCCGCTGCCGGCATTCGCGTGGCGAAGCACGGAAATCGGGCGATGTCGGGCAAGACGGGCAGCGCCGACGTGCTCGAGGCTCTGGGCGTGAACATTAACTTGACGCCGGATCAAGCGGCCGCCTGCTTGCAGGGGATTGGAATCTGCTTCATGTTCGCCCAGCTATACCATCCTTCGATGAGGCATGCCGCGGGACCAAGGCGCGAGCTAGGCATCCGGACGATATTCAATATGCTGGGCCCTCTGACGAATCCGGCCGGCGCGGACCGCCAGCTTCTCGGTTTATATGACCGCGCCAGGACCGGAACGATCGCCGAAGTGCTTAAGGATCTCGGGCTGAAACGCGCGATGGTCGTGAGCAGCCACGACGGCTTGGACGAAATCAGCATTTCCGCCTCGACCCAAATATCCGAGCTCAAGGACGGCATCGTTCGAACGTTCGACATTCAGCCGGAAGATCTCGGTTTGTCCCGCTATCCGATCTCGGAAGTGCAGGGAGGCGAGCCGTCGGTTAACGCTTCACTCATACAAGCGGTATTCCGCGGAGAGCAACGGGGAGCTTACCGCGATATCGTGCTCGCGAACGCCGGCGCTTGCATTTACTTGGGAGGGCACGCTTCCAGTCTGGCCGAGGGCGCGGCAGTTGCTGCCGAAGTCGTCGACTCGGGCAGAGCGGACCAGAAGCTTCGCGAGTTAATTCAGATGACGGGAGAGTTGGCGCATGTTTCTTGATAAAATCGTAGCGACGAAGCGGGCGGAAGTAGAAGCGCTCGCTTCGGAGTTTCAGCTTTCGCAATATGAAGAGATTATCTCGGCGTTGCCCGCGACCAAAGGTTTCGAGTCGGCCTTATCGGCCGACCGCCGCAACCGCGGCATGGGCTTGATCGCGGAAGTGAAGAAGGCCTCCCCTTCCAAAGGGCTGATCCGTCCGGATTTCGATCCGGTCCAGCTCGCGGCCGCTTATGAAGCGGCCGGAGCGGATTGTATCTCGGTGCTGACGGACCGCGATTATTTCCAGGGCTCTAACGAATACTTAATGCGGGTCAGGGAAGCGGTCAACGTTCCGCTGCTCCGCAAAGATTTTACGATCGACTACCGTCAAATTTACGAAGCTCGCGTTATTGGAGCCGACGCGATTCTGCTGATCGCCGCGATCTTGACCAAGCAGCAGCTGGCGGAATACCATGACTTAGCCCAGTCGATCGGGCTGGACGTTCTGGTCGAGGTGCATGACGCGGCGGAGCTCGATACGGTATTGTCGCTCGATAAAGCAACCCTGATCGGCATTAACAACCGCGATTTGCGTTCCTTCGTTACGGATTTGAAAACGACGGAGAAGCTGATCGGCATGATGCCGAAGCACGTGACCGTCATTAGCGAAAGCGGAATTGCCGGCCGGTCCGATATGGAATATTTGCAATCCATCGGCGCGCACGGAGTGTTGATCGGCGAACATTTCATGCGGCGCGAGCATGTCGGCGATGCCGTGCAAGACCTTATGGGCGCGGTGAAAGCATGACTGCCCGCATCAAAATTTGCGGACTTCGAGATACGGAAACGATCGCCGGAATGAATGGACTGCCGATCCACGAGATCGGATTCGTGCTGGCGCCGAGCAAACGCAGAGTAGGCAAGCCGGAGCTTCCTGCGCTGGTTCAGGCCGTACGAGAGTTAAAAGCCGCCGGGGAGCAGCCTCCTAGCACGGTGGGCGTATTCGTGAATGAAAGCCTGGAGGAGATGCAAGATATTCTAGGCATGGCATCCCTTGATGTCGTACAATTGCACGGAGACGAGTCGCCTGCTTACTGCGAGCGGCTTAAGGAGATGCATCCGTCCGTCCGGATCTGGCGGGTTTTCTCGATTCGTGATTCGGGTGCAACATCGGAAGAAGAGTTTGTCCGGCAGGCAAGGGAACGACTGACACCATATGCCGGAGCTGTGGACGCCATTCTCATAGATGCGCCCGGAGGCGGCACGGGGCAGCCGTTCAATTGGTCCGCCATACGGGCCTACAAGGAAGAGGCGGCCGCTCTCGAGCTTCCGCTGTACGTAGCGGGGGGGCTGCACGCCGACAACGTGCAGGAGCTGCTGCATGCTTACTCTCCCGACGGCATCGACGTATCGAGCGGAGTGGAGACGGATGGGCGGAAGGACATCGACAAAATCAGATTATTCGTAAGAAGGGTGATGGAAGCATGATACAAGTACCGGACGCAAGCGGCAGATTCGGCAAATTCGGCGGACGATACGTGCCGGAGACGCTTATGAACGCTTTGCTCGAGCTCGAGGAAGCGTATATACATTATTCGAAGGACCCCGACTTCCAAGCGGAGGTCAAAGAGCTTCTGCATAAATATTCGGGAAGACCGACATCGCTTTATTACGCCAAGCGCCTTAGCGAGCAGCTTGGCGGCGCGAAGGTCTACCTGAAGCGCGAGGATTTGAACCATACCGGCGCGCACAAGATCAACAATACGATCGGCCAAGGCGTTCTGGCGAAGAGAATGGGCAAAACAAAAATCATCGCGGAGACGGGAGCGGGCCAGCATGGCGTGGCGTCCGCGACGATCGCGGCGCTGCTTGGACTCGAGTGTAAGGTATTCATGGGCGAGGAAGATATGAAGCGCCAGCAGCTGAACGTGTTCCGCATGAACCTGCTCGGCTCCGAAGTCGTGCCGGTCACTTCCGGCACTCGCACCCTGAAGGACGCGTGCAACGAGACGCTTCGTTACTGGGTGAGCCACGTGAACGATACGTATTACATTTTGGGCTCCGTTACGGGACCGCATCCTTACCCGATGATGGTTCGCGACTTCCAGCGGATCATCGGGGACGAGGCTCGCGGCCAAATTCTGAACGAAGAAGGCAGATTGCCGGATTACGTCGTCGCGGCCGTCGGCGGCGGAAGCAACGCCATGGGCATCTTCTACCCGTTCGTACAGGACGATGGCGTTAAGCTGCTGGGCGTTGAAGCGGCCGGAAGAGGCGTGGAAACGGATGAGCATGCGGCCACGATGACCAAAGGCCGGCATGGCGTATTCCAAGGCTCGCTCAGCTACGTGCTCCAGGATCAGCACGGCCAAGTGCAGCCCGCCCACTCGATCTCGGCCGGCCTCGATTATCCGGGAATCGGACCCGAGCATGCCTATCTGAAGGATTCAGGCCGCGCGGAATATGTGCCGATTACGGACGCCGAGGCGCTGGACGCGCTTCAGCTGCTGTCCCGCACGGAGGGCATTATTCCGGCTCTCGAATCCGCTCACGCCATCGCGCAGACGATCAAGCTGGCCCCGACGTTGTCCAAGGATCAGATCGTCGTCGTCAGTTTGTCCGGCCGCGGGGACAAAGACGTGGAAGCCATCATGGGCTATCTGGGAGGTCAGAAGCATGAATCTCATTGATCAGACGTTCGCAAGGCTGAAGCAAGAAGGCCGCACGGCGCTAATCCCGTTCGTGACCGTAGGGGATCCCGATTTCGAGACATCGCTCGATATCATTAAGCGGCTTGAACAATCGGGGGCAGACATGATCGAGCTCGGCGTGCCGTATTCCGATCCGCTTGCGGACGGTCCCGTCATTCAGCGCGCATCGGAACGGGCGCTCAGAAGCAGCATTACGCTCGCGGACTGCATACGCATGGCGGAACGGGCCCGCGAAGAGGGCGTTCGAATCCCGCTCATCCTATTCACTTATTTTAACCCGGTGCTGCAATTCGGCTTGGAACAATTTTTCGAGCTTATCGTGAGCAAAGGCATCAGCGGCCTAATCATTCCCGATCTGCCGATCGAAGAGGACGAGGAGGTTCGCGCCATGTCGGAAGCTGCCAATATCCATCTGATTCCGCTAGTGGCTCCAACCTCCAAAGACCGCGTTAGGCGGATTTCCAAAAAAGCGCGGGGCTTCGTCTATTGCGTATCTTCGCTGGGCGTGACCGGCGTTAGATCGGATTTCCATTCGGACATCGATCAGTTCCTGACCACGGTTAGAGAAGCTACCGATCTGCCAATCGGCGTCGGGTTCGGCATTTCGAGCCGCGAGCAGGTCGAACGCTTCGAACGCGTGTGCGACGCGGTCATTGTAGGCAGCGCCATCGTGCGCCAGATCGAGGAAGCGGTGCCTCTTCTCGAAGAGCCCGCGACCCGCGAGCAAGGCTTGGCGGCTATCGGCCGGTTCGTTGCCGGACTGAAAGGGTAACGCGCTTCATGCCAGGAATGTATCATTCAATAGGAAGACCTTCCGACATGGAGGGTCTTTCTTTTTTCAAAAACACTTTAAAACGGCAAACAGATGTGAGACAATGGGTACTGTTACACTTCAATACATAGAAGAGGTGAAGGGCATGCAGCCAAAAACGAATATTGTGCATCTACCCGTGTACCAGCCCGGCAAGCCGGTGGAGGACGTCAAGCGGGAGCTTGGACTCTCCGAAGTCATCAAGATGGCATCCAATGAAAATCCTTACGGCTTCTCCGAAAGCGCGAAAGCGGCTGTAATCGAAGAGCTGTCGTATACGAATATTTATCCTGACGGGGCCAGCGTGGAGCTTACCGCCAAGCTGGCGGACAAGCTGGGCGTTCAAACGAATCAAATTATTTTCGGCTCCGGTTCGAGCGAAGTCATACTAATGGCGGCCAGAGCGTTCCTTGCTCCCGGCGACGAGACGATCATGGCTGACGAGACGTTCGCCCAATACAAGCATAACGCGGAAATCGAAAACGCGCGCATCATCGAGGTGCCGCTCAAAAACGGCAAACACGATTTGCCGGCCATGCTGGCAAAGGTGACCAGCCGAACGAAAATCGTCTGGATCTGCAATCCGAATAATCCGACAGGAACGATTGTCTCCCACGAGGAGCTGACGGCATTCTTGAACGCGGTGCCAAGCCACGTGCTGGTCGTGCTGGACGAAGCGTACGGCGAATACGTGAAGGACGCGGCTTACAGCGACGGCGTCCGGATGTTGCCTTCGTACCGCAACCTGCTCGTGCTCCGGACCTTCTCGAAAATTTTCGGCCTCGCCTCGCTTCGGATCGGCTACGGCATCGGTCATCCGGATGTCGTTCGCTTCATCAACCAAGTGCGAGAACCGTTTAATACAACCCGTGCCGCCCAAGCGGCCGCGCGCGCTTCATTGTCCGATGACGCCTTCGTCGCGAGATGCAGCGATGAGAATCATAAGGGAATTCAGTATTTGACCGCCCAATTCGACCGACTGGGCCTGTCTTACTTCGAGGCGCATGGCAATTTCGTCATGGTCGACGCGAAGCGGCCTTCTTCCGAGGTGTTCGCCGCGATGCTTCGCAGGGGAGTTATCGTGCGGGCCAACTGGACGTATTACCCGACGTATATTCGCGTGAGCGTCGGGACGCCGGAGCAGAATGAAGCCTTTATCGAAGCGCTTGAGCAAGTTCTGCAGGAAGTGACGGTGTAGATACGGAGTTATGACGAATGTAGCGATATTTGGAGTGGGTCTCATCGGAGGATCCATCGCGCTGTGCCTTAAGGGGAAACCCGGCATACGCGTGATCGGCTTCTCCAATAGGGAAAGCTCCGTTCAGAAATATATCCAACGGGGCGTCGTAGACGTCGGCACGACCTCGATCCGCGAAGCGGCCGAGCAAGCTGATTTTATTTTTCTATGCGTCCCCGTCGGCAATCTCCAGGAATATCTGGAGAAGATCAGCGCGTGCAAGCTGAAGGATGGCTGCATCATCACTGACGTGGGAAGTACCAAGTCGTCCGTCGCCGGCTATGCCAGGTCCGTTGACCTGGGCGGCGCCTGCTTTATTGGCGGTCATCCAATGGCGGGCTCGGAGAGATCCGGCGTCGAAGCCGCATCCTATCATTTGCTCGAGAACGCTTTTTACGTTCTGACGCCGGACGAGACAACGCCGCCGGAAGCTGTCGGACGGTTGACCGAGCTGCTGTCTTATACTCGCGCGAACATCGTGAAGGTAGACGCGGATGACCATGACGATATCGTGGGAGCAATCAGCCATCTACCGCACATGATCGCCGTCGCGCTCGTGAATCAAGTCAGAAGCTACAACGAACGCAACGGATTATATGAATCGCTTGCGGCCGGGGGCTTCCGCGACATTACGAGGATCGCATCCGGCGATCCTCCTTTGTGGCGTGACATCCTGCTCGATAACCGCCAAGTGCTTCTAAGGCTGCTGCGCGACTGGAGGTCGGGCATGGACGAGTTCGCGGCCATGCTGGAGACGAACGACGCGGAGGCAATCGAAGAAGCGTTCCGCCAAGCGGGCGAATTCCGCAGCAGGATGCCGGAGAGAAGGAAAGGCATGATTCATTCCGTTTACGACTGTTATGTTGACGTACCCGATCATCCCGGCATCATTGGACGCATCGCGAGCTTATTAGGCAATAACCGCATTAACCTCAGCAATATCCAGATTATCGAGAGCAGAGAGGACGTGCCTGGCGTGCTTCGGTTGTCCTTCCGCAACCAAGAATATCTGGACCAGGCGATCGCCCTGCTGGAGGAAAGCGGATATTCCGTACATCAATAATGGAATGCAAAAAAACGTTTTCATTTTCTGCGAAGAAAATGAAAACGCTTATTGACAGAATGGAAGCGTATACATATAATAAAAGTACAGTATGGTTTCTCTCCACTCCTATCCAATATCTGTAGTGCTCAACATGAGCGCTGACCACTCCTCGGAGTGGTTTTTTTTTGCTCGAAATCCACTGTGCTTCCTTCATATTCCAAATGAGAAAAATGAAGGTTTTTCGGTTCATTGTCGAAAGAAGCAGGAATTTGGCCGCCGAACTCGAAATACATACTACTCGTCCTTCATACTTTTTCGATGAGGGACGCAACTTTTGGTTCCCGGGCCGGTACAATGTAACAAGAGGTTCGGGATGAAGCCGCAGGTGGGGGAGGTTCGCCTGTCATGACTGATTCCCAGTTAATACGCGAGATAAAGGATGGCAATGTCGAGCTGTACTCCGAGCTTATGCGGCGATATCAACGCAAGATATTGGCTTTTATCTTTCATATGCTGAAGAGCGCGAAGCTGGAATTGATGGCGGAGGATTTGTGCTCGGAAACGTTCTATAAAGCGTATCGAAGCCTTCACTCTTTCCGGGAGATGGATGCTTCTTTCTCTACGTGGCTGTACACGATTGCCCGCAATACCGTCCTTAGCGAACTGCGCAAAGGAAAATCGGCAAACGTTTCGCTCGACGAAGCGGGCTTCGAGCCGCTCGCGTCGGCGGAGGCGGCGCCGGAGCAGCAGCTCCTCCGCAACGAGAGAATGGCTATGGTCCGCGACGCGATCAACAATTTGCCGGAGAAGCAGAGGTCGGCGCTCATTCTAAGGGAATACGACCAGCTGGATTACCAGGAAATCGCCAACATTCTTGGCCAGACGGTCAGCTCCGTCAAGTCGCTGCTGTTCCGGGCGAGAGCTAGCGTCAAGACGCAGCTGGAGCCGTATTTCGGTCAGATGCCGATGTCGGAGCCCTTCGAGAGGATGAATACATGATGAAATGCGAGGAAGCACAAGCTAAATTCGACTCCTATTGGGAAATGGGCGAAGAGGATCCGGCGAGAATCGAGCTCGAGGCGCATCTGCTGGATTGCGAGCGGTGCTCCGATCAATTCGGACTGTGGCCGGTGGACGATGAGCTCATCCGTCAGTTGTCCGAGGAGTCTTCGATGGTCGGACCAACCGAGCATGTCAACCGGGCCGTCATGGACCGTATTTATATGGAGCAGGCCTGGTATATGCCCGTTCCAAGCAAGAGCTACCACTTCTCCAAGTCGTTCCGGCGCAACGCGGCCATCTTAATTGCCGCATGCATGGCGATGTTCGCCTGCGCGTTTTTTGTATTCGTGTTCGACTATAAGGATGCTCCGGCCGGAGAAGACATGCAGCAGTGGACCGGATTGATGGAGGCGGCGAACGCGTCCGGCGACGGCGAGGTCATGACGGGAGGCTTCTATGCCGAAGTACCGGTTGCCAGCATCAGCGATCCATTCGTGCTCAAGGTCGTGCCGGCTTTCCCTCAATATTATGTCGCTCTGTCGCTGCTAGGACTGGTGACGGCCTTGCTCATATTAAATTGGCTGTCGAGGACGCGAAGTTAAACAGATACATAGATAGATCGGATCGGGGGGATCGGATTGAATATTGGACTCGTAAGACATGGACAGACGGATTGGAACGCCAAAGGGATCATTCAAGGCCAGACGGACATCCCCCTTAACGCGGAAGGCATTAACCAGGCCAAGGCGCTCGCCGGGAGGCTTGCGCAGGAAGAAGCGTTCTGGGACGCGGTTAGCTCCAGCGATTTGTTGAGAGCCCGCGAAACAGCCGCGATCATTGCGGAACGGCTTCAAGTGCCGCTGCTGGCTCCTGATCCGCGCTTCAGAGAACGGGGCTTCGGGCAAATCGAAGGAACGACCGAGGACGAGCGAATCAAGCGTTGGGGCAGCGATTGGCGGGAGCAGGGCTTAGGGATCGAAACGGACGAGGAGCTGCGATCCCGCGGCGTAAGCGCGATTGCTGATCTGCTGCAGCGCGAAGAAGGGCGCAACGTTCTCATTGTGTCGCACGGCGGATTTATCGCGCAAATGCTGCAGGAGCTTTGCGACGAATTGACGGATGCGCGGCTGGGCAACATGTCCTACTCGATTCTGGAGAGACGCGGGGACGGCTGGTTGCCTTTGCTTCATAATTGCACTAGACATTTGGAATAAGGTACGGACAAACGGCTTCCCGATTGCAATCGGGGGGCCGTTTGTTATTAGCGCCCCGTTCGTTCCCGCGTCATAGACGGCTGCTCCCTTAATCGTCTATGCCTAAGGCATTGCGGCAAGCGAGGTATGAAATGCGAGAATTGTCCCATAATGGTAGTAAAACCTTCGCAATCCTAGCCGCGGCAGAGCTTTCGCGCGCGGTGTTCGCAGAAAGGAGAATGCCATGAATCTATCGGATATGCTGAGCTATGCGGATATCGGACAATTAAGCAAAATCGCGGGCGTCTACCGATGCGAATGCAACGGGAATTCCAAAAACGAGCTTATCCAGTCTATTCTGGCCCAGATGAGCCGGCATGACGTGTTCGAGGAGCAAATCAACGGCATGAAATTGGAAGATTTGCGTTTCCTCAACTCGCTGCTGTTCGAATCGAGGCAGTCCTATAGCTTGGAAGATCTCATTGCAAGAGTGCAGCAAAGCAGGTTCGGAGAGGAACAGCAGGCCCAGGAGAAGGCGGCTGAAGAGACGGTCAAAAAAACGAGAAGCAAGAAAAAAGCGGTTCCGCCGCCTGCGCCGCCGAGTCCAAGAGATATTATCGCCAGGTTCAAGCATCAAGGCTGGCTGTTTAACGGCTATAGCGGACCCGGCCGTTATTTGTTCCAAGTTCCGAACGATTTGAAGACCAGGTTCAGGGAAACGTTGAAGAGGCGATTCGCTGACAGTCTACAATACACCGACGAACCGCCCGTATACCGGGACGAGCAGGGACTGCTGCTCGACGATATCAAGACGTTCCTGCATTACGTCTATCATTATGAGGTTCAGCTCGTATCGGACGGATCGATGTACAAGCGATTCCTTCAGCAGCTGCTTGATCTGATGGGTGTGCAAGAGGAGCCTCCGGCAAAAGGCGCCTGGCGTTTCGGGTACGGTAGACACTTCAATCAATATCCGGACCGTTTCTCATTGCTCTATGATTTTTGTTGCAGCGCCAAGTATGTCAGCGAATCGGAAGGGCTGCTGGCCGTTACGGAAGCCGGCAAGGAAAGACTGCTCAAGTCTCCGACAACGTCCGAGCACGAGCAGCTGTACCGCTATTGGCTGAAAATTTACAAAGGTCCGGTAGCCAATCTGCTGTCGCTCGTCCATTGGGTCCATTCGCTGTCCGGCGAATGGGTCACGGTCGAATCCGTGCGAAGAGTGCTCACGCCTTTCGTCAAAACCTACTATTACGATGACCCGAACGCGATTTTCGAAGCGAGGCTGCTTAAGATGATGACGCATCTGGGCCTGCTGCGGATCGGCGAGCACCCGTTGTACGGAACGGTGATGCGCATGACGAAGGCCGGAGGCTTGCTCGTCGAGGGAGCTGCCCAAAACCTGGACCAGCAGCGGCATTGACTTTCTTCGGGCCAGTTGGTAGAATCTCTCCAATCATTGCGAATGGGAGATGATGGACGATGCTGCTGCCTTATAAGGGAATATTGCCTTCCGTGCACGCCAGCTGTTACATCGCGGAAGGCTCCAAGCTTATCGGCGACGTGTCGATCGGCGAGAAAAGCACCGTTTGGTTCAATGCCGTACTGAGAGGCGATTTGGCACCGATCCGAATCGGCCATAGCTGCAATATTCAGGACGGAGTCGTCGGTCATGTCAACGACGGCCAGCCCCTCATTCTGGAAGACGAAGTGTCCGTTGGCCACAGCGCCATCATTCATGGCTGCCAGATAGGCAGGGGCACATTAATCGGAATGGGGGCCATCGTACTAAACGGCGCTGAAATTGGTGAATATGCTTTAATAGGAGCCGGTTCGATAGTTACTGAGAATAAGAAGATACCACCCTATACGCTTTCTCTCGGAACGCCCGCCAAAGTCGTGAGAGAATTGACAGAGGACGATCTGCAGCGCATGAGGAAAACGATGGAGAGCTACGTGACGAAAGGAATCGAATATAGGATCTCGTAAGCGCCGGCGTGGAGGTGTATCCTATGGACAAAATGAAGGTTACGTATGAAGCCATGCTTGGTTTGGCCGCGGAGCTTGTGCTCGACGAAGCGGTCCTGAAGTTTAAAACGGAAAAGCTGAGCAAGGCGATCGACGAAGCATTGGCATGCGGCGACGAGGATACTTTCTACCGACTCGTCAAGCAGTTGAATGAACTAAAAGCGTAAACGATAAGGAGCTTCCAGACGCCGCGGGGTCATGTCCGCGCTGGCGTTCGGAGGCTTTCTTTTGTAAGATAGAAGAGTTGCAGGATGGAAGAGCCGGTGGAATAGGAGAGGGATTATGAAATTTAGCGACATTTTGGGGGAGCAATGGGACGAGCTGAAGCCTTATTTGGACACGTGCCTGCTTCCCGTTACGGGACTCGATGGGAACGAAGCGCCTCATGAAGCGACGGAGAAGCTGGAGAAGCTGCGCGATCTGATGGATCTGATCGAAATTCCGTTCAAAGGCAGAGTCGTGACTTATCCGGCCAGCCATTACGTGGAATCGTTCGAGAACGCGGGAGAATCGCTAGCGGGCTTCTGCCGGCGTCTTAGAAGCTCGGGCTTTGCATTTATTATTCTCGCTTCCGCTAACCCGGAGATTAAGCTTGGGAATGCCGGAGCGGATCTGGTGATCCAGCCGGGAAGCGAAGGGGAATGGCCGGAAGCCGGAACGGTCTCGTCCAGTATTAGAGAGCTCTGGAGCCGGACATCTCCTTGATTCTGGTTGATCTGCCGTATAAAAGGCTCGAATTATGGGGAAAACAAATGCCAGAGCAGGTCAATTGTGACAAAATGATAACAAATTTTTGAACGTCATTTCCATAATGACGCAAATATCGGGCCATATTCTTGACGCTCCCAAACACCTAGGCTATTATAAGTTATGTCCTAGTTCGTCATGTGTTTTTGCCGTGCGGCAAGACGCGAGATATGGTTGGCAAAGGGGGTTAGAACAGAAGATGAGTAATCATGAACAACACGAGACGGCGCATCGTCCGGTTCAGCGCAAAGAAATGTCCCGGCGTCAATTTTTGTCATATACGCTTGGCGGCACAACGGCTTTCATGATGGGTGGCGCGGTATTGCCAATGGTGCGTTTCGCAGTGGATCCGCTCCTCGTCAAGAAAGAAGGCGGCGACTTCGTCAAGGTTGTCGAAGAGAGCAAGATTACGGCGGAACCGCAGGAATTCAAATTCAAAATCCATCAGGTCGACGGATGGTACGAAAGCGATCCTGAGCTCGTTGCCTGGATTTCCAAAGGCGAAGACAACAAGATTTTTGCCTTGTCGCCAGTCTGCAAGCATTTGGGCTGTACGATTTTCTGGAATACGAAGGGACACAACGAATACGATTGCCCTTGTCACGACGCTCGTTACTCCAAGGACGGGAAGAACTTGGCCGTAGCCAATTCCCCGCTCGACGAATACGAGGTCGAAGTGAAGGACGGATTCGTATATTTGGGACCGATCGTTCCGAACACTAGAAGCTAAGGAGGGCGTATGCCAGATGTTTAAAAATGTATACAACTGGATCGACGAACGTCTTGACATTACGCCGCTTTGGAGAGATGTGGCCGATCACGAGGTGCCAGAGCACGTTAACCCGGCTCATCACTTCTCCGCATTTGTCTACTGCTTCGGTGGCTTGACGTTTTTTATTACGGTCATCCAAATTTTGTCGGGCATGTTCCTGACGATGTATTACGTGCCGGATATCATTAACGCTTACGCGAGCGTTGACTTCCTGCAGCACCAAGTAGCGTTTGGCCAGATCGTTCGCGGCATGCATCACTTCGGCGCGAGCTTGGTCATCGTCATGATGTTCCTACATACTCTTCGCGTATTCTTTACAGGTTCCTACAAGGCGCCTCGCGAGATGAACTGGGTTGTCGGAATGCTCATTTTCTTCATTATGCTAGGCCTCGGCTTCACAGGCTACCTGCTTCCGTGGGACAACAAAGCTTACTACGCGACGAAGGTCGGCGTTGAAATCGCGGCTTCTGTTCCTTACATCGGAAGTTATATCGCCGATTTCCTTTACGGCGGCGATATTGTAGGCGCGCAGACTCTGACTCGCTTCTTCGCGATTCACGTGTTCTTCCTGCCGGGCGCGCTTATTGCGATGCTCGCTGCGCACTTCCTGATGATTCGGAGACAAGGCATTTCGGGACCACTTTAAGCGAAGGGAGGCTTACATATGGCTCACGGTCATAATTCGAACGAGAAGGTCGTCTACGTTGGCGATACGCGGGTCAAGAAAGGCAAGGGCTTCCAAACGCCGCCGGACTACACGTCGTTCCCGGGCAAATCGGAAGCCTTCATCCCTAACTTCCTCTTGAAGGAATGGATGGTCGGCTGCGTCGTGCTGGTCGGCTTCCTGGTGTGGACGATTGCTGAACCGCCTCCGCTAGGGTATCCGGCGGACCCAACGAACGCGGCATTTATTCCGATGCCGGACTGGTACTTCTTGTTCTTGTATCAATTTCTGAAATATCCATATGTTTCGCAGGATTACGTTCTCCTCGGAACAATGGGCATTCCGGCCATTATGTTCGGCGCCTTGCTGCTCGCTCCATTCCTGGACACAGGCAAAGAACGTCGCTTCTACCGCCGTCCAATCGCATCTTCGTTGATGCTGGTAACGCTTGCCGCATGCGTGTACTTGACGGTCGTATCTTGGGATCACTACCAGCACATGCTGGAGAAGAACGGACAAATTCCAGAGCATCATGAGCGTGAAGAGAGGGTAAGGGAAGCCATTGAAGAAGGCAAACCTCGCCCGAATTTCATGAAGAAAGCGGCAGCGGTCATCGAGCCTGACGATCCTGCGGCGACTATCGCGCAAGAAGCTCAATGCTTGGGATGTCACGCGGCTGATCTTAGCGGATCCGCTGGTCCTGCGCTTATCGGCGTAGGCGCGCGGTTATCCAAGGAAGAGATCGCCGAGACGATCACGCATGGACGGAATAACGGCGCGATGCCGGCTTATGAAGGTCAATTGTCGACGGAAGAGATCGATCAACTGGCGACTTGGCTGTCGAAGCAAACGCAAGAATAAGAAAAGGCGCTTAGCCTTTAAAAACCTGATCGTATACATACGGTCAGGTTTTTTTTGAAGGAAAGGGTGGGAGAGTGGGACTGAAGCTGTTTTTTAGCCGAAGCTTTCTGTTGAACCGCCATTTTTTATGGCTATTATTTATCGTAAATCTGCTTGGCACGATTTACGGGTATATCTGGTATGACGACCAGCTTTATTGGACAGCCGTTCACAAACCGGATTGGATGATTCCGTTCGTGCCGGATTCGCCGACATCGAGCTTGTTCTTTACGGCTTCGTTATTGTACTTGCTGTACCCGATGCAGAAACCGTCCAAGGCGGCCCTAGGCGCTCGAGTAATTATTGAGGCGTTAGCTGTCGTATGTTCTGTCAAATACGGCATTTGGGCCGTTGCGATGATCGTATGGGGGGCTGCGCAAGGCGACGTGTTAAATTGGCAGCATTATATGCTTATGGCATCGCATCTGGCGATGGCGGTCGAAGTCTTGCTCTATCTTCGCTTTATGAAAGCGGGAACAGGGGCTCTCGCTATTGGACTCGCTTGGCTGCTTCTGAACGATACGATGGATTATACGCAAGACATCTATCCATGGCTGCCTGAAGAGCTTGAGGACGATCTGGTCAGCGTGCGAACATTTACCTACGCGTTGTCGGTTGCGAGCTTCATCGCGCCATTGATTCTGTTGCGATTTAGAAAACACGAATAACGATGGACATCCCCTCATAGGATTATACTATGGGGGGATGTCCATGAAAGCGCGTTTTATCATTCCGCTAATCGTATTTATAGGAATGGCGGCAGGTTCGGCGGGTGTGGTGTGGGGCAGCGCGAGCCCGGGAGGAAGCTATGATTTTCTGTTTGCGGATAGTCCGTATCGCCAGCTGTACAAGCTTGACGAATCCGCAACGGCTTTATATACGGCCGCATACGCGAATAACCGCCATGCGGCATATGCGGAGCTTCAGAGGCTGAAACGGCTCATGGAGGATGCCATGATCCAGAGCTATGGCACGCCAGAAGGCTGGTCAGCCCAGCTGGGGGATGCCGCGGCGTTAGAACGGGAACTGTCGGCTGGCGTACCCGATTCGTCGTGGATCGAGCATGCTGTTCGTCTGAGGTTAGGCGCGGACGCGCTGGTAGGCGGGGAAGGGGCGCTTTGGCTGCAATACGAGGGCTTACTCAAGGAAGACCTCCAAGCCGTCCGTCAAGCTTGGAAACGCTCGACGGGGGACGCGGCGATAGCAGCCGGCGCGATGCTTAAGGGGATGACGACCCACGCGCATCGAATCGAATCCGCAGCATTGTATGCCGGAGATTCGACGCGAATGAACGAGCTGCTAAAACGGATTTCGTATTCCGAGCGTCTTCTGGAAGCAGCCGCAAATGACAGGTCAAAGATAAAACCCGATCAAATCGAACAGTCTTTCGACGGTATTCAATCGGCCATTAGCGGCGTTTTTCTGCATTATGAAGAAGCGTTGGCCATACCGGCGGAGAAATCCTCCGCACTGGGTCATCCGCTTCAATGGTCGCTGTTCCTCGGAACGTTGATTTCAGCCGTGCTTACCTGGTCGGGCTGGAGAAAATACAAGCAAAGCCCGTTCGGCGTCAAAAAGCTGTAGCGTAAAGCCTATTCTTCTTTGAATCCTTCGCCAAGCACGTCATGAACTTCGTTGATCACGATAAACGCTTTGGGGTCGATATTGCGTACGATGGTTTTGAGACGGCGGGTTTCCGCGCGTCCGACGACGCAATAGACGACCTCTTTCTGCTGTCCGGAGAAGGCTCCCTTAGCCGGCATTAACGTAACGCCTCGTTCCAGCTCTTTCGTTATTTGGAGAGCGATGTCTTGACCGTGATCGGTAATGACCTGGAACGCCTTGGCGGAATAAGCACCGTCCTGGATAAAGTCGATCAGCTTCGAGGCGACGAATACAACGACTAGCGTGTAGAGAACTTTCTCAAGCGAGATGTACAGCAGCGAAACCCCGATAATGATAGCATCGAAAGCCAATATGACTTGTCCCATGCTGTATCCGCGCCAGCGCTGCAGGATGCGGGCGATGATGTCGATGCCCCCGGTCGTGCCTCCAAAACGAAAAACGATGCCGAGTCCCGTTCCAAGCGTCACGCCCGCATACAAAGCGACTAGCATAACGTCGCCGGGCATCGTTATTTTCTCGAGGAGCCCCTTTTTGATCAAGCTTTCCAGCAGCGCTAGGAACAAGGATAACGACACCGTCCCCAGAATCGTATAGAACATCTGGTATTTGCCGAGCGCCTTCCAGCCGAGAAGGAACAGCGGAATGTTAAGCAGCAGCGTCGTGACCGACAACGGCCATCCGGCGGCGTAATTCAGAAGGACGCCTATCCCGGTCAAACCTCCTTCCATAAGCTGGTAGGGGATGACGAAGCATTGCAGGCCGAATGCGTAGATGGCGGTGCCGATAAATATAGGAATCATAAGTTTAAGCTGGTTCAAGATGCGTTTCAAATCGATACTTCCTCTCGTCATAGGTAGGTGTATCCTCTATTATGGCTTATTTGGCGCGATCAAAAAACATTGATTTTCACAATCCCTATACGGTAACATAGTAACGTGTAGCTAATAATGGAAGGAAGCTTACCGATGCAGGAGAAATCTTTGGCGCAAATTCAGCGCGAGGTAGATGAATATATCTCCCAGTTCAAAGAAGGCTACTTCAGTCCGCTCGCGCTCATGGCGAGAATGTCGGAGGAAGTCGGAGAGCTGGCTCGCGAGGTTAATCATTATTACGGCGAGAAGCCGAAAAAGGCGGATGAGGCCGAGAATACGGTCGAGATGGAGCTTGGCGACATTTTGTTTATTTTGTCCTGCTTCGCGAATTCGCTTGGCATCGATTTGACGGAAGCCCATAACAAAGTCATGCACAAGTTCAATACGCGTGACGCGAATCGCTGGACGAAGAAAAGCGGCGAACTGTAAGCAAGCCCCCTACATATGCTGTACCATCACCCTGTACAAGGAGGATGGACAGATGGATGGGGAGAGCTGCATCAGAAAAGCGTACGAATATATTTTTCACAGCGATTTCGAAGAGGCGATTTACTGGTTCGAGCAGGCGATTGTCGCGGAGCCGGACAACGCGGGCTATTATCATAAATGCGCGGTATCATGCGCCAGAAGCGGCAAATGGACCAAAGCGAAAATTTATGCGGATGTCGCGGAGAAGCTGGATCCGGGCAACGAGGAATATCGTTTTCATTCGCAGACGATACAATCCAGGCTGCTGCTCGCGGAAGCAAACGGGTTGATCGCGGAAGCGAATCCGAATTTGAAGGAAGCGGCCGAACGGCTTCGGCATGCGGTGAGCTTGGATCCTCTCAGCTTCGACGCTTACTATACGCTTGCAATGGTTTGTCACTCCGACGGACTGCTGGACGAAGCGATAGACTGCGCGAGAGAAGCGCTGAGGCTGGATCCGAATCACTCCGCCGCCAGAAGATTGTTCGCGGATATTAGCCGCAAACGGAGAATGGAGCGGATTCGTTCCACGATCAGAAGAAAATAAGGATAAGGTGATCAAGATGGCGGATCGGATAAGAGTAGCGGTAATAGGCGCAGGCGGAAGAATGGGCAGGGAAGTCGTGAAGATGGTGCTGGAGGATGAGTCGTTGCAGCTCGTCGCTGCGGTGAGTCCATCCTCGGGGCCAATCGACGCGGGAACGTTCGCGGGCAAGCCGAATACGGGTGTCACGGTAAGCGCAACCTTGGACGAAGCGCTGAGCAATGCGAAAGCGGATGTCCTTGTCGACTTTACCGTGCCGCAGGCGGCTTACGCCAACACTCGAACAAGTATCGAATACGGGGTTCGTCCCATTATCGGCACGACCGGGTTTACGCCGGAACAAATCGAAGAGCTGGACGAGCTGTGCAAAAGCAAGGGAATCGGCGGCCTGATCGCGCCAAATTTCTCGATCGGCGCCATTCTAATGATGAAGTTCGCGGCAGAAGCGTCCAAGTATTTGCCTCATGTTGAAATTATCGAATATCATGGCGATCAGAAGCTGGATGCGCCGTCCGGCACCTCCATCAAAACGGCGGAGCTTATCTCGCAGGTTCGGCAGGAGCTGAGACAAGGCAACCCGAATGAAGAAGAAGTGATCGATGGCGCGCGCGGCGGTTATTACAACGGTTTCCGCATACATAGCGTAAGGCTTCCGGGCGTATTCGCTCAGCAAGAGGTAGTGTTCGGCGGGTACGGACAAACATTGAAAATCCGCCATGATTCGTATGATCGCGCCGGTTATATGCCGGGCGTCAACGTAGCGGTCAAGAAGGTTATGACTTATTCCGGGTTAATTTACGGGTTCGAGCATATTATGGATTAGCCGTTAAGGCATTATTCGACAGCGGGAGAGGGGAACGGCATGCTGAACATTGCATTTATAGCGCATGATCGCAAGAAAGATGAAATGGTGAACTTCGTAATCGCTTATGAACATGTATTCGTTCCTCATAAGCTGTATTCAACCGGCACGACCGGTACTCGCATTATGGAGCAGACAAGCCTATCGATTCAACGCTTCATGTCCGGTCCGCTCGGCGGGGACCAGCAGATCGGGGCTTTGGTCGCACAGAACGAAATGGATTTGATCATATTCCTTCGCGATCCGCTGATGGCGCAGCCGCATGAGCCGGACATTATCGCTTTGCTTCGTCTCTGCGACGTGCAGGGCATTCCCGTCGCTACGAACATCGCGACGGCCGAGGTGCTCGTGAAGGCCGTCGAACGCGGAGACTTCGGATGGCGCGAGCTGGTGCACAAATATAAACCGGGGGCAGCCGAGTAATGGACAATAAGTTAGATATTCTAATCTTCGGAGCGCATGCGGATGACGCCGAAATCGGAATGGGCGGAACGATCGCCAAGCATACCGCCGCAGGCTACCGCGTCGGCATTTGCGATCTGACCGAAGCGGAGATGTCTTCTAACGGCACCGTGGAGCTGAGGCGGCAGGAAGCCGCCGATGCCTCCGCGGTGCTTGGTTTATCTATGCGCTCTAACCTGCGGCTGCCTGACCGCGGCCTTCAGCCGAGCCGGGAACAGATCGATGCGATCGTAACCGAGATCAGGCGCTGGCAGCCAAGAATCGTGTTCGCGCCTTATTGGGTGGACCGGCATCCGGATCATATCGCGTGCAGCAAGCTGATCGAGGAAGCCGTATTTAACGCAAAACTGCGCAATTATTTGCCTGGCCTTCCTGCCGCGCAGGTGGACCAGCTTTTCTATTATTTCATAAACGATATGGAGAACGTCTCTCTAATCGTGGATGTCACGTCGACTTACGAAGCGAAGCGGAACGCCCTGCGCGCCTACCGCTCGCAATTCGATCTTCGGGCGAGCGATAATTCCGTCGAGACGCCGCTTACGAGCGGGTATCTCGAACGGGTCGAAGCAAGGGATTATCTACTTGGACAAAGCAGAGGCTGGTCGTACGCCGAAGGCTTCGCGATCAAAAAACCGCACGGCGTCTCCTTATTCTAATAAATTGTACAGCCCAACAGGAATATAAATAGAGAGTAACCACACGAGTGGGAGGTGCAGCATTCATGACGCGCAAATTAAAGATAGGCATTACCTGTTATCCGACGCTTGGCGGTTCGGGCGTTGTCGCGACCGAACTAGGCAAGCTGCTGGCCGAGAGAGGCCATGAAATTCATTTTATAACGCATAGCATTCCTTTCCGGCTAGGAAAATTTCATAAAAACATTTTTTTTCATGAAGTCGAAGTAAACGAATATTACGTATTCCGTTATCCTCCTTATGATCTGTCTTTAGCGAGTAAGATGGCCCAGGTCGCCAAGATGCAGCAGCTCGATATCCTTCACGTGCATTATGCCATCCCGCACGCCGTCTGCGCGTATTTGGCCAAGCAAATGATCGGGGATGGACTGAAAACCGTAACGACCCTCCATGGCACGGATATAACGGTACTCGCGCAGGATGAATCGCTGAAGGATCTGATTAGGCTCGCGATACACCAAAGCGACGCGGTAACCGCCGTTTCGAATGATTTGATCGCGGAAACGAGAAGCCTGCTCGATATTATGTCGCCTATCGATTTGACCTATAACTTCGTGGACAAACGCGTCTATTATCCGAGGGATGTCACATCGTTCCGGACGGATTTCGCCAAGCCCGACGAGAAGATTTTGATGCATATTTCAAACTTCCGCCCGGTCAAGCGGGTCAGCGACGTCATCGAAGTGTTCGATAGAGTGTCGAAGGAAGTGCCTTCGAAGCTTCTGCTTGTAGGCGAAGGTCCGGAGCTTTCCAAAATGCAATGCAAAATCAAAAATATGGGCCTCGAGGACCGCGTCCATTTCCTCGGCAAGCAGGAGGATGTCGCGCATGTCATTTCCCTCGCCGACGTCATGCTCCTTCCATCAGAGAAGGAAAGCTTCGGATTGGTCGCTCTTGAAGCGATGGCTTGCGGCGTTCCGACGATCGGCTCCAACGCGGGAGGCATTCCGGAGCTTGTGACCCATGGCGAGACCGGATTCCTGTCGAATATAGGGGACGTTGAAGACATGGCGTCTAACGCGATAAAGCTGCTGACAGACGAGGCTTTGCGCAATAAAGTGAAAGAAGCTTGCCTATTCCGCGCGCGGCACGAATTTTGCAACGATTCCATTACGGCGCAATACGAGTCGATCTATTACCGCGTACTCGGCATCGAAGCGGACATTAAGGTTCCTGCCTGCGAGTAGTAAACTTCAAATTCATTTCATTAGGAAGAGAGAGATCGCCTATGCTTCTTCGACTGACGGACGAGATGAAGGAGGCATTGCCGATTATCGAAGCGCTGCGGCAGTCCGGGCATGAGGCCGTTTTCGTCGGCGGAGCCGTACGCGACGCGGTTCTGGGGCTGCCTATCCACGATGTGGATATCGCGACTTCCGCGCTCCCGGAGCATACGATGGCGTTATTCCCCAAGTGCATTCCGACCGGTCTGCAGCATGGCACAGTGACGGTGATGCAGAAGGGAGTGCCCTACGAAGTAACGACTTACCGGGTCGAATCGCAGTACGAAGGGCATCGCAAACCCAAAGAAGTCGTCTTCGTCCAGCGATTGGATGAGGATCTGCTGCGTCGCGACTTCACGATGAACGCGATGGCCATTCAAATGAGCGGCGAGCTCTACGATCCTTATCAAGGAGAACGCGATCTGCGGGAGAAGAGACTAAGATGCGTCGGGGATGCAGGCGCGCGCTTTCAAGAGGATGCGCTTCGAATGGTGAGAGCCGTTCGTTTCCTCAGCGCCTACGAGCTTGCTCCCGCGATGTCCGTCTGGCGCGGATTGAAGAAGCACGGCGCTCTTCTTCGCCACGTTGCCATGGAACGCGTGCAAGCGGAGCTGGACAAGATGCTCGGAAGCAGATCGCCGGGGCGGGCCTGTATTTGGCTGGCCTCGAGCGGCCTGCTTGCTTTTTGGAAGGAGCCTTTGCCGGAGAAAATTCTAAACCAAGTGAACGAAGCGTTGAGAAAGGCCAGGGCAGGCAGCGAATCCGCAATGCCCGATTTCTCTCTGCTGGCGAACGTCGATGAACGATGGGCCGCATTGTTACTAGCGATTTCTTGCGGCGGCTCGGAGGCCAATGACATCTTGTCCGCGCTCCGTTTCTCGAACAAGAGAAGCACGTTCATTCTTCAGCTAATTGCGTGCCAAGAGAAGATGGAGAGCGCGGGGCATCTCTCCGATCATGATTCCATTCAACTCAAACGTTCTTGGACCGAAGCCGTCCTCCGCTTTGGCGAACAAACGGCAAGACACTGGCTGACGGTGGCCGGCTCATTGCCGGAGACCCGGGGTAGTCTTCCGAAATCGACCGCGATCTACCTCGAAAGCGTATTGGACGAGATGCCGGTCAAAGCATTGAAAAAACTTGCGGCGGGCGGCTCCGACCTGCAAAAACATCTTGGTCTGCCGCCCGGACCGTGGCTCAGCGGCATGCTGAACCGGTTATTGCTGGCGGTCGCGCTGGGTGAAGCGGCCAACGAGAAGGACAAGCTGCTGGCGCTAGCAAAAATATGGAGTGAAGAGGACCAAAGCCATGAGCCTTGAACCATTGTTACAGCTTTTCGTACGCTATAAAAATCAATATGTATCAGGGGCTTTAATGAGCCAGGAGCTCGGCGTAAGCCGCACCGCCGTATGGAAGCAAATCCGCAAGCTGGAGGCGGCGGGCTATGAATTCGAAGCGTCGACGAAGCTTGGTTACCGGCTTATATACGCTCCGGAGGCGCTGGGAGTAAGCTCTCTGGCGGGCAAGCTTCGGGCAAAGCGGTTCGGCAGCGTCCTGAGCTTCCAGGAGCAGGTGAAATCGACGCAGGACGTCGCCCGGGAGCTGGCGGACAACGGCGCGGTCGAAGGGACGCTCGTCATCGCTGAGGAGCAGCTAGGCGGTCGGGGACGGATGGGGCGCAGCTGGGTATCCCCTCAAGGCAAAGGCTTATGGATGAGCATGGTGATGCGTCCGAGCGTGCCGATTCATTGCGCCCCGCAGCTCACGTTGTTGACCGCGGTGGCTCTTTGCCGCAGCTTGAAACGGAAGACGGAGCTGCCTATCGGCATCAAATGGCCCAACGATCTGCTCGTAAACGGCAAGAAAATCAGCGGTATCTTGCTGGAATCGGCAGCCGAGGACGAACGGCTGAAATATATTGTTGCCGGCGTGGGCATAAGCGTAAATCTGTCGGAAGCCGACTACCCGGACGAGCTTCTGGCCAAGGCGACGTCTCTGCGTATTCAAGCCGGACATACGTTCAGCCGTCAGGAGCTGCTGGACGAGTTCCTTCTGGAATGGGAGACGCTGTACGACCTGTTCCTGCAAGAAGGCTTCGGACCGATTTCGACTCTATGGGAGTCGTTATCCGTTACCCTCGGAACCCGCGCAAGATTTATTACCCCGCAGGGAGAATTGAACGGTATCCCGGTCGGTCTGGAGGAGAGCGGGGCGATTCGCGTACTGCGGGATGACGGAACGTACGCGTCGATCTTCTCCGCGGAAATGGGCGAGCCGCTCCCTCAAACTTAATTTCTCTCGCATTGACGTAATGATAGTTGCCGCGCCTTGGCGCGGCAGCATTTACGAAACGACCCTTTTTTGTTACACTACAATTATCAGGCGGTATTCCCCCGTGAAGCTGCACTGATAATGAAAGTCCGGTTGGCCATATTGGTGTTTCGCACTCTGCTCTGAGCCGAAGGGACCGAGACAGAAGGAACCGCGAGCAGTATCCTTTTCTCTCCGGGAACCTTTTTAGCAGCGGCTAAAAGGTTTTTTTGTGTTTACACTATGTTGTATGGAAGTGTTCAAAAAAAACGCTGCAATTCGGTAAGCCGGCAGGCGTGCGAGGAACACAATCAAAGGAGATGAAAGCGGATGAGGAAACGACTGACGATTAACTCCCTTCAGAAGATGAAGCAGGAGCGCAATGCGATTTCCGTGCTGACGGCTTATGATTATCCGTCGGCGAAGCTTGCCGAAGAAGCGGGCATTGACGTGATCTTGGTGGGAGACTCCCTCGGGAACGTGGTGCTCGGATACGAAACAACGATACCCGTCACGATTGACGATATAATCTATCATACCCGCGCCGTCGCAAGGGCAGCCGCAAGCACGTTCATCGTAGCGGATATGCCGTTCATGACGTACGGCGCAAGCCGCGAAGCGACGTTAACGAACGCGGCCAAAATCATGCAGCAAGGCGGCGCTCAAGCGGTGAAGCTGGAAGGCGGAGCGGAAATCGCGGATGATGTCAAAGCACTGGTAAAAGCGGGCATTCCCGTAATGGGTCACATCGGCCTGACTCCGCAATCCGTTCACCAGCTGGGCGGCTACAAAGTGCAGGGCAAGCTGGATAAGGACGCGCAGCGGCTGCTTGACGACGCTCTGGCCCTTGAAGCGGCCGGCGCGTTCAGCATCGTGCTCGAGCTTGTCACGGAGCCGGTAGCGGAAGCCATAAGCCAGAAGCTGACGATTCCGACGATTGGAATTGGCGCGGGCAGAGGCTGCGACGGTCAAGTGCTCGTGTACCATGACTTGCTGCAGTACGCTTCTCCATATTTTGAGAAAAAATTCGTAAAAACATACGCCGATATCGGAACGACGATCCGCGGCGCGATCGAATCCTATGTAAACGATGTGAAGACGGGACAATTCCCGGCGGAGGAGCATGTGTTCCAGCCTCATACGTCCTCCTCGACGACAAGCTCGCTATACGGCGGCGCAGCGGGGCAACCGAATTCCCCGGAGCAGGGCAGAAGTCATGAACAGAAGAATGGAGTCCCGGTAAAATGATCATCTGCCGCACGATAAACGATTTGAAGCAGCAGCTTCGCGAGCTTAGAAAAGAAGGCAAGTCCGTCGGCTTCGTCCCGACGATGGGCTATTTGCACGAAGGGCATGCCAGCTTAATGAGGGAAGCAAAAGCCAATAACGATATAGCGGTGCTCAGCATCTTCGTCAATCCGATGCAGTTCGGGCCTACCGAAGATCTGGACCGGTATCCGAGAGACGAGGAGCGGGATACGGCGCTTGCGGAACAGTGCGGAATCGATATCGTGTTTCTGCCGACCGTTCAGGAGATGTACCCGCACAAACCGCTTACGAGCGTCATGGTGAGCAGCATTACGACCCGCTTATGCGGCGCTTCCAGACCCGGCCACTTCGACGGCGTAGGACTTGTCGTAAGCAAGCTGTTCCATCTTGTCCAGCCAGACCGCGCCTACTTCGGGATGAAGGATGCGCAGCAGGTTGCCGTAATCGAGCAGCTCGTCCAAGATTTGAATTTCGATTTGGAAATCGTGCCATGTCCGACCGTCCGGGAGCCGGATGGACTTGCGCTAAGCTCGCGCAACGTTTATTTGTCCGCGGAGCAGCGCGCTCAGGCGGTCGTATTATCCCAGTCGCTGACCTTGGCCGAAGAGTGGATCCGGGAGCCGGGTATGACGGCCAGGCGACTTCTTGATCGGGTCAAGGATCATATTAAGGGAGCAAAGGACGCGGTGATCGATTATGTCGAATTGCTCAAGTTTCCTTCCTTGGAGGAAATCGCCGCGACGGAAAGGACGGACCAGCTGAACGGCTCCGTTATTCTGGCCATGGCCGTCAAGTTCGGAACGACCCGATTAATCGACAACAGCCTGTATCAACCTACCGGAGGTGTAAGCCATGTTTAGAACCATGATGAAATCCAAGCTGCACCGCGCGACGGTGACGGAAGCGAACCTGAACTATGTAGGAAGCATTACGATCGACGAGGACCTGATGGATGCCGCCGATCTTCTCGAGAACGAGAAGGTGCAGATCGTGAACAACAACAACGGCGCGCGATTCGAGACGTACGTCATAACGGGAGCGAGAGGTTCCGGCGTTATTTGCCTCAACGGCGCGGCAGCTAGACTCGTGCAGCCCGGCGACACGGTTATTATCATATCCTACGCCATGATGACGAACGAAGAAGCCAGAACGCACAAACCGACCATTACGATTTTGGATAGCGGCAACAAACCGGTCCAAATGCTAAAAGAAGAGCTGCACGCGACCATTCTGTAACATATGCCTTGGTCGCATCATCCCTGCCTTATGTAACGATTGGGATGCCGTATGAAAAACCGCGTGCAAACAAAAAATGACCGTATCACTCCTTAATCAAAAGCGAAGGCGGGATGCGGCATGTTTCAGCATATGTTCACTTCGATGAACGAAATGCTTGACGGGATCTCGAAGCAATTCCCACAAGCAAGCGATCAGGAGCGACAATTTTATTTGCAGCAAATCGGCGAGCTCAAAAAAATCAGCGACAATTTTATCGAGCAATGGCTGGAATTCGAGGAGAAGGTTGCGGATTTCCAAGACCAGTTCGGTCCAGACGAGCTGCCGTCCCTTGGTACGTCTGCTGACATGTTCAGCCAGGCAGGCGATTCCGGCCAAGCTGGCGTTCTGCCAAAGCTTGACGTCGAGAAGCCTGCGAAAGCGATCGATAAGTCTGTATGCAACATGGCCGATCTTACCATTCCGGAAGAAGTCGCGGCGTTCATTAATCAAGGTCAAGGCTATTATAAATTATTTATGTTTTCTGAAGCCGCGGCGTTGTTCCAAGATGCCATTAAGGTTGCGCCCGAATGCAATTTGGCCCGGCTGTTTCTGGGCATGAGCCAGATGCACATGCAGAATTGGCAGGAAGCCAAACGCCATTTTCAATTGCTGATCGAATTGTCGGACTTCCCGAAATGGCTGGCTTTGGGCTATAATGCCCTTGGGTGCATTCATGCCGTGCACATGAATATGGCGCAGGCGGAGAAGCTGTTCCGCAAGGCATACGAAGTATACCCTAGCTTTACGGATTCCCTGAATAATTTAAAGTCTTGTCAAGAGACACCCGGGCAATTATCGTTATATTTTGGTAGCACGGAGCTGTGCTGTTTGTGAGAGGATCGGAAATCAATGAAATTTGCCGTATTGGATTTGGAAACGACGGGCCATGGCGCGGATGATGACATCCTTCAAGTAGGCGTCGTCATCGTAGATGAACAACTGGATATCGTGAAGACGTATAGTTCATTCGTGAAACCGACGGTTCCTATTCCTACATTTATTACAGGCTTGACGGGAATTACCGAAGAGATGGTGAAGAACGCGCCGGAGCTGAACGATGTCCTGCTTGATCTGATTCCGTTGCTTGACGAAGCCGTGCTCGTAGCCCATAACGTCGGGTTCGACGCCGGTTTTCTTAATCAGGCGCTGGATCGTTGCGGTTATATGCATTTTACGGGCCGCAGACTGGATACGGTCGAGCTTCTGCGTATCTTCTATCCTTCCATAACCACGTATCAGCTCGGCGCCGTAGCCGAGCAGTTCGGCATAGACGGTCATCAGCACCATCAAGCCGACAGCGATGCGATGGCTACCGCACTCATCTTTATCGAAATAACGAAAAAGCTTCGCTCCTTGCCGCTGCTGACCGCGCAGCGGCTCTCTGCGTTAATCGACGAGAGCAAAGACCTGCACTGGTATTTAAAGCAGAACGAGACGTGGATCGAGCAAAGCACCGTTTTCGAATCGGCCGAGTTTGATTATTACCGCCAATTCGCTTTAAGAGCGAAGGAATGGAATGAGGATAAAACGCCGAGAGAAGAAGGATCCGTCAACCCGCTCGACGGTGTTACGTTCGAGGATTATTTGGCAGGCATCAAGGAACGTTTCCAAGCCAAATTCGAGCAGTACGAAGAACGGGAATCGCAAAGCGCCATGTTCCGGGAAGTGTACGCGGCGATGTCGGAAGATAAGCATTTGCTGATCGAAGCGGGCACGGGGACGGGCAAATCGCTTGGTTATTTGATTCCAGCCTTATATTACAGCGTTCAATCGAACAGCAAAATCGTCGTCAGCACGCACACGATCAATTTGCAGGAGCAGCTTAGACAACGCGATTTGCCGCTCCTTGGCGAGGTTCTTCCTTTTCCGTTCAAAGCTTCGATCTTCAAAGGAAGAGGCAATTATCTTTGCATGCGCAAATTCGAAGGCAAGCTGAACGCGCAGGACATGGTTGCGCCTATAGAAGATCCGATAACGGCCGCCCAGATGGTCGTGTGGCTTAGCGAAACAGAGACCGGGGATCAAGAAGAGCTGAATTTCGGCAACCGGGGACCCGAATTTTGGGCGACGGTGGCCAGCGACGCGGATTCCTGCCTCAACCGGGCTTGCCCTTGGTTCAAGCGCTGCTACTATCATCGGGCGAAACACGAATCGAATATAGCCGATGTTTGCATTACGAATCACTCGATGCTGTTCACCGACGTGCAAGCGGATCACCGTTTATTGCCGTCCTACAGCCACCTCGTCATCGACGAAGCGCATCACGTCGAAGAGGTCGCCGGCAAGCATTTGGGACTAAGCGTTCATTATTTCACCCTGGTACAAGCATCGCAAAGATTGTTTCGGGACAGCCGTTCCGGGCTGCTGCCGGCGCTTCGGCTTAAGCTGCAGCAGGAAGGCGACGACCATGTACAATCATGGGTGGAGACCATCGATACGGTCATCCCCGTCTTCCAGGAGATCAAAGAGCATTGGGATAAGCTGTTCGAGCTGCTCTACGGATTCGTTGCGAACGCTTCGGACAGCGTAAGCGAAGGCGGAGCGCTTGTGAAGCGCCTTCATTCCGGCATGCTTCCGAAGGACTGGGAGGATGTTCTGACGGTCGAAAATAATATATACGTAGAGCTTACCCGCGTCACGAAGTCGGTGGAGAAAATGATGAACGATGTGAAGGACCGCGTCGACGATCTATCCGTTCAAGCTCAGATCACGGATCTGAACGGGGCTATACGGGATTTGAATCGGGTGAAGGATGAACTGCGCATCATCATCAAGCTGGAGGATATTCATTTCGTTTATTGGATCGAAGCCAGCTCCGCGTACCGTCATCGGTCGCTGCAGCTCTTCGGCGCCCCGGTTGACGTCAGTACTCAGCTGCAGAAGCATTTCTTCGACGCGAAGGACAGTATCATTCTGACGTCCGCCACTCTCACCGTGCAGAAAAACTTCCAATACGCGGAGGAGCAGCTGGGCCTCGTCGGATATGAGCAACAAGGGAAACTGCGAACGGTGCTTCTGCCCTCTCCCTTCCATTACAGGGAACAGGCGCTTGTCGTCATTCCGCGCGACTTCCCGGTGCTCAAAGGCGCTAACGTGGATGACGCCTATCTGGAGAAGCTCGTCGGATCCTTAGCGGATGCCGCCGCCATGACCAAAGGCCGGATGCTGGTGCTGTTCACGTCCTACAAAATGCTGAAGCAGGTTTACGATCCGCTGAAGGCTCATCTGGACGCCAGAGGGATCGGGTTGCTCGGTCAAGGGATTGACAGCAGCAACCGGACGAAGCTGACGAGAAGATTTCTGCAGCAGCCCGAAACCGTTCTGCTCGGCACGAGCAGCTTCTGGGAAGGCGTGGATATTCCCGGGGAAGGGCTAGTATGTCTGGCCATCGTCCGCCTGCCGTTCCAGCCGCCGAACCATCCGCTTGTCGAAGCGAAATCGGAGCTGCTGCAGAGGCAGAAGCAGAACCCGTTCATGAAGCTGTCCATCCCTCAGGCAGTGATCCGCTTTAAGCAAGGTTTTGGCAGGCTCGTCCGCACGGCCCGGGACAAAGGCATCGTCATTCTGTACGACACGCGCGTCATCGATACGTATTACGGCAAGCATTTCCTCTATTCCCTCCCGGGGCCTAAGATCGAGACGATGCATACGGATCAAATGGTGCCAAGAATGCAGGAATGGCTGTCGAGCGGATACTCTGGGACGCGTGCAGGCGAACAAACCGCGACCCTTACGAAGGAGGAGTAGGTTCCCATGAAGCAAGCCAAAATATCGGAAGCGGTAGTCAGGCGCCTGCCCATCTATCTGCAGGTGCTGAACGAGCTTCACAGCAGGGAGATTCAGACGGTTTCGTCCCAGGAGCTTGGCGTGAAGCTGGATCTGAATCCGGCTCAAATACGGAAGGATCTGGCTTATTTCGGAGAGTTCGGCCGGAAGGGGATCGGTTACGACGTCATCTACTTGATCGAGAAGATCAGACAAATTCTGAAAGTGAACCAAACGATCAAGGTCGCGCTTGTCGGAGCGGGCAACCTCGGCCATGCTTTGTGCAATTACAATAAATATTCAAAGGACAATATGAAAATAACGGCCGTGTTCGACATCCATCCCGATAAGATCGGCACGAACATCAATAATTTGGTCGTTCAGCCAATGAACGAGCTGACGGAGGTCGTGGAGGAGCAGAACATACGGATCGGCATTATAACGGTGCCGGCGTACGAGGCGCAGAACGTCGCGAACCAGTTTATTGCCGCAGGGGTGGAAGGCATTCTGAACTTCGCGCCGGCCATTCTGCGGGTCCCGGAGGAAGTCCGCATTCACAACGCCGATTTTACTCGCGAGCTGCTTAGCTTAGCCTATTATTTGAATCATGAAGACGACGGAGAGAATGAGGAAGGGGACAGAGATGAATCAGCTATGGATTGAGAACGGGTTGTTCGTCACGATGAACGACGACAGGCGCACCGTGAAGGGCCATATGGTCGTCACGGACGATCGCATTACATATATCGGGGAAGAAGCGCCGAAGCCGGAGCAGCTCGCCCCGGACGTGAAGAAGCTAAATGGCAGCCGGCTTGCTTTTATGCCGGGATTGGTCAACACGCATGGGCACGCGGCGATGTCGCTTCTGCGCGGCTATTCCGACGATCAGAACCTTCAAGTATGGCTTCAGGAGAAGATGTGGCCGATGGAAGGCAAATATGTCGACGCGGATACGCGGGCCGGCAGCGCTCTGGCGATTGTGGAGATGCTTCGCTCGGGAACAACGGCTTTTGTCGATATGTACGACCGTATGGATCAAGTTGCGCAAATGACGGAGCAGGCCGGCATTCGCGGCATTCTGACGCGCGGCGTCATTGGGCTTTGCTCAGAGGAGGTGCAGCAAGCGAAGCTGCACGACGCCATTACGTTCGCCAAGGAATGGAACGGCAGAGCCGATGGCCGAATTACGACGCTGCTGTCGCCTCATGCGCCGTATACCTGCCCGCCCGATTATATCGTAAAGTTCGTGGAGGCGGCGCACGATATGAATCTGCCTCTTCATACTCACATGTCGGAGACGCTCGCGGAAGTGGAGCAGAACGTCCGCGATTATGGCGTTCGTCCGGTCGAGCATCTCGATCGGCTCGGATTCTTCTCCCGCCCGTCGCTTGTCGCTCATGCCGTTCATCTCAATGATGACGAAATCGCGCTGCTGGCGGAGCGCGGCGTATCCGTCTCGCATAATCCGGTCAGCAATTTGAAGCTGGCCAGCGGTATCGCCAGAGTGCCGGAGCTTCTTCGCGCAGGCGTGAAAGTGTCGCTCGGCACGGACAGCGCCGCCAGCAATAACAACTTGGACCTGTTCGAAGAGATTCGGTTCGCAGCCTTGCTCCACAAAGGAATTTCCGGCGATCCGACGGTTATACCGGCTTGGGAAGCGCTGAAGCTCGGGACGATTTACGGCGCGCAATCGGTATGGCAAGGCGAGTCGTTCGGCCTGCTTGAGGAAGGCCGGAAAGCCGATTTTATCGCGATTGATCTGGATCAGCCTCATATGTACCCGCTAACGGATATCGTCTCCCACTTGGTATACTCCGCGAGCGGACGCGATGTTCGTCATGTATGGGTTGACGGGCGCCAAGTCGTAAGAGACGGCCTATGCACTCAAATGGATGAGGAGAAAATCCGCTACGAGGCAGCTGCAAGCTTCGAGCGGCTGCTGAATGGATAATGCGGGCGGTCGAGAGGAAACGTCCGCCGTTCATGACGCCGAAGCGTTGGCTGATCATCGCGGCGGCCGCCTTGATTACTCTCCTTGTTTGGTTCGGACTTTATTTCCATGACATTCAGAAGCCGCAATGGACGCTTGAACGGAATATGAGTCAGGCCGCTATTCAGACGGGCGATATTTCGGAGGTCGACGAGCTCTTCATGCATGTATGGGAATCGAAAACCTGGATTGCGGAAGGCGAAGATGAGAATGGCCGGCGGAGCTATGTGTTCCTGACTGGCGAAGGCGAGCCGCTCTTTACCGTAGAAGCCGAAGACGTTATGACGGAAGAGGATGTGCGGGCACGCTTCGAAGCAGAGAACGCCAACGAGCCTGAGATTGACATGATTCGGCTGCAGCCGGGCTTGCTGCGCGAATCGCCCGTCTGGGAAGTGTATTATTCATTAATCCGCGACGGCGTTCGCCGCTATTATTATCAATTCTATTCGTTCGACCGCGATGCCGATTTAATCGAAACCTACAAGCTTCCTGCGAAGACGGGACCATGATGCCATGGTCCCGTTTCCTGTTTTTACACGACCCATACCGTATACGAATGTGATATACTAGCGTATAGCAAAGGACGCACTGATCTATCTTGATCAAATAAATAATACAACTACGGTATGGGAGGGATTGCTTCATGAGAAATCTTCGTATGCTGCCTATCGCCGTCACCGTTACGATATCTGCTGCCGCTTTGTTCGGCGGATGGACGTTATATAAAGAAGTGGCCGTTGCCTCTCCGCTGACCAGCGCGCTTCAAGAAGTGCCAGGCATCGTAGAAGCCGGCAAGGCTCAGATCGGGAAGGATGAAGTCGCCGTTTCGGTCGAGTTGTCCAAAGACGCGAAGCTGAAGGAAGTTTATGGTTCCATTCTGGAAGAGAGCGCGGACGCCTCGAACGGGAAGAAATTGGATCTGGACATCGTGTCGGAGGAAGATCCGGTTCTCGAGGATATTTGGCAATCCGCTTTGTTCGAAATCGCGGAAGCGATGGAAACCAAATCGTATTCGGACATCCCCGCGACGATGGAGAAAGCCGTGGCAGACCATGAGGGGATAACAGCCGAAACGGCTATGGACGAAACGAATGTGTACGTGACGATTCGCAGCGAGAAGGGAGCTAAATTTATCGTTCTGCCAAGAACGCCAAACCAATTGGGGGTGTGGGGGAATGCGTAAATACGGACTAGAGCTATTGGTCGGGTTCGTTCCCGTCCTTCTTGTTTTCTTGCTGTTCTTAGGCGTAAACGTTCTGCCATTCGTCTTTCTTGCGGTAATTGGCGCGGCCGTGTTTTATTCCGCCAAGGGAAGAGGCAAGCTGGCTGCTCTGTCGAACGGGAAAAGCCGTAACGAGGTTAAAGCGTCTGCCTTCAGCTTCGACCAGATTGGCGGTCAGGAACGGGCAAAGGAAGAGCTTGTCGAGGCGCTGGATTTCTTGGTTAAACGCGATAAAATAGAAAAGCTCGGCATTCGTCCGCTAAAAGGCATTTTGCTTGCTGGGCCTCCGGGAACAGGCAAGACGCTGCTTGCGAAGGCCGCGGCGCATTACACGGATTCCATTTATTTGGCTGCGTCGGGCAGCGAATTTGTGGAAATGTACGTGGGCGTCGGCGCCGGACGGATCCGCGACTTGTTCAAGGAAGCCCGAACGAAAGCCAAGAAAGCCGGCAAAAGCAGCGCCGTCATCTTCATTGATGAAATCGAGGTCATCGGCGGCAAGCGCGACGGCGGGCAGCACCGCGAATACGACCAGACGCTTAATCAGCTGCTGACGGAAATGGACGGCATCCATTCGGGCGAGTCTCCGCGCATTCTCATCATTGCGGCGACGAACCGCAAGGAGATGCTGGACAGCGCGCTGCTTCGGCCAGGGCGATTCGACCGTCATATCGGCGTCGACCTGCCCGACAAGAAAGGCCGTCTTCATATTCTCAACATTCATGCAGCGAATAAGCCGATCGACGAATCGGTCAGCATGGAGCGCTTGGCGGAGCAGACCTATAGCTTCTCCGGAGCGCAGCTAGAATCGGTGATGAACGAAGCGGCGATCTATGCGATGCGCGAGGATCGGGACACGGTCGGGGAGCGCCACCTCAATATGGCAATCGACAAAGTCATGCTCGGCGAAAAAACGGACAAGGAAACGTCGAAGGAGGAGCGCGAGCGCGTGGCGCTTCACGAGCTCGGCCACGCGATTATGGCCGAGATCGTACGGCCCGGAAGCGTGTCGCAGGTTGCGCTGTCGCCGAGAGGCGGCGCCCTGGGTTACGTCAGACACCAGCCGCAGCAGGACCAGTATTTGTACACCAAACAATTTTTACACGGGCAAATCCGCATTGCGCTTGCTGGCGCCGCAGCTGAGGAGATATTCTACGGCGAGCGCAGCACGGGCTCGCGAGGCGACTTCGATCAAGCGGTTAACATCGTGAAGACGTTGGTCGAGTCCGGTCTAACTTCGCTTGGCATCCTTAATGCTTCGATGATGACGCCGGAGAAATGGGCGGCCGTTACGAAGGAAGTGCTCGACGAGCAAATGGAGGCTACAAAAGCTTTGCTTGAAGAACGGAAGTCCGTCTTCACTTCGTCGCTCGAGACGCTGCTTACGGAAGAGAATCTGGACGGCGAGCAGTTCCGGACGCTGATGGAACGGGGCTCAGCCGCATAAAACGGTTACAATATTACAATTTGGAGGCGGACCTGCGGTTCGCCTTCTATTTTTGCGGAAAATCGTTATAATAAGAAAGAATCTACCTAGAGGGAGCAATTTAAGCAATGATTAAGAAGGTTGGAGTAATCGGCGTAGGCACGATGGGACAAGGGATCGCGGAGATGCTGGCGGCCAAAGGCCTCGATGTGGTTATAATCGAACGGACGCCTGAACGTCTGTCCTACGGATTACAAATGATTGAAGTGAGTCTGGATAAGCAAATCGAGAAATGGGCGCTGACCGGCGCCGAGAAGAAGCTTATTCTTTCCAGAATACATAAGGCATCGGATTACGGCGAGCTTGCCGATTGCGGATTGATCATCGAGACGATCACCGAGGACATGGAGGCAAAGAAGGAAGTATTCCGGCAGTTGAACGCTATCTGCGGACCGAATACGATTCTGGCGAGCAACACGTCCACGCTGAGCTTGACCGAGCTTGCAAGCGTGACGAACGTGCCTAACCGCGTAATCGGCCTGCATTTTATACATCCCGTACTGAAAATCGATCTCGTCGAAATCGTGCGCGGACTCAAAACGTCCGACGATACGTTTAACCAGACCAAACACTTCGTGGAGGAGGTTATCTCGAAGAAGGGCGTTATGGTGTTCGAATCGCCGGGCTTCGTGACGACGCGTCTCATCTGCCTCTTCATCAACGAAGCGCTTCACGTTCTGGAAGAAGGCGTCGCGTCCGCCGAGGATATCGACAGGGCGATGCGGACCGGCTATTCCTTCCAGCACGGCCCGTTCGAGATGGCGGACCGGTTCGGCCTGGACGCGGTTCTTGCCGCTCTCGACCGGATGTTCCGCGAATACGGTGAGCTGAAGTATCGTCCGTCCATCGTGCTTAAGAAGATGGTGCGAGCCGGACATCTGGGAGCGAAAACGGGCGTAGGATTCTTCGAATACGACAGGGATGGGGATCGGATTTCATGAAAGTATTAGTCATCAACGCGGGGAGCTCTTCCCTGAAATATCAGCTGTACGACATGACGAACGAAGGGGTTCTCGCGAGCGGGAGAGTGGAGCGGATCGGCATGGATTCCTCCATCGTGACGCATGAACCGGCGGACAAGCCGGAAGTTCGCGACGTCAGCGAAATTCTGGATCATGTAACGGCTGTCAAGCGGGTCATCGACATGCTGACCCATTCGGAGCACGGCGTGCTTGGGGCTATGACCGAGATCGATGCGGTCGGGCACCGCGTCGTGCACGGGGGCGAGGTGTTCAAAGGCTCGGTGCTCGTGACGCAGGAAGTGAAGCTGGAGATCAAGAAGCTGTTCGACTTGGCGCCGCTGCATAATCCGGCTCATATGATGGGCATTACGGCGGTTGAAGCGAACATGCCGGGCGTGCCGCAGGTTGTCGTCTTCGATACGGCGTTCCATCAAACGATGCCGGCAACCTCGTATTTGTACCCGATTCCGAAGGTGCTGTACCGCCGCCATAAGATACGCCGATACGGCTTCCACGGCACGTCGCATTCCTATGTCAGCGATAACGCAGCCAGACTGCTCGGCTTACCGCTGGAGTCGCTCAAGATGGTGACCTGCCATATTGGCAACGGCGCGAGCTGCGCGGCGATTCTGGACGGCAAGTCCTTCGATACAAGCATGGGCATGACGCCGCTCGAGGGACTGATGATGGGGACGCGCAGCGGAGATATCGACCCTGCCATCGTACCGTTCGTCATGAACAAGGAAGAGCTGACGCTTAACGAGGTCAATTCCATGCTGAATAAGCACAGCGGCATGCTGGCGATCTCCGGCATCAGCAGCGATATGCGCGAAGTGACGGAAGCCATGACGGGCGGCGACGAAAACGCTAAGCTGGCCTTTGACATGTATACCTATCGTTTGAGAAAATATATAGGCGCCTACGCAGCCGCGATGAACGGGCTGGACGTGCTGGTCTTCACGGCGGGAGTCGGCGAGAACGCGCCGGACGTCCGCGCGGCCGTATGCGACGGCATCACGTTTTTCGGGGTCGAGCTCGACCATGAGCTGAACGCCAGAAGAAGCAAGGAAGCGCGAGTTATTTCGACGCCGGGCTCCAGAGTGAAAGTGCTTGTCGTTCCGACGAATGAAGAGCTGTTGATCGCGAGAGACACGTATGCGATCGTGAATGAAACGAAGTGATGTGAGGACTGCCCGCGCTGCCGGGCAGCTCTTTTTTGTCTGCGCGCCAGGGGAAGGGGGAAGCGGCATGAATGACGAAATATGGAAGGCTTATACGCATGGCATCGCGGCCGCGATCGCGGAGGGAGGCGTACATGTTCCGAGCCTGCTGCTGCAGAGCTACAGCAGCTTGGGGCTGTCGGATTCGGAAGCGATGCTGCTGCTGCAAATTATGCTTTACGCGGAGTCCGATAGGAATGATTTTCCGACGCCGGAGGAGCTGGCCGGACGGATGGGGATCCAGGTGCGATTGATCGGGACGATGCTGGGGCGGCTGATGAAGGAAGGCTTTCTCTCGATCGACGATTATGTCGACGAAGCGACCGGCCTTCAAGCGGAACGGTATAATTGGAGCGGCTGGTTCATGAAGGCCGCGGAATGGCGGGCGGCCGAGAAACGGCAGACGAAGAGGACCGAACGCCAGCCGGCGGGAGGGGTGAAGAAGCCTGCATTGCCGAATGCGGCCATCTCCGATTTGTTCTCCGTATTCGAACAGGAGTTTGGCAGGCTGCTGTCCCCGTTCGAGTGCGACTTGCTCAGCAAGTGGCTTGACGAGGACAAGTATACGGAAGAAATCATCGTGTTCGCTCTGAAAGAAGCGGTATTCGCCGGAAAGCTTAGCCTGAAATATATCGATCGCATATTACTGGAATGGAGTCGCAACCGCGTGACGAACGTGGAAGAAGCGAAAGCGCATGCGGGGAAGTTCTACGGCGGCAAGGCTTAGCGGAAAACGAAACAAATCACATAAAACAAGCGAAAATCGCGACGGATATGACCGTCTGAGTATGGCCCCCAGGCTCAAGCTTGGGGGCTTTCCTATTCATTCGCCTTCCTATCTGTTTTCTACTAACGTTTTTCGGTTTGCGGCTTGAGGGGGTTGCTCCATCCACCCGTTTTTTATCATAATATTAGCGGCATCTTCTAGATATTTGGCTGTCTCTCCCAATAAACGCGTGAAATGTAGACCGATATCTCGTCTGCTGCTTAAGCCTATCGAAGAGCCGTACTTGCTTATTAATACAGAACCCAGCGCCATCATGAAAAACATCATCATTTTATCGCTAAACGGGGATGAGGTTGAGTTTGTTATTTCCGCTTCGTAGGTTGTCGGGGAAGGCAGGTCATCTTCTCATAGCAATGAGGTAAACAGCTCAATGTGGTTATCACACAGTTCCTTTCCTCTAACGAAAAATTCGCGAATTTCTTTTGATTTTGTTACTTGACTGTAAGACATGAGCTTTGCTCTTCCGAAAGCCGCCGTTCTAAAATTAAATACGAATTGATTAATTTCAATCGCATTTAAAGGCCTCTTATCGCCAAACCAGCCCGTTAAAAATCCTTGTCGGTGTACAAATTCTGCTTTTTCGGGAAAGGGAATTGTCGGTGCGGAATTTGCTAATCCTGTTTTTACCAATAGGTTTTTACTTTGATTATAAAGTTTTGTTGTTAGAGAAATACAATGCGTAAAAAAGTCGCGGACATCCAAACGCGTCGAATTCGCTAACGAAAGAACATAAAAAAACAAACCGTTTTCAGCCAAGGCATTATATTGGATAAGAGCGAACCGATCGGAATATAACCGGGGGGCACCTATATCAACATCTTCTTTCGTAAATCCAAACGGTAAGGGGAAGTCTTCTTGTTCCAATATTTGTTCAACACGGGCGAGAATCTCTTGTGAAATTTCTAACGTTAATTCTATAATGGAACGAATTTCTCCATCTTCACATTTTTTCATGTAATAAGGTACAGAAAAAACATACACTGTGTTATTCATATATGTGGTCCATAGACTCGCGATTTCCGAAGCATCTAATTGGTTTGTCATCGTAACGCCTCCATCCGGCATAATGTACAGATATAATTTTCCCAGTTCCCCAAATAAATATCGGGCAAGGAAAAATTAAAAAACGCCCTCCCGCATGACTGACCGGCAGGAAGGGCGATCCAAGGAATGAGGTGAAACGAAATAAAAAAGGGGTGCTCAAGGGCCGAAACGACCCGGAGCACCCCCTTCTTGTCGGGACTGACGTTTGCGTTGTTCCTATACGCCGCCGCGCTTCAGCAGCTCCAGCCGGTAGACGTACTCAAAAATAAACTCGAAGGCCTCGAGGTGGCGCTTCGCTTCGAACGCGTTAGCCCCCCAAGCGTAGATGCCGTGTTTGCGGAGCAGAATGCCAGGGATCTCGTCTGTCATGCGATCCGTTATTTCCGGCACGATCGACGGGATGTGCGCGAAATTCGAAACGATCGGAATGTCGATATGCTTCTCTTCCTCCCACAGGTTGAAGCCCTTGATCAGCTCCACGCCGTCAACCGGCACGGATTTGCGATCCCAGAAATATTCGGAGATGACATTGTTGAAGACGGTATGCACATGAAAGATCGCTCCCGCGCCCGTCAGACGGTAAATTTCGCAATGGATCAGCGTTTCGGCGGATGGCTTCAGCGAGGTCGCCTCGCAAGCTTTACCGTTCTGATCGACGAAGAGATAATCCTCCGGCGTATGTACGGTTTTGTCTTTGCCGCTCGCCGTAATGGCGAACTGGAACGCTTCGGGGGAGAAGTCGCCCACGCGAACCGACAGGTTGCCGCTCGTGCCCGGGAACCAGCCGCGATTCGCGAACAGCTCCTTCACATCGCGAAGCTCGCTGAGCGCCCGCTGCTTCTCTTCCGTCTTAATCTGGTCAAAGCTCATGATCTACTTCCTTTCTTCATCGGCCATCGCCGCTATGATGTCGTGGAACGTATCGAACTCCGTATGCGCAAGACCAAGCTCGCGGCATTTCACCGTCAAGTGCGAGCGGGAATATACTCGGTCGGCCAGCTTGGCGCCTTCGAAGTCCGTTACGCTGTCGCCGATAATGATCCGCTCGTATTGGTCCTCGGGAAACCGGCGCATGATCGTTGTTTTGCACATGCCGCAATGATTATGGCAATGCTCGTCGCAGGGATGCGGCCATAAAATTTCGATGCGCTCGCCAGAGAAGTCGCTGCTGTTGCAGTAAATGTGGTCGCGCGGAATATCGAACGGCTCGAGCGTCGGGTACACAAAAAAATCGATGCCGCCGCTCGTCACGTAAAACTCGATATTCTGCTCTTTGCAATAGCTTAGAAATTCGGCGAAGCCGTCCCGGATGCGCACGTTGTTGACGCCGTACGACACCACCTCGTCACGGAGCGAGGAGGGAAGAAGACGGAACAGCTGTCCGACCCCGTCTTGAATCGTGAGCTCCGTCGCGATCGTTCGTTCGGCGATTCTCTCCCAGCCCTCCGGGTTAAAATGTTTGATGATCGCGATAATATTATCGTTGATTGTGATGGTTCCGTCGAAATCGCAAAACACGATGCGTTTCTTGGTTGCGTTTGATTTCGTCATCATGATTCTCTGACTCCCCATGCTTGAATGGCTGCCTTAAGCGCCTCGTTGCCCGCGGCTTCGGCTGCTTCCTGCAGCGGCGTACCCGCCAGAGCGGCGCCGATTGCTTGGCGGAAGGCTTGGCCTCCGGCCGCCGTTCCCATCGGATGGCCGTGAATGCCGCCGCCGGCGTTCACGACGACGTCGGTTCCGAAGTCCTTCAGGATAAGCGGCACCAGGCCCGGATGAATGCCCGCCGACGGGACCGGGAAGCTTGTCCGCAGGCCGTGGAGCGGACGGAGCAGAGCGTCCTTGACGGCCAAGTTCTCTTCCTTCGGCATGACGACGGAGCCGTAGGGGGAAGGGAACAGCACGAGATCCGCGCCCGCAAGCCTCATTAGCTTGCCAAGCAGCAGGGAGGCGCTCATGCCATAGTGCGGAGACGGATAGATCGCGCCGGCCATAGCGGGATGAGCAGCGATCGGCACGTTGATGTCAGGATCGCTGCTGAGCTCGTGCAGGGCGTCATAGCCGTATGCCAGCACGTTGAACAGGATCGCGTTCGCGCCGGCCGCGATCGCTTTGCGCGCGTTAGCGGCAAGCTGCGAGGTCGGACCGGTCAGGTTAACCGCGTAAAGAAGCTTCTGTCCCGTTTCCTCTTGCGCCTTGCGGGCCGCTTCCATGCAGGTTTCTACGCGCTTCTCGAGCGGCGTAAGCGGGTTCTCGAACAGGATTTCGTCATCCTTAATCAAGTCGACGCCGCCAAGCGCCTGCTTGTAAAACTGCTCCCGCAGGTTGGCGAGATCATGTCCGACAACGGATTTGAAGATGCTCATGAGCAGCGGCCGCTCCTGCACGCCGAGCAGCTCGCGAACGCCGGGCAAGCCGAACTTCGGACCTGGGAACGCGGACGCGAACGATTCGGACACGTCGAGATCGAGCAGCTTGATCCGGCCGTCCATCGACAGCTTGCCGAACACCGTGACGAGAAGGGCGGGAATGTCGCGGCTGAAATTAATGTCCGGATACGCAATCCGGATATCGGCATATCGTTCGCCGGGGCCGCCTTCGTGCACATCGACGGAGAGCACCTTGCCGAGATGCTTCTCCATCTCCGCTTTTTGCGCTTCGGGGAGCTCGGTCCAGCTTCCGACGGTCAGACCGACGGCGATCGAAAGCGCCTTTTTCTGAAAATCCGCCTTATCGTCGTAAGAGCGGTATGTCGCGATACACACTTGACTCATTATCCAATGCTCCTTTCGATGTCGGCGCCGATTTCCGCCGCACGCTCGGAGCTGCGCTTCATGCCTTTGACGATCGCCTCCGGCAAGCCAAGCTCGGTCATCTTCTCGATAGCGGCCTGAGTCGTTCCGTTAGGAGACGTCACCTTGCGGCGCAGCTCTTCCGGGCTTTCGCCGGTTTGCTTCACCATCTGGGCGGCGCCGAGCACCGTCTGCACGACGAGATCCTTGGCGGTCTTATCGTCCAAGCCCAGCTCGGCGGCGGCTTTCATCATCGCTTCCATTACGAAATAGATATAAGCGGGACCGCTTCCGGACACGCCCACGACGGAGTCCTGGAGCGCTTCCTCAACGACGGCGTTCAGGCCGATCGACTGGAACATGACTTCCGTAACGAGCCGCTGCTGCGGCGTGACATGGTCCGAATAGCTAATGCCCGTAGCGCCGAGCCCGATTGTGCTGGACGTGTTCGGCATCGTGCGGACGATCGGCTGGGACGAACCGAGAAGCTTCTCAAGCGACGAGATGGAAAGCCCCGCGATAACGGATACGATCAGTTGGTTGGGCGAGAGCAGGGGGGCGATCGCCGATATTGCTTCGGCCGCGTCCTTGGGCTTCATCGCCAAGAAGATAATATCGGCACCTTTCAGATACGCATCGTTCGTCGATCCCTGCAGCACGGTCTGCACGCCGTACCGTTCATGCAGCTCGCCGAGCCGCTCGGCATTGCTCCGGTTAAGCATGGATATTTTGCCGGGAGCGACCAGCTCCTCGCCAATCAGCCCGCGCGCGATCGCTTCGGCCATGGATCCGGCGCCGTAGAAACAAATGTGCATGGATCCGATGCCGGATTCGGTAAGTATACTCATGGGGGGTTCCTCCTGTCTGTTTGTCTTGCTAACGGATCAGCCTCTGACTTGACCGTTCCCGTAAATCCGGTATTTCGTCGATGTCAGCGCAGGCAGGCCCATAGGGCCGCGGGCATGCAGCTTCTGCGTGCTGATGCCGATCTCCGCGCCGAAACCGAATTCGAACCCGTCGGTAAAGCGCGTCGACACGTTATGGTATACGGCGGCGGCGTCTACCTCCTGAAGGAACCGTTCCGCATGGGCGATTGTTTCCGTCACAATACATTCCGAGTGCTTGGTTCCATAACGGCGGATATGCGCAAGCGCTTCGTCCAGACTGTCGACGATACGCACGTTCATTATATAGTCGTTATATTCGGTGGCGAAATCATCGTCGGTCGCGGTCTTGACGCCGTCAAGCAGCGACTGCGTATCCGGGCAGCCCCTTACTTCAACGTTCGCTTGAAGCATGGGCGCGAGCAGCTCGGCCAAAGAGGTCTCCGCTACCTTGCGATGAACGAGCAGCGTCTCCATGGAGTTGCATACGGACGGGCGCTGCACCTTCGCGTTGAAAGCGATGGACGCCGCCATCTCGAGCTGAGCGCTTTCGTCGACGAAAACATGGCAGATGCCCGCGCCCGTCTCGATAACCGGGACCGTTGCATTCTCGACGACGTTGCGAATCAGCGCCGCGCCGCCCCGCGGAATGACGACGTCAAGCAGACCGTTCAGCTTCAGCATCTCGTTAACGGAAGCGCGGTCGCTGTCCTCGATCAGCTGCAGCGCGTCGCCCGGCAGGGCAGTGGAGCCCAGCGCGTCCTTCAGAATTTCGACGATCTTCCGGTTGGAGGAGAGAGCGGCCGAGCCGCCGCGCAGCACGACGCAATTGCCTGTCTTCAGACAGAGGCCGGCTGCGTCCACGGTCACGTTCGGACGGGCTTCGTAGATCATGCCGATCACGCCGAGCGGCACGCGGATCTTCTCGACCTTCATGCCGTTCGGCCGCTCGAACCGTTCAAGCAGCTCGCCGACAGGATCGGGGAGCTCGACGATTTGCCGCAGGCCTTCCGCGATGCCGGCGATGCGATCGCCGTTCAGCGCGAGACGGTCGAGGAGGGAAGGGCTCGTACCGTTCTCGCGCCCCCGCCGAAGATCCTCTTCGTTCGCCGCAATAAGTTCATCTTGTCTTGCGATTAGAGCATCGGCCATCGCCGAAAGCGCGGCGTTCTTCTGCTCCGTCGTCATCCGGTTCATCGCCGCGGCCGCTTCCTGCGCCCATGTCGCTTTCTGTCTCACTTCACTTATCATGCCAGTTCGCCTCCCGATTCATCAGTTCGATCTCGATTGTTTGCTTGCTATTTCAACGTAACCCACTCATCTCGGTGTATCACTTCGATGCGGGGAACCTCCAGCCGCCGCGCGACTTCCTCCGTGCCTAGACCGGCAGCGGCCAGCAGCTGCCAGGACGCGTAGTTCACGACGCCTCTGCCGAGCACCTCGTTCTGCCGGTTAATTACCTCGACGATGTCTCCCGGATGGAAGTCGCCTTCGGTTGCCGTTACGCCGGCGGGCAGCAGGCTCTTGCCGCCGACCAGCAGCGCGGTGACCGCGCCGTCGTCGACCGTGATCCGGCCCTGCGGCATCGCGTGGAAGCCGAGCCATTGCTTCTTCATCGATAAGCTGTGGAGCTTCGTGTCGAAGTAAGTGCCTCTGCCGCTGCCATTCACGGCCAGATTCAAATCGCCTTCCTGCTGCACTTTGCCGATAAACGCTTGAACGCCGCCGCGCATCGCGATCCGCGCCGCCTCGATCTTCGAGCGCATGCCGCCCGTTCCGACGGAGGAGCCGGCGCCGCCCGCCAATTTCAGAATATCCTCCGAAATCTGCTCGACGCGGTCGATCTTGACGGCTTGCGGGTTTTTGCGCGGATCCTCGGTGTATAAGCCGTCCATATCGGTAATGATGACGAGCTTGGCGGCTTTGGTCATGGCGGCCACAAGGGCGGACAAATTGTCGTTGTCGCCGAACTTCAGCACGAGCTCATCCGTCGCGACGGTATCGTTCTCGTTAATGATAGGAATGATGCGCTGATTCAGAAGCTCCTCGATCGTCATCAGCGCGTTCTGAATGCGGCGGCGGTTCGAGAAATCCGCGCGCGTCAGCAAAATCTGCGCGGCGACGATGCCGTATTCGGACAGCTCTTCTTGATAGGCCTGCATGAGCAGCGCCTGGCCGACGGCCGCGGCCGCCTGCTTCTCGTGCACGGCCTTCGGCCGCGACGCGTAACCGATGCGGCGGAAGCCGGCTGCAACCGCGCCGGACGTCACGAGCATGACCGCATCGCCGCGGCTATGCCTGGACGCCAGCTCCGATGCAAAGAAACGGATGCTGTCCCGGTTAAGCCCGCCTTCTTCGGAAGTCAGCGAGCTGCTTCCGATTTTCACTACGATTCTCTCCGACATGTACGATCCCCATCCCATCCAGCTTTCGTGACAATGAAAAAAAGACCTTCATCCTATAAAGGACGAAAGTCTATGCTTCCGCGGTACCACCTTCGTTGACGGTCCTGCTGCGCGCACGACCATCCATCTTCATGCCTCGTAACAGGAGGCGCTGTCCGGCTTGTCGCCGGCCGTTCGGAGGTAGGTTCGGCAGGGGCCAACGGTAAATTCTCTCAGCCGGTGGAATTTACTCTCTGAACAAGGCCTGATCCGCTTACTGGTCCCGTCATCACGTTTCTTATTTCAGCTAAAATAAGGATAACACGATACCGGTGCCCTGTAAAGAAAGGCGAATCACCAATCTACTCCCGGGAGCCGCCGAACAAGCCGAGCTTGCCGATTCTTTCGACGGCTTCGGTCAACCTCGCTTCGTCGGACAGGAGGCCAAGCCGCACGTAGCCTTCGCCGTGCGTTCCGAAGCCCACGCCAGGCGCAACGACGACGTCCGCCTCGAGCAGCAGCTTGTCAGCGAATTGCTCCGACGTATAGCCGTCCGGCACGGGCAGCCAGCAGAAGAAGGAGCCCCCGGGGCGTTCGGCCTTCCAGCCGATGCGGTCCAGAGCCTCGAATAGCGCGTTCCTTCTCCGCTCGTATCGCGCCGCGAGCTCCGCGACGCAGTCCTGCGGTCCTGTCAGAGCGAGCGCGGCGGCTTCCTGGATGCCGCCGAATAAGCTGCAATAATAATGATCCTGAATGAGATTGATCATGGCGACGACTTCGGCGTTGCCGAGGGCGAAGCCGACACGCCAGCCCGCCATGTTGTATGTCTTGGACAGCGTATAGAATTCGACGCCGACTTCCTTCGCGCCAGGGGTCTGAAGGAAGCTGACCGGCTTCACGCCGTCGTACCCGATAGCCCCGTAGGCGAAGTCGCTGGCGACGACGACGTCATGCGCTCTAGCAAACTGGACGACATCCTCGTAGAACTCCGCGCCCGCGACGGCTCCCGTCGGATTGTTCGGGTAATTCATGAACATCAGCTTCGCACGATTTGCCAGCTCGGGGTCGATCGCCGACAGATCGGGCAGATAGCTGTTCTTCTCCAGCAGCGGCATAAACGACATTTCTCCTCCGGCAAGCGCGACACCCGACCAATAATCCGGATAACCGGGGTCCGGAACCAAACAAATGTCGCCCGGGTTCAGCAGGCACTGGCTGATCTCGACCAGTCCCGTCTTGCCTCCGAACAAGATCGCGACCTCCGTCGCCGGATCCAGCTCGACGCCGTAGTCTTCCTTATAGCGTTTCGCTACCGCTTCCTTCAAGAAGGCGTAACCGCTGAACGGAGGATATTTGTGATACAGCGGGTTGGCTGCAGCCTCCTGCAGCTTCTCGACAATATGGGGAGGCGTCGGCTGATCCGGATTGCCCTGGCCCAAGTTAATGACGTCCCGCCCTTTGGCGATCTGAGCGTTCGCCTTCGCCACCAGCTTCGCGAAAAACTGCGTAGGCAGTCCTTCCATTCGGTCAGCGGGCTTGATCCGCCTCATCTGTTCCTGCGTTTCCATTCCATCACACTTTCATTCGCGATTTTGTCAATCGTTGCCGAGTAGACATTAGCAATAATGTAGCATGAATGTATGGAGAATTGAAGCCTAGGCGCTTCGGGCGTTTAGGATTCGAGCGGAGGAAGCCCTACTTTTTTGATAAACGGTTTAATGTCGGCGTCGAACAAGAACAGATACGGCTTGCGCTGATCGTCGAACGTCAGCAGCATGGGCGGCTGCTCCTTGCAATAGAACAGGAAGAGATCGGACGCCGCTAAGGAAATGCCGCCGGTCTGGATCGTAACGGGTTTGGCGAGCGGGACGCGGTAGACGTAGGTGCAGGATTGATCGGCCGTCAGCTGAGGCGCAAGGCCCGTGATCGAGCCCGTCCATTTCTTCGCCATCTTCTGGAATTTCTTGTCGTTCGGAATCGTCTTGACGACCTTGCCGGCCGCGACGTCGAATACTTGAACGGGTCTGAGCGTCTCCTCCTGGCTGCTTGCGGCGGAATCCTCTCTCTGTGCCTCGGCGAAAGCCGGCGCGCCGCTTAATGCAGCCAACAGCAAAGCGAGGGAGAGCATCGGCAGCAGCCGTCCCAATCGAACCTTCATCATATAGAAAAACTCCTTTGACTGTAGTTTCGAAGAACGAGCTTCCTTGTTACAATGCCCATCTTGACACGGAACCATGAGAAGGTATCATTAGGGAAAACCAACAATGCTGGGAGGCAACACCCATTATGACGAAAAAGCTGCGGCTGGCGCTGCTCCAAATGCCGATCGACGCGGGCCGTCCGGAATCGAATAAAAAGAAGCTGGAAGCGCTTCTGGAAGAGGCGGTTTCCGCCGGGGAGAAGCCGGACGCGATTCTGTTTCCCGAGATGTGGAACACCGGGTACGCGCTGACGGAAATCGATAAGCTCGCGGATCGCAACGGAGAGGAAACGCTGGCGTACTTGTCGGCATTCGCCCAAACACACGGGGTTTATCTTATCGGAGGCTCGATTGCGGAGGGCAGGGAAGACGGCGTTTATAACACGATGTTCGCCATGGACCGCGAAGGCCGCGCGATTGGGCAATATTCGAAGATTCACCTGTTCCGCTTGATGGACGAGGAAAAATATTTGAAGGCGGGCAGCGAGCCCGGAGAGCTTGTTATCGAAGGCGAGCGGGCGGGCATGATGATCTGCTACGATATCCGGTTCCCGGAGCTGGCGAGAACGCTCGCGCTCGGCGGGGCGAAGCTGCTGTTCGTGCCCGCGGAATGGCCGAACCCCCGCCTGCATCATTGGCGGACGCTGCTCACCGCGCGCGCGATCGAAAACCAGATGTACGTCGTAGCCTGCAACCGGATGGGGATCAGCGGGGAAACGAGCTTCTTCGGCCATTCCATGGTGATAGATCCTTGGGGCGAAATTATCGCCGAAGCGGGAGAGGAAGAGACGATTCTTCGCTGCGAGATCGATCTGGCGCTCGTGGACGAGGTCCGCTCGCGCATCCCGGTGTTCGAGGACCGTCGTCCTTCCTTATACCGCCTTGATTAGAGTTTAGCCATTCTGATGATACGCGCTGATCGTCTCCTTCAGCGTAACGATGAAGGCTTGAGCCGCCTTGGACAAGTAACGTCCTTTGCGGCTGGCGACGACAAGCGTGCGGGTCGGCTTCGAGCTCAGCCTTAAATATACGGGCGCGAACTCGGAGCCTTTCGGCCTGGTCAGCATTTGCGGCACGAAAGCGATGCCCATGCCGCCGGCGACGAGAGACTGCACGGTTTCAATGTTGGAGCTCTCGAAGACGATCTGCGGCGAGAAGCCGGCCTGCTCGCAGAGTTCGACCGTAATTTGTCGGAAGCCTTGTCCGCGCTTGAGCTTGATGAACGGCTCCGCCTTCAGCTCCTCGATTCGCACGGCGTCCTGCCGGGAAGCCAGCGGATGCTGGGGAGGGACGGCGAGGCAAATCTGTTCTTCCATATAAGGCTCGCAGGATAAGGTTCCGTCGATAAGCGGCAAGGTCAGGAGACTAAGGTCCGTGCCGCCGCTCGCGGTCAGCTGCTCCAGCTTGGCGGTCGACTCTTCCACGAGCACCACTTCGATCTGCGGATATTGGGCTCCGAACGCCGGGAGCACGAGCGGAAGAATGTGCGACCCCGTAATGGGCAGCGTGCCGACGACGAGACGGCCTCTGCGCATCTGGGCCATGTCGTCCATTTCCTGCTTCAGCTGCTCCACGGCGTCCAGAATGGACTGCGATTTGTCGACGAACACTTGGCCGGCCTGCGTAAGCTCGACGGAATTCGTCGTTCGGCGGAACAGCAGGACGCCAAGCTCCTGCTCCAGCTTGGACAGCTGCTGGCTGAGCGACGGCTGCGCGATGTGCAGCTTGTCCGCGGCTCTGGAGAAGTTTTTTTCGGCGGCGATTTGAATGACGTAGTGAAGCTGACGGAGTTCCATGACGGCGGTTGCCCCTTTCCCAGAAAACAATGTATATACAAAAAGCCAAGCGAACGCTATAGTTTATAACTATAGTCCTTATAGATATTATATCTTAGATCAATCAAGAAAGACATGGTATGATGATAGCAATCAAGAAGAGAAGCATTAGCGTTAACGAAAAGCGAATCATTGCGAAAGCAATCTATGAACTTATGAGGTGATCATAATGGCGAAGAAAACAATGTTTGAGAAGATTTGGGACAATCACGTCATTTATCAAGAGGAAGGGAAGCCGAGCGTCATCTACATCGACCTGCAGCTCGTTCACGAAGTAACGTCGCCGCAAGCGTTCGAAGGCCTTCGCATGTCGGGCCGCAAGGTGCGCCGTCCCGACCTGACGTTCGCAACGATGGACCACAACGTTCCGACGAAGGACCGCTTCAATATTACGGACCCGATCTCCAAGCAGCAGATCGACACGCTGACGAAGAACTGTCAGGACTTCGGCGTGAAACTGTTCGACCTGGACAACATCGACCAAGGCGTCGTTCACGTTATGGGACCTGAAATCGGCCTCACTCACCCGGGCAAAACAATCGTCTGCGGCGACAGCCACACTTCGACTCACGGCGCGTTCGGCGCTCTGGCGTTCGGTATCGGCACAAGCGAAGTCGAGCACGTTCTGGCGACGCAATGTCTGCAGCAATCCAAAGCGAAGACGATGGAAGTCCGCTTCAACGGCAAACGCAAACCGGGCGTAACCGCGAAGGACATGATTCTCGGCGTCATTGCCAAATACGGCACTGATTTCGCGACGGGCTACGTTATCGAATACACGGGCGACGCAATCAAGAGCTTGACGATGGAAGAGCGTATGACGGTCTGCAACATGTCGATCGAGGCAGGCGCGCGCGCAGGACTGATCGCTCCGGACGAGACGACGTTCAACTATCTGCGCGGACGCGAATACTCGCCGAAAAACTTCGACGAAGCGGTAGCGGAATGGTCGAAGCTGACGACGGACGAAGGGGCGGCATACGATACGGTCGTAGAATTCGACGTTGACGCCTTGATCCCGCAAGTCACTTGGGGAACAAGCCCTGGCATGGGAACGGACATTACGTCCCGCGTGCCTAACCCTGCCGACCTCCCGACGGAGAACGAGCGCAAAGCAGCCGAGAAAGCGCTGGAGTACATGGATCTGAAGCCGGGCACGCCAATGACGGAAATCGAGATCGACTACGTGTTCATCGGCTCCTGCACGAACGGCCGGATCGAAGACCTGCGCGCCGCGGCGGAGATCGCCAGAGGCTACAAGGTCAGCGACCGCGTAACCGCGATCGTCGTTCCGGGCTCCGGACGCGTGAAGCTGCAGGCGGAGAAGGAAGGCCTAGACAAGATCTTTATCGAAGCGGGCTTCGAATGGCGCGACGCGGGCTGCTCGATGTGTCTCGCGATGAACCCGGACGTGCTGAAGCCGGGACAACGCTGCGCATCGACATCGAACCGCAACTTCGAAGGCCGTCAAGGCCGCGGCGGCAGAACGCATCTCGTCTCGCCGGCAATGGCGGTGGCCGCGGCGGTGAACGGGCGCTTCACGGACGTGCGCGATTGGGAAATCAAGACTGAAGTGCTGAACTAGAAAGGGGAACGGACGAATATGGAACCATTTAAACAACTGACAGGAATCGTAGCCCCGGTCGACCGGGTTAACGTGGATACGGATGCCATCATCCCTAAACAATTTCTGAAGCGCATCGAGCGCAGCGGATTCGGGCAATTTCTATTCTTCGAATGGCGCTTTCACGAGAACGGCGAAGTGAACGCCGAATTCGAGCCGAACAAGCCGCGTTATCAAGGCGCGTCGGTTCTCATCTCCAGAGCGAACTTCGGCTGCGGCTCGTCCCGCGAGCACGCCCCTTGGGCGATTCTGGACTACGGCTACCAAGTGATTATCGCACCTTCGTATGCCGATATTTTCTACAACAACTGCTTCAAGAACGGCATTCTGCCGATCAAGCTGAGCGAAGAGCAAGTCGAGGAGCTGTTCCAGCGCACGGCGAAGCATGAAGGCTATAAGCTGAGCGTAGACCTCGAGAACAAGCTGCTGACGGACGAATACGGCCTGAGCATCGCGTTCGACCTCGACGAGCACCGCCGTCAATTCCTGCTTCAAGGACTGGACGACATCGGTTTAACGCTGCAGCATGAGGACAAAATCGCCGCGTACGAGCAGAAGCACGCCGCTCGTTTGGGCTAAATCGACTACCCGCAAAGAAGGACATCCGCCCATTAGGACGGCTGTCCTTTTTTTCTTCAGGGCGCAACTTTTATTGACAAGAAGCGTCTATATGTTTGTCCTATTTGTCGAATGAACACATTCGATGCGGGCAATTCAGTCATCGAGGTGGGAAATGAAGAAGTTTGTATCCATTATGGTAATGATGTCGTTGTTGTTCACCATGTTCGCGGCAGTCGGACATGCTGCCGAACCTCCGCCTTCGCCCAAGCTGTTCCTGAACGAGAAGCCGATCGTTACGGATGTCGCTCCGAAAATTGAAAACGGTTCAACGTATGTACCGTTAGCCGTTCTATCCGACGGCCTCGGTTACGTCGTGGAATGGGAACAGGCGAAGCAGAAAGTAACCGTCAAAAACGAAAGCAAGTTGATTGAACTGGTTATCGGTGAAAAGCAAATCAAGGTTAATGACGTCATAATGGAGACAACAGTAGCGCCGAAGCTGGTCAATTGGAGAACGATGGTGCCCGTACGGTTGGTGGGTGAGCTGCTGGGACTTACATTCGAGTGGAAGGATACCGAACGCGAAGTCCACATGTTCAGCGAATCGTACGTGCCCGGGACGGAACAGCCGCAGGAGCCGGGGACGTCCGAGCCGGATGGTTCGGAGCAAGCCGGGCAGATCGGATACATAACCGGAATTGCGATGGACGGACAATCGGTGCTGACCGTGACGCATCAAGGCGTGCAGAAGCCGGGCAAGCCGCTGCTGCTCGACAATCCGAAACGGTTGGTATTCGACTTCCAGAATACGACGTTCAATCCGGCCACCAAAGGCGAGACGGTCGTGTCCGTAGCGGATAACGCGCTGCTGACCGGCTACAAGTACGCGCAGTTCCAGACGAACCCGTTCGTCGCCAGATTGGTCATTCTGGTGGGCGATGAGACGGGATATGTGCTGACGGAGACGGAGAACGCGTTCCATTTTGCGTTGATGCCCAAAAGCGAAGTGCCGGCAGAGCCCGCGACTCCCGCCGATCCGAATCAGCCAGATCCGGAAGATGAAGTGTACGACATTGTCATCGATGCCGGACACGGCGCCAAAGATCCAGGCGCTTACAGCAAGTCCATCAACCGATGGGAGAAGGAATTTAATCTTCTCGCGGCGCTGGCGCTGAAGGCGGAGCTGGAGAAGGACAAGAGGTTCCGCGTGCACATGACCAGAGTCGACGATACGTTCCTAGAGCTGACCGATCGGATCAAATTCGCGGAAGATCGCAAAGCCGATCTTTTTATCTCCTTACACGCCAACAGCTTCGATAAAACAAGCGTTAACGGTTCCGAGACGTATTATTACCGCGATAACAGCAAGCCGCTTGCCGACCACCTGCACAAATACGTGCTCAAAGGACTTGGCTTAAACGACCGCGGCGTCAAGAAAGCGGCTTACAAGGTCATTAAGGAAACGACGATGCCCGCCGTTCTGATCGAAGCGGGATACTTGAGCAACTCGACCGACGCCAAGACGATATTTAACGCAAACGTTCAGAAAAATTTCGCCGTCCAATTGACGGAAGGGATTAAATCTTATTTCAAATTGAAGTAGAAAGCAGGTGACGTGCCCATGGGAATGACCAGATCAAGCCTCTTACTTGCTTCAATGTTATTGGCCGCGGCGCTTGCCGGCTGCGGGAATCAAGAGAAAACGAACTCTAATGGCTCAGAAGCAGTCACTGCATCTTCGCCTTCGCCGACTGCGGGTCAAGTCAGCGGCGCGGGAGGAGATTCGACTAATGCGACGCCTTCGCCATCGGCTCAAGAAGAAGAGAAAGCCGATACCATAGAGATCAGCGTATTCGGTTCAGACGCGGACCTGCAGGAAATGACGGAGCGTAAAGCGAGCGTGCCGAATGGCTCCGAGGCGGAGCAGCTGAAGGCTGCGCTTTCCGAATTAATGAAGGAATCGGACGACATGGTCTCGATGTGGAAGGACATCAGGCTCTTATCGATGAAGTTCGAGGACGGGATCGTTACGATCGATATCCGAATCCCGGACGAAAGCCGTGTAGGCGCACCCGCGGAGACGCTCATGATCGAGACGATGAAAAGCACGCTGTTCCAGTTTTCGTTCGTTAACGGCTTCGATATTCTAGTGGACGGCGAAGCGGCCGAAAGCATGATGGGACATGTCGAGCTCGAGCATCCTTACGTCAAATAATGCCATTATCTATTATTCCTATCGCATAGAGGAGATTCGACAATGCCACTTAAATTATGTTGGAAGCAAATCATGACGGGATCGATCGCGATCACGTTAGCCGCGGGCAGCGGCGCGGCCGTCTTGTCTTCGCCCGTGCAAATCAACGCCGAGCAGCTGCAATCGACGTCTCCTTTCACGGACGTGACTCCCGGCCATTGGGCGGAGAAGCATATCGCGAAATTATATTTGCAGCATATTATTAACGGTTACGAGAATACGGCGAGCGGAACGGTAACCTTCAAGCCGGAGAACAGCGTTTCCCAGCAGGAGGCCGTATTGATGGCGCTTCGTTTCGCCGGCTTGGACAGGCAGGCGGATTCCGACGCGATCATCGTATTCGATTCGTCGTTTCAAGTGGCCGATTGGGCCAAGCCTTACGTAGCGCTCGCGTTTACGGAAGGCTTGCTGGAGCGCGAGGAAGAATACGCTCTCGCTGCCGCCGATCAGAGCGTTCAATGGGGAGAGAAGCCGGCAAGCCGCGAATGGGTGACGAAGCTGATCGTAAGAGCGATCGGCCAGCAGGCGGTGGCGGGCCAGCTTCAAGATACGGAATCGTCGTTCGAGGATGCCGCCGATATCGACTCGCGATACAGAGGCTACGTCAACGCGGCCGTCCAGCTGAAGCTGGTGAAGGGCATTACCGAAACGACGTTCGGCGCGGACAAGCCCGTTACGCGCGCTAGTCTTGCGACGCTGCTCAGCAGAGCCCAGGCTTCCTTCCCAGTTGACTATGAAGGTCAATCGGCCGGCGTTGTATCGGAGCTGACGGAGACGTCGCTGACGCTTTATCATGAAGGCGAAGAAACGACGTATGCTCTGGACGAGAGCACGCTCTATTTCCACTACAATTCCGAGAAGCCGATTACGAAGGATCAATTGCTGGAATACGGCGACGTCTCCGTCATAGCGGAAGACGGCAAAGCGCTTTACGTCGAAGCGCAAGGGGACATTCAGCACACGAAGACGATTACCGGTACATACGCTCGTTATAACAGCAGCGAGAGCACGATTTATATTTGGGTCGAAGACAAGCCGGTCGCGATTCCGTACGAGCCGGGTCTGGTCATCGAAGATTCCGAAGGCAGCCCGCTCTCCATTCTGGATTTGAAGCCGAACTCGAATCTGACTATCGTGCAGGACTCGTTCCGCGACAAACCGATCGCGCTTAGCATCATTGCCGAAACGGCAGCGGCCGCTACACAAATTTCCGGAAGCTTCCAATCGGGCGACAAGAACATCGTGACGATCCGAACCGCGGACGGCAGCTTGGTCTCGAAGGACGTGGCGCCGGGGGCGACGGTAGAAATCAAAGGGTTGGACAACCCGGGCTTCGGGGATCTGATCAAAAACGAAGACGCGGTGGAGCTTTCGTTGAACGCGGACGATCAGGTGACGAAGGTGAAAGTTACGAACCGCGAAATCGAAGTGATGGTCGGGGCGCGCATTACGCAATACGACGCCAAATACAAGTTCATGACCGTTGTGGACCTGAACGGTGAACCGATCTCGCTGAAGCTAACGGATAAATCCGAATTCGACGTATCCGGCGCGGCGATCGATCTGAATACGGCGGTATCGCTGATCAGCCAAAACTTCTACACGACGGTTCGTTATACGGATAACCAGATCGTGTCCGTACACTTCAGCAATTCGATATCGGGCAGCGTTACGGCCATCGATACGAAGCTGAAGACGATATCGGTATTGGCGGACGGCGTGAATCTCACGCTTCCGTATACCGCCACAACGATCGACATGGCCGGCAGGCCGCTTGCCAACCATCTGGATATCGATCTTGGAGACGTCGTGACGCTCCAATTGAATCCGGCGAAATTCGAAGCTTCGGCGATACGCATGCATGTAGCAACCAAATACACGGTATCGTCCGTCGACGCGGCAACCATGAAGATGAAGGTGAAAACGTCCACGAATATTTCGCAGGAGATTTCTCTTACGGGAGCGGAAATCATTTTGGCGGACGGTAACAAAGGTACTCTTTCGGCGTTAAAGGCCGGCGCTTCGATCGAGGTTTCTTACGTTGGCAGCACGGCCGTAAAAGTTCAAATCCTATAAGCGTTTCATACGCTAATTTCAAGAGGTTTGTCTTAAAGCAGGAACGTTTTGTGAAAAACTGCCCGTTCGGGCAGTTTTTTTCATGAAAAGAGGTGATTTGTTATTGCGCCGCGTGACAAATTTCGCTACACTTTGAACGATAGTGATTAAACTGGAGGCTATCTTTAGGATGAATGCGAAGCAGAAAATGCGTCATATATTGGATATCGTAGCGGAGATGTTCCCGGACGCGCATTGCGAGCTGAATCATGACAATCCGTTCGAGCTTACGATCGCCGTCCTGTTATCGGCGCAGTGCACCGACGAGACGGTGAATAAGGTGACGGCGGACCTCTTCAAGAAGTACAAGACGCCGCATGATTATTTGGGCGTGCCGCTCGAAGAGCTCGAGCAAGACATTCGGCGCATCGGCTTGTTCAGAAGCAAAGCATCCAATATTCAGAAGCTGTGCCGCATTCTGATCGATAAATACGAAGGCGAGGTTCCGGAGTCCCACGAGGGATTGACCGAGCTCCCGGGCGTTGGACGGAAGACGGCGAATGTCGTAATGTCCAATGCGTTCGGCGTGCCGGCGATCGCGGTAGACACTCACGTCGATCGAGTCTCCAAACGACTTGGCGTGGCTAAAGCCGACGACAGCGTATTGGCGGTAGAACAGAAGCTGATGAAGCTTGTGCCGAAGGAAGAGTGGACGATCACGCATCACCGCCTCATATTTTTCGGCAGATACCACTGCAAAGCTCAAAGTCCACAGTGCTCCATATGCCCTCTTCTTGATATATGCAAGGAAGGCAAGCTGCGTATGAAGCCGGGAGTAAAAACCAAAAATAGAACTAGAAAACCAAAAATAGCGAACGAAGGATGATGAACATGAAATGCATTTCCGTTTATACGAACAATTTTGAACTGTTTTCGGATATTTACGAGCAAGTACTAGAATCGCCGCCGAAAGAGAATGAAGATATCGTCATTGAAGGCGTTACGGTGAGCGGCTCGGGCGACGTGCCGGACCAATACATCGACCGTATGCGCGTCAAGCCGGAAGTGGTCGTGATGAAGGAGAAAGAGCGTAACATCATGATCCTGCAGCATGGCAACGTCTTCGAAATCTGCTTGCCTTCCGACGAAGAAGTAGAAGCCGTCTAGGAGCAGAGAACGATGACAGTGATCATGGAACAAAGCATCGAGCAGGCGCTGAAGCAGGCGGCGGGCGCGATGACCCAAGCGGGAGATCATACTCGCGCGGCGCAAGCCGGCGAGCTGGGCGGTAAGCTGACCGAAGGTCGGCTTACCGTCGCTTTATGCGGACATTTCTCCGCCGGCAAATCGACGCTCGTTAATCAGCTGTGCGGAGCGAAGCTGCTTCCTTCGAGCCCTATCCCGACAAGCGCTAACGTTGTGTCCATACGAGGCGGCGCTAGAGCGTATGCGGAAGTCGAGAAGGTGACGGAGAACGGGTTCAAGGTTCAGGCTGAAGTGCCGATAGACGGCTTGGCCCAATATTGTACCGACGGGGAGCATTATACGTCCGTGTCGATCGTTTACCCGAGCGAGCTGCTCGGCAACGATATCGTGCTGCTCGACACGCCGGGCATCGACTCGACGGACGACGCGCACCGGATGGCCACGGAATCGGCTCTTCATCTGGCCGATGTCGTCTTCTACGTCATGGACTACAATCATGTCCAATCGGAAATTAATTTCGCGTTTGCGAAGGAATTGAAGGATTGGGGCAAGCCCTTATATTTTATCGTTAATCAAATTGATAAGCATCGAGAACGCGAGCTTCGTTTCGCGGATTATCGCAGAAGCGTGGAGGAAGCGTTTCAAGCTTGGCATCTCGAGCCGGCTGGAATCGTTTATTTGTCGTTGCGCGAGCCGAACCACCCGCATCATGAATGGGAGAAGCTTATTCATCTTATTAAGAAGCTGGCGGGCAAGCGTCTCGACCTCTGCGCATACAGCGTGGACGCATCGCTGCGTCATTTGGTCGAAAGCCATTTGAAGTGGCGTGATGACTTGCTGGAGCCGGAGCGGGAGCGTCTGCTCGAAGAAGCGGGCGGAGAGGAAGCAGCCGCCTCGCTTGCCAAGACGATTCAAGAGCTGAAGCAGCAATTGGAGCGGCTCGCGGCGAAGCGTGAGCAATATCGCGGGGAGCTTCGGAAGGAGCTGCAGTCTATCCTGGACAACGCGAACGTGACGCCGGCAGGCCTTCGCGATCTCGCGCAGTCCTTTCTGGAGAGCCGCAAGCCCGGCTTCAAGGCAGGCTTGTTCGGATCGAAGACGGCCGCCGAACAGGTAAGACGGCTGGATGCGTTCCGCACCGAGTTTAATAGTCTGGTAGGAGCGGGAATAGACTGGCACGTGAAGCAGCTGCTAAGGAACGCGTCCGAGCAGATCCGTTACGATGCGGAGAGCCTCGAGCGACTGCTGGCGGAGCATCTCTCCTGGACGCCGGGCGACGAATGGCTAATTGGCCGGGTGAAGCAAGGAGCTGTATTCGGCAACGAATATACGATGACGTACAGCCGGGAGCTGGCGGCGGACGCGAAGAGCGAGTACCGGCAGCGCGCGCTGGAAGTGATCGACGAATTGGCGGCTTTTGCCGCCGCGGCAGGCGAAGCGGAATCCATCCAGCTAAAGGCTAGGCTGGCAGAGCTGATGGAGCAATCCGGTTCACTGGCGGAGCTTGAGAAGCTGAACGGAAAGCAGCAGCGCCATTCGGAAGAGCTGAGGGCCATTCTGCCTATGCGGTTGCCGCAGCCGGAGCTGCCCGCGCCGGAAGTCAAAGCTTCCTTGCGTGAACAGATATCCGCTCAGCCGCAAGCTAAGGGCTCGGCGGAGGAGAACATCCAAGCCGTTTCGTCCGAACGTCAAGAGCGGACGGCTTCAGTAGGGGATTCCACTGCAGGCGCCAGAAGCGCGCTTGCCGGAGGGAACGGGGCTGCGGCGTTGTCCCTGCAGCGCGATGCGGCTTCCAGGCTGCTCCAAGCGGCAGAACTCATCGCATCGCAGTCTTCGCTGCGCGCGGCGGCGCAATCCATGCGCGAGAAAGCGGCGAGACTATCGGACAGCCAGTTTACGGTCGCCTTGTTCGGCGCGTTCAGCGCGGGCAAGTCATCGCTCGCGAACGCGCTGATCGGAGATGCCGTTCTGCCGGTATCGCCGAATCCGACCACCGCTGCTATTAACCGCCTGCTCCCTCCGAAGGGGGAGTACGGCCATGCCGAGGCGCGCGTCATGATGAAGAGCAGGGATGCGATTCTGTCGGATTTGAGATATTCGCTGGCCTTGCTTGGCGAGAATGCAACCGAATCGCACCTGCCGGATGCCGGTTCGATCATGCGGGCGATCGACAAGCTGTCTCCGCAATCGATCGGAGCGGGAGGCAGGCCGCATTATAGCTTCCTTCGTGCCGCGCGCGCCGGCTGGGACCGTCACGAGCCGCTGCTCGGCAAGGAGCTGAAGGCGGACCGGGCAGAGTACGCGGCATACGTAGCGGAGGAATCGCGTTCCTGCTTCGTAAGCGAAATCGATTTCCATTACGACTGCGCGCTTACCGCGGAAGGAATCGTGCTCGTCGATACGCCGGGAGCGGACTCCGTCAACGCCAGACATACCGGGGTTGCGTTCAATTACATTAAGAACGCGGACGCGGTCCTGTTCGTGACCTACTACAATCATGCCTTCTCGCAGGCGGACCGGCAGTTCCTCGATCAGCTCGGAAGGGTGAAGGACCAATTCGAGCTCGACAAGATGTTTTTCATCGTCAATGCGGCGGATCTTGCGGCGGACGAGGAGGAGCTCCGCGGCGTGCTGTCCCATGTGGAGAGCAATCTCAAGCAGCACGCCATCCGATCGCCAAGGCTGTATCCGGTATCGAGCATTCAAGCGCTTGACGGCAAGATGGACGGCAATGGGGTGCTGCTGGCGGCGTCTCGCATGGAGGCGTTCGAAACCGCGTTCCTATCGTTCATTCAGCATGATCTGGGACGTCTTGCCGCGGATTCGGCGAGCCAGGATCTGAACCGGGTGATCGGCACGGTCGCGAATTGGCTGAAGGGCGCCCAGGGCGATGCCGCGGCGCGGCAATCGGAGCTCGAGAAGCTGAAGGTTTCCGTGCAGTCGGCTGGGAATGAGACGGACGCGCTAGCCCGCGTCGCGCTTCCGGAAGGGGTTAAACAAGAGATTCGGGAGCTGTTGTATTACGTCGTCCAGAGGGTCATGCTTCGCTTCGGAGATTTCTACCACTTGGCGTTTAACCCGTCAACCTTGCAGGACGACGGTAGAGATTTGAAGAGGATCATCTGGACCGCCTGGCTTGAGCTTCAGCGGCTGCTGCAGCGCGAGCTGTCGCAGGAGCTGCTGGCTACGACGCTGCGGGTGGAGAAAGCTTCGTACGGCGCCCTCAGAAAACAATACGACGCTGTTGGCGCAGCAGCGGCTCAAGCGGTAGACGGCTATTCCGCGCTTCCATATGAGGCGGGAGCGATTGAGGCCCCGGATGCTTCGAGGGATTGGGAGATGACGGGGATCGACGCGAAGTGGCTGTGGAGCAGGTTCAAATCGCCTCGCCAGTTTTTCGAGGGGAACGGCAAGACGGCGCTTCGCAAGGAGCTGGAAGCTCTGATCGGCCCTGCCCTTGCCGAATGGTCGGGCGAGGTAGCCGAGCGTTGGCTTGCGCACTACGCTTCGGCATGGTCGCAAGAAGCCGCGCGCGCGGGCGATAGGTTAAAACGCGACCTGACGGCTTATGCGGACGGGCGCAAACAATCGCTCGCGGACAGCGCGAACGTGGATGAACTAAACCGTCTGTATGAAGCGCTGACTCATATCTAATTGTATTGGATGAAGGATGGTTTCATCGCATGAATCGATGGATGCTTTTGCCGGGGTTGTTTCACCTGGCAAAAGCTTTTTTTATTTTTGTGTGCAAATGTGCAAAAACGGAGCAATACGCACATATTGGCAACGATTTTCGACGATTTAAGAGCATAAACCGCTTCCAGTTCCACTATCGGGGATATAAGGGGCACAACTAAAAAATTCACAAAAATATCGACTTTGCTACGCAAAACCGATGCTGATAAGATTCACTCATACTTAAATAAAAGAGACGGGGAGATGGATTTCGTTGGACGTACTGAGGCAATTGAAAGCCTTTTATTTGCCGGAGAGAAAGTTTCTGATTTCGTCGATTTTGTTTCTTATGATCGCGACGGCGCTGGGGCTTATTTATCCGAATTTGCTCAGGTACCTGATCGATGACGTCGTCAGACCGCGGCGGTTCGAGCTGGTGCCGCAGCTTGCGCTAATCGTCGTAGGCGTCATTTCGCTCAAGGCGCTCAATCAGTTCCTGCACGGTTTCTTCGGCGGACGGCTGGGCAACCGAGTGGCTTACCGGATGCGCAACGCGCTCTACGATAAGCTGCAGACCTTATCCTACCAATATTATGACAAAGCAAAAACAGGGGACCTGATGTCCCGGCTGACCGCGGATTTGGAAGCGATTCGAAATTTCATCGGCTTCGGCTTCGCCCAAATTCTAAACATGGTGCTTATGGTCGCGTTCGGCGGAGCGATGATGCTGTACATCAACTGGCAGCTGACGCTCATTACTCTCGTGACGATCCCCGTGCTCGTCTTCCTGGCGCTTCGATTCGAGAAGCTGATTCATCCCGCGTTCCGCGAGATGCGGCAGGCGATGAGCAATCTGACGACGGCGGTACAGGAAAACATTACGGGCGTGCGCACCGTGAAATCCTTTGCCCGCGAGAAGCACGAAGTCACGAAGTTTTCGGTTCGGAACGAGGCTTACCAGACGAACCAGGTCGGCGCTTCGGGCCTGTGGGCCAAGTTTTTCCCGGCGATGGAATTGTCGGCGAACATGAGCGCGGTCATCCTGCTCGTCGCGGGCGGCTCGATGGTCATCAACGGCTCGTTGCAGCTTGGCGAATTCGTCGCGTTCTTCAGCTTGATCTGGTACATCATCGGCCCGATGTGGGGTCTGGGCTTCCATATTAATAACTATACGCAGTTCAAAGCATCCGGTGAACGCGTGCTCGGTTTATTGAACGAGCATATCCATGTGAAAAACGAAGAAGACGCTATCGCGGTCAGCCCTGAGCAAGTCAAAGGCCATGTGCGGTTCGAGAACGTGACGTTCAATTATCCGGATAAATCGGCCGCGCTGACCGATATCAGCCTCGATGCGCCCGCGGGCTCCGTCATCGGTTTGCTGGGAGCGACGGGCTCCGGCAAATCGACCATTATTCAACTGATGATGCGGGCTTATAACGTGAAACAAGGCAGCATCTATCTCGACGGAATGGACATTCGCCATCTGGACGTCGAGTCGCTGCGCCGCCAGATCGCGCCGGTATTCCAGGAGACGTTCCTCTTCTCCGCCTCAATCCGCGATAATATCGCTTACGGAGTGCGGGACGTGACGCAGGAGCAGATCGAATACGCCGCGAAGCTGTCGAAGGCGCATGATTTCATTATGGAGCTTCCCCTCGGCTACGATACGATCGTGGGAGAGAGGGGGATGGGTCTCTCCGGCGGTCAGAAGCAGCGGATCGCGATTGCCCGTGCCCTAATCAAAAATCCTCGCATTCTTATCCTCGACGACGCGACGAGCGCGGTCGACATGGAGACGGAGCACGATATTCAAGCGGGCTTCAAGGAGCTGATGGCGGGGCGTACGACGTTCATTATCGCCCACCGGATTTCCTCGTTGCGCCACGCCGACGAAATTATCGTGCTTGATAAAGGACGCATCGTGCAGCGCGGCAAGCATGCCGAGCTGATCGCGAAGGAAGGACCTTATCGCGACACCTACAATATCCAGTATGCGGACTTCGTGGCCCAAGAAGGCAAACCGAACGTCATCGATATTCAAGACCGGAGAAGGAGCATCGTTCAATGAGCGCAAATACCGCAAAAACCCGCAGCCGCGACGAACGGTTCGTCTATCAGGACGACGACGCGATAGAGAAGCCGTTTAACTGGGCGCAGCTGCGGAGGCTGTACACTTATATGCATCCGTACCGGAAGCAGCTGATGCCCGTAATTATCATGATGGTCATCGGAACCCTCACCAAGCTTACGGTTCCGATCATTATGGGTCTTGTCATCGACAACATCCTTAACGCGGAGAAGGGCTTCGGAGACTTCGGCACGCTGGCGCTCGCGGGCGCCGGCATGCTCGCCCTGTACGTCGTGCAGTGGGCTTCCAACACGTATCGAATCAAATATACGAATATCATCGGCCAGAAGGTCATTTACGACCTGCGCGAGCATCTGTTCCGGCATATTCAGAAGCTGTCGTTCCGCTTCTACGACAAACGTCCCGCTGGCTCCGTGCTCGTCCGCGTCACGAACGACGTGAACGCGCTGCAGGATCTGTTCACGAACGGCGTCGTCAACTTGCTGATGGACTGCATCCAGCTTGTCGGCATCGTCGTCATCCTGCTCGCGCTCAACGTCAAGCTGGGGCTGGCGGTCATGATTACCGTGCCGATCATGTTCATCGTCTCGACGTCGCTTCGCAAGCGGATCCGCTTCGCCTGGCAGGACGTTCGCATGAAGCAGTCGCGCATCAACGCGCATTTGAACGAGAGCATTCAAGGGATGAAGGTCACGCAGGCCTACGTGCAGGAGAAAGACAATATGGGCTTCTTCACCCATATGAATACGGATAACATTAAGTCGTGGAACAAAGCGTCGGCGCTTAACCAGGCATTCGGCCCGATTATCGAGGTTACGGCGGCGATCGGCACGTGCATCCTGTTCTGGTACGGCGCCCACCTGATACAGAGCGATGCCATTACCGTCGGCTTGCTCGTCATGTTTGCCAACTATATCGGCAACTTCTGGGAGCCGATTAACCGTCTCGGCCAGATGTATTCGCAGCTGCTCATCGCGATGGCTTCCTCGGAGCGAATTTTCGAGTTTATCGACGAGGAGCCGACGGTCGGAGAAGCGAAGACCGCGCGGCAGCTGCCGGCCATCAAAGGCGACGTCACCTTCGACAACATCGTCTTCGAATACGAGAAGGACCGCCCGGCGCTCAAAGGCGTCAGCATCGACGTCAAAGCCGGCCAATCGATCGCGCTCGTCGGCCATACCGGCTCCGGTAAAAGCACGATCATCAATCTGCTCTGCCGATTTTACGACCCGGTTCAAGGACGCGTGCTAATCGACGGCATCGACATCCGCGACGTCACGATCGAAAGCCTGCGCTCGCAGGTCGGCATCGTGCTGCAGGATACCTTCATCTTCGCGGGCTCGATCCGCGATAATATCCGCTACGGCAAGCTGGACGCGACGGATGACGAGATCGTCAAAGCGGCCCAGGCCGTCCACGCGCACGAATTCATCATGTCGCTGCCGGACGGCTATGACACGCAGGTCGAGGAACGCGGCAACGTGCTGTCCATGGGCCAGCGCCAGCTGCTGTCGTTCGCCCGCGCGCTGCTTGCCGATCCGCGAATACTTATCCTGGACGAAGCGACGGCGAGTATCGATACGGAGACTGAGCTTAGGATCCAAGAAGCGCTCAAGACGCTCTTGTCGGGCCGCACGTCCTTTATGATCGCGCATCGGCTCTCGACAATCCGGCATGCGGACGACATCATCGTGCTGGATCACGGCCGAATCGTCGAGCAGGGCAATCACGAGGAGCTCCTCGCGAGAAAAGGCGTTTACAATGGATTAATCGAGGCGCAATACCGCTTCCTGTAACAAAGAAAACCGAACGTTTCAGCTATAATCCACGAAATCATATTGCTTTTTGACCAAAGAACCTCCACAATGGAAGAAAAACCGCCGCTTGAAGCGGCAACTTCCAGGAGGTTCTTTGTTGTTATGTATGGATCACCGTTAACGTCAGGCGCGCGTAAAGTGCTGCTGTTGGGTTCTGGAGAATTGGGCAAAGAGGTGGTGCTCGAGGCGCAGCGCCTCGGCGTCGAGACGATCGCCGTCGACCGGTATGCGAACGCGCCGGCGATGCAGGTCGCGCATCGCAGCTATGTGACCGACATGCTCGACGGCGACGGCATACGCCGCATTATTGAAGAAGAACGTCCGGACTTCATCGTGCCGGAGATCGAGGCGATCGCGACGGAAACCCTTCTCGAGCTCGAGAGCGAAGGGCATCGCGTGATTCCGACCGCCCGCGCCGCCCGTCTGACGATGGATCGCGAGGGTATCCGTCGCTTGGCGTCGGAAACGCTGGGTCTGCCGACGGCCCCTTACCGGTTCGCGGATACGCTGGACGAGCTTCGCCAAGCGGCAGCGGAGCTGGGCTTCCCTTGCGTGATTAAGCCGATCATGAGCTCCTCCGGCAAAGGCCAGAGCGTATGCCGCTCCGAAGCGGAGATCGAGGGCTGCTGGAATTACGCGATGGAAGGCGGCCGCGCGAAGAAGAGCCGCATCATCGTGGAAGGCTTCGTCACGTTCGAGTCCGAGATTACGCTTCTGACGGTTCGTTCCGTATCCGGCACCAGCTACTGCCCGCCGATCGGGCACGTGCAGAAGGACGGCGACTACATCGAGTCGTGGCAGCCTCATCAAATGACGGAAGCTCAAATCCGCGAGGCGGAAGAGATCGCGCTACGTATTACGGACGAGCTTGGCGGCTACGGCATCTACGGCGTCGAGCTGTTCCTGACGAAGGACGGCGTCTTGTTCAGCGAGGTTTCGCCGCGGCCGCATGACACCGGCATGGTCACGATGGCGACGCAGGACTTGTCGGAGTTCGCGCTGCATATCCGCGCGATTCTCGGCTTCCCGATCCCGACGATCCGCTTGCTTTCTCCGGGCGCTTCGCATACGCTGAAAGCAGATCGCGAATCGGCCGCTTTCCGCATCGGCGGTCTCGAGGAAGCGTTGTCGCTGCCGAATACGCAGGTACGGGTGTTCGGCAAACCGGAGACGAAGGTTGGCAGACGGATGGCGGTTGCGCTCAGCACCGCACCGGATACGGACGCCGCCCGCGAGCTGGCGAGAAGAGCGGCCGAATCGCTGCGCATCGAATACGACAACAAGTAAGCGGAGGATAGAAGCATGGCGAAAAAATCGAACGGCAGGCAGGCGCCAAGGCAGCATGAGAAGCCGGCGGAAGAGGCCAAGCAGGGCAATTCCTTAAAGGATTTGCTGGGCGCGGCTACGATTCAGAAGCTGAAAGCCCAAGCCGACGAAATGAAGCTGGCCGAACAGAAGCGCAAGGAAGAGAAGCGCAGGCAAGAGGAAGAAGCGAAGAAGCAGGAGCAGAAGCGGCTGGAGAACGACTTCGCTTATTTGCTGGACAACAGCGATCCTAATTGGGGCAAGTTTAAATAAAGGGCCTAAGAGCTTTCCGCCGCGGCGGAGAGCTCTTTTTTTGACCGAAAACAGGCATGGCAGCCTCGATCCGTTCACCGCATCGCCTATCCGCCCATACAATAAATGATCGCGAACGTTTATGGGCTCCCGCGCGATGGGGAGCGAAGGAGGCAGCTACAAGATGCAAGTAACGGTAAGAAGAGGGGATACCCTCTGGCGGTACAGCGTGCTGTTCGGCATTCCCTACCCGCTGATCGTCGATTCCAACAGAGGCGTCGATCCGAACGCGCTCGTCATCGGCCAGACCGTGCAAATACCGGGCTATGTATGGTCGGATTACAGCATACAGAGAGGCGATTCGTTGTGGCGAATCGCCGTGCAGAACGGCATCTCGACGGAGCTCCTGCTGCAGACGAATCCGGGCGTTCAGAGTAATGCTCTGCAGATCGGCCAAGTCATCCGGGTGCCGAGGCGCGTCACCTCCCTTGTCATTAATCCGGTACGGAACTATAATTACGCGGCGCTGCGGGCGGATCTGCAAACGCTGCAGGCGGTATATCCCTTCTTGCTTCGATCTTCGATCGGCAGAAGCGTGATGGGCAAGGAGATGCCCGAGATCCGCATAGGCCGCGGCAGTAAGCGCGTGCATTTCAACTCGTCCATACATGCCAACGAATGGATCACGACGCCGGTGATTATGCGGTTCATGAACGAATACGCCCTCGCGCTGACGAACAGCACGGACATACGGGGGCTGAACATGTATGAGCAGTATTTGCAGACGACTTTGTCCATCGTTCCGATGATGAATCCGGACGGCGTGAATTTGGTGATCGACGGTCCGCCGAACGAGGAGCCGTTTGCTTCGGAGGCTGTGCGCATCAACAACGGAAGCTATGATTTCAGCGGCTGGAAAGCGAATATCCGAGGCGTTGATCTCAACAAGCAGTTTCCGGCGTTATGGGAGAGGGACGCCGTTATCGGTCCACAGGAGCCGGCGCCGCGGGACTTCTCCGGAACGGCGCCGCTCACGGAGCCCGAGGTTCAGCATTTGGCCGCCCTGACGCGGGAACGGGATTTTGTTCGCGTGCTTGCTTTCCATACGCAGGGTAACGTGTTTTTCTGGGGCTTCGAAGGGCTGGAGCCGCCCGAATCGGCCGTGCTCGCGAGAGAATTCGCGGATGTGAGCGGATACCGCGCCGTGCGGGACGCGGGAAGCACGGCCGGCTACAAGGATTGGTTCATTCAGGACTGGCGGCGTCCCGGCTTCACGATCGAGCTTGGCACAGGCGCGAATCCCCTGCCGCTCTCGCAGTTCGGGCCGATATACGACTCGTCGCTCGGCATCATGCTTGCGGCGCTATATATGTAAGCTTGACGTTGGAAGGATGCGGGGCTGCCGCATCCTTTTTTTGTCGGTTTGGCATAAGGCGGAGCGGAAATGCAAACCATGGTAACATCTGACACGATATGGACGAGAGGAGGCAGTCCCTCAATGAACAGCCGCTTGGCGTGGTACCTGATCGCCGTGTGCTCCGTCATCGCTACCGTCTTGTGGCTGACGGGGCTCGGAATAACGGCGATGGATATACTGGTTCCGGCATCAGCGTCGGAAGCGGGAGGAACCGAAGAGACGCGGACGGCTCCCGTCGCGACGCCGCTTGAGCAGGCAGAGGAAATTCGGTTGCTTGCGTTAGGCGACTCCTTGACGAAAGGAACGGGCGACGAGACGGGACAGGGCTATGTTCATCGCCTTGCGGAAGGGCTCAAGTCCCGGTACGGGAAGCCGGTGTCGATGCTCGGCAATCTGGCCGTTAACGGAATGACGGCAACCGAGCTTAGCGAACGGCTAGAGCAGGATGAGATCGTCCAGAACACGGTCAGGCAAGCGAACTTGATCGTGTTCAGCATCGGCGGGAACGACTTATTCCTGTCCGCGCGGGCCAAGTGGAACGGCCGTCAGCTGAAGGCGGTCAGCGTCGATGAGCTTACCGGAGACTTGGAAGAGGCCGCCGGAAGGTTCCGGAGCATAACCAGCAGGCTTCATGCGCTGAATCCGAATGCTACCGTCGTATATATGGGACTGTATAATCCGTTTTTCGATATCGACGAGCTTCGGGACGCCAGCTTGAAGATCCAGCTGTGGAATAAGCAAGCTTACGGCGCTCTTCATGAATTTCCGTTGATGCGGATGGCGCCGACGTTCGACCTGTTCGAGGACCGTATTATCGAGCGACTGTCCTCGGATCATTTCCACCCGAACGGCGACGGCTACGAGAAGATCGCTTCCCGTATGCTGGACGCCCTTTAGTCCCCTTCATTCGATGAGAGGTGAAAGTCATGCAAGAGACGGTTCTTTCCGTCCAAAACCTGAGCAAAAAAATAAACGGCAAAACGATCGTCGACGATGTCAGCTTCGAGCTCCGGGCCGGAGAAATATTAGGCTTCCTGGGGCCGAACGGGGCAGGGAAAACGACGACGATCCGGATGCTCGTCGATCTGATTAAGCCGACGTCCGGAACCGTGACGATCTGCGGGAAACCCGTCCAGCGCGAGCCGGAGCAAGCGCTTCGGCATGTCGGATCGATCGTCGAAAACCCGGAAATGTACGGCTATATGACCGGCTGGCAAAATCTCGAGCATTTCGCCCGCATGCAGGACGGGATAGACGAAGCCCGCATTCGCGAAGTAACGTCGATCGTGAAGCTGCAGGACCGCATCCACGATAAGGTCAAGACCTATTCGCTTGGCATGCGCCAGCGGCTGGGCATTGCCCAGGCGCTGCTGGGAAGGCCGAAGCTGCTCATATTGGACGAGCCGACCAACGGACTTGATCCGAAGGGGATCAAGGAGCTCCGAACGTTCATCCGGCAGCTGGCGCAGGAAGGACTCTGCCTGCTCGTCTCCAGCCATCTGCTCAGCGAGGTGCAGCTGCTTTGCGACCGATTCGTTATTATTCACGGCGGCAAAGTGGCGGCGGCCGGGACGGTGGAGCAGCTGATTCGCAGCGCGGGAAACCAAGTCCTGTGGCAGTTCGAGCATGGCGAGGATGGAATCCGGGAGCTCTTGAAGGATAGCCGGATACAGCTGATCGAACGAATCGATTACGGCGATGCGGCGGCGCAGCCGGCCGCGAAGGCGGTGACCGCGATGAGCGAGGAGCTGATTCCGGAGACGGTGGCCAGACTGGCGGCAGGCGGCGTTCGGATTCATGGCGTATGCAAGGCGGAGCCGACGCTTGAGGAAATGTTTCTAACCATGACGGAGAGTGAGACGATTGCTTAGATTGGCAGCCCTTATTCAGAATGAAGCGATGAAGCTGTGGCTCAAAAAAAGATTTTTGGTTATCGTCCTGATCCTCCTTATTCTGATTCCCGTCTTCACGTACGCGCAGCATAAGATGGTCAAAAACAATCGGGAGCATTTCGCCGATTGGCGAAACCAGACGCTGCAGCAAATCGCGGATATCGAAAACACGTTATCCAGCGACCGGATTCCGGAGGAATGGAAGAAAGGAAGAAGGATAGCCGTTCAGCAGCTCCGCTATTATTTGGAGCATGATATTAATCCGAGCGAGCCCAGCGGCGTCCAATTCACGAGAGAGTTTCTCGGCAACGCGATTACGCTGTTCATTCCGATGCTGGTGCTTGCGATCGGCTCGGATATCGTATCGGGGGAGAGGACGGCCGGCACGATCAAGATGCTGCTGACCAGACCCGTGCGCAGGTGGAAAATATTGCTTGCCAAGCTGCTTGCGCTGACGCTTTACGTGTCACTTACCATTGCGGTAACGGTCATATTATGTTACCTTATATCCGGCTTTGTTTTTGGATACGGCGGGTTCGGCGCTCCGGTGCTGACGGGCTTCAGGCTTCAAGGAGGAACGGTCGACGCGCAGGCGGTTCACGCCATTCCGCAATGGAGGTTCCTCCTCATGCAGGCGGGGCTATGCTGGTTCGCCTCCATGATCGTCGCTATACTCGGACTCATGGTAAGCGTACTGGTTCGCAGCACGGCGGCCAGCATGGTCACGATGATGGCCGCGATCATCGCCGGTTCGATTCTATCCTCTATGTCTTCGACTTGGACGAGCGCCAAATATTTATTTTCCGTCAACTTGAAGCTGACCGGCTATCTGGACGGATCGCCGCCTCCGATCGAAGGAATGACGCTTCCCTTTTCGGTTGCCGTCCTGTCCGTCTGGGGCGCGGCATCGCTTGCCGTTTCGTTTCGCGTCTTTACGAAAGGGGACATCTTGAATTAAAATAGCTTGAAGCAACGTGCGACAAAAGACACGGATTGGGGGAAGCTCATGGCTGAGCAACTGGATTTATTCGGTAACACGGCGGCCAAAGACCGGAATTACGAGGCCGATGACATACAAGTGCTGGAAGGCCTGACGGCCGTCCGCAAACGTCCGGGCATGTACATAGGCAGCACGAGCACGTCCGGCCTGCATCATCTCGTCTGGGAGATCGTCGACAACGCGGTGGACGAGCATCTGGCGAAGTTCTGCTCCGCGATCGAGGTTACGCTCCATAAGAACGGCTCCATCACCATTCACGACAACGGGCGCGGGATTCCGACCGGCATGCATAAGACCGGCATTCCCACGCCTCAAGTCGTCTTTACGATCCTTCATGCGGGCGGCAAGTTCGGCGGCGGAGGCTACAAGAAGTCGGGCGGTCTGCACGGCGTCGGCGCATCGGTGACGAACGCGCTGTCGGAGTGGCTCGAGGTGGAAATCTATCGCGACGGCAAGATACATAAGATGAGATTCGAATATTGGGTCGACGGACAAGGCAAGGAGCATGTCGGCGAACCCGTAACCGGCCTCGAGATCGCGGGCAATACGAACCGGACGGGTACGAAGGTGACGTTCAAGCCGGACGGCCGCGTATTCCAGAGCGGCACTTCGTTCAACTACGACACGCTGGCCGAGCGGCTGCAGGAAATCGCTTTCCTGAACTCGGGCCTTAAGGTGACGATCAAGGACGACCGCAGCGGCAAAGCCGACGTGTTCCATTACGAAGGCGGCGCCAGCCAGTTCGTGCAATATTTGAACGAGGACAAGACGGTGCTGCATGACGTGATTCACTTCACCGGCGACCGTGACGATATCGAGGTCGAGGTGGCTCTGCAGTACAACGACGGATACACGGAGACGATCGCATCATTCGTCAACTCCATTCCGACGCGGGGCGGCGGAACGCACGAGACAGGCTTCAAAACCGCTTATACGCGTGTTATGAACGACTATGCCCGCAAAGCCGCGCTGCTCAAGGAGAAGGACAAGAACCTCGAAGGCAACGACTTGCGCGAAGGCATGATGGCCGTCATCAACATCAAGATGTCCGAGGTCGAGTTCGTCGGCCAGACGAAGGACCAGCTCGGCAGCGCTTCGGCGCGGAGCGCGGTCGACGCCGTCGTCACGGACAAGATGCAGGTGTTCCTCGAAGAAAATCCGCAGGTTGCGCAGTCGCTGCTGAAGAAAGCCGTGCAGGCTTCCAAAGCGCGCGAAGCGGCGCGCAAAGCCCGCGAGGAAATCCGCAGCGGCAAGAAGAAGAGCGAAAGCTCGAATCTCGGCGGCAAGCTGACGCCGGCGCAGTCCAAGGATTACGCGCGCAACGAACTCTTCATCGTCGAAGGGGATTCCGCCGGCGGCTCCGCCAAGCAGGGCCGCGACTCCAAGCATCAGGCGATTCTCCCGCTTAAGGGCAAGCCGATGAACCCGGAGAAAGCGAAGCTCGTCGACATCCTGAAGAACGACGAATACAAAGCGATCATTACCGCGATCGGAGCGGGCGTAGGTCCCGAATTCGAGGCGGAGGAGAGCAATTACAGCAAAATCATCATCATGACGGACGCCGACACGGACGGCGCGCACATCCAGGTGCTGCTCCTGACGTTCTTCTATCGTTATATGAAGCCGCTGATCGACACAGGCCGCATCTACATCGCGCAGCCGCCGCTCTATAAGATCACGCGCAAATCCGGCAAGCTCGAGACGGTCCGTTACGCGTGGACGGATGAGCAGCTGCAAAATTATTTGAAGGAATTCGGCAAAAACTACGAGATTCAACGCTACAAGGGTCTTGGCGAGATGAACCCGGATCAGCTGTGGGAGACAACCATGGATCCGGAATCGCGCACGCTTCTGCAGGTGCAGATCGAAGACGCGGCCAAGGCGGAGCGCCGAGTGTCCACGCTGATGGGCGACAAGGTCGATCCGCGTAAGCGCTGGATTATCGAAAATGTAGACTTTACCGAATACGTGGAATAGGGGGGAGCAAGCATGAGTATCCTGGAACAATTCCTGCCGGCGTTTCTGGAGGAGGTCGTAGGCGACCGCTTCGGACGCTATTCGAAGTACATCATACAGGATCGCGCGATTCCCGATGTCCGCGACGGCCTGAAGCCGGTGCAGCGCCGCATTCTGTACGCGATGTACGATGCGGGCAACACGCCGGACAAGCCATACCGCAAGTCGGCCAAAACAGTCGGGGACGTCATGGGCAACTACCATCCGCATGGCGACTCGTCGATCTATGAAGGCATGGTGCGCATGGCGCAGCCGTGGAAGATGGGTATTCCGCTCATCGACGGCCACGGCAATTGGGGCTCGCAGGACGATGACCCGGCCGCGGCCATGCGTTATACGGAGGCCCGCCTGTCCAAGATCGCGATGGAGCTTCTTCGCGATATCGACAAGAGGACCGTTCAATTCAAAGACAACTTCGACGGTACGACCAAAGAACCTGTCGTGCTGCCGTCCCGTTATCCGAACCTGCTGGTGAACGGCGTCAGCGGCATCTCGTCGGGGTTTGCGACCGAGATTCCTCCGCATAGCCTGAGGGAAGTCATCGACGCCTGCATCGCGTACATGAACAAGCCGGAGATCGAGCTGCCCGAGCTGATGGGCATCATCAAAGGCCCGGATTTCCCGACCGGCGGTCTCATCATGGGCGAAGAAGGCATTCGCGAGGCTTATTCGACGGGCAAAGGACGCATCTATATCCGTTCGAAGACGGCGATAGAGGACTTGCGAGGCGGCAAGCAGCAGATCGTCATCACGGAAATTCCGTATCAGGTCGTGAAGTCGAGACTCGTCACCGCGATGGAGAACATCCGTCTCGAGAAGAAGGTCGAGGGCATCGCCGAGGTTCGCGACGAGAGCGGACGGAACGGACTCCGGATCGTCGTAGAGCTGAAGAAGGATGCCGACGCAAGCGGCATTCTGGCCTACTTGCTCAAGAAAACCGATCTGCAGGTCACCTACAACTTCAACATGGTCGCCATCGTCAACAAGGCGCCGCAGCAGCTTGGCTTGAAGCCGATGCTCTCGGCTTATGTAGAACATCAAAAAGAAGTGGTGACGCACCGCACGAAGTATGAGCTGGAGAAGGCCGAAGACCGCGCCCATGTCGTGGAGGGACTTGTAAAAGCTCTTAATATTTTGGATGAAGTCATCGCCACGATCAAGGCGTCCAAAAACCGGGGAGACGCGCAGGACAACTTGATCGCCAAATACGGCTTCACGGAGCGGCAAGCGGACGCGATTCTGACGCTCCAGCTCTATCGGTTGACGAATCTGGAGATTACGTCCCTCGAGAAAGAGCTCAAAGAAGCGCAAAAACGGATTGCCTACCTGCGTTCCATCCTGGAAAGCGAGAAGAAGCTGCTCGGTGTCATCAAGGACGAGCTGACCGAAATCCGCGATAAGTATGGCATCGACCGCAGATCCGATATTCAAGGCGAAGTCGAGGAGCTGAAGGTCAATCTCGAGGTGCTGGTCACGCCGGAGGACGTGCTCGTCACGCTCAGCCAAGACGGCTACATGAAACGGACCAGCATGCTGTCGTTCACCCGCTCCGGCGGAGAGCTGGACAGTGCGGGAGTGAAGGAGGGCGACGTGATCCGCGAGCTTCTGCAGGTGAACACGATCGACAACCTGCTGCTCTTCACGCGCAAAGGCCAATATTATTTGCTTCCGGTTCATCAAATTCCGGAATTCAAATGGAAGGATACCGGAACGGCGATCGTCAATATCGTGCCGCTGCCGAAGGACGATGCCATTATTAGCGTTATTCCGATCAAAGATATTCAGCAGCCGGAGCTTTCGCTCGTCTTCGTGACGCGAAGAGGGCAGGTGAAACGGACGGAGCTGAAGGAGTACGCGACGACAAGATCGACGGCTGTCGCGGCATGCAAGGTGGCGGACGGCGACGAGGTCATTCATGTTGCCGTAAGCGACGGCTCGAAGCAGCTGATGCTTGTATCGAAGAACGGTCTTAGCATTCGCTTCCAAGAGTCGGACGTGAATCCGATGGGACGCGTGGCATCCGGGGTAAGAGGCATGCAGCTGAAGGAAGACGACGAGCTGATCGCGGCGATGTGGGTTGCTGACGACGAAGGAGAAGTGCTTGTCATGTCGGAAATCGGATACGCGAAGCGCACCTTGCTGCTGGACTATCCGATTCAAGGCCGGGGCGGCCGAGGCGTGCAAACCTTCGAGTTCAAAGAAGGCAAACGCGTAAGGTCGAACGGGGAGAGGCTGGTCTCCGCTTATTATTGCACGCAGCCGATCGAGATTGTCGCGCTTACATCAAGCGGCAGCAAGCTTGCAGCCGAATCCGAGAAAGCGCCGATCGAGGAACGCAAGTCCGTCGGCAAGGGATTGTTCCCCGTCGAGAAAAACGATGTCATTACGACGACCTTTATCAGGTCCATGCCTGAACTCAATCAAAAGGCCGATTAGGCGGATCGAGACGTTCGATCAACTCGAGAAAAGCCTCGAGCATGACCCACAATGGCACAAGCTCATCCGGGCGATCCAGCCATTGCGGGTCTTTTATTATGCCGTATGCGCGTATTCGATTGATCACGTCCGCTTTTCTCTCATCCATTGCAATCACGCTCCCTTTTCCGCCTTTCTGTTGACAACGATTTCACCGAACTTGCGGGCTATCGCCTCATCATATGTCACAACCTGTCATATGGTTCGGAATCGTCGCGATTAGTGACGCAAACTATTAATTGCGTTAACCTTTTATTCGACATACTCAATTGGTATAATAGAGTAAGAGAAAGGTTAATAGGACAGAAAGCGGGTGGTAAGAGTGGTTTCCGATGATTTTACCAAGCTTTGGACGAGGCTTTCGCGCGAGTGGAAGATTAGCTTGGAGCAATCGTTAGCTCCCTTGACGGAGGGGCAGCTGAACGTGCTGGAATTGCTCCTGGAGTCTCAGCCGATGAAGCCTTCCGATCTCATTCAATACTTATCGACGACGCCTGCCGCCATTACGACGTTGCTCGACCGTATGGAGCGGAACGAATTAATCGTCCGGACGCGGGACGACAACGACCGCAGAATCGTATGGATCTCCGTCTCGGACAAAGGAAAGGCGGAGGCGGAGCGGGGACGCGGCATCCGCAGCAGCATGATCGAGCAGTCGCTTGACCGAATCTCCATACATAATCAGCAGCTGCTTGTCTACTTGCTAGGCAAGGTAGCGAATGCATAATGACGAATAAGGCCGCTTTCTCTTATGAGAAAGCGGCCCTTTTTTGTAGATCGTTATTCGCCCGCGCTCATCGATTCCAGACGAGCAACGAGCATGTCGAAGTCGGAGCTTAATTGGTCGTAAATCGTACCGCTCAGCAATTCGTCGTCGCGCTCGGCGAGCGTCTGCTCGACCGGGAGTACGCGGTACCGATAAGAGCGGTCCGGCTTGTATCGATGCACCCAGGTCGGGATCGCTTCAATCTCGGTCAGCTCCGTCACGCCCTCGGTCACGTTTTTGCGAATGCCGACCTTGAAGATGACGCCGTAATCTTTGGAATCTCCGCGTTGATTCGAGATGAAGTTGCCCATGGAGTAAATAATAAGTGCTTTTTTCGTCTGCCCATCAGGTCCCGGCGTTTCAACCACCTCGTAAGGCTGAATGACATGGGGATGGGAGCCGGCAATGATATCCGCTCCGGCCGCGACCAAGGCGCGCGCCAGTCTCTTTTGCTCCTCGCTTGGCGTTGTCTGATATTCGTTGCCGAAGTGAAGCGCCACGGTTACGATATCCGCCCCGCCGTCTCGCAGCCGCTGAATATCGGATTTAATCTTCGTTTCGTCGATCAAGTTGACGAGATAAGGCTTGCCGTCCGGAATCAGTATGCCGTTCGTCCCGTACGTATAGGAGAGCAGCCCCATCTTAATCCCGTTCTGCTCCGAGAAGACGAGCGTTTCCGCTTCCTCCGGCGAAGCGGCGGTGCCGACCGACTGAAGTCCCAGCTCTTTCAAATGCTCCAGCGTGCGCAGAAGCCCCTTCTCGCCCTTGTCGAGCGAATGATTGTTGGCCGTCGACAGCAGATTGAAGCCGGCCGCTTTCAGAGCCTGCGCGAGCTCGACGGGCGCATTGAAGGTCGGATAGCCGGTATAGCCGTAATCCTTGCCCGCAATAGGCGTCTCCAGGTTGGCCATTACCCAATCGCCATCCTCGAAGATCGGCTTGACTTCCTCGAAGAACGGAGTGAAATCGTAAGCGTCCAGCTCCGCGTCATAAGCGCCCGGCAGCTGGGGCGTGTGGCTCATAATATCGCCGACGCCCATCCACACGGCTTCCGTGAACACCGGCTCCACAGGCGTTGGCTCCGGGGTAGGCGGAGCGGGTGACGCGGTCTCGGCCGCGCTCGGCATGACGGAAGCGACGTTATTCTCGTCGCTCAGCGTCCCGGGATTATCGCCGCCTCCGTCTAGAAGGGGGCCGAAGCCTATATATAGAATGACGGCGGAAGCTATTCCGAGCAGAAGGACAAGGGGGATCCAGAACTTCTTGTGTCGCATCGATTCACTCTTCCTCTCATGACGAATGGGAGAGAGGCGCTGCCTGCTCTCCCATTCTTAACGTTACATAAAATATTCGGCCGCTGCGCGGATATGCGCGTCCTGCCACCAGCTCCACGCTCCGATCTTCTCCGGCAAGGAGCGGAACACCATTTGCTCCTTCGAAACCGGGTGGGGCACGGAAACGGAGGTCGACCATAAAGCGATGTCGGAGAAGCCCGAGCCTTTGGCCGCGCCGTACTTAAGGTCGCCTGCCAGCGGACAGCCGATATGCGCCATCTGGGCGCGAATCTGATGCGGTCTGCCGGTATGCAGCCGAACGGCTACGAGACTATGCCGATTCGCGCTGGCCGCGACAGCATAGGCAAGCGAGGCGTCCTTGGCTTCCGGCGCCGGCGTATCGAATACCGATACTTGATTGCGCTTCTGGTCCTTGCGAATATAATGCCTCAGAGTCGCCTCCGGCTCAGCGGGAATCCCGTGCACAACGCACATATAGGTTTTGCCGAAGGAGCGGCTGCGGACAGACTCGGATAACCGGGAGGCGGCCTTCGACGTCTTGGCGAATATCATCGCTCCGCCTACGGGGCGGTCGAGACGGTGTACCAGACCTAGGAACACATTGCCGGGTTTATCATGACGTTCCTTCAGATCCGCTTTCAGCAGCGTCAGCATGTCCGGATCGCCCGTCTCGTCCTCCTGCGAAGGGATGCCGGGAGGCTTCACCACGGCGAGCAGATGGTTATCTTCGTACAGAACGGGAATGCGCATCACTTCGATTCCCAGCGTCCAAGAATGCCGCAAGGCAGATTCAAGCCGGTTCTCGTAATCGGAAGTCCGATTTCCCCGCAATGGATCGAACCGCCGAACTTGCCCGCCATCGTCATATGCAGCATATTGTGCAGAACCGTAGGGGACAGGCCGGTCGTGTAAGAGTTAATAAGCAGGAACAGAGGATTATTCGATAGTATGGTCGTGCAGAATTGTAGGAAAGGATACAGGTTTTCTTCGAGCTTCCATGTTTCCCCGTTCGGACCGCGACCGTAGGACGGAGGGTCCATAATTATCGCGTCGTATTGTCTTCCCCGGCGCTGCTCCCTCTGCACGAACTTGAAGACGTCATCGGTTATATAGCGAATCGGCGCGGACTCCAGTCCGGACAGCTGCGCATTCTCTTTGGCCCATTGGACCATTCCTTTGGCGGCATCGACATGGCATACCTCGGCACCCGCGGCCGCGGCGGCCACGGTAGCCCCTCCCGAATAAGCGAACAAGTTAAGAACGCGAATCGGCCGGCCGGCTCCGCGAATCTTGTCCATCATCCAGCTCCAATTGACGGCTTGCTCGGGGAACAACCCGGTATGCTTGAAATTCGTCGGCTTAATATGGAACGAAAGCTCGCCGTACGTAATCGTCCATCTTTCGGGCAGCGACTTCGTCATCTCCCACTTGCCGCCTCCCGAGGAACTGCGGTAATAGCGTCCGTCCGTCTTCTTCCAAGGACCGGATTCATCGGCGATCGGCCATATAATCTGAGGGTCCGGGCGCCGCAATATGTAGGCTCCCCATCGTTCGAGCTTGTCTCCTTCGCCGGTATCTATCACTTCGTAATCGGTCCATTTATCCGCGATGTACATCATTAAGGCATTCCTTCCTATTCTTCTTGACATTAGGCTTGTCATGTAATAATATCATCGCTTATTATAACGAAGCGAGGGGCACTAAGCAATGAATCTTACATAGGGGGCGTTATTTATTCGTAATCCATCTACAGGCTGGTATATAGGAATGGCAGCGGGCATCATCGGATTCGTCGCCGCATTCCTGACTCTACCGGAGCAAGGAGGCCATTCTCTCGATAGAGAGGTACAGGAGTGGATCGGAGGCTTGAGGAGCGATGGGCTGACATCCGTGATGGAGCTGCTGTCGGGCATCGGCTCCACGGTCGCGATCATCGTCATCACTTTAGGCGCCGCAGGCGTATTCGGCTATCTCTTCGGCTGGGGGTACGGGGGAATGTTCATCGGGGGCGTTCTCGGCGGCTTCGTGATTAATACGATTCTCAAAAACGCGATCGATCGGGTGAGGCCGGAAGAGGCCTGGGGGCTGTCGGCCGACGGCGCCAGCTTTCCCAGCGCTAACGCGATGCTCGGCTTCGTAATATTCGGACTCATGCTGATCGCCCTATGGCGGGAGACGAGATGGCCGGGCTTCGCGAAAGGAATCATAGGCGTCGTTGCAGCGGCCCTGATCTTGTTCATGGGATTGTGCCGAGTGTACTTCCACGTTCATTACGTATCGGATATATTGGCAGGGTACAGCGCCGGATTAGCCGTATTATGCGCAACCGTCATCATTGCGGATGGGATCCGGCGGAAGAAGAGAGGGTGAACAGCGAATGATGCATATCGAATGCGAGTGCGGCAATCGAACCGAACTGTTCGCGACCGGCGATCGCGACGAGCAGGGGCGCGAATTTATCGAGCTCGAGGATGACGACCGATTCAGCTTCGCGATCGGCGAAGACAGTATCGTATTTAAATGCGGCTTTTGCGGGTACCGCTATCGCTTGAAACGTTACGAATAGGCGAACTCAGTTGACATTGATAATCGTTATCGATATGATGAGTGAGAATAATACTCAAATGGGGAGCGATGACGATGTTTATCCAACTGCGCACGATCGTGGTAGAACCCGGCAACGCGGAGCAAGTCGCTGAACGATTCGGCCAGCCTGGCCATATCGATACGATGCCAGGACTTATTGACCGTACGGTTATGGTTAGCAGGAAGAGCAAGGAGTCGGAAGAAGTGATTGCCATGATTCGGTGGGAGTCAGAGGAAGCTTGGAAAAACTGGGAGAAGGACCCCGTTCATATCGCTGGACATCGAGAGAAGAGAGGGGAAGGCCCTCCAAGCTACGTCATTAGCAGCACCGTCAAAATGTACGACGTCAAAAAAGTATTTCAGGGAACTCCTGCCGGCGTCTAAAATTGCGTGATTGAATAACTCTAAATATAAGGGCTGCAGCAATCGAATCGGTTGCTGCAGCCCTTGTCATGATTACCAGCAGTAATATTTCTCCCAAATCTTCCAAGAGTCGTCCTTGTGATCATCCCACCAGCAGTAATCGTCCCACCAATCGTTATCCTTCACCCAATCCCAAAAGTCGTCCTTGTCGTAATGATTGGTATTCTTATCTTTGTCCTTGTTTTTGTCTTTGTCTTTGTCCTTGTCTTTATCCTTGTTCTTATCCTTATCTTTGTCCTTGCTGTAATCCTTGTTGTAGTCGTAGTCGTACCCGCTGTACTTGTCTCCCGACGATCCTCCGAAAAACGAGAAGATGGAGGAAAAAAATCCTTTGTTCTGATCGTTGTTGTAGCTCGAATAGCCCGAGGCGAACGCCGATGCCGGGAACGCGAGCAGTGCCAGAAGCGCGGTAAGGCCGATGATCCGTTTCATCATCTTCATCTGGATACACTCCCATTGTACGGTATTGAGAATATAAGGTGTTCTCTATAAAGAATTTTACCGCATAGGACTTCCGTTGTAAATGTCATTTTCCAGCATAGGGACGCTTTTCCCATATTCATAAAAGATGCCGGCCTCTGCAGGCCGGCATCGATTATTTAATAGGTTAAGGGATGACTTTCCATACATCCGCCGCCGGCGTTCCGGGCGTCTGGCCCTGCGTCCACCATCTGGCTTCGTAATTCACTCCGTTGTATGTTACTTTGTCCCCGCCCCAGTAGACGGTGGAAGCGTTCCAGGCCGGGTAAGTCGCAGGAGCGGCCGGGGTCGTTAGGCTTATGGCATTGCTCGCGGCCGAAACGTTGCCGGCGGCGTCCACGGCTTTGACCGTAAAGGTATATGCCGTATTCGCGGACAAGCCGGTCACTACATGCTCGATGGCTGTGCCGGATACAGTCGCGACAAGCGTGGTGCCGTTGAAAATACGGTAGCTGGTTACCCCTACGTTATCCGTGGAGGAGCCCCACATCAAATGAACGGATTGATGGGTCGGGGTTCCCATAATATGAAGTCCGGTTGGGGCCGTAGGCGCCGTCGAGTCGGGACCGGACACAGCTTGTGTCGTAAAGTTGGCCGTATTGCTCGCGTTCGATACATTGCCGGCCGCGTCGACGGCTTTGACCGTAATGTTGTATGTCGTATTCGAGGTCAATCCCGTCAAATTCAGTGACAATGCTCCGTTCGTGGAGCCGATCTGAGTGGAGCCGTTGTATATGCGGTAGCCGGTGACGCCGACGTTGTCGGTAGAAGCGGACCACGATACAGTGGCGCTGGTCGTGCCGATATTGGACGCGGCAAGATTGGCAGGAGCCGTAGGCGCCGTAGGATCGGTCGGCGCGCCGAACTGAACGTCGATCGCGTTATAGAAGGCGTTCGCCGTGTTGTCGACATCCCAAACCGCAAGGATGACATGATATCCGGAACGATCGGTCGGCACGTTGCACGTATGCGAATAGGTCATCGGGGGCTGCGCGCCGCCGTAGTTCACGGTGCAGAACGGCGTCAGCTCGAATTGGTCGCGAGTGAGCGGAGAGTTCGGGTTCCAGGTCGCTTTCGTAATAAAATATCGGAAGCTGGTCGTGGCATGGTTCGCCGTAAACTTCCAAGTAAACGTTTTTTGCCCGCCGGAGATCGCCACTTTGCTCCAGCGCGTGCTCGATTGTTCATCCAGCTTAGGGAAGATGCCGCCCGCGCTTGCTATTTTGCCGTCGGCGGGACCTGCGGCAGGGAAGCCTTTAGTCGTTTCCAAGCTTTGCGGTTCATAGACCACGGCCCCGCAGTCCGTATTCGTGCCTTGCTTGCAAAGGTAAGGACGGCTCGCGGGCGATTCCACGTAGCCGTGAGCGGAAGCTCTGTCGGATAATACAAACATACAAGCAAGCAGAACAAGCAGGAAGCCGCATGCAGCAATCGCTTTCACCATCAATTGCCTCGAATTTTGAAGCATCGTCATTAATCAATTACCTCCTAATGGGTTTGGATTCATGCGATCGCTAAGATGATGGTTGACGGATAACGGAGCTAGAAGCCTCCTTTCTGCAAATGATTATATAAACTCACGGAAGTGAGCTTATATCAGGTCTCACGGAAAGCGGGCGGGGAGACGCTGGAGTCGAACTCAACGTTAAGTATAGAGGGGAAGCTGAATGATGGGGAGGGGAATTTTCAGAGTAATCAAAATTTATCCCTCTAAAAATCGTTTATAATCGCTTCATACTCAATAAAATGATTTAATAAATCATGATTTGCAAAAAAAGAGACCCATAATCGGATCTATTGAATATGGCGATGTAGAAGGCGGGGCTCCGCGCCGCGATTTATCCGAGGTTTTCATCAGACTGCTTCTTCATACCGAGGAAGGTCATTCCCGCTTCCTGACTCGGCTTAAATGCGTAAGCCCGGTCATGCCAAGCATGCTGAAAGCTCGTGCCGGAAATCGGGTACATCGGATTTCGTTCGCGTTTGTTCCACAAAAAATAATAGCCGTCCTCATCCCGATCGACGATGGCTTGGCAGCCGAAGCCCTCGTAACGACCTCGAAGATGTCCGAATTCTGCTTCGGATAATGGGTAGGCGGGAGGCGGCTCCGGTATGGACGCATCCTGGCCGAATACGATTCCCGCCAACTGCTCGGCGAGAGCCGTAACGGGCACGAAGTCGTAATTGGACAACACGATGACGGTCACGCCGTCATCGGGGTAACGATGAAGCTCGCTGCGGTAGCCGCGGTAAGCGCCCCCGTGATAGACTCTGCGCCGTTCATGCTTACGATCTAGAAACCAGCCTAAGCCGTAACCGGCTTCCTCGTTAAGCAGTATAGGATCCATGACCTCTCTTCCAAGCAATGTGCCGGAATAGAAGGATTGATCCCATAGAAGCAAGTCCCGCGCGGTGGAATACATGCCTCCGGCGGTAAAGACGGAGCTCATGTCGATAAATTCCGCCGGCGACAGCTCATAGCCGGTTGAGTGATAGGCGCTGGCTAGCCCAGGGATCATATGCCGTCCATCGTTAAGGCCTGTATCCCGCATGCCTAGCGGCTCCAGGATCCTGGAGCGGAGGAAGGAGTCATAGCTTTCTCCGGCCGCGCGTTCGACGATCCATCCAAGCAAATAATACCCCGTATTATTATAAGCAAACGATTCTCCCGGTTTGAAGCTTGCGGGGACGTCCCGTAGCAGCGCCAGACATTCGTCCCGCGTCAGCGGCCACTTGTTCCAATTCGCGTTGTACGACGCGAGGCTCGTGAAGTTCGGCAGCCCGGAGCGATGCTGAAGCAAATGCCGAATCGTTATCGGTTCGCCGCGGTCGAATCGTTCGATGTATTCGGCGGCAGGGTCGTCTAGGCTCAGCCTGCCTTGTTCGGCTAAGAGCAGGACGGACATCGCCGTAAACGATTTAGTAACGGACCAAATTCCAAAGCGCGTATTCATCGAATTCGGGACCCCGTGCTCGACATTGGCGCCGCCGAATGCTTCTTCATAGACAATCGCCCCGTCGCGGGCGACCAATACCGTGCCGCTAAGCGGGTAACGATCCTTGTAGGCGTTCAGATACGCGCCGATTTTATTTTCCATTGTCATCCTTATGACCTCCCTAAAGGGTAATTCTACCACAGAACGCGCTGACTGCTATTTTCATCGATCACTTTTTTCGGGCGGAATGCTGAAAAAATTCCCAATATGCTTTATTCTTTTAATGCAAGAAGAAACGATTCACAGACAGTAAGGAGCTTAGGCGATGAACGAGAAACAGCTTGCCGGCGAGAAAGCGGCCGAATTCGTGAAGAACGGCATGACCGTCGGCTTAGGGACGGGTTCTACCGTGTATTATACCATTCGCCGGATCGGCGAGATGGTGAAGGAAGGCTTGACCATCAAAGCGGTATCGACTTCGTCGTCCACGACGCGATTGGCGGAAAGCCTGCGCATTCCGCTTGTCTCGATCGATGAAGCGGGGAAGCTCGATTTAACGATCGACGGCGCGGACGAAGTGGATCCGGCGTTTCGCGGGATCAAAGGAGGAGGAGGGGCGCTCTTCTTCGAAAAAATCGTTGCGGCGGCCTCCGAAAGGTCGATCTGGGTGGTCGGCTCCGATAAGCTGGTGGATCGGCTAGGGAGGTTCCCGCTGCCGGTGGAAGTCGTTCCGTTCGGCTATTCGCAAGTCTATCGGCGGCTATTCGACAAAGGCTTGAATCCAAAGCTGCGCATGTCGGGGGAGAACCGGTACATAACGGACAGCGGCAATTATATTATCGATTTGCAGCTTGGCGCGATCGGAGACCCGGAAGCGCTAAACGATTGGTTAAACGGGATAACGGGCGTTGTGGAGCACGGACTGTTCCTGGGGATGGCGAATGCCGTTGTCGTCGCGCGTCAAGATATCGTGGAAGTAAAGGAGAGGGAAAATGGATAAGCAAGCATCGGTGAAGCTGCCCATAGCGGCGTTCGCGGAGAAGCGGGTGACCTGGCTCGAGCTGTTCTACGATCTGCTCTTCGTGGCTGCGGTCGCGAAGGCGAGCCATGTGCTCCTTCATATGGAGGACGGCGTCATTCCGTTCGAATATTTGGGGAAGTTCGTTCTTATCTTTGTTCCCATTTGGTGGGCTTGGGTAGGTCAATCCCTATTCAATAACCGCTTCGGCCAAGATTTATTGTCGCATCGCCTGTTTATGATCATGCAATTATTTTTCGTGCTCATTATGACGGCCAGCCTCAACGTGGATTTCGACCGCTACTACATGCCGTTTCTTATCGGCTATACCGGCCTGAGGGCGGTAACGGCCATTCAGTATTTGTCCGTCCGAGGCAATGGAGACTCCTCTCATCATCAAGCTGCGGCCCGCTTCCTCGGCAGATGCTTTTGGATCGGCCTCGCGATTTCGGCGAGCTCGCTGTTCTTCGACGGATGGGTACGCTACGTTGTCCTGTACGCCGGCATCGCCGTCGACATTCTCATCCCGATCGCGGGCAGAAAGTATTTGGTGAAAAGCCCCATTCAAACGCATCATCTTTTGGAACGCTTTTCATTGTTCACGTTAATCTTCCTGGGCGAATCCGTCGTGAGCGCCCTTGCCATCCTCGAATCGATCGAATGGTCATGGTCGTCCATCGGTTATGCGTCGGTCTCTTTCTTCCTGATCATCGCCATATGGTGGCATTATTTCGAGAACGTCGAGAAGCGGGTGAACAAGCATAAAGAAACGGCGGGACAAACGATCATATACGGGCATTTCTTTATTTATTTCTCCTTATGCATGCTCGCGGCATCGATTCAATTGCTGTTACTGGAGCAATTCGATTATAGGTTCATGATCGGCTTCGTTTTTGGATCGGCTGCGCTCTACTTCTTGTCGACCGCGATTGTTTTCCATCGGTATCGGCAGTCGCATCAGGTTTGGAGAAACGATCATTTCGCCAGCCTGGCGGCATTGCTTGCGCTGTTTGCCGCGTTCGATACGTTCGTCGAAGTGCCGGGGTATGTCATTCTCTTGGAAATGTTTCTATTTTTTGCAGCGTACGCTTTCCTGTCGAGCCGGTCATCCCAAGCTGTAACCGAAACCAAATCAACCGTCGCGTAAAGGAGAATGGGTTGTGCTATTGCTGGATCGTTTTGTCAATGAATACTGGCCTGAGAGAATTGGGGAGATTCGACAGAAGGAAGGAGGGTGGAACAATTCGACCTTCGTCATTCTGAACGGGAATAAACGATCCGTCTTGCGGATTTACAATACGCATAAGGATCGGGGCAAAATCGAATTCGAGCATCGCGTGCTCGAACGTCTGGCGGCTTGTCCGCTGGCGTTCGCGGTCCCAACGCCGATAGCCGCTCGGAACGGAGAGACGATCGCGCGGCTGGACGACGGCAGCGGACGTTACGCTTGTCTGTTCAGCTATATCGAAGGCGCCGCAGCGGTGGCAGACATCTCCGACTATGCCTGGTCCTTCGGTCAGGCAGCCGGGGGATTGACCGCGGCATTGGCGGCCATTGATCCCGCGATCCCGCCGGTTTATCCTCCCTATTACCGGTTAAAGGAAGCTTATCCTTTATGCGATTCGGATACCGTTCTGGATTTTTGCCGCAATCCGCATGAGCCGTTCCGCCATCTTAAGGGGGAGCTGGCTCTGCTGGAAACGGCTTACACAGCTGCTATGTCATCGCTTGACGGGCTGGAGAAGCTGCCGCATCAGCTGGTGCATGGCGATCTGAACGGCTCTAATCTGCTGCTGGATCCGTTGTCGCCGAGCAAGGTTTCGGCTCTGCTGGATTTTGAATTCTGCACATGGGATGTTCGGGCTATGGAGGCGGCCGTTATTTTGTCCGGCATGCTGGGGACGGAGAGGGAACGGGAGGCGGTGCGTTCGTTCTGCGAAGGCTATGCCGGCAAAGTACGTCTGCTAGGGGAAGAAATCGAAGCGCTGCCCATTCTGCTTCGCCTTCGCGTCGTCGACGTGTTCCTGCATTTCCTAAGCCGATATTTGCATGGCACGGACGATAGCGTGGTTCTCGTTCAGCAAATCGGGTCGCAGGCATCGAGTCTGAAGCAGCTGGACGGCAAGGAGTGGCTGTCGCGAGAGATTGGGATTCTTGTTTAATAGAACCGGTACTTGGTTCATCCAGGTGCCGGTTTTTTTGTTGGGCCGAAACATACTCCGTTTGTCGAAGCTTGTTGTTTTAACGCGATTGAAATAGGCAATAACTGAAAGTACCTCTTCTGGAAAGCGGTGCTTGGGTGAGAAAGAGAATCTATTTGTCGCAACAGAATACGCGCTCCAAGGACGAAGCCAACGAGAAGGATCATAAGCCGCTGTCCAAACAGCTGCAGCAGAATGTCGATTATATCCATTATCGACTGCATTCGCCTGGAGATCTGATTACAAAAGAAATCGAGCTCGGCGAATCCGGTTTATCGTGCGTGATTATGAATCTGGATGGCATGATCGACAAGACGATCGTTCACCAACAGCTCATGAAGCCGATGATTGCGTTCGGCTCGCAATTGGACGCCGAGTCGCTCGCCGATCCGGAGCGTATCGTGAAACGTCTGAAGGACGAGGTGCTGCCGACGGAGGAAGTGCTGTCCATCTATCGGATGGACGACGCGTTGTACGCGATCTTATCGGGAGATACGTGTCTCTTCTTGAACGGAACCGGCCATGCGCTCGTTATTGGAACGAAGGGATGGCTGCGAAGATCAATCGAGGAGCCGCAGACCGAATCCACGATTAGAGGGCCCAAGGACGGATTCACCGAAGATATACGAACGAACAGCTCGCTGATTCGGCGACGAATCAAGGATTCGGATCTCCGAATGGATTCCCATCTTATCGGCAGCCGAGGAAGACGGGAAGTTATGGTCGCTTATATGCAAGACATCGTCAATCCGAAGCTGGTAGACGAAGTGAAGAAACGGCTGCTGTCCATCCAGATCGACGACGTGGAGGGCTCGGGTTATATCGAGCAGTGGATTTCGGACAGCTTCCTGTCTCCGTTCCCGCAAATCCTGAACACGGAGCGCCCCGATCGGTTCGCTGCATCACTGCTTCAAGGGAGAGTCGGACTGCTGGTCGACGGCACGCCTTTCCAGCTTGTCATGCCCATCAGCATATCCGACGCCTTCAAGTCGCCGGAGGATTATTACCAGCATTGGCTGCTCTCGTCTCTGATTCGGGCGTTAAGATATATATCTACGTTCGTCGCCACATTCCTTCCCGGGTTCTATATCGCGCTGGCGGAATATCATCACGGCATGATACCGTCGAATATCGCTTTTTCGATCGCCTCCGCGAGAGAAGGCGTCCCGTTCCCCGTATTTATCGAAGCGATGCTGATGGAAGCGACGCTCGAGATTTTGCGGGAAGCCGGGGTAAGACTACCCAAGCCGATCGGCCAGACGATCGGCATCGTCGGCGGTCTTGTCATCGGAGAAGCGGCGGTGTCGGCGGGGCTGGTCAGTCCGGTTATGGTCATCGTGGTGGCGGTTACCGCGATCGCGTCTTTTACGCTTCCGTCGTATTCGTTCGGAATCGTGACGCGCATTTTGCGTTTTTTCATTATGATGCTGGCATCCGTGCTCGGATTGTTCGGCGTTATTTTAGGCTTTCTGATTATATGCATCCATCTGGTTAACCTGAAGAGCTTCGGCTTGCCGTATCTTACGCCGATATCTCCGTTGTTCTTGTCGGACTGGAAGGATTTGATTCTTCGGGCTCCGGTCACGTTCATCCGGAAGAGACCGGAGATGCTTCAAACAGAGGACAAAAATCGGTTGAACGACTAACTTAGGAGGGAGTGATCGGCTTTGGGCATGCGCAGCTGGGAATACGGGGACGAGCGTATCGGGCAGAAGGAAATGGTGCTCACGACCAGCTCGCTTATGATCGGGGTCGGCATCTTAACCTTGCCGCGAACGATCGCGCAAGCGACGAACGCCTCCGACGGATGGCTCTCCATCCTGCTTGCGGGAGGAGCGGCAATCTTCATTGCATGGCTTCTGGCAAGGCTGAGCACGAGATTCCGGAATCGGACGTTCCTAGAATATACGTCCGAAGTGGCGTCTCGGCCGGTCGCGTACGTCGTAGGAGGATTGTTCGCGTTTTATTTTTTGATCTTCTGCGCGTACATTACGCGCTCCGTCGCGGAGATGAGCAAGCAGTACCTGTTCGATCGCACGCCGCTCGAGGTTATATCGCTGTGCTTTATGCTGATCGTGATCTACGCCGTATCGGGCTCCCGGACGGGGCTTGTACGTCTAACGGTGCTATTCCTTCCGTTCGTCTTCATTACGACGATCGTTTTCCTGCTGCTCAGCATTAATTTGTTCGAGGTGGACAAGCTGCTGCCTTTATTCCATAGCGACTGGAAGACGATTCTGGAAGGCTCGCAGAAATCCATCTTCTCCTTCCTTGGCTTCGAGGCGCTGCTCTTCTATAACTCGCTGTCGAGAAAACCCGAGAAGACGCCGAAAACGGCCGTCATTAGTGTGCTTATTTCGGTGCTCTTGTACGTGATGATCTACGTCTTCACGATCGCCGTGTTCTCCAATGAAGTGACGCGGAACATCATGTACCCTACGCTTGAGCTGGCCCGAGAGGTATCGGTGCCGGGGGAGTTTTTCGAGCGTCTGGAATCTTTGTTCCTCATGTTCTGGGTGATGTCTATCTTCACGACTTCCGCGATCGCGCTCGACGTGTCCATTCAATCGCTCCGTTTTTTTACGAAAATCGATAAAAAGAAGCTGCTGTATGTACTCGGGCCCATCATCTATCTGATCTCCATGTCGCCGCAAAATATCGTGCAGCTATCCAATTTAGGCACGCTCATCAGCTACCTGGGCATGCTGACGGCGATCGCCATCCCCGTGCTTCTTCTTGTCTATGTGAAGCTAAGAGAGGCGATTGGACATGGCTAAACGTCTATTGCTGCTTGCCGCATGCTTCCTGATTATGCTACCGTTGTCCGGCTGCTGGGATCAAATCGAGCTTGAGCAGAGGGGGTTCGTCATAGGCGTGGCAATCGACGAGGGGAAAATGCCGGAGGATGAGGGAAAGAAGGGAGCCAAGCAGAGCTTTCGCGTCACCTTTCAGGAGGTTATTCCGGCAGGTCTTCGCCAGACTAGCCAATCCGGGGGCTCGCTTGCGGGAGATTCCTATTTCAACATTACGCTGGAAGGCAGGACGATGCTGTCCGTTATCGCGAAGATGTCTTCCATGACGAGCCGTACCCCTTTCTTCGAGCATTTGAAGCTGGTCATCATATCGGAGAAGGTCGCCAGTACGAAGTATGGCTTCGCCAACGTGCTCGATTATTTCCTCCGGAACAACGACGCCCGCCGGAGCGTTGCGGTCATGGTCGCCAAAGGAGAAGCCAAATCGGTGCTCGACACGCTGCCTCAAGGCGAAAAAACGCCGGTCATGTTCGTGCAGTCGATTTCCAAAAATCAAGACAGCTACAGAATGGTGCCGGAGACGCGGATCGGCGACGTTCATGAGTATTTGCTGAAAAAGGAAAGCTTCGTCGTCCAGAAGGTGAACACCAAAGGGAATTATATTTCGTTGATCGGCGCGGCGGTCATGGACGGCATGGACAATAATTTGGTCGGGACGTTAAATGAGACGGAGACGGAAGGGTATAATTTCCTGCACGAAGGGATTAAAGGCGGCGTCTTGGAAATCTTGATCGGCGATAACCTCGTCGCATTCAAGGTCGAACGTGTAGACCGCAAAATAAAGGCTGTCACGGAGGATCTCGCCCGTATTCGGTTCGAAATCGAGTTGAACGTGGAAGGGAGCATGCTGGAGGCTTTCGAACGGAAAGACTATTTGAAAGACGCGACCATCAACGAGCTGGAGGAGAAAGTAACCGATTCGATTAAACAGCTGGTTGAACAAACGATAAGCAAAACGCAAAAGGAATTAAAAAAGGATGTGCTCGGACTAGGCACTCATCTGAAGGAGCAGCATCCGAAGGTATGGGATCGCGTCAGCAACAACTGGGATACGGGCGACAATTATTTCGCGTCAAGCCAAATAGTAGTGACGGCGGAGGTCGGCCTCAGGCGGATCGGATCCGTGAACAATACGGAAGAACGAGGCGAGTAGGGAGGAGGCGGAGGATGTTATCCATAGGACAGGTGCCGTCAGGGTTAAGCTTTGTGTGCGCTCTTCTTACGCTAGTGATTCCGCTAGCGTTCAATATCGTCGTCAAGCAAGTCAAGAAGCATGGAAACCCGCCATGGAAGAAGAGCAATCGGTGGTAAAGTGAATAAACGAACCCTCCTGTCCGTTTAAGGACCGGAGGGTTCGTAGTTGTGAATCAGGAGGACTTGGCGCGCAGAATTTTCGTCCAGAGATCAGCGTCCTCATAGCCGAGCCGCCAGAAGGCGACGCCCGCCAAATCGTATTTCTTCGCGATGGCGATCCGCTTCAGCACCGTGTCGTGGGTTTCGGCCCAAAATACGTGCGTGTAGCCGTCTTTGACGTACGTATATTTGGTTTGGCCGGATTCCGCATCGAATACGCCTACGGCGTTCTGCTCCGCGATAAGCTCCGGCAGCTCCTTCATCAGAATCGCGCGATTGTCGACCAGCTTTCCCGCCGCGTCGATGCGCCATTCCCTCACGTAGAAGGGGATGCCCAGCATGAGCTTGCTGCGGGGGATGCCGTAATCCAAATATTGTTTGACGCCCTCTTCGACCCAATGGAGGCCAGCCACGGAGCCCGGCTCCTTGCTGCCTCTCCAGTGCTCGTCGTACGCCATAACGATGACCGTATCGACGATCGCGCCGATAGCGGCATGATCATAAGCGGTAAGATGATTCCAAGCGGCATCGCCTCGGAGAAGATCGATCGATACCTTCAATTTTTTGGCATGCGCGGCTGTCGTCAGCTGCTTCACGAAGGCGGTAAAGGCGGCGCGGTCCGAAGCGGCCACCTCCTCGAAATCGAGATTGATGCCGTGAACGCCCAGAGCCGACGCTTTGGCCACCAGTGCTCCGATGAACTTCGTCTGTGCGGCTTTGTTCGTCAGAAATTCGGTCGTCAGGCTCCGGTCGAACCCGTTATGAACAAGAGGCGTCACTAAGATGTCTTGCTCTTTAAGCGCATTCACGACGGCGATATCCGACGTGTCCTTCATCGTGCCGTCAGCGTCCGTCAGCTCGAACCAGGTCGGCGAATCGATCGACAATCCTTGCGTATTGGCGACATGGTTCATAATCGTCTGACTGCCGCTGCTGCCGTTCCAGCCGAGAAGCTGCAGCGTTTTCGCGTTATTCCACAGCTTCCGTCCGTCTAACGTCCGGATGGAGATGTTCGCGTAATATTTGGCATAGGCAAGGGCGGACGATAGCTTGTGGAACGTTTTTATTTTTTTGTCGCCTTGATATACCTCCAAGTAGGGGTAGCTCGACCATAGCTGCTTACCCTCCAGCAATACCTCGGCATTCGCGAGCGTCTTCGCGTATTTGACGGCCGGCTCAAGTCCGATATACGTCTTGATGAGCTTTCCGTTCTGGCGCACTTCGTATGCCGGCACGTTGGAATACACGATTTTGTCCTTGCCCGTATGGACGACTTGGCTGTTCGGAAGCTGGAGCGACGCGGCGACGGCATCCTTCAAGAAGGAATAAACCGCCGAATCCGGAACGGGCTCGCCGTCCAACTCCAATTGATAAACGGGATCCGCCGCTTTCTGCGCGGCGACCTGCGCCGCCGTCAGGTTATCCCAGATCCAAGCGTTCGTGGATAAGTCGATAATATGGGCGTTGGCCCATTTTTTTGCTTCTTTTTTGGCGTCTTCGAGCGTTCGGAAGCCCCAATTCGGCAAGGTCGCGTCGCCTTGATAGAGCCGGAATTTGGAGAACGTGTCGAAGCTCCAGCCGACATTTTGCAGGTCGCGGACATAGGCGTCCTTCATGGTTTTGGCGACCGCGGCCGCCTGATCGAAGGTGCGGAATTCCCACTTGGCGATCGATGTTCCGTTCGCATAGACCTTATAGCGAGGGAAGTTATCCCAGAGCCACTTCCGGTCCGAGATCGTCTCGACGTGGCTGTAGGCGTAACCGCCGGCGTAGCGGATCGCGTCGCCCTCCTTGGCGAATTCTTTGAGCGGCATATCGTTCTGGTAGACGCGGAACTTGGTCATGCCGGAGCCGAGAGCCGCCGCATCTGCCTCGCGGGCGGGCGCGGCGATGGACGTCAGCAGCATCGCGACAGCGGCGAGCAGCGTTAGCTTCTTGATCATGCTGGTTCTTATCTCCTCCCCAATCTATTCATCTATTAGACGCGAGATAGATGGGAGAGTTGCTGTAGTAATTCGTGGAAACAACAAAACATCCCGCTTCCGGTAAGGAAGGGGATGTCGGAATGAACGATTATGCGGTTATCCCGGAAACTCGGCCCAGAACTGCTCAGCTTCTTCGTCGATGCCAAGCTGGATGTCGGAGCGGAAAACTCGCCGATTGTAATGCGTGTACAAATATTGTTCGATCGCTTCCAGAAGGTTCGATTCAATTAAATATTGACTTCGGCCCGCCACCCACATCTCTGCGGTAATGCCATACTCCTCGTCGTAGCTTAATTGAACCTCCACGTCGTTCGGCCGGAGGCCTCTTCGTTCCGCGGCGTTGAAGCAAATCGCGTTGATAATTTCGTCGGTAAAGATCCTCACAATTAATACGGCCTCCGGCTGTCCGGATTGTTATTCTGATTCTTCTTGCTCTTCAAATAGACGAAGGCAACGCGAATCAACATAATAATGGCGAAGATCGCGAGCAGGTTAATCAACAATCCGAAAATTTCGCCCATGGCGCCCATGTTCGCGAACATGCCGCCGAACAGAAGGCCGGCCAAACCGCCGATCATGAGTCCTTTCATCAGGCTGCTGCCGCCAGACTTGGTCGCGCCGGTCGTAGCGCCTGTTCTGGTGCCAGGATTGGTCTGGCTTACGTTATCGGATTTTTTCGTGTCCGTAACGCTCTGCTTCGGCGATTTGAAGCCTCCCCGTTTGGCCGCGTCGGCAACCTGTCCAAAGCCGAGGCTCAGAAACAACGTAAGGGCGAGCATGACAAGAAAACCTTTTTTCATCTTCTTCTTCTCCTTCTGCGTAATGTGTTGGTATATTGCTAACCATGCGTAATACGGATAAGATGGACGAAGGTTTCAGTCATCAAATAAGTTTTTGTGGGAGGAAACCCATGGATTACCCTGATGCTTATATTGCGTATCTTGTGGAATTTCATGCAACAAGAGATTTTTTCGAATGTCATGAACTTCTGGAAGAATATTGGAAGGAACACCCGGATGACGGCTTGGGCGAAACCTGGATCGGACTGATTCAGACGGCGGTGGGGCAATACCATGAGCGCCGGGGAAATCTGCGAGGAGCAGCCAGCATGTACGGAAAGGCCGCGGGCAAGCTGCTTGCGTCGCCTTTGGAACGGCTGGGCTTGGATCGCGAAGACCTGATCCGGCAATTGGAAGCACGAAGAGAAGCGGCCGAAGCGGGCACGAGCGGCTACGAGGATATTAAGATGCGGCTTGCAGACAGCGAGCTGGCTGCGTTGTGCGAGGAGAAATGCAGAGAGCGCGGGCTTGTTTGGGGAAAATCGGGTTTGGATGCGGCAGACGAGGTTATCCACCGGCATCTGACCCGGGACCGGACGGAGGTCGTGGAAGCGAGAGCGGCTGCCTTGAAGGCCAGAAGAGCAGGGAACGAGTAACTCGGATCGTCCCCATGCTTTCCGGATGCTAAGCCTGCAGACGCATCAACGTCGTGTAGGTTTGGCTGTCGCTCTTCAAGCTGAAGGCGCCGGTCGTCTCCCGGTAGTCGACCTTCATATGAGGCTCATAAAAGACCTCGTGTCTTGGCTCGTACAGATAAGGAAACGGATCGCCTTGCGCTTCTCTGTCGTCTACGGTTGCCTCGCTGACCAGCTGCAGGGCGGGAACGCCGCTCATGACGCAGCCGCAGCCTTCGGTATCGTGCAGAAGCTTCAATTTTTTGGTGCCGTCTTCAAGCAGCGGAGCCAGCTTCCGAACGGCGGCTTCCGAAAAGGTGATGTGCATTTATCGTTCGCTCCTTTGGTGCCCGCGCATGCGAAGCGGGCAGGTTTAGTATGATTATAGGGAGCGCTTGCCCGAAGATCAAGATTGGCGTAATGTTTGAAATAGAATATCGAAGCGAAAGGCGGTCATTCGAATGTCCGAACAACAAGCCGTATTGCAGCAATTCAGAGAGACGATACATAAGATCAAAAGCTATGAAGAAGCGCTGGGCCTGCTTTATTGGGATCTGAGAACGGGAGCGCCCCGCAAAGGTATGGATACCCGCTCCGAATCGATCGGCATGGTGTCCGGGGAGATGTTCAAGCTGTCTACGTCCCCGCAGCTCGGAGAATGGCTCTCCGCGCTCGAGGAAAAAGGCTCGTTCGAGGAGCTGACCGAGATCGATCAGCGGCTCGTGTCGGAAACGCGCAAGGAATACGACCGCAGCGTCAAAATTCCTCCGAAGCTGTACCAGGAATACGTCGTGGCGGCAGCCCAATCCGAAAACAAATGGGAGGAAGCGAAGGCGCAAAACGACTTTAAAGGGTTCCAGCCTTATTTGGAAAAGGTGATTTCGTACACGAACCAGTTCATCGATCTGTGGGGAGCCAAAGCAACGCGCTACGACACGCTGCTCGATCAATATGAACCGGGAATGACGGTCAGCCAGCTGGACAAGGTGTTCGGCGACCTTCGCGATAAGCTGGTCCCTCTCTCCGCCGCGATCGCCGCGTCGCCGCATCAGCCGGATACCGGCTTCTTGCGGCAAAGCTTCGACAAATCCGCGCAGAAGTCGTTCAGCCTCTATATCTTAGAGCAGATGGGCTACGATTTCGAAGCCGGACGGCTGGACGAAAGCGCGCATCCGTTCGCGACGGGGCTGAATCCCGGTGACGTCCGCATCACGACGCGCTACCTGGAGAACGACGTGACGAGCGCGCTGTTCGGGACGATCCATGAAGGCGGCCACGCGCTGTACGAGCAGAACATTATGGCGGAGCTGACGAATACGACGCTCTGCACGGGCACCTCCATGGGCATCCATGAATCCCAGTCGCGCTTCTGGGAGAATGTGATCGGCAGAAGCCGTCCGTTCTGGGAACGCTATTTCGGCGAGCTGCAGAGCCGTTTTCCCGGCCAGCTGGACGTCTCCGTCGACCAATTTTACCGGGGCAACAACATTGTAAGTCCTTCGCTTATCCGTATTGAAGCGGATGAGCTGACCTATAACCTTCATATCATCATCCGCTACGAGATGGAGAAGCTGATTTTCGACGGCGGGGCGAAGGTTTCGGACCTTCCCGAGCTATGGAACGAGAAATACAAGCAGTACCTCGGCATTACGCCGCCGTCGGACGCGGAAGGCGTCCTGCAGGACGTTCATTGGTCCGGCGGGGCGTTCGGCTACTTCCCTTCGTATTCGCTTGGCAATATGTATGCCGCGCAGTTCGCGGATACGATGGAGAAGGAGCTTGAAGGTATGTGGTCGCTTGTCGGCCGCGGCGAGCTGCTGCCGATCAAGGAGTGGCTGTCCGAGCGGATCTACAAGTACGGAAAGCTGCGGTCGCCTTCCGAGCTTGTTCAGTCCGTCACGGGCAAGCCGCTCGATCCGCAATGTTTGGTCGACTATTTGACGAAAAAATATACGGATATTTATAAGCTGTAAAAAAGAGCAAGGCACGGTTTTCTTCATTGAAAACTGTGCCTTTTTTCGTGCACTCTGCACAATCACCGCGTGCCGAGCGCCCGCATAGGCTGATATACATCAAGTTTTATCTATTGGCGGGAGGAATTGATTATGAGCAAACGTGCATTCGGCATGCTGCTGCTGGCGCTGATGCTGGCGGCGGTGACCGCGCTGGCGGGTTGCGGCACGGGCGGTTCGGATAAGAAGCTGGTCCGGATCGGCGAAGTAACCCGGTCGCTGTTCTACGCGCCGCAATACGTGGCGATCGAAAAAGGTTTTTTTGAGGAGGAAGGGCTCGAAATCGAGCTGACGACGACGCCGGGCGGGGATAAAACGATGACGGCGTTGCTGTCGAACTCCATCGACGTGGCCCTCGTTGGATCGGAGACGTCCATCTACGTGTATCAGCAAGGGGCGGATGATCCGGTCATCAACTTCGCTCAGCTGACACAGACGGACGGAACGTTCCTTGTAGCGAGGGAGAAAACGGAGAGCTTCGATTGGAATTCGTTGAAGGGCTCTGTTTTCCTCGGACAAAGAAAAGGCGGAATGCCGCAAATGGCTGGCGAATTCGCGATGAAGAAGCACGGCATCGATCCGCATAACGACATGGAGCTGATCCAGAACGTCGATTTCGCGAACATCGCGCCCGCGTTCTCGTCCGGCACAGGCGATTACGTGCAGCTGTTCGAGCCGACGGCTTCGATCTTCGAGAAGGAAGGAAGAGGGTATGTCGTCGCCTCCTTCGGAACGGAAAGCGGCCATCTGCCTTACACGGTGTTCATGACCAAGGAAAGCTTCATCGACAAAAACGCGGAGACGGTTCAGGCGTTTACGGACGCGGTCTACAAAGCGCAGCAATGGGTGGATGAGAATAGCGCCGAAGCGATCGCCGACGTGGTGCTGCCTTACTTCGAGAACGTCGACCGGGATATTCTGGTCAGTTCCCTCGACCGTTATAAGCAGCAAGGCTCCTTTGCGACGGACCCTATCGTCGACGTGGACGAATGGAATAACCTGCTGGACGTCATTACGTCAGCCGGCGAGCTGCAGGAACGGACGGAGCATGATGTGCTCGTGAACACGGACTTCGCCGAGAAAGCAATCGCCGAGGGAGAGAAGTAATCCGGCTCTCGGCGCGAGGGGGAGATGAAATGAACGACTCGACGGCGCTTGCGCTGCGGCGGCTCTCGCACGTTTACGTGGGCGATAAAGGCGCATCGCTGGCGGTGGAAGGCATCGACCTTGCTGTGGCGAAAGGCGAATTCGTCAGTTTGGTAGGCCCGAGCGGCTGCGGCAAGACGACGCTGCTTAGCCTGCTCGCGGGATTGTTCCCGCCAACGACGGGAGAGGTTTGGCTTGGCGGGGAGCGGGTGTTCGGTCCTTCGCCGAAGGTAGGCTATATGCTGCAGCAGGATTATTTGTTCCCATGGCGTACGATCCGCGACAATGCGGCGGTCGGACTGGAAATACAGGGGACGAAGTCGAAGGAAACGATGAAGAAAGTGGACGGCTGGCTGGAGGAGCTGGGGCTTGGCGGTTCGGGCTACCGATACCCGCACGAGCTGTCGGGCGGGATGCGCCAGCGGGTTGCTCTCGCCCGCACTTTGGTAACGGAGCCGGAGGTGCTCCTGCTCGACGAGCCGTTCTCCGCGCTGGATCTTCATATTAAGATGCAGCTCGAAGAGCTTGTGGTCGAGACGCTCGGGAAGCTGGGGAAGACGGCCGTGCTCGTAACGCATGACCTGTCCGAGGCGGCCGCGATGAGCGACCGGGTCATCGTGCTTGGCCGGAATCCGGGACATATACGCAAGGAGATCGCCATTCCGGAGCCGATCCGATCAACCGATCCGATCGAGGCCCGCAAGCTTCCCGGCTTCCAGACGCTCTTCGAGGAGCTGTGGGCGGAGCTGGATGCCGTTGACGAAGGGAAAGGGGGCGAATCGCATGCGTAACCCGGAACAGCAAGCGGCTGGCGAGCCGGAATCCGAGCGCGCGGAAGTGTCCGGCGCGCAGGAGGAACGCGCCGCGCTCATGGACGATTTGTACGCGAAGCATAAACGGAATGCCAGACGAACGTCCGCGCTGGCATTCGCGACCCAAGTCAGTTTGCTCGTGGCGTTCATCGTGCTCTGGGAGGCGGCGGGCCGGAACAAGTGGATCGACCCTCTGCTCTTCAGCTTTCCCTCCAAGCTTCTAGACCAGCTGTGGACGACGATGATGGACGGCTCGCTGTGGCCTCATGTCGGCGCGACGGTAATGGAGACGATCGTCGGCTTTCTGCTCGGCACGCTTACAGGAACGGTGCTTGCCGCCATTCTATGGTGGTTCCCGTTTCTGTCGCGCGTATTCGACCCTTACCTCGTCGTGCTGAACAGCATGCCGAAGGTGGCGCTCGGTCCCATCTTCATCGTGGGTCTTGGGCCCGGCTTCGCGTCCATCGTCGCGATCACGCTGATGGTGACCGTCATTATTACGACGATTAATATATATAACCGGTTCAGGGAGATCGACAGCGGCTATGTGAAGGTCGTCCGATTGTTCGGCGCGTCGCGGCTGCAGCTGTTCCGGCTGGTTATCCTGCCGGGATCGTTCCCCGTCATTATCGCGACCCTGAAAGTAAACGTAGGCCTTGCGTGGGTTGGGGTGATCGTCGGCGAATTTCTGGTGGCGAAAATCGGGCTGGGCTACCAGATCATCTACGGCTTCCAGGTATTCAACTTCACGCTTGTCCTATCCAGCCTCGTCGTCATCGGGGTGGTGGCGACCGTCATGTACCAGCTCGTCGCTTGGCTGGAGAAGCGGTTGACGGAGGGCTGGCGGGAACGGTAGGATGGTGGATGAGCTATCCAGCATCCTAATTGAAGGCCGGGGTTAAACCATATGGGCATTCGAGTGATCAAAACGGCGGCCGCCGCCATCGCGGCCATCTATACCGCAATATATCTAGAGCTGTCTCCCGCGCTGTCCGCGGGCATTCTGGCGATACTCGGCGTCGAGGTGACGCGGATGAAGGGGCTACGAAGCGCCTCTGTCCGTTTTATCGCCTCGGTGCTGGGTCTTTTTTTCGCTTCGCTCATCTTCACCGTGCTGGGCTTCCACCACTGGGTCGTGGCGATCTTCATTCTGATCACGTTCCCGATTCTATCGCGGTTCCAGCTTAAGGACGGCATTCTGACCAGCTCGGTCATCGTCTTCCAGCTGTTCGCCTACGGAGAAGTAACGGCGGACTTCATCGCGAACGAAATCATGCTGCTGCTGGTCGGGCTCGGATGGGCGACCGCGATCAACTTCATCTATATGCCGAAAGGCGAGAAGGAGCTGATGGCGATCCGCTCCAAGCTGGAAGAGGCGTTCAGCGCGATCTTCCGGGAGATGGCCGTGACGTTGCGCGATCCGGAGCATCTATGGAACGGCGGTGAGCTGCTGGACGCGCATGGCATGATCGAGCAAGGAGCGCAGCATTCCGTGCGGAACCGCGAGAATCGGATATGGAGCCAAGAGACGACGTATTGGCCGACGTACTTCGAAATGCGCGGGCAGCAACTGTATTCGATCCAGCAAATGATGGCGGAGCTGTCGCTCGTCTACGAGAAATGGCCGCAAGGGGAGCTGATCGCCGAGCTGCTCGATCAATTGTCCGGCGACGTCAAGTCGGACGTCTATCAAGGAAAGGCCGAACAAATGGTGTTCGACCTGATGCGTTCGTTCCGCGCGATGGAGCTGCCCCGCACGCGCGAGGAATTCGAGATCCGCGCGGCGCTGTTCACGCTGCTCCACGAGGTAGACCGTTATCTGGCGATCGCGAAGCGGCTTAAGAAGAAAGGCGAGGACATGGAGCAGCTGCCCGCTTAATTTTTGGCAGAGCGCGCTGGAACCGTCTCATATTTGCGCCGCCACCCACATATAAATGAACCAAGAACCGACGATCGTCACGGAGGCGCTATCGTTTCCCGCGAGGCGGCCGCGGGAGGGCATGTAAAATAAATTCGCTTAGATGTACTTGTTTTATCAACAAACGCCTATGACCTGCATACACTTTAATTGAATGATTGTGTGGAGGAGGTTAAATCAATGACTATTGCAGATAAACAGCTACAGTGCAGAGAAATTATTACGAAAGCTGTCTGCGGCAAAGGTCGTAAGTTTTCCACTGTAACTCATACCGTAACACCGCCTCATCATCCGACCAGCATTCTGGGCGCGTGGGTCATCAACCATCAGTATGAAGCGGTTCGTTCGGGCGACGGTATTGAGGTAATCGGTACTTACGAAATCAACATTTGGTATTCGTACGACAAGAACTCGCAAACGGGAGTGGCCAAAGAATCCGTACAATTCGTCGAGAACGTTCCGCTTTCTTATGTCGACCCTAAGCACAGGGCTGCGACGGAGGAAGTATCCGCGGAGGTGCTCCAAGAGCCGAACTGCATCGAGGCGAACATCTCTTCGAACGGCAACAGCGTCAACATTCGCGTTGAGCGGGAGTTCGCGGTGGAGATGATCGCCGAGACGAAGGTCTGCGTGGCGGTCGTGCCTGGCGGCTGCAGCGACTTGGATGACAAGGATCTGGACTTCGGCGTGGGCGAAGACGACGAAGACTACGAAGATCTGGACGCCGATCTTCTGGACGACGAGCTGTAAGGCGTTTTACGATCCGCTTGCTTGGCGGATAATGGCATTATATGCCGCTTATGCGGCGGATTCGAGGGCGAAAGCCCTCTTTTTTTTGGACGTTTTCGGCAGTCAAAATAACGCTCGGGCAAAGGCGGGGATGCGTGTGGCAGCGACATGGATATGGCGGGGACGGGGAGGCGGCTTGGAGCCGGCGCCCGGCGGCATCGCACCGCCCGGCCGGGAGGGAAGCGCCGTGCGCGCTGCGAATGCCGTGGGGCCGGGCGACGCGATCATAGCGGTATCGAAGCAGGAATCGGTTCCCGTCCATTCGTTCGACGGAGTTTGGGTGTTGAACGAAGGAGCCGCGCGCGCCTCGGCCATGGGGTTGGAGGAGCGGCGGAGGCTGTGGAAGCGGGCGGGCTTGAGCGTGGACGGCGGAACGGTAACGCCAGCCAGAGTCTACGCGGTGAGCATCGAGAATTTGAAGCCGTCGCGCGTGGAGAGAATCGGCAGGGCTCTGCCGCCGAAGCTCGGGGCGGACGGCTGGCCGGAGGAGGCGGCCGTGCGCAGGGCCGCGCGCGCCGCCGTGCGGGCGCTGTACGCGCTCGGCCTCGACATCGGAGAGGCCGAGGTGGCGCTGAGCGACGCGGGGCGAGCGATCGTGCTCGACGCGCGGCCGCGGGTGAGCGCGGCCGCGGCGGGTTCGTTCGCCGCGTGGTACGCCGCGGCGGCGGAGGGGGGCGGGCGCCGGCCGATTCTGATCGGCGCCGACCCCGAGTTCGCGCTGCTGACGCCGGCCGGCAAGCTGGCGCCGGCGTCGCGCTTCTTCGGCGAAGGCGCCGCCGGGGCGGCCGGCGCCGACGCCATGGTCGTGGGGCGACGGGTCATCTATCCCGTCGCCGAGCTGCGGCCCGCGCCGGCGGAGACGCCCGCCGCGCTTGCCGCGAACGTGCGGCGGCTGCTCGCGCGCGCCGCCGCAAGCATCGGCGACCCCAGCCTGCGCTGGGTCGCGGGAGCAATGCCCTTGCCGGGGCTGGCGCTCGGCGGGCACATCCATATTAGCGGAGCGCCGCTGACGGGGCGCTTGCTCCGCATGCTCGACAGCTGCGCGGCCTATCCGCTCGCGCTGGTGGAGGACCCCGCCGGCAGAGGCCGGCGTCCCCGCTACGGCGCGCTCGGGGACTATCGTCCCCAGCCGCACGGCGGGTTCGAATACCGCACGCTGCCGAGCTGGCTCGTGTCGCCGGCAGCGGCCAAGGCCGCCTTCGCCATCGCGCTGCTGTGCGCGCGGGAGGCGCTGCGCATTCCCCGCTTGCCGGCTCGGGAGGAGCGCTTCGCGGAGGCGTATTACGCCGGCGACCGCGCGGAGCTTGCCGGCTGCCTCGACGGCGTCTATTCGGCCATCGCGGCTACGGAGAGCTACCCGGCGCTCTCGCGTTACATCGAGCCGCTGTTCGACGCCGCCCGCAGGGGCAAGACGTGGGACGAAAGCGTCGATATCCGCGGCAAGTGGAGGATGAGACTGTGAAGCTGCGGATCCCGCGCCGATTATTGGCGCGGGTCCGCTTCCTTCCGGGTAAGCGGCGTGCCTTGAGGCTCGAATGCACCGGAATATAGCGCTCTATCAACGCGGGAGCATATGGATTTGGAAGAGTTCGGGTTATAGCTTCCTTCCGTTCACATTGGTATAATGAAGAGATGAGGTTTTGAGAGTCGGCCTGCCTGGGTTCATTGAGTCAGGCGCGTCGACAATGGACAGCTGCATTCATTCGTTTACCATACATAGCAGGGGGAACGTTTATGGCCGGATACACGCCGATGATCCAACAATATTTGTCCGTTAAGGAAGAAGCGAAGGACGCTTTTCTTTTTTTTCGGCTTGGGGATTTCTATGAAATGTTTTTCGACGACGCGATCAACGCGGCGAGAGAGCTCGAGATCACGTTAACGGGCCGGGAAGGCGGGGGCGAGGCCAAAATCCCGATGTGCGGCGTTCCGTACCACTCCGCGGAAGGTTACATCAACCGGCTCATCGAGAAGGGCTACAAGGTGGCGATCTGCGAGCAGGTCGAGGACCCCGCCGCCGCCAAAGGCGTCGTCCGAAGGGAAATCGTCCGCATCGTTACGCCGGGCACCGTTATGGAATCCAAGTCGCTGGAGAGCAAATCGAACAACTTTATCGCCTCGGTCGCGGCCGCCGGCGGAATGCTCGGCATCGCGGCGTGCGACTTGTCGACGGGCGAGCTGTACGTGACGTCGTTCCTTGATACGCTGGAAGGGCTGACCGACGAATTGAACGTCTACATGCCGTCCGAGGTTGTCGGCGACGCGGCGCTTCTGGACAAGCTGGCGGCTTCCGCCGGCTGGAGCCGGCCGGTGCCGCTGACGGCGCGCGAGCCGATCGCGGCCGGCAAGCTCGCGGAGCAGTTCGGCGAGGAGCAGCTAGCCGCTCTATCCGCCGCGAGACTGCGGGCCGTGGGACAGCTGACGGGCTACCTGGAGGAGACCCAGAAGCGTTCGCTCGGCCATGTACGCGTCATAACGGCCTACGAGCCGAATCAATTCATGATTCTCGACCATTACACGCGCCGGAATCTCGAGCTGACCGAGACGGTCCGGGACCGCAGCAAGAAAGGCTCGCTCCTCTGGCTGCTCGACCGCACGGGCACGTCGATGGGGGCGAGGCTGCTGCGCCGCTGGATCGACAAACCGCTGCTCAGCAAGAGCGCCATCGACCGCAGGCTCGACGCCGTGGAGACGCTGTACCGGGATCTTATCCTGCGCGAGGATTTCCGTGCCGAGCTGTCGCCGATCTACGATCTCGAGCGGCTCGTCGGCCGAGTCGCGTACGGCAACGCGAACGGCCGCGATCTTAACGCGCTGAAGACCTCGCTTCGCCGCATCCCGGCGCTTGCCGAGCTCTGCCGCGCTTCGGGCTCCAAGGTGCTGATGGAGCTGGTAGAAGGCTGCGACGATTGCTCGGACCTCGCGGATTTGATCGAGACGGTCATCGTGGACGAGCCTCCGGTGTCCATTCGGGAGGGCGGCCTCATACGAGGCGGCTATGACGACTATCTGGATCAGCTGCGGGAAGCGAGCACGAACGGCAAGAAGTGGCTCGCCGAGCTGGAGCGCGCCGAACGCGACGCGACCGGCATCAAGTCGCTGAAGATCGGCTTCAACAAGGTATTCGGCTACTATCTCGAAGTGTCCAAGGCGAATCTGTCGATGCTCCCCGAAGGCCGTTACGAGCGGAAGCAGACGCTCGCGAACGCGGAGCGGTTCGTCACGCCGGAGCTGAAGGAGAAGGAACGCCTCATTCTCGAAGCTGAGGACAAGATGGTCGATCTGGAATACGCAAGATTCATCGAGCTGCGGGATCAGCTGGCGCTTCACTTGCACCGCTTGCAGCGAGCCGCCGCGATTATCGCGGAGCTGGACGCTTATCAGTCTCTCGCGACGGTGAGCGCGGAGAGGCGGTATGTTCGCCCGACGATGACGGAAGGGTTCGGACTCCAAGTGGAGGAAGGCCGTCATCCCGTCGTGGAAGCGATGATGGATGGCGCGCCGTTCATCGCCAACGATACCCGGTTGAACGAAAAGGAACAGCGTATCCTTCTTATTACGGGACCTAACATGGCCGGCAAAAGCACGTATATGCGTCAGGCGGCCCTCATCTCGGTCATGGCGCAGATCGGCTGCTTCGTCCCGGCCAAATCCGCGGTCATTCCGCTTATCGACCGCATCTTCACGCGCATCGGCGCGGCGGATGACCTGATCGGCGGCCAAAGCACGTTCATGGTGGAGATGAAGGACATCCAGATCATGACCGAGAAGGCGACGGCAAGCAGCCTCGTGATCATCGACGAGCTGGGCCGCGGCACGTCGACGGGCGAAGGCATGGCCATCGCGCAGGCCGTCATCGAATACGTGCATGATCATATCGGCTGCAAAGCGCTTGTCTCGACGCATTTCCACGAGCTTGCCCATCTCGAGGACACGCTGCCTTCGCTATCGAACGCGCGCATGGCGGTCGAAGAGAGCGGCAGCGACGTGACGTTCCTTCGCAAGCTGGTGTCGGGAGCGGCCAGCACCAGCTACGGCATCTATTGCGCGCAGCTTGCCGGCTTGCCGCAAACGATCATAGGGCGCGCCTACGCTTTGCTTGACGATGCGGATCAGGCGGCGTCGAATCAACCGGCGCAGCTCCCGCGTCCCGACCGCTTAGCTGCCGCCGCGATTCCGGAAAGGCCGGAGCCCCATGTCGCGGAGGCTCCTGCACCCGGCTATTCCGTCGTCCAGCTGTCGATGTTCGAGGAATCCGCGGCGGCCTCGGCCGAACCGCAGAAGGCGAAGAAAGCTTCGCCGAAGGCGGAGCACTTGGCCGAGGAGCTGCGCAAGCTGGATTTGTTCAATATGACGCCGATGATGGCGATGCAGTGGCTGAATGATCAGAAGGCGAAGCTGCGAGATTAGAAGAGGTTGTTCAAAAAGCGAGAGGAGTGCTTGGCCATGTCGAAAATAAAAGTGCTGGACGAGCAGCTGGCGAACCAGATCGCGGCCGGCGAAGTGGTCGAACGGCCGTCGTCCGTCGTCAAGGAGCTGGTCGAGAATGCCGTCGACGCCGGCAGCACGACGATCGACGTGACGATCGAGGAGGGCGGTCTAAGCCTGATCCGCGTGACGGATAACGGCGGCGGCATCGAGGCGTCGGACATGCAAACCGCGTTCCAGCGCCATGCCACCAGCAAAATATCGACGAGCAGCGACTTGTTCCGGATCGCCAGCCTCGGCTTCCGCGGAGAAGCGCTGCCGAGTATCGCGGCTGTCTCCCGATTGACTTGCGTCTCCGCCGATTCGAACGGCGGCTTGGCCCGCAGGCTGGTCATCGAGGGTGGCCATATTACCGCCGACGAGCCGGCGAATGCGCCGCAGGGCACGGATATGAGCGTAAGGGATTTATTTTATAACACCCCCGCCCGCTTGAAATACATGAAATCGATACAGACGGAGCTCGGCCATATCTCGGATTATATAAACCGCCTGGCGCTGGCGCATCCCGGCATCGCCTTCACGCTCAAGCATAACGGAAGCACGCTGCTGAGGACGATGGGAACGGGCGACAGGCTTCAAGTGATCGCGGCCGTATACGGCACGAGCGCGGCGAAAGCCATGCTGGCGTTCACGGACTCCGATTCCGATTACGAGCTGACAGGCTACACGTCGAAGCCCGAGCTGACCCGGGCGAACCGGAATGGCATTACCGTCGTCGTGAACGGACGGTACATCCGCAGCCATGCCGTCAACCAGGCTCTTCTGCAGGCGTACCACACGCTGCTTCCGATCAACCGGTTCCCGCTCACTATACTGGAGCTGGGCATGCATCCGGGGCTGCTGGACGTCAACGTGCATCCTTCGAAGATGGAGGTGCGCTTCAGCAAAGAAGCGGAGCTCCGCGTCTTGATCGAGCGGGCGGTGAAGGCGACGCTGACGGCCCAGCGGTATATACCCGGCGCGAGCACCGGGGGAAGGAGCGAGCGCTCCGGCCCGCAATATGTTCAGGACGCGATTTCCTTCCATATCGCGGACCGCGACAAGCGCGAGCCTTCCGGGTTCGGCGAAGCCGCGAGCGCGGCCGAACCGAGGCTATCGGGGGCAGCCAGCCCGTCATACAAGCCGGCATGGTCTCCAGGTGGTTCCGTGTCGCCTTCGTCCTCGCCTTCGTCCTCGCCTTCGTCCTCGCGGCCGCTCGCGAACCAGACGAATAGGGAATACGTGCCGAGAAACGCCGCGGAGAGGCTGTATGCCCCTTCGAGCAGCTTCGGAGAGCGCGCGGCGGCCCAGCCGGATTGGACCGTCCGCGAGACAGCCGCGCCTTTGCCAGCATCGGAGCCGGCCAAGCGAGCCCCTTGGCAGGAGGGAGCTGCTACCACCCTGCCTGATCGCGACGAGCCCGCTTTCCCAGCCGCCGCGGAAGCCGATATCCCTGCGCAAGGGAAGCACTTGCCTAATGAAGAGGCTGCGGGGCAACCGGCAGAGCGGGCCGAAATGTCCTCTCCGGCGGCCGAAACGAGCGGCCGGATGAACGATTTTCCCGAGCTGCATTGGATTGGGCAGCATCATGGCACGTATATTGTGGCGCAAGCGGACGACGGGCTCTATTTGATCGACCAGCACGCGGCGCACGAGCGAATCAATTATGAATATTTTCTTCATAAATTTGGGAATCCTGTTGCTGCAAGCCAAGGCCTGCTCGTGCCCTTGACGCTCGAGTTCACGCCGGGCGAAGCCGCGCAGCTGAAGGAACTGCTGCCGCTGCTTACCGAAGCCGGCGTCGAGATCGAGCCGTTCGGCGCACAGACGTTCCTCGTCCGCGCTTATCCGGAATGGATGCCGAAGGGCGAGGAGCAGGCGCTGATCGAGGAGATGGCGGAGCTGCTGATCTCGGAGCGCAAATCGATAGATATTACGAAGCTGAGAGAGAAGGCGGCCATCATGTGCGCATGCAAAGCTTCGATCAAAGCGAACAACCGGATGACGCGCGAGGAAGGCGACGCTCTGCTCGGAAGGCTGTCCGCTTGCTCGCAGCCGTACACGTGTCCGCACGGCAGGCCGATCATCGTTCACTTATCCACTTATCAGCTCGAGAAAATGTTCAAGCGGGTGATGTCATGATCATTACGACGGCCCCGGGCAAATCCGACAAGTCATGGGAGCAAGCCCGCCGCCTCGGCGCGGAGCTGGGCGCCGCGGTCGTGCCGAGAAGGGGGCTGTCCGTCCGAAAGCTGCTGGAAGCAAGCGGGGACAGCCGCGTTATTATCGTCACGGATTCGGAGACGAGATTCTACGAGCATCCGGATGAATCGCCGCTCTATTTCCATCCGAGCATGGCGTTCATCCGGGTGAAGAGACTGCGCAAGGGAGAAAGCGACCCGCTGCTTGCCGTCTCCCACTGCCGGCCCGGCGACAGCGTAATCGACTGCACCGCCGGAATGGCCGCGGATTCGCTTGTTTTCTCCTATGGCGTCGGAGAGGCCGGCAAGGTTACGGCTCTGGAGAGCGAGCCCGTGCTGTGCGCTCTCGTGAGGGAAGGATTAGCCGCGTACGAATCGGGGCTTCCCGACGTCGACGCCGCCATGCGGCGCATCCGGCTGCTGAACGAGAATCACGCGGAATATTTGGCGGCGCAGCCCGATGACAGCGCGGATATCGTTTACTTCGATCCGATGTTCCGGCAGCCGATTCTGGAATCGGCGGCGATCGGCGCGTTCCGAACGCTTGCCAATATGGACGCTTTAACGGCCGAAGTGGTCGAGCAGGCGAAGCGCGTGGCGAGGAAGGCGGTCGTCATGAAGGAGAACGGGAAAAGCGGCGAATTCCAAAGACTTGGCTTCGAGAGAAGCCGTTTCAATACATCGAAAATTGCGTATGGAGTGATCGACATTGATAGAGCTTGAAGGCGGCGGCACGCGGCTGCCGGCGGAAGGCGAGCGGCCGAAGCAGCCATTGCTGGTGCTCGTCGGGCCGACGGCGGCGGGGAAAACCGCGCTCAGCGTGAGCATCGCCAAAGCTTGGAACGCCGAGATTATCTCGGGCGACTCCATGCAGGTATACCGGGGAATGGACATAGGGACGGCCAAGATCAAGGAAGATGAACGAGAAGGCGTTCCCCATCACCTCATCGACATCCGGGACCCCGAAGAGGCGTATTCGGCTGCCGATTTCCAAGCCGAAGCGGGCCGGGCGATACAAGAAATCGCCGGCAGGGGGAAGCTTCCGTTCGTCGTAGGAGGAACGGGGCTGTACATAGAATCGTTATGCTATAATTATCAATTCGCGGACCGGGGCTCGGACGAAGCTTTCCGCGCCGAACAGGAAGCGTTCGCCGAAGCACACGGGCCGGAAGCTTTGCATGCCAAGCTCGCGGAGATTGACCCGAGGGCGGCTCAGCGGCTCCACGCGAACGATATCCGGCGCGTCATCCGGGCACTGGAGGTATATCATACGACGGGGCAGACGTTCTCCGAGCAGCAGGAAGGGCAGCGCAAGGTATCGCCCTACGAGCTCGTCATCATCGGACTGACGATGGATCGGGCGGAGCTGTACCGGCGCATCGAGCTGCGGATAGACGATATGCTACAGGAAGGTCTTGTCGAGGAGGTCCGGCAGCTGCTCGAGCGTGATCTGCCCCCGAACGCGGTGCCGATGCAAGCGCTCGGCTACAAGGAAATCGCGCGTTATCTGCGCGGAGAATGCAGCTACGAAGCGGCCGTCGAGCTGCTCAAGCGGGATACGCGGCATTTCGCGAAGCGGCAATTATCGTGGTTCCGGCACATGCAGGACATCCAGTGGATCGACGCAGGGGAAAATTTTCGCAACAAAATGCAGGCGATTCATGGTATACTAGCAGGAAAGTTTCAAGATCATCTTGAATATACTTCTAATCAATCTTTTTTAGACGGGGGTAGCGGCCAATGAACAAAACAATCAATATTCAAGATACGTTCCTGAACCAATTGCGCAAGGATAACATTCCGGTAACCGTGTTTCTGATGAACGGCTTTCAGATCCGGGGCGTTATTAAAGCCTTCGACAACTTTACGATCATCATTGACAGCGAAGGCCGTCAGCAGATGGTGTACAAGCATGCCATCTCCACCTTCGTTCCGCAGCGCAACGTGTCGTTAATGCAGCAGGACCAGAACCAGACTGAAGGCTAGTCTCGCGCTTTGCGTGAAACTTTCTTATAACGGGTATCGTTTAACTAGATAGCGGCAGTCAAGGGCAACCCGCTCGAGCCGGGTTGCCCTTGCCGTTTCGCGGGTGAATGATAAACGAGGATGGAAGAGCAGGAGGGAGTCATCATGGCTGAGAGAGCAAAAAGAAAGTCGGCAAGTCCGAGGAAAAAAAAGAAAAGGATCTCGGGCAAGGCTTGGTTTTACGGATTGTTTTTTACGGCGGTCATCGGGATCGTGTGCGGTATTATCGGTTATTTGCTCATTATTCTGAACGGCGAGAGGCTGCTGGAGGAGCATGGCAGCAAGCTGGAGTTCGGCGAGGCTTCCATCATCTATGATGTGAACGGAGAAGAAATCTCGCGGCTTTACACGGCTGTTGACCATCGGGAGGTCGCCGAGTTCTCCGAAATTCCCGAGATCATGAGACAGGCGATCGTGGCGACCGAGGACGAGCGTTTCTATGAGCATTCGGGACTCGATTTCTGGGCGATCGGACGCGCGGTCGTCAAGGACGTCATCGCGCGCAGCGCCGTCGAAGGCGGCAGCACGATTACTCAGCAGCTGGCCAAAAACGTGTTTTTGTCCGCGGACAAAACGTTTTTCCGGAAAGCGACGGAGGCGTCGATCGCGGTGGCGCTGGAGCAGCAAATGACGAAGGACGAAATTTTGACCATGTACTTAAACCGGATTTACTTCGGCAAGGGCATTTCGGGCGTGAAAGCGGCAGCTGATTTTTATTTCGGTGTGGAGCTTAAAGATTTGGAGCTCTGGCAAGCGGCGACGCTGGCGGCGATGCCGAAGGCGCCTAACCGTTACAATCCGATCAACGACCCGGAAGCTTCGATGAACCGCAGGGCGGTCGTCCTAAGCCTGATGGAGAAACATGGTTATATAACAGAGCAAGAGAAGCTGGAGGCGCAGGCCGTCGTTTATACGCCGCCTGCCAATCAAGAGCAAATGAAAGAGGGCTCCTATCACGCCTTCGTCGATTTTGCTCTGGAAGAAGCGATGGAAATAACGAATTTGTCGGAGGCGGAGCTGCGCGTCAGCGGCTTGCAAATCTATACGACGCTTGACCAGCAGGCCCAGAAGTCGGTGGATGAGCAATACGCGAACGACGACAACTTCGAGAAGAGCGTGGACGACCAAATCGCCCAAAGCTCGATGGTCATCATTGACCACCGCAACGGGGAGATAAAAGCTCTAGCTGGCGGCCGCGATTACGAGATGAGAGGCTGGAACCGCGTCGACAAGCTCCGTCAACCTGGTTCCGCGATCAAGCCGATCGTCTCCTACGGTCCGGCGCTTGAATCGGGCAAATACTTCCCGTGGTCGACCTTGACGAACGATAAGGAATGCTTCAACAATTATTGTCCGTCCGACGCATGGGGTCCCGTACCGGTATCGATGACGGATGCGATCAAGCAATCCCGCAACTTGCCGGCGGTATGGATGCTGAACGAGGTCGGCATCAAAAACGCGACCGCGTTCGCGGAGAAGCTTGGCATTCAGCTGGAGGACGAGGACCGCAACCTGGCGATGGCGCTTGGCGGTCTGACCAAAGGCGCTTCGCCGCTTCAGATGGCGACGGCGTACAGCGTCATGGCGAACGACGGCAAATCGGTCGATCCGCATACGATTACGCGCATTACAGGCAAAAATTTCGAATGGGAATACAAGGCACCTGCCTCCAAGCAGCTCATGTCACCGGAAACGGCCTGGTATTTGACCGAAATGATGCAGTCGGTCGTAGCCAAAGGCGGCACGGGCGCGCGGGCCGCGATCGACCGTCCGGTAGCGGGCAAGACGGGCACGACTCAGCACGGCATTCCCGGTTATAAGGGCGACGGGATCAAGGACGCCTGGTTCGTCGGGTATACGGCGGAGTGGACAGCGGCGGTCTGGATGGGATACGATAAAACAGACAAGAACCATGTTCTTCAGAAAGGCGGCGGCCAATCCGCAGCCGCTTTGTTCGCGAAGGTAATGGGTCCGGCCCTCAAAGGGGTGGAGAAAGAAAGCTTCAATCGTCCCGCCGAAGCGAAGGAAGATAAACCGCCGGCGACGATCGCGAATTTCAAAGCCGTGTTCGTGGAAGAGGAAGTCAAGGTGCAGCTAAGCTGGGATCCTCTTGAAGCTTCTGGATTAACCTATGAGGTTTATCGCAAAGAGAGCGGGGCGAACGACTTCGTTCACTTCGTAGACGCGGTAACGACCAACGTGGATGATATGTCCGTTTTCCCGGGGGTTACCTACGATTATTACGTCGTCGCGTACGACGCGAAGACGGAGCAGCGCAGCGAGCCGACGCAGACGCTTACCGTCACGATTCCAGAGGTGGAGCTTCCGACGGATATCCCGATGGAGCCCGTGCCGACGGATTCGGAGCCGACGGAGCCCGGCGACGGGCAAGAGGGGCAGCCGGGCGAGGATGGCGGCGGTCAGGGCGAAGACGGAACCGGGCAGACGGAGCCTCCGGCAGAGACGGAGCCGCCGAACGAGACGGATCCGGGAGCCGGCCAGGGTGACGGAAGCGCTGGAGGCGGCGATGCTGGGGCTACCACGCCCCCTCCCGCCGATGATGCGCTAGGCGATTTTCTAAACGGACTTGAGAGCGGCGGCGAATAACAGACTGGGTTCTAGATAGGTGGTTGGACATGTCAATACGCAGAAGGGCCTTATGGTTTCATAGCCTTTGTTTGATCGGGATCGCGCTGTTGCTCGCAGGATGCGGCAGCAACGGCGATTCCGTAGCGGTGTCGGACGGTGCGTCCGGCGCCGCGGGCAAGGCTTTAAGCTGGAACAAAGCCCCGGAATTATCGATTGATCTGGACAAGCATTACGAAGCGGTCGTGACGACCAGCAAAGGCCGGTTCACGATTGCGCTCGACGCGAAGAACACGCCGGTAACGGTCAACAATTTCGTGTTTCTCGCGGAGGAAGGGTTCTATAATGGATTATCTTTTCACTCCATTATCGAATCGTTTATGATTCAGACCGGCGATCCCAAAGGGAACGGCACCGGGAATGCGGGTTATCGCATACCGGACGAGCTCGACGCGGAGGCCCGGTATGAGGAAGGCGCCGTCGCGATGTTCAATACGGGATCGCCGAATACCGGCAGCAGTCAATTTTTTATTTGCACAGGTCCCGAAGCGTCCAACTTGGATCGCCAGCCGAACTACACGATTTTCGGCAAGGTGACCGAAGGCATGGACGTGGTCCGCGCGATCGCGAAGACGCCGTCCAAGGACGGCAAACCGCTGGAGCAGGTACTGATCGAAACCGTGACGATTCAACAAAGCTAAACGGCTATGGCCGCCTTCGGGATGTAATTGTCCCGACGGCGGCCATTGGCGTATTTGCCGCGTTTTTCGGTGCTACTCGGGAGCGGGGAGGACAAGCAGTCCTCTTTATTTTTCCCGCCGGGTGGAGATGGACGTAAAGATATGGTAATCTTTTTCTATAGGGGTTACCTAAATGAGCGGAAAGGTACGTACCGAGATGAAGAGAAAATTTTCTGATCGAGCGAATTGGCGCCGTATACTGCGGAGAAGCTACTCTTGCTTGTCGCTTGACGGCGACGAGTTTCGGGGTCTGGTTACCTTCTATCGGATTCATGAATTGCGGGAACCGCTATGGAAGGAATACGACGGACGCAGGCTATGCCTGGCTGACCGCGGTTACTTGTGGATGCAGCATTTTCCGAAGGGCGAGCACTTTGTCGTCACCACGATGTTCGACGACAAAGGCCGCGTGGTGCAATGGTACATCGACGTATGTAAGACACAGGGGTTGACGGAGCAGCAGGTTCCCTGGTTCGATGATCTATACTTGGATGTTGTCGTGCTGCCTAGCGGCGAGGTTTATTTGATGGACGAAGACGAATTGGAGGAAGCGCTCCGGCAAGGCGACGTCAGCGGCAAAGACGCGGCGCTTGCCCGCAAGACGGCAGGCAGGCTGCTCTCCAGCATTCGGAACGGCAGATTCCGTTATTTCACGCTAAGCTTGAAGCATCGTAAGAGCTTGGCCGAGCGTACGGGGGAACTAAGCGAATCATGAAGACGCAGGTTCAGAAGAGGAGCAGACCGCGGAAGCGAAAAACTGAATTTCGTCCGTGGCTGCTCTTATTTCGTTTGGCGATGTGGACGCTTGCGGCAGGATTATTGTGGTCGGGTTATATGCTTTGGTTAATCAACGGGTACAACGCGAAAGCGTCGTACCCTTCGGCCGACGCGGGAATCGTGCTCGGGGCGGCGTTATGGAATGACAAGCCCAGCCCCGCGCTCAAGGAGAGGCTGAACTACGCGCTTAAGCTGCTCGAGGATGGCACCGTGGGCGCTTTGGTGCTCTCCGGCGGGCATGGAGGAAGAGCATCGACCTTGACGGAAGCGGAGGGCATGAGAAACTACCTTCTCGAACAAGGCGCGCCCGCTGACAAGCTGTTACTAGAGACGGAAGCAACGAGCACGTACCAGAATCTCGTCCTTAGCCGAGATGTGGCGGAGCAGCATGGACTGAAGACGTTTCTAGTCATCACGCATGATTATCATGCGGCGAGAGCCGGCGAGATCGCAGCATATGCAGACATCGGGGCGGTCGGCGTTGCCGGAGCGGAGTCGCTCGTTCTGAACGAATTTTACAACCATTCCCGCGAGGTGCTTGCTTTCACGAAGTGGAAGCTGGACTGGCTCACGCTGACGCTCGGGATACGCTCTCCCGATTCCTTGCTTTGAATCTGCTAATATGCGATCGCAAGAGAGAATAAACTTGTAGTGCGATGCAGCTTCTGTAAAGGAAAGGTGATGCGTCAGATGAACGGACACGTCATATCGGGACCAGGCAACGGAACGACGAGACCTTCCCGTCAGATCAATGTAGTGCTTCGAAGCCATGAAACGTTCGGGGCCGGCGCTTCCGCGCAGGCGCTTGAAGCGGAACCGCTTCCGGCGGTCAAGCCGCTGCCAGCGGTCGACCATTATGCCGACATTCAGAAAGAGCTTGAGCCGATGATCGGCATGGACAACGTGAAGGCGCTGGTCTACGAGATCTACGCGCTGCTCTATATTAGCCGAATGCGGACGGAAGCGGGCTTGTACGGCGGCTCGCAGGTTTACCACATGATTTTCAAAGGGAATCCCGGAACGGGAAAAACGACGATAGCCCGCATCGTGGCAAAGCTGCTTCAGAAGATGGGCGTCCTCACGAAAGGCCATCTCATCGAAGTGGAGCGAGCCGATCTCGTCGGCGAATATATCGGACATACCGCTCAAAAAACAAGAGATTTGGTGCGGAAGGCAATGGGCGGCGTATTGTTCGTGGATGAAGCCTACAGCCTTGCGAGAGGCGGCGAAAAGGATTTCGGCAAAGAAGCGATCGACACGCTCGTGAAAGCGATGGAGGATCACCGCAACGGCTTCGTGCTGATCCTCGCGGGCTACCCGCTCGAAATCGAACAGTTCCTGATGACGAACCCCGGCTTGCCCTCCAGGTTCCCGATTCAGATTGAGTTTCCGGATTACTCCGTGGACCAGCTGCTGCAGATCGGCGAGATGATGGTGAAGGAGAGAGATTACGTTCTCATGCCCCAAACCGTGTTCAAGCTGAGGCAGCTGCTGATTCAGGAGAAACAGAATGACGCTTTCTCCTTCAGTAATGCGAGATTCGTGCGCAACGCCATCGAGAAAGCGATTCGACATCAGGCCGTTAGACTGATCGGGCAATATTCGAACGCGATACCCGGCAGAGGCGAGCTGATGTCGATCAGGCCGGAGGATTTGAAGGTCTAGCATCCTCCGGCCGCCGGCGAGGCATAAGGGAAAGGAGAGCTTGCATGAGCGATAAAACGCATAATGTGGACTATAAAATCACGGAAAAGGCGATCTTGATCAGCCTGATCACATCGGACGACAAACGAGCGGGCAACGATGCCGCCCATTCGCTCGCGGAGCTGGCTCAGCTGGCGGAGACGGCCGGAGTAGCGGTACTCGCCTTGATCACGCAGAACAAGGAGAGCGCCGATTCAAGATGGTTCATCGGCAAAGGCAAGGTGCAGGAAGTGAAGCAGCTTGCCCTCGACTTGGAGGCCACAACGGCCATATTCGACCAAGAGCTCTCCGGCGCGCAAGTCCGGAATCTCGAAGAAGAGCTCGATCTCAAGATAGTCGACCGCACGCAGCTGATTTTGGATATATTCGCGCAGCGCGCCAAGACGAGAGAAGGAATCATTCAGGTCGAGCTGGCCCAGCTTAGTTATTTGCTCCCCCGACTGTCCGGCCACGGCCGCAATCTGTCGAGACTCGGCGGCGGCATCGGCACCCGCGGACCGGGGGAGACGAAGCTGGAGACGGACCGGCGCCATATTCGAAGCAGAATATCGGACTTGAAGGCGCAGCTCCGCGAGGTGATGCGCCATCGCCGTCTCTACCGTGCAAGACGGAAGAAAGCCGGGGCGGTTCAGGTGGCGCTGGTTGGATATACGAACGCCGGCAAATCGACCTTGCTGAGGGAGCTGACGCAAGCGGACGTGTTCGTGGAGGACCAGCTGTTCGCCACGCTCGATCCGACGTCGCGGGTGCTCGAGCTGCCAAACGGCCGGGAGGTCATCTTGACGGATACGGTCGGATTCATCCAAAACCTTCCTCATGATCTGGTCGCCGCATTCCGCGCGACGCTCGAGGAAGTAAACGAAGCCGATCTGGTTCTCCATATTATCGATAGCAGCTCCCCTTACCGGGAAGAGCAGATCGCCGTCGTGGAGGATATTCTGGGCGAGCTGGGGGCTTCGGACAAGCCGATCGTGAAAGTATATAATAAGAAGGATTTGCAGAAGGACGGAGAAGGTATGTCTCTTGTCGATTTGCCGCATCGCAGCCTGAAATCGTTGGTCATCAGCGCGTTCGTCCAGGAGGATCTGACGCTTCTTAGGGAAACGGTTCAGGAACTGCTGACGGGCGGAACCTTGAGCTTACGGCTCCCCGCAGACCGCGGGGATCTGATCGCGCTTGCTTACCGCTGCGGCGAAGTGAAAGGGCAATCGGTCGAAGAGGAATCCGTCCGCATTGAATTGGAAATCAGCAAAAGCGACTATGAGCTGCACGGACAGCCACTTCGTCCATTTATTCAGACGTAGTCCGAAAACTCGGAATTTCATTTTAAAAGCGAGTTCAAAAATGAATTCAATATTCGACGTCGAGTAGGCTTCCCTGAGTTACTTCGTGATCGAAAGTGGACTTTTTGAACATCATCTTTAAGGGAGCAAGGTTCAGTCATGACGACAGAAATGCATGGGAACGGAGAGCTATGGGAAAACTTACTCCGGTTGTCGGAGGAAATGGAAGACAAAGCGCGCGACGCGTTCCGCAGGATTGACGGAATCGCGGAGCGGAATCAATGGAAAGTAATCGAAGCGTTCAAGAAGCATCAGGTCAGCGACTTTCATTTTGCCGGATCGACGGGGTACGGCTACAACGACCGCGGCCGCGAAATATTGGATCTGGTCTATGCGGACGTGTTCGGAGCAGAGGCGGCGCTTGTCAGGCCGCACTTCGCATCCGGCACCCATACGATCAGCTGCGCGTTGTTCGGGGTGCTTCGCCCAGGGGACGAGCTGCTGTATGTAACGGGCAAGCCTTATGATACGCTGCACAAAGTGATCGGCAAGCCCGGCGACGGGAAAGGCTCGCTTCGGGACTGGGGCGTCGTCTACAACGAGGTGCCGCTGCTAGAAGATGGAGGAATCGATTGGCAGGGCATTGAGGCCAGTATCGGCGAGCGGACGAAGGTGATCGGGGTGCAGCGCTCCAGAGGTTATGATTGGCGCGCTTCGTTCACCGTCGCCGAGATCGGCGAAATCGTAAAGCGCGTAAAGGCGATAAAATCCGACGTCATCGTATTCGTCGATAATTGCTACGGCGAATTTACGGAGCTTCTCGAGCCGACGGAGGTCGGCGTCGACCTGATGGCGGGCTCGCTTATCAAAAATCCCGGCGGAGGGTTGGCGGAGACCGGCGGTTATATCGCGGGAACGCGCGATGCGGTTGAGGCCGCGTCTTACCGATTGACGGCGCCGGGAATCGGCGGCGAGGTCGGCGCGATGCTCGGAACGCTGCGTTCGATGTACCAAGGCTTGTTCCTCGCTCCCCATCTTGTCGGACAAGCCGTCAAAGGAAGCGTGTTCGCGGCGGCTTTGTTCGAGCGGCTAGGCTTCGAGAGCAAGCCGAAGTGGCATGAACCGCGCACGGACCTCATTCAAGCGGTGCGGTTCGGACAAGCCGATCATCTGATCGCTTTCGTGCAAGGCATTCAAGCGGCGGCGGCCGTCGATGCGCATGTCGTTCCGGAGCCATGGGATATGCCTGGCTACGAGAATCCCGTCATTATGGCGGCCGGGACGTTCATTCAAGGCGGAAGCCTGGAGCTGTCCGCGGACGCTCCGATTCGCGAGCCTTACATCGCTTATATGCAGGGCGGCCTGACTTATGCGCATGCCAAATACGGCGTTCTCACTGCCTTGAGAAGACTGGTGGAGAGCGGATTAATTGTGATCAAACCTTACATACCTTGACACATTTATGGCCGGACGCTACAATGAAGCTATAAAAGCGAGAGTGGAAGGTTGATGCGACATGGCTGATGAAATTCGCAGAAATATGGCCTTATTTCCAATAGGTATCGTAATGAAGCTGACGGATCTGACGGCCAGGCAAATCCGTTATTACGAGCAGCATGAATTGATCGTTCCGGCTCGGACAGCGGGCAATCAACGGCTGTTCTCCTTCAACGACGTAGAGCGCCTGCTGGAAATCAAGTCCTTGATCGAGAAAGGCGTCAACATCGCAGGAATCAAACAGGTCATGAATCCGGTTTCCAAAGAATCCGATGACGCAACGACCGTCAGCGAGCAATCCGAAGTGAAGCGACGCGAACTGTCCGATCAGCAGCTTCATCGCTTGCTCAAGCAGCAGCTGCTGGAGAAGAGGCCGGGGCAGGCTTCCCTTATTCAGGGGCAGTTAACCCGTTTCTTAAATAGACGGTAACGATAATCGACCAAAGGAGATGATTCTGTGAGTTATACCAAAGAAGATATTAAGCGTATTGCCGAGGAACAGAACGTACGGTTTATCCGTTTGCAGTTTACCGACTTGCTGGGTTCGATCAAAAACGTCGAAATTCCGGTTAGCCAGCTGGACAAGGCGCTAGACAATAAAATGATGTTCGACGGTTCTTCCATCGAAGGTTACGTTCGCATCGAAGAATCCGACATGTACTTATACCCGGATCTGGATACATGGGTCGTATTCCCTTGGGTTTCGCAAGACCGCGTAGCCCGCTTGATTTGCGACATTTACATGCCGGACGGCACGCCTTTCGCGGGGGATCCTCGCGGCATTCTGAAGCGCGCGCTGAAGGAAGCGGAAGCGATGGGCTTCACGGCGATGAACGTAGGTCCAGAGCCGGAGTTTTTCCTCTTCAAGACGGACGAGCGCGGGGAACCGACGAACGAACTGAACGATCAGGGCGGTTACTTCGATCTTGCCCCTATGGATATGGGCGAGAATTGCCGCCGCGAAATCGTGCTTACGCTTGAAGAGATGGGCTTCGAGATCGAAGCGTCCCATCACGAGGTTGCTCCCGGCCAACATGAGATCGATTTCAAATATGCGGACGCGATCAAAGCGGCCGACCAAATCCAAACGTTCAAGCTTGTCGTTAAGACGATTGCCCGCGTACACGGCCTTCATGCGACTTTCATGCCGAAGCCGCTGTTCGGCGTTAACGGTTCGGGCATGCACTGCCATCAATCGTTGTTCAAGGACAGCACGAACGCGTTTTACGACGAGAACGACAAGCTCGGCCTTAGTGAGACCGCAAGGTATTACATGGCCGGCATTCTGAAGCATGCGCGCGCTATGGCGGCGATCACGAACCCGACCGTGAACTCTTACAAGAGGTTGGTTCCGGGCTATGAAGCGCCTTGTTATGTGGCTTGGTCCGCGAGCAATCGTTCGCCGATGATTCGGATCCCGGCGTCCCGCGGTTTGTCCACGCGTATCGAAGTTCGTAATCCGGACCCGGCAGCTAATCCGTATCTGGCCCTGGCGGTTATGCTCAAAGCCGGACTCGACGGCATCCAAAACCAAGAGCCGCTGCCTGCGCCAACGGACCGCAACATCTACATCATGTCGGAGGAAGAGCGTATCGACGCCGGCATCCCAAGCTTGCCTGTCGACTTGAAGGAAGCGCTTGACGAGATGCTTAGAAGCGATATCGTCTGCGAGGCGCTTGGCGATCACGCTCTCGCGCATTTCTACGAGCTGAAGGAAATCGAGTGGGACATGTACCGCACGCAAGTGCATCAATGGGAGAGAGATCAGTATTTGACGCATTATTAATCGTCGTACATAGAAGCGGAATGCCTTTGCGGGCGTTTCGCTTCTTTTTTTCGCACGGTTGAGAACAAAAAAAGGACTGCCCCGTTCGTGAATGGGGCAGTCCTTCTTCGCGATATTAATGAATGTCGCGGAATAGGCCGATAACCTTGCCAAGAATCGTGACGTTATGAAGCCGAATCGGCTCCATCGTGGAGTTCTCGGGCTGGAGGCGGATATGATCCTTCTCCTTATAGAACGTCTTAACCGTCGCTTCGTCATCCTCCGTCATCGCCACGACGATATCGCCGTTATTCGCCGTCTGTTGTTGGCGGACGATGACATAATCGCCGTTATGGATGCCGGCTTCGATCATGCTCTCGCCGACGACGTTCAAGATGAACACCTTGTTGTCTCCAACGAAGTGGGAAGGAAGCGGGAAATAATCTTCTATGTTCTCCGTTGCCGTAATCGGAATGCCGGCCGTTACCTTGCCGACGATTGGCACTTGGGCAACGGGGAAAGGAATGACGTTGTCCTGCTCGTCCTGATTCAAAATCTCGATCGCGCGGGGCTTGGTAGGGTCGCGGCGGATGAAGCCTTTCTTCTCCAGGCGGTCCAGATGCCCGTGAACCGTGGAGCTGGACAGCAGACCGACGGCCTCCGCGATCTCGCGGACGGAAGGCGGATAACCCTTATCCCGAACTTCCTGCTTAATAAATTCAAGGATCGAATGTTGCCGTTTGGACAGCTTCGACACGCAGATCAACTCCATTCGTATTATTGTGTCAAATTATAACACAGAACCGAGGTTCGTACAAACATAAGTTCTTAAGCACAAAGGTTCGCATTTTTTGTTGACTGGAACGTTTGTTCGTGTTATTGTAATAGCAGAACAAATGTTTGGGGTGCTGATAATGATCATGATGAACGAAGGTACATACCGTTCGATTTATGCGAATAACGACGCTGCAAGAAACCATACATCCAACAACGCGACGGCACGTTGGCTGAGATCGCATGCCGTGAAGCTGACGGCGTGCATTCTACTAGCTCTTCTTTTATTCTCTAGCTTCCTCTTAATACGTACGAACGCTTCCGGGGGCGAGCTTCCTGGCCAAGGCGAGCTTCAAGTAACGGTGGGCAGCGGCGATTCATTATGGTCGATTGCTAGCCGCCATGCGGAAGCGGGGGAAGATGTCGGTTTTCTGGTCTATCGGATCAAGGAACGGAACAATCTTACGCATGTAACGATCCTTCCCGGGCAACAGCTCATTATTCCAAACTCATAATTGATCCTATAAATCAGAGCATGATTTCTGCCAAACAGGAATTATGCTCTTTTTGCCTTTGTGTACCGACATCTCTCCGCATGTTTTCTTGACAAGACATTAGCGAAAATGTCAAAGTAAGGGGTAGTATGTTCGCAGCTAGAGAGGGGTGGAAACAAAGGTATGGATATCGATAAGCTGATTGCGCGAATCAACGAATTATCCCGCAAGAATAAAACCGTCGGACTCACGGACGAAGAAACAAAGGAGCGGGACGAGCTCAGACAGCAGTACTTGAACAATTTCAAACGGAATTTCAAGCAGCAATTGGACTCCATCAAGTACGTGGAAGACGAAGAGGACAACATGAAGCATTAATGGAAAATCAGACACACAAGTATACGCAATTATATAGGAGGAATCCGATTGTCACGTTCATGGGAGCGCAAGGTGCGCAAAAATATGAGCAAAATCAATCAAAACCGGAAGAAGCAAGGCGCCGGACAAATCGTATTGAACGCGGAGAAAAAAGACCGGTACGTGGGCCGCAGTTACGCGCTTCCTTCCTTTCTAGTCTTGTTCGCATTGTTCTACGTCGTCATGATGCTGATGACGCCAAAGTTTGAGACGGATACGATGTTCTGGGTGACGATCGCCTGCTACTTCGCGCTTGCGGCATTGTTCTTCCTGCGTCGTCCGTATTTGACGATCGGCAAGGACTACGTGCAGTCCCGCCGGTTCGGCGGAGACAAGCGTCTGACGGTCAAAGACATCAAGAGCATTCGCGTTCAGGACGGCTACGTGACGATTATCCCGCAGAAAGGCGCGGGCTGGACCTTCTCGCGGCTGCTCAACCGGTTCAAAACCGAGGAGATGGCGGAGAAGCTGAAGGCGTTTGCGGCAGCGCATCAGATTTCTTTTGAACAAATTTAACGGAGCAAGGGAGTAGAGGAGAGAATGGCGAAGCAAGCGGTACTATTTGATTTGGACGATACGCTGCTATGGGATGACCGCAGCGTGAAGGAAGCCTTCGAAGCGACATGTCAGGCGGGCGCGGAGGCGTCGGGCGTCGACCCAGAGGAGCTGGAAGCGTCCGTTCGCAGAGAAGCTAGAGCGCTGTACGAATCTTATGAGACGTTCCCGTTCACCAAGATGATCGGCATTAACCCGTTCGAAGGATTGTGGGCGCATTTCGCCGCAGGGGAGCAGGAAGAATTCCGCAAGCTGCAGAGCCTTGCGCCATCCTATCGCAAGGCGGCATGGACGCAAGGCCTTAAAGCTCTCGGCGTGGACGACGAAGAGCTTGGCGCCAAGCTGGCCGAGCAGTTCCCGGCGGAGCGACGCCAACGTCCGATCGTCTATGACGAAACGTTTAAGGTGCTGGATCAGTTGAGAGGCAAGTACAAGCTGCTCCTGCTGACCAATGGTTCGCCTGATCTTCAGAAGGAAAAGCTGGACGGCGTTCCCGCCCTCATCCCTTACTTCGATCACATCATCATCTCCGGTGAGTTCGGGGAAGGGAAGCCGGCTGCCTCCATTTTCAAGCATGCGCTTGAGAAGCTGGGCATTGAGCCGGAGCACGGCATCATGGTCGGCGACAAATTAACGACGGATATTTTGGGCGCCAACACGATCGGCATGACATCGGTTTGGATTAACCGCCACGGTATGACCCGTACGGATGAGATTGTTCCTACCTATGAAATTCATAATCTCGATGAGCTTCTTCAACTATTAGAGCGGTAGAAACGCAAAAGCCCCTGTCCTGGCGCATGGCACCGGAACAGGGGCTTTCCTTATGGATGTTTATTGTTTATTTCGCGAATGCCGGGTCCGCGAACGGATGCGCGATCCAGCCTTCCGTCTCGATGAAGAGGCGAACGGCTACGATTTGGCGGTTCTCCATCAGCGTGAAGAAGTGCGGTTTATGCTCCGGCACGGAGATGACGTCGCCTGCTTCCAGCTCGACGTCGAAGTAGCCGACATCGTCTGTTCCTTTTATAATGAAGATGCCGCGTCCGGCCGTAATGGCGCGTACTTCATCTTCGGTGTGGGTGTGCACGTTTTCGAATTTTTTGAGCAGCTCTTCAAGATTAGGAGTAGCGTCGGACAACGCGATGATGTCCCATGTTTTGTAGCCGCGGCGATCGGCGAGATCGCGAATCTCCGAATCGAACGTTGCTAGAATTTCGGCTTTTTCCTCGTCGGAGAGCACGAATTTATTTTGCAGGCTTTCGGACAGCTTGCTAGGATCCCAATGCTCGTATAGAACCTCTTGGCTCTCCAGAAACGCGCGTACGTTTTCTTCTCCCTTAATTCGTTCCTCTGTATTGCGAATGCGAATTTCAGCCATGCTCATTCCCTCTTTTCCAATGGAAATTAAATGATATAATGATTATAATTCAAAAGCCTATGATTGTCGATGGATGTTCCTTTTCAGCCAAGTGCTATTCTGTTAAACTATTTTGTAATGATTTCGGGAAGGGTGTAGCACATTGTCGAGAACTACCTTAGAACAACTGCTCAAGGAACGCATTCTCATATTGGACGGCGCGATGGGCACGATGATTCAGCAAGAGAACTTAACGGAGGATGATTTCGGCGGGGCGGAGCTGGACGGGTGCAACGAGATGCTCGTTCTGACTCGTCCCGACGTTATCTCGAAAATTCACGAGTTGTATCTCGAAGCGGGCGCCGATATTATCGAGACGAATACGTTCGGAGCGACCAGCGTCGTGCTGGCGGAATACGACATTCCGGAGAAGGCGCGCGAGATCAATCTCGCGGCGGCGAAGCTGGCGCGGGACGCGGCGGACAAATACAGCACGCCGGACAAGCCCCGTTTCGTGGCGGGGGCGCTGGGACCAACGACCAAGACGTTGTCGGTAACGGGAGGCGTGACCTTCGACGAGTTGGTAGAGAGCTATTACGAGCAAACCCTCGCGCTTATGGAGGCGAACGTGGACGCGATCCTGCTCGAGACGTCCCAGGATACGCTGAACGTCAAAGCGGGAAGCATCGGCGTTCGTCAAGCGTTCGATACGCTGGGCAAGGAGCTTCCCATCATGATCTCGGGCACGATCGAGCCGATGGGCACGACGCTTGCGGGCCAGTCGATCGAGTCGTTTTACATTTCCCTCGAGCACTTGAAGCCGATCTCTATCGGTCTCAACTGCGCGACGGGTCCCGAATTCATGCGCGACCATATCCGGACGCTCAGCGAGATAGCAAGCTCCGCCGTCAGCTGTTACCCGAACGCGGGACTGCCGGACGAGAACGGGAATTATCATGAGTCGCCGGAGTCGCTGGCGAAGAAGATGTCCGCATTCGCGGAGCAAGGCTGGCTGAACATCGCGGGCGGCTGCTGCGGAACGACTCCCGCGCATATCCGCGCGATGGCGGAAACGATGTCGAAGTATGCTCCGCGCACGAAGCCGGGCACGCATCCGGACGCCGTATCCGGGATCGACACGGTGTTCATCGAGGCCGATAACCGTCCGATCATGATCGGCGAAAGAACGAACATTTCCGGCTCCCGCAAGTTCAAACGATTGATTAAGGAAGAGAAGTTCGACGAAGCGTCCGAAATTGCCAGAGGGCAAGTGAAGGGCGGAGCGCATGTCATCGACATCAACCTGCAGGACACCGACATCGATGAAGCGTATGCGGTGCATCAGTTCCTGCCGCAAGTCGTGAAGAAAATCAAGGCGCCGCTCATGCTGGACTCCACTTACGATCATATTATCGAGCTGGGGCTCAAATATTCGCAGGGAAAAGCGATCATCAACTCGATCAACCTCGAGGACGGCGAATCGAAATTCGAGAAGATCGTACCGCTTATTCACCGTTACGGCGCGGCCGTTGTCATGATCCTCATTGACGAGCGAGGACAAGCGGTGTCGCGCGAAGCGAAGATGGAGGTCGCCGACCGCTCCTATAAGCTGCTGACAGAAAAGTACGGCGTCAATCCGGCCGACATTATTTTCGACCCGAACATGTTCCCGGTCGGCTCCGGCGATCCGCAATATATCGGTTCTGCGGTGGAGACGCTGGAAGGCATCCGCATGATTAAGGAGAAATACCCGGAGACCAAAACGATTCTCGGACTCAGCAATATTTCGTTCGGCTTGCCCGATGCGGGCCGCGAAGTGCTGAACTCCGTTTATTTGTACCACGCGACCAAAGCAGGCTTGGATTACGCCATCGTGAACACGGAGAAGCTGGAGAGGTACGCTTCCATTCCTGAGGACGAGCGCAAGCTGGCCGAGGATCTGATCTACAATACAAATGACGATACGCTGGCGGCGTTCGTTGCGGCGTTCCGCAACAAGAAGGTCGAGAAGAAGGAGAAAATTTCGAACCTGACGCTGGAGGAGCGCCTTGCTTCCTACATCGTGGAAGGGACGAAGGAAGGCCTCATCCCCGATCTGGACGAAGCGCTTAAGAAATACGCGCCACTCGAAGTGATCAACGGTCCGCTGATGAGGGGCATGGAAGAGGTAGGCCGCCTGTTCAACAACAACGAGCTGATCGTTGCCGAGGTGCTTCAGAGCGCCGAAGTCATGAAGGCGTCCGTCAGCCATCTCGAGCAGTTCATGGAGAAGGAAGAGACGGCCGTGAAGGGCAAGATCATTCTGGCGACCGTGAAGGGCGACGTGCATGACATCGGCAAAAACCTGGTCGAGATCATTCTCTCCAACAACGGCTACAAGATCATCAATCTCGGGATCAAGGTGCCGCCGGAGCAGCTTATCGAAGCCTATCGCCAGGAGAAGGTCGACGCGATCGGATTGTCCGGATTGCTCGTCAAATCGGCGCAGCAGATGGTCATTACGGCGCAGGATATGCGCAACGCGGGTATCGACGTTCCGATTCTGGTAGGCGGCGCGGCGCTGACGCGGAAATTCACGAAGACGAGGATCGGTCCCGAATACGACGGTCTCGTGCTGTACGCGAAGGACGCGATGGACGGTCTCGATATCGCGAATAAGCTGATGGATCCCGAGCATCGCAAGCGGCTCGAGGAAGAGCTGGCGGCGTACAAGGCGGCGGGAGCGGCGGATGAGGAAGACGCGAAGCCGATGCCTCAGCTGACGCGGGCGGTCCGCTCCAAGATCAGCCCCGACGCGCCTGTCTTCTCGCCACCTGATTTGGAGAAGCACATCCTCCGCGACGTGCCGATCCCGCATATCGTCCCATACGTGAATATGCAAATGCTGCTTGGTCATCACTTGGGGCTGAAGGGGACGGTCGAGAAGCTGCTTGCCGAAGGAAACGAGAAGGCGGTTCAGCTGAAAGAAACCGTCGACGCGATTCTGAAGGAAGGAAGCGAGCAGGGCTATCTGAAAGCCCATGGCATGTACCGCTTCTTCCCGGCGCAGTCATCCGGCAACGACGTTATCATCTATGATCCGCAGGATCATGCCAAAGAGATCAAGAGGTTCACGTTCCCGCGCCAGCAGGTGGAGCCGTATCTCTGCCTCGCGGACTTCCTGAAGTCCGTCGACAGCGGCGTCATGGACTACGTCGGCTTCCTCGTCGTGACGGCGGGCCAAGGCATTCGCGAGCTCGCGAACGAATGGAAGGACAAAGGCGACTATCTTCGCTCGCATGCCCTTCAGTCGGTCGCGCTCGAGGTGGCGGAAGGACTCGCGGAGCGCGTCCATCATATGATGCGCGATATTTGCGGCTATCCGGATCCGGCGGATATGACGATGAAGCAGCGCCACGGCGCCCGTTATCAAGGCATCCGCGTATCGTTCGGCTATCCGGCCTGCCCGAATCTGGAGGATCAGGAGCCATTGTTCGATCTGATGAAGCCTGCCGATATCGGCGTTGAGCTCACCGAAGGCTTTATGATGGAGCCGGAAGCGTCCGTGTCCGCGATGGTATTCGCCCATCCGGAAGCGCAATATTTTAATGTAGAGAAAGTATAAAAGAAATTGTAACCGAGCCTTCCGATATTCGATTCCCGGAATCGAACGCGGAGGGCTCCTTCTTATCCATGGAAGCGAGGCGTTAAGGATGAAGATGTGGTTTTTGGGAACAGGCGCCGGCCGGCCGAACAAGCACCGGAACGTATCGGCGATCGCGCTTCAGCTGCCCGAGCCCGATTCGGTCTGGTGGCTATTCGATTGCGGAGAAGCGACGCAGCATCAATTGATGCATGTGCCGCTTAAGCTAAGCAAGCTCGAGAAGATTTTCGTGACGCATCTGCACGGCGATCACCTGTATGGACTGCCGGGTCTGCTCAGCACCCGTTCCTTCGACGGCGGAACGACGCCGCTGACGGTATACGGTCCTGCCGGCCTGAAATCGTATATCGAGACGACTTTTGCGCTGACGGGCACCATGCTCGATTATGAGCTTGTGGTCCAGGAGCTGACGGAGGAGAAGCAGGCCGAGATATGCGTCGACGGTCCCTGCCGCGTGGAAGCGGGACCGCTCGAGCACCGCGTCCCGTGCTTCGGCTATCGAGTAATCGAGACCGACGCGCCCGGTCCATTCATGGCGGACAAAGCAAGAGCGCTTGGCGTCAAGCAGGGGCCTTTGTTCGGCAGGCTGAAAGCCGGCGAGGCGATTACGCTGGAGGACGGTACGGTAGTCTCGCCCGGCGAAGTGACGGACGGGGCGTGGAAGGGGAGAATCATTACCGTGCTCGGCGATACGAGCCCGTGCGAGATGGCGTTTGCGCTAAGCGAAAAGGCGGACCTGCTGGTCCACGAGGCGACGTTCGCAGCCGGGCTGGAGGAGAAGGCGCACGAATTCGGGCATTGCACGACGGCGGAAGCGGCGATCGTTGCGCGAGATGCAGGAGCGCAAAGACTGGTCATGACCCATTTCAGCGGCAGGTATTCGAACGAGGAGCTGGCGCGGCTGGAAGCGGAGGCGGCGGAGATCTTCCCGAACGTGACGGCGGCCAAGGATCTGAGCATGCTGGACATTCAACGGATCCACAAGCCAAGCGCGACGTAATCGTCGCCTGGCTCAAAATGGCATTGCCTAGCGAACATGTATTCTGTACAATATAGATCAAATCATTTCGAATGAACGGTCAATGAAACTAGGCAGCTGGGGAAATCGGCGTAAGGGGGAAAGCGCAATGAATAAGTGGACAGGCAGAGCGTCCAGCCTGGAGGAGTGGCTGGAGTTTTTGAAATCGAATGAAGGGCTGATGGAGAATGTGACGCACTGGCGTACGCTTCCCTCCCGCGATCCAGTCTACGCCCCGCTGCCGGCTGATCTGCATCCCGCATGGCGGGAAGCGCTGCATAAGAGAGGCATCGAGAAGCTGTATGCCCATCAGGCGTCCGCCTACGCCGCCGCGCGGCGCGGAAGCCACGTCGTCGCCGTGACGCCGACGGCCTCCGGCAAGACGCTGTGCTATAATTTGCCGGTTGTGCAGAGCATCCTGCAGAACGAAGAGGGCAGGGCGCTGTATTTGTTCCCGACGAAGGCGCTGGCTCAGGATCAGGTCGCGGAGCTGCAAGTGCTGGCGGATCTGATGGAGAGCGGAATCAAGACCCATACCTACGACGGAGATACGCCGCCGACGGTTCGCACGGCTATCCGCAACGCCGGCCACATCGTCGTTACGAATCCCGACATGCTTCATTCGGCGATCCTGCCGCATCATACGAAATGGGTGAAGCTGTTCGAGAACATCAAATTCATCGTCATCGACGAGGTTCACGCCTACCGGGGCATATTCGGCAGCCATGTCGCGAACGTGATCCGGAGGCTGAAGCGGATTTGCCGGTTTTATGGCTCGAACCCGCAGTTTATTTGCGCGTCGGCGACGATCGACAATCCGAAGGAGCACGCGGAGCGTCTGATCGGAGAGCAAGTGGAGCTGGTCGACAACAACGGCGCTCCGATGGGAGAAAAGCATTTTATCATGTATAATCCGCCCGTCGTGAACAAGCAGCTCGGCATTCGGCGCAGCAGCGTGCTGGAGACGCAGAAGCTCGCCGCGATGCTGCTTAAGCAGGGCGTGCAGACGATCGTGTTCGCGAGGAGCCGGGTTAGGGTGGAGCTGCTCTTGACGTATCTGCAGGAGCTTATCCGCGACAAGCTGGACGCAAAGACGATACGGGGCTACCGCGGAGGATATCTGCCCAAGCTGAGGCGGGAGATCGAGAAGGGGCTGCGCACCGGTGAAATCCGCGGCGTGGTCAGCACGAACGCGCTCGAGCTTGGCATCGATATCGGGCAGCTGCAGGCATGCGTGTTGAACGGTTATCCCGGCACGATCGCAAGCACGTGGCAGCAATCCGGGCGGGCGGGAAGGCGCCAGGAAAGCTCCGTGACCTTCCTCGTCGCAAGCAGTAATCCGCTGGACCAATACATGATCCAGAATCCCGATTTCTTCTTCGGCCATCCGCCGGAGCGGGCGCTGATTCATCCGGACAATCTGCTCGTGCTGATCGACCACGTGAAATGCGCCGCATACGAGCTGCCGTTCCGCGAAGGCGAAGAGTTCGGCTCGGAGCCGCTAGCGGACATGATGGAATTTCTGGTCGAGGAGAAGGTGCTGACCCATGCGGGGGGACGCTGGTATTGGATGGAGCAGTCGTTCCCGGCGCACGGCATTTCGCTCAGGTCCGCCGCTCAGGAGAACTTTATTATTATCGATATCACGACGAGCGAGCACCGCGTGCTTGGCGAGGTAGACCGGTTCAGCGCTCCGACGCTTATTCACGAAGAAGCGATCTACATTCACGAAGGCGTCCAGTTCCAAGTCGAGAAGCTCGACTATCCGGAGAAGAAGGCCTATGTCCGAGAGGTGGACGTCGATTACTACACCGACGCGAACCTCGCCGTCGAGCTGAAGGTGCTCCACGTCGACAAGGAACAGGAGACGGGAGAGCTGCTACGCCAGTACGGCGAGCTGACCGTGAACGCGAAGGCTACCATTTTCAAAAAAATCAGGCTCCGCACGCACGAGAACATCGGCTCGGGACCGATCCATCTCCCCGAGGAGGAGCTCCATACGAGCGGGTACTGGTTCTCGTTCAGCGAAGAAGCCGCCTCCCGCAAGAGCAAAAACGAAATGCAGTACGCGCTGCTCGGCATCGCGAACGTGCTGGTCCACATCGCTCCGCTGTATCTGATGTGCGATCCGTTCGACATTCGCGTCGTGCCTCAGGTTAAGGCGGTGCACTCGCAGCGGCCGACCATCTACTTCTACGACCGATATCCAGGCGGAATCGGGCTGAGCGAGAGGCTCTACGAGGTGCATGACCAGCTCATCCGCCATGCCCAATCGATGATTACCGCATGCGGCTGCCTTAGCGGCTGTCCTGCTTGCGTAGGTCCGATCGAGGAAGTCGGACTGCTCGGCAAGGAACAAGCGCTTCAGCTGCTTCGCGAAGCGGGAGGTTCGGCATGAGCGGCCTTCGCGACCGAATGAACCGCTTAAGGGGCGTCTCGGCCGAAGCCGGTCCGTCCGCCTCCGATTCGCATACCGAAGAAACGACTGTGCCGCAACAGCCGGACGATAAGATTATAGAAGAGGCGGCCGACGAGGAGACGCTCCATCCGGGCTTCGAAGCGTTTGGCGTGAGAATTTGCCGAACCGAATGGGGGCCTTATCTGGTCCGCAGACTGGAATATCCCCTCAATCACCGACACGGCACCCACGCGCTCGGAGAGCTGGTCGAGGCGGCTCCGGGGCTTGCGGCATTCCACGAAGAGGCCGGATGCCCTTCGCCCCAAAGCATCCTCTATCTCGATCTCGAGACGACCGGTCTCGGCGTCGGGACGGGCAACGTGCCGTTCATGATCGGAATCGGCTATATGAACGGCGAATCATTCGTAATCGAACAATCGCTAATCCGCCATCCGGCGGAAGAATACGCGATGATGATGGATTTGAAGCGAAAGCTCCGTAATTTCTCTTATCTGGCCACATATAATGGGAAGACGTTTGACTGGCCGCTTGTGCTGAACCGCATGATTATGAACGCGATCGGGTCCTCTCCGTGGACGCCGCTTCACCTTGATTTTTTGCATCCATCCCGCTCGATTTGGCGAAATACGCTTACGTCGTGCAAGCTGAGCCATATCGAGGAGGAGCGTCTCGGCATCGAACGCGAGGATGACGTGCCCGGATCGCTGGCGCCGCAGCTTTATTTTCAATTCCTGGCGGACGGCAATCCCGAGCCCCTCGAAGGCGTGTTCCGACATAACGAGATCGATTTGATGTCCCTTGCTTGCTTGTCGATACGGTTCGGATTCCTGCTGCAAGAACGGATTTTCGAACGGATTCCGTTCCCGGAGGAGGCGGAGGAGCTGGTTCGGACGGGATTGTGGCTTGGGCGCATGGGCCGCTCCGGGCTTCCGGAGGAGCTGTTCCGTCTTGCGACGTTATCGGTAACGGCGGCGCCATCCTCCTTGCTAAAGCTGGCCGCGGCGGACAAGAAAGCTGGAAATTGGGACCGCGCTGTGTTATTGTGGCAGAAAGCCATCGTACAAGCGGGAGAACAATGCCATGAAGACGCGAGCGAAGCTTGCGTGGAACTAGCGATGTATTATGAGCATCGGACCAAGCAGCTCGATTTGGCGCTGACTTTCGCGCAGCAGGCTCTCGAACGATGCCAGCTTGCCGGGATGGAAGGCAAGCCAAGCGCCAAGCAGATAGCCGAGCTGGAAGCCTTGCAGAACCGCTCGGCGAGGATTAGAAGAAAGCTGGATCAGGAGAGATCGAGAAAGAAGGACGAAGCATGAGGGATCTATCGGCCGCTAAGGGCTTATTAATAGATTTGGACGGAACCTTGTATCACGGCCATGAAATGATTGCAGGCGCCGACCGGCTGATCCGTTCCTTGCGGGCTCGTCGCATTCCTTATTTATATGTAACGAACAACTCTTCCGCGACGCCCGAAGAGGTGGCGGATCGGTTGTCGGCGATGGGGATTCCGGCGGTCGCGGACGAGGTCTGCACGTCAGCCCAAGCCGCGGCGGGATACATCGTCGCCAAGTCGCCGGGCGCATCCGTGTACGTGATCGGCGAAGCCGGGTTGACCGCGGCCTTGGAGGCTGCCGGCTTGCATCTAACCGAGCAATCCCCCGATTACGTGGTGCAAGGCATTGACCGCTCATTGTCTTATGACCGCGTCGCGCGGGCCGTTGCATTTATCCGCGGCGGAGCCGTATCGGTCATGACGAATCCCGATCTGCTGCTCCCGACGGCGGGAGGCCTAATGCCGGGCGCCGGCTCCATCGGAGCCATGCTGCAAGCGGCGTCGGGGGTGAAGCCGGTATTAATCGGGAAGCCGTCGGATGTCATCATGAATTACGCGCTGGACCGGCTGGGCGTACGCGCGGAGGAGACATGGGTCGTCGGCGACAATATCGCCACGGACATAGCGGCCGGTATCGCGGCGGGCTGCGGTACGGTGTTAGTCTTAACGGGGCTGACGAATGCGGATAATAGGGAGCATTACGAGAAGGAGGCGGGCTGCCGAGCCGAGCTCGTGTGCGAGAATCTGGATGCTCTGATCGACAGGCTGGATCGGGAACGTTGAAGCAACATTCATATCATAGAAGCACATTCAGGGAGGATTAAAGCTTATATGCAGGAACTTCCGGAGGTAGACATCTATCGGGCGATGCTGGCCGAGCGTTACGCGGGAGCCCAAGTAACGGCCATGCATATACATAAGGAATTACGGGAATCGGACGGGGGACACGACGTTAGTCAGGATGTCGTCGGCCAATCCATATGGTTCGTTGAGCGAAGGGCGCAGCATTTGGTTTTCCATCTGGATAACGGCAAGCGGTTTCTAATCCACATGTCGGACGGCGTAACCGCCTACTGCGGGCTTGCTGCCGATTCCGCACAACCATCGGAGCCGGCGCTTTCTCTCGACTTCCAGGAACGTCGATTATCGTTTTTTGGTCTGCGTGCCGGCGACTTATCGATTATGTCGGTCAAAGGACTCGAAGGGTACATGAAGACATTCGGTCTAGATCCGCTAGACAAGAGAGTAACGCCAAGCCGGCTTAAGGAACGGTTCGCGAAGAAGAGGAGCTCGCTCAAAACCGCGTTGATGGACGAGAAGCTGATGACGGGAATCGGGAACGTCTATTCCGACGAAATTGCGTTCGAAGCGCGAATCCGTCCGGAAACCAAAGTTGCCGTTCTGGGCGAGTCGGAATGGGAGCGGCTGCATGCCGCCATCGTGCATGTTCTTCGCGAAGCGATCTCGCATGGCGGCATCGGGGAAAGCCCGTTGTTCGAAGGCGATATTCTGACGGGCGGCTATAGGGAGCGGCTGCAGGTATACAATCGAGCAGGCGAAGCCTGCCACCGATGCGGCGGCTCGATTCAGAGAATCGCGGTCGGAAGCCGCAAAGCATTCGCCTGCGATGGATGCCAGAACGATTCTTCGAGCATAGGAGCCGATGAGGAATCCTTGCCGCAATAGAAGGAGGCAAAGGCATGATCCATGTGTACTTGGACGATTACCGTAGTTGTCCAATCGGCTTTGTGCCCGCCCGAACGGCGGAAGAATGCAAGCTTTTGATCGAGCACGAGAAAATTGACATATTGTCCTTGGATTTCGACTTGGGCTGGGGACAGCCAACAGGTCTTGACGTTGCGCGGTTTCTGACCTCTTCGGGAAACTACCCGAAGCGCATTTATTTACATACCTCCAGCGCGGCTGGGAAAATTCAGATGTACCATCATTTATCCGAAAACGTCCCGGGCGAATGCGAGTTGTTCGGAGGGCCCATGCCGCAAGAGCTGCTGGATCAAATCGCCGCCGAAGCAAAAGCTTGACGGAATTCTGTACTCATCCCGATTACTATACGAAGAAGAAAGAGGCTATTACAACCGTGAGTCAATGGATCGGAACCTCGAATCAAACCTATGCTCCCTATGCGATGGAGGAGCTGCGAAGATTGCTGCCCGGCACGAGCTTCGCGCAGCTGGCGGCGGGTGAAGTATTTCTTATGGAATGCCAGCTTGACCGGGAGGAGGTGCTCGGATTAATCCGAGAGCAAGAGCCGATTTTCCTCAGGCACATTCAACCGGTGGACAGAACGCTGACGGTCAGCGGAAACGCCGAGGATTTAGAGCTTCTCGGCGAAATGGTCCGAAACGCCAGATTGACCTTCATGGATAAGCGCACAGCCGTCCATATTCGCCGGAATGCGAATGCCGCGTTCCATTACTCCGCTTCGGATACAAAGGCGCTGCTGGACGCGGTGCTTGAGGAGTGGGACGCTGAGCCGGTCGTGCAGCAGCCGGAAGTGATCATCTCCATCTATGCGGCCGGAGACAAGCTATTCGTAGGCTTCGGAGCATCCGCGGACATGCTGTCCGATTGGCCCGGGGGCGCGGTCCGGTTCCAAAGGGAAGAAGGACAAATATCCCGCGCGAAGTTTAAATTGCTGGAAGCGGAACGGGCTTTTGGCCTGCATTACGAGACGTTCCGGTCGGCGCTCGACATCGGCGCGGCTCCCGGAGGCTGGACGTCGCTGCTGCTGGAGCGCGGCCTTCGGGTAACCGCCATCGATCCGGCGGACATGCATCCGTCGCTGCTGTCACATCCTCTTCTTACGCATCTTAAGAAGAATGCCTCGGAAGCGAAGCTTCAAGCAGGCTCCTTCGATCTTCTTGTTTGCGACATGAGCTGGAGCCCTATGCTAATGAGCCGGCTTGTTCTTGATTTGAAGGATTCGCTGAAAGAGGACGCGGAGGCGATCGTGACGGTGAAGCTTATGCACCGTAAGCCATTGCAGACGATCCGAGAGGTGAAGGAACGGTTATCGACCGGTTTCACGGTTATTAAGGCGAAGCAGTTGTTCCACAACCGGGAAGAAATTACGCTTTATTTGCGCAAAAAATGAAAGCACAGCACCTATAGGCGCTGTATCATACAATTAAGGGAAAGCATCCCGAAAACGTCTGCCACCGCGGACGTTTTCGGGATGCTTTTTTTTCAGGAGGTCAAAGATGGAACAGCCTAAGAGTTTGACTCCCACATGGGAGAGAGGGACGATAGTAGGGGACAGATACCGCGTCGTCCGCGTCATTGGGCAAGGCGGAATGGGCATTGTGTATGCGGCGGAGGATTTGAAGCTTGGGTGTTCTCTCCGCGCGATGAAGGTGACCCGCACGACGCTCGGGGACAGCGCGTATTCGGAGGAAGCGGTCACGTTAATGGGATTAAACCATCCCAATCTGCCTCTCATCACCGATTATTTCGCGTCGAACGGGACGGAAATATTAATTATGGATTACGTTGAAGGAGATTCGCTCGCGGGCATCTTGCGGAAATCATACGCGGGCTTTACGTTCGAGGAGCTTCGGCAAGTAGGGCTGCAGTTATGCTCCGCGCTTCAATATTTGCATGGGCAGCCGTCGGCGATTATTCATCGGGATTTGAAACCGTCCAACGTGATGATTGATCGCGACGGCCATGTGAAGCTGATCGATTTCGGCATATCGAGGCGCTACAAAGAAGGTCAGCCAAACGACACGGTTCAGCTCGGCACGATAGGCTTTGCGGCTCCCGAGCAGCAGCTTGGTCTTCAAAGCGATGCCCGTACCGATATTTACGGGCTGGGGGCTCTGCTTTATCATTTGGCGACGGCGGGCACGAAGGCGATAGACGGGCATAGGTTGAATGCCGGCGGCCGGCAAGCTCCCGTCCTGCGGTTGCCCACGGACTATCCTGCTTCGTTCGCGCCGGTGCTGGAGCGGATGCTCCATCCAACGCCTGACCGGCGCTATCAATCGATGGCGGAGGTGGAGCAAGCGCTGCTGGCCATCTCGTCTTACGGCCATGCGTCCGCGAATCAACCGAAGGGCTGGAACAAACGCGTCTGCGCGGCCGAGCCTGCTCTTGTCAGCGTAATGTCGGTATCTCCCGGAGCCGGCGCGACGCTCCTGTCGATTTCTCTCGCGATGATGCTGGGCAGGAACGGCTACAACGTGACGGCTGCCGAATATATCGGCTCCTCGCCGGAATGGACGGAGCTGCTTCCGGACAAGGTTAAAAGAGAAGCTGAAGTGTATGATCCTCTAGTTGCGTTTACGGATAGACAGACGGGGCGCAAGGAGCAGAACCGAATCAAGTGGCTGGCGAAGCATGCCGCATACGTCGGAGAACGGGAGCAGGCGGCCCGATCGTTCGAGCAGCGGCTTAGAGAGCATGGTCAGACGTTTAATGTAGTCGATTTTTCAAGCAGCTGGCAGGATCGTCACGCGCTGCATTGGCTCAAGCAATCGAAGCATGTCATCGCCGTCGGCGATCCTTTTATCGCCAAGTGGCAGGTCGAGGCCGTTCAGAAGCTGATCAAGCTCGGGGAGGAGCTGAAGGCAAACGGCGGAAGCCTGCACTGGATCGCGAACAAGGATATCCGGTTCCGTGGCAGACGGGAGTGGCTGTCGTTGTTCCCGGAGCCGCCTCTCGCCGCGGTGCCGCTGCTCCCTCAAGAGGCGGTGCTGAACGCGCTGTGGAGCGGGAAATGGCTGAATGATAATGCCGTGCTGGATTACAGGATGAACAAGCCGTTATCCAAAATTTTAGCCGCCTTGAGCGCGTCCGCGAAGTGACCGGGGAACCGCCGTCTCCCTTGCAATTCGACTTTTCCTTCTTTATGATGAAAGTATTATTTGGAATTCTACATAAGGAGGTGCCCCGGAACTTGAATGAGCGCATATTGGTCGTAGAGGATGAGGCGGGCATCGCGCGCATCTTGCAGCTAGAGCTTGAGCATGAAGGCTATACGGTAGGGGTGGCGTCCGACGGACGCAAAGGCTACGAAATGGCGTCGACAGGGGAATGGCAGCTGGTGCTGCTGGACGTCATGCTTCCGGAGATGAGCGGCATCGAGGTGCTGCGCCTGATCAGGCAAGCGGGAAATCCGGTGCCCATTATTTTATTGACCGCAAGAGACACGGTTCCGGACAAAGTAAGCGGCTTCGAGCACGGAGCCAACGATTATATAACGAAACCGTTCGCCATGGAAGAATTGCTGGCGAGGGTTCGGAACATACTGCGCATCTTTCAGCAATACCCGAAGGAAGCGGAGGGCTCCGACCTCATTAAGCTGGGAGACCTGTCGATTGAGCTTCGGACGCGCAAGGTGTACCGGAAGGATCTGCTCATCGAGCTGACCCCGAGGGAGTTCGAGCTTCTTGTCTATTTGGTAGAGAACCGCAACGAGGAGAAGTCGCGCGAAGATATTTTGTCCGAGGTGTGGGGGTACGACTTTATCGGCGAAACGAATCTCGTCGACGTGTACATCCGATATTTGCGCCAGAAGCTGGACAAAGGGTATCGCCATAAGCTGATTCATACGGTGCGCGGCGTCGGTTACATGATCAAGGAGCCTGACGCATGACGCTGCGTAAACGCTTTACGCTTTTCACGATCTTTTGGCTTATCTTGATCCTTATCTTTTTTAATATTTTCGTCTATTTCTACGTCATCAAGATTACGACGGAGAGCGAAGAAGAGGTCATCACGACCAAGGTCAATCTGCTGCTTGAGAATCCCCGCATTCAAAGCGGGCGAGGGCTCAGCTCTCCCGATTTGCTGGAGGAATACCGCAACGTCAACGAAATGATTCGCATCATCTCGCCGAATAACCGCGTGCTCAATATCGGAATCGGTTCTCATCCGGTACTCATGGAGCTGCCCGCCGAATTCGAGGCGTTCCATAACTCCGGCATGCTGACGAAGGGCGGCGAGCGCATCCTGTTCATGCGCGTTCCCATCTACGAAGAGGGGAACGTCATCGCCATGCTCGAAGTGACGCGTATCCTGGACGAGCTCGACAATTATTTGCAGGTGCTCGTGGCGGCCCTCAGCGTCACAAGCGGCGGCGCGATACTGTTCGCGATCTTCGGCACGTATTGGTTCACGTCCCGATTGACAGCCCCGATTCAACAAATGGTGAATACGATGAGGGAGATCGACCGGAGCGGCAAGCTGCGGCAGATCGATATGGGCAATCGCGAAGAATCGGCCGAGCTGCAGCAATTGATCCGAGCGTTCAATCAGATGATCGAGCGGCTCGACCGGACGTTCGCGAGACAGAAGCAGTTCGTTGCCGATGCATCCCATGAGCTGAAGACGCCGCTGACGGTTATCAGCAGCTATGCGGGCATGCTGAAGCGATGGGGCCGGGATGACGAGAACGTGCGCGACGAAGCGATCGATGCCATCGCCAAGGAAGCGACGCGTCTTCAGAATTTGACGAAGTCCATGCTGACGCTTGCGGAGGCCGAACAAGAGGATTGGCTGAAGCTCGAGATGTTCGACGTGGTGCAGGTCGTAGACGAGCTGGCTACCATGCTTCAGACGACGTTCCAGCGGCCGATAAGGGTGAAGGCACTGTCCAAAGTCGTCCGCATGATGGGGGATAAGGACAAGATCCGCCAGCTGCTCGTCATTCTGCTGGACAACGCGATCAAATATTCGAAAGAGCCGATCGATATCTCCATCACGCTAATGAAGAATATCGTCAAAATCGAAGTGAAGGACAAAGGGATGGGCATTCCGGAGAAGGAAATCCCCCATCTGTTCGAACGGTTCTACCGGGTGGACGGCGCAAGAAGCCGTTCCACGGGGGGAGTAGGTCTTGGCCTGTCCATCGCCAAGCGGATCGTTGATCTGCATGAAGGCAAGATCGACGTCTTCAGTCTGCCCGAGCTCGGAACGACCATCACGCTGCAGTTCAAGCAGCGTAAATAATTTATTGGGATTGGAGGAACCGCCATGAAATACCGGGTATCGGCCGTGCAATACAAGCTCGCGGATATTCAGAGCTTCCAGCAGTTCGAGGAGCAGGTTTCCCATTACGTTCGCAACGCGTCGGAGTACGGAGTGCAGTTTCTTCTGTTCCCCGAATTCATGACCACGCAATTATTATCCATAGGCGATGAAGCGGGAGAGGGGCTGCCGATCAGCAGGCTTCCCGAGTTCACCGAGGCTTACATCGCGTTATTCCGGAGGCTCGCCGGGCAATACGGCATGTATATCGTGGGCGGCACGCATGTCGTGGAAGTAGAGGGCGGCAAGCGCCGCAACGCCGCGCATTTGTTCCATCCGAACGGTAAAGTGGACGTTCAGCACAAAATTCATCTGACGCCGACGGAAGTCGCCGAGTGGGATATGTCGCCCGGAGACGGCGTTGAAGTGTTCGAGACCGAGTTCGGCACGATCGCGATGCTGACCTGTTATGACATCGAGTTTCCCGAGATCGTCCGGATGGCCAGAGCCAAGGGCGCCGATGTGATCTTCTGTCCGTCTTGCACGGACGACCGCCACGGCTTCCATCGCGTTCGCTATTGCTGCCACGCGCGCACGATCGAGAATCAAATCTATGTCGTCACGACCGGTACCGTGGGAGCGCTTCGCAAAGTTGATTTTATGCGCGCGAACTTCGGCCAGGCAGCCATCATCGCTCCGAACGACATTCCATTCCCGCCGGCCGGCATTATTGCGGAAGGCGTCATCAACGACGATATGCTGGTCGTTGGAGATTTGGATCTCGCTCTGCTGGAGGAGGTCCGGAAAAACGGCTCCGTCATGACATGGAGGGATCGCCGTTCCGATCTGTATCCCGATTGGAGCTGACGGGATGAGAAAAGAGCTCTATCTGCTGCATGCCGGCAAGCCCGTCCGCGCGACCATCCGGAATTACACGCATGACGATTTCGACGGTCTTATCGCGGCGCAGAAAGCCAGCTTCCCTCCGCCGTTCCCGGAAGAACTGCTATGGAACGAGCAGCAGTTGAGGGAGCATGTGACGCGTTTCCCCGACGGGGCGCTTTGCATCGAAGCGGAAGGGCGAATTATCGGCTCGATGACCGGACTCATCGTCGAACTCGACCGCTACGCCAGCTCGCATACATGGGAAGAGATAACGGATAACGGATACATTCGCAAACATGACCCGAACGGCGACACGCTGTATGTCGTCGATATATGCGTCATTCCGGAGTTCCGCAAATCAGGGGCGGGCAAATGGCTGATGCAGACGATGTACGAAACGGTTGTTCATCTGCGCCTGGCAAGACTTCTGGGAGGCGGACGCATGCCGGGATACGCAAGCAAAGCGGCCGAAGCGACGCCCGAGCAATATTTGGAGAAAGTCATTGCCGGCGAATGGAACGACCCGGTCATTACATTCCTTCTTCGCTGCGGCAGGATGCCCATCGGGGTGGCCGAGCATTACTTGGAGGACGAGGACTCTTTAGACTGCGCGGCGATCATGGAATGGCGCAATCCTTTTTTATAACCATTTGAAGCACAGATAGGAGAGAACGCACTCATGTTAACTTATCATCGAATTACTTCCATAGACGACCCTTATTTCAAGCCGCTGCACGAGCTGCTTGGCACGATCTTCCCTCCGGAGGAGGTGCTCGCATACGAGCTTTGGAGAGAGCCTCTGCAGGACCCTTCCATTCATGTGTATGCGGCGCTGCTAGGCGACGAAGTCGTCGGGTCGACGGAATACCGCTATTATCCCGAGCTTCGCGTCGCGATGACCGATTTCACGATTATCGGGAAGCCTTCGCTTGGCGTGGGGCGATTCCTAATGCGGAGCCGGCAGAAGGATCTGGAGCGTCTCGCGGCGGAATCCGGTACGGTCCCTATCGGCATGTTCGCGGAAATCTATGATCCTTATCGCGCGGCGATTCACGAGTTTGGAGGCGTGTCGCCGATGAATCCGATCGTTCGCAGAGAGGTTTTGTCGCATATGGGATATAAGAAGCTCGATCTGGCGTACGTGCATCCGTCCTGGGATCATGAAGGAGCTGCCGTGTCGGAGCTGGATCTGGGCTTCCTGCCGCAAAACGAAGAGTTGAACGAAATCGATGCCTCCTTGGTCGCAACATTCCTAACGGGTTATTATTCGGCCCTCCCCAACAAGCCGGCCGAGTGGGTAACGATGATCGAGAAGCTGAAGGGCATGGAAAAGGTGGCTCTGCTGCCGCTATGACGACTAAGCTCACATTCCGAGGCACGGGCGATTCGCAAGGCGTTCCCCGCGTGTATTGCGACTGCAGGATATGCGATGAGGCGCGCTCCTCGGAAGGAATAAATCGCCGGCTGCGTTCGGCTCTTCAGATCGATATGCCGGACGCCGGCGTGACATGGATCGATTGCGGGCCGGACTGGGGACGCCAGATGGAAGCCGCAGGCTTGCGGACGATTGATCGTATGCTGATCACGCATGCCCATTTCGATCACATCGGTGGACTTCCGGAATGGTACGACGTCTGCCGCTGGTCCAAAACCCGAGGCATCGCCTATTCGCCGTCCGAGGTTATTGAAGAGATCAGAAGCCGGTTTCCATGGCTAACCTCCATGATCGATTTCCGGCCGTTCGATGAGCCGATACTGATCGGAGCGTGGCGCGTGCGGGCATGGCGGGTCAACCATGGCAAGAACGGCTATTCGTACGCGTTCCGATTCGACCATTCGGTAAGCGGCTATTCATGGGTGTATTGCTCGGATGCCATTGATTTGACGGAAGAGCAGCAGGAGCCGCTTCGCGGCGCTGATTTGCTTATTCTGGGAACCAGTTTCTTCAAGGAGCCATTCCCGCGCGAAACGAGATCGTTGTATGACGTGCACGAGGCTCTTGAGTTATTCGAGCAATGGAAGCCGAAGCAAGCATTCCTGACGCATATGTCGCACGATATCGATATCGCGAAGGACGGCTACCTTCCCTCGCATGTTCACTATTCGAAAACCGGCATGACCATCGAAATAAACGAATGATTAGAGAGCTGCTTCCCAAGATCATTTCTTGAGGAGCGGCTCTTTATATTTTCGCGCATTAGAGGAGATGCTATGGCAAGTGAAGGAGGAATTGCCATGGTTTTTTGGATATCCATAATCATAATCGCGTGTTTCGTGGCTTGGGGAGCGATCATGCCTTCGCAATTGGCGGATATGGCGAGTTATGTGTTCGATCTCATGATTCAGAAGATGGGTTGGTTCTACCTGCTGACCATGTTCGGTATCCTGGTATTTGCGTTCACGCTGGCCTTCGGCAAATACGGATCGATCAAGCTCGGTGATGACGATGACGAGCCGGAATATGCGCTTTTCCCGTGGTTTGCCATGTTGTTCAGCACGGGAATGGGGATCGGGTTAGTGTTTTGGGGCGTTGCAGAACCGCTGTCCCATTACTTATCGCCTCCGGAGAGCGTAGTCGGAGGCACGCCGGAAGCAGCTCGCATCGCCTTGCGTTATTCTTTTTTTCATTGGGGGCTGCACCCATGGGCGATCTATACGATCGTAGGGTTAATTCTGGCGTATCATCAATTCCGCAAAGGAAGGAAAGGGTTGATCAGCTCGACGTTCTATCCGCTGCTTGGCGAGAGGGTGAATGGTCCGATCGGCAAAAGCATTGATATCTTGGCTATCATCGCTACGGCATTCGGAGTCGCCACATCGCTTGGTTTGGGAGCTCTTCAGATCAACGGGGGGCTTAACGCCATGTTCGGATTGCCCCTATCCGCTGCGTCGCAGATGTGGATCATCGTAATCGTGACCTTCTTGTTTATGGCCTCCACGCTTTCGGGGCTGGATAAGGGAATCAAACTGCTTAGCACAACCAATTTATATATTGCTTTTCTGCTGCTCCTGTTTGTGTTTTTAGTAGGGCCCACTTCGTTTATTATGGATTCGCTCACCAATACCTTCGGGTCCTACGTGCAAAACCTGATTGGGATGAGCTTACGGCTTACCCCTTTCTCTCAAAGCAAATGGATAGGCAATTGGACGTTATTTTATTGGGCATGGTGGATCGCATGGGCGCCGTTCGTAGGCACATTTATCGCCCGGGTTTCAAGAGGAAGGACCATTAAAGAATTTGTTTTGGGGGTTCTAATCGTCCCCAGCATTTTGGGATTCGTATGGTTTTCCGTCTTCGGCGGGACGGCGCTAAATATGGAGCTGATGAAGCACGTGCCGCTTGCCGCGGCGGCGGAGCGGGATGTAACCACGGTGCTATTCCTCATGCTGGGCGAGCTGCCGGTCGGCCAAGTCGCTTCGGGGATCGCCACGGTTTTAATCGTCGTCTTTTTTGTGACCTCCGCGGACTCCGCCACGTTCGTGCTCGGCATGCTGTCTCAGGATGGGAGTCAAAATCCGAGAGCCTTAGTCAAGCTGACTTGGGGCGTGCTTCAATCGACAGTCGCTATCGTTCTGCTGATCAGCGGGGGATTAAACGGATTGCAAACCGCGTCCATCGTGACGTCGCTCCCGTTTGCGGCCATTATCATCGGCATGTGCGTAGCGCTGCTTCGTAATTTGCAGGAGGAAGATCGAATAAGGCGGCTCAAAGAAAGAAAAAGAAGGAAGAAGCTTGACGAGCTCATCGAGGACATGTAGTGTCGCCTAAAAATATCCGAAGGCTTGACGTTAGCCTCGATTTTCCTATATGATGTAAAAGAACTTGCATGATAAAGGGGAAATTTTGATGTTTGCCGGTGTTCTTAACTCTTAAATTGGATATGATCAGCACGAATGTCCAGCCTTGCGGCGCCATTTTCGAAAAGATGGATGCAGCCGAGGTTTATTTCGTGATCTGATGCCAAGAGTTGAGAACATGAGGATTTCCGCCTGCATGCATTAGGATGAGGCCCAATCACCGTGCTCCCATAGCACGGTTTTTTTATGCTTTTTTTACTGCTGCGTTGACGAGACGAGCGGAGGAAGAGCATGGGGTTTTATTTTGCGATAAGCAGGAACGGAACGCGCCCGCGTTTTCGTTCCTGCTTTTTTTTTATCCAAAAGGAGGCTGACAAGCGAAATGAACGAACAAACTTTAACGAAGCTGGAATACGACCGGATCAAACGAATGACCGTCGACATGACGGTATCGCCTGCGGGACGCGAGCTTGCGGAAGAAATGAGACCCAGCACATCACATGGACAAATTACGGCATGGCTGCGCGAGGCGCATGAAGCTTCCGAGCTTCTCGGAAGCGGTGCAAGCATTCCGTTATCTCCGATGGATGGTATCGACGTCTTTATGGCGCTGCTCGGGAAAGGGAAGATCTATACGGAAGGAGAGCTCGACGCGGTCGCCGTCTGGTTAACATCCGTAGCCCAAATGAAAAAATATATGAGGAGCAAAATTCATATCGCTCCCACGATCGGTTCCTACGCGGAATCGATGGATGAATGCAAGCCGCTCCGCGAGGAACTGGCGAGGTGCATCCGATACGGAAGGCTGACGGACGAGTCGAGCGCCGACCTGGCATATATAAGGCGGCAAATGTATGCGATGGAAGATAAGATCGCCAAGAAGATGGATCAGGCCTTGAGCAAATACAAAAGCGCGCTGCAGGAGTCTATTGTGAGCAAGCGAAGCGGGCGGTTCGTCATCGCCGTGAAGCGGGAGCTCAGGAAGCAGGTGCCGGGAACGGTTCTGGACGAATCGTCGAGCGGCCAGACGTTGTTCGTTGAACCTAACGATATAGCCGAGCTGCAGCAGGAGCTTTCCGAATGGCGGGCAGCCGAAGAACGGGAGCGTTCCGTCGTGCTTGCCCAGCTATCCCATCTGGCGGAAGGATATGCCATACCGCTTACTACTAATGTACAGGCGATGGCGGCATTCGATTTTATTATGGCCCGCGGCAAGCTTGCCAGAAGCATGAGCGGCCGGCTGATCGAGATTAGCCCGGAGCCGGTAATCGTGCTCAAAGGCGCCCGGCATCCGCTTCTAGGTCCGTCGAGCGTGCCGCTTGACGTAGAGCTTGGCCTCGGCTGGAAGCAGTTGATTATTACAGGGCCGAATACCGGCGGCAAAACCGCTTCGCTCAAAACGATGGGTCTGCTTGCGCTGATGACCCAGTCCGGATTGCTGATTCCCGCGGAGCAAGGAAGCCGGATGGGCATCTTCCGCCATGTCATCGCCGATGTCGGCGACGGTCAGAGCTTGGAGCAGTCGCTCAGCACGTTCTCATCCCACATTGCCGTCCTGAAGCAGATGTTCGATCATGCGGACTCCGCCAGCCTGCTGCTTCTGGACGAAATGGCAGCCGGAACCGATCCGTCCGAAGGAATAGCCCTTTCGATCGCGGTGCTGGAGAGACTGCTTGAGCGGGGGGCGTTGGTAGCCGCGACGACCCATTTTAACGAAATCAAATCGTTCGCCTCGCGAACGCCGGGATGTCAGAACGGCAGAATGGCGTTCGATCCCGAGACGCTGCTGCCCTTGTACCGGTTGGAAATCGGAGAGGCGGGAGACAGCCACGCGTTCGCGATCGCGAGAAGGTTCGGTCTGCCCGAAGCTGTGATGACGAGAGCGGAGACGCTGCTTCGGTCGAGGGGCGTCCCGGAATCGGGAGCGTACCCTGCGGCAGTGGAGCTATCGGCACCGAGCATGGCTCCGGTGAAGACCGAGCAGCCTAAGGGAGACGAACGGGCCAGCGATTCGCCAGCCAAGAAAGGCCAGGGAATACCGTTCCAAAAAGGAGATGCCGTATGGATCTATCCGTTGAAACGGGCGGGAGTCGTCTATCGCCCCGCGGACGAGAGGGGAAATGTGGTCGTTCAGGTGAAGGGGGAGAAGCTGACGTTTAACCGGAAGAGGCTCAAGCTGTATATCGCCAAATCGGAGCTTTATCCGGGAGAAACGTACGACCTTGATATCGTCTTCGAATCGAAGGCGAACCGGAAGGCTCGTCATTCGATGAGCCGCAAGCACGTCGAAGGGCTCGAAATCGTGATCCCGTCAGACGAGGAGGGAGCGGTGGATTAATCCCGGCTTTGGATGACGAGCAGCTTGCCCTCGCGAAGCGCGACGATGCCTTCCTCTCCAATCAAGACGTTGCTGATCCCTAGCGACTGTCCGATCGTTAATGTCGCCTCGTGGAGAGGGTACCGGAAGCCCTTTAGCGTGATGCCGGTCACCCTCTCCGTAAGAGGAAGCAGCGACAGCTGAGGATGATCCTGCATGTGTACGACGGATGTCGCCGAAACGATGCGGACCTGATTGTGCTCGTCTACAATCTGCGCGGGAATGCCGTGCTCATCGGCTAAAGCAAGCAAATGCACGTTGGCCAGGGAGTGGTCGAAGCGGGTCCCCAGAGCCCCCATCAAGAGGAGCTCGGCCGGCTTCATGTCAAGTGCCAGCCGGAAGGCCATCTCGGTATCGGTATAGTCTTTGTCGATCGGATCGCATGCGATCGTTTGTTTGCTTCGAGCGCGAATGGACGCCATTTCGCTTTCGGTTACCGAATCGAAATCGCCGATGGCGATGTCGGGCGAATATCCATTCTCGATCAGGAAGCGAGCGCCGCTGTCCGCCCCGATCAAAGTGTCATCGGCTCGAAGATGCGCCAGCGCCCAATCGCCCAGCGTTCCTCCGGCGAAGATCACGATCCGTTGCAGCATGGTAAATAATTCTCCTTTCCGAAATGCGCATAGTTCGTCTAACAGTATATCGTGAACCGGACTATCCGACAATGAAGGCGAAAATTGTCGTTGCGTGACGAGGGAAGCGGATATAAAATGAGAAGGAATGCACGGGTACCGCGTGCACAATGGACGGGAAGCGGGGAATAGAGGGCTGTGGGTATGGACATCTTCAACGTGTTCAGCATCATTGGCACGATCGCGTTTGCGGTGAGCGGAGCGATCGTGGCCATGGAGGAAGAGTATGACATATTGGGCGTATACGTCCTGGGTCTCGTCACGGCGTTCGGGGGAGGCGTCGTCCGGAATTTATTGATCGGATTACCCGTAACGACGCTCTGGAGCCAGGGCTATCTGCTCAAAATCGCGATCATCTCGATGACTATCGCCTTCGTGCTTCCGATACGCTGGATTCTACGGTGGCGGAGAAGCGAGGCGTTCTTCGACGCGATAGGTCTTGCGGCGTTTGCGATCCAGGGAGCGCTGTACGCCACGCAAATGAAGCACCCGCTCAGCGCCGTGCTTGTCGCGGCCATGCTGACGGGCATCGGCGGCGGTATTATACGGGACGTGCTTGCCGGGCGCAAGCCGCTTGTGCTGAAAGATGAGATTTACGCCGTATGGGCGATGCTGGCGGGACTGGCCATCGGTTTAGGCTGGTTCCAATCGACGGTTGAGTTATTAATTCTATTCGTGATTATAATAACGTTCCGGATGCTATCCGTTTATTACAAATGGAAGCTTCCAAGACGCTCGCTTCGCGGAGCGTTCGCCGCATCGGACCATGCGGCGGCCGCCCGCAAGCAAAAAATAAACAAAGAGGATGAATGAGGATGCAAGCGTCGGTACGCGTATTATTTGTATGCTTGGGCAATATTTGCAGATCCCCCATGGCTGAAGCCGTGATGCGGCATCTCGTGGAGAGAGAGCGGCTGCCGTTCCGGATTGACGTAGACTCCGCGGGAACGGGCGACTGGCATCTCGGGCATCCGCCCCACGAAGGCACGCGCAAGGTGCTGGACGAGCACGGGGTGTCTTATGAGGGAATGAAGGCTAGACTTGTGCAGTCCGCCGATTACGAACAGTTTGAATATATCGTTTGCATGGACCATAAGAATCTGAGGGACGTCCGAGAGATTTTCGGTCATAAAGCCGACGGGGCGAGGCTGTTTGCCTTCATGGACCTGCTGCCGGACCGCGGCGTTCAAGATGTGCCCGATCCTTATTACGAGGGCAATTTCGATTACGTGTACGAGCTGGTAGAAGCGGGCTGCAGAGCTCTGCTGGAGCAAATAAAGGCCGACACGGCGAGGGGTTAGTCCCTCCCGTGCCGGCCTTTTTTGCCCTGTCATTCGACTTATTCGACTTATTCGACTTCGATGAAATAGCGAAGCGCCTGCGGAATTTCCTGCTGCCAGAAGCCCCATTGATGCTTGCCATCCTTCTCCTCGTAGAAGATGACGGCGTCTTTATGCTCCAGCAGAGCGCGGGTATTGCGGTTGAGCGCTATAAAGTCGTAAACGCCGCGGTCGGTCTCGTACGCGTCCTCCTGCAGCCCGACGATCATATAGATCGACAGCCAGCTGAGATCGTAGCAGTTGCCGACGATGCTCTGCGAGCTGGCGTAAAACGCTCCGGAGAGCGACATGACCCGCGTGAATAGCTCCGGGTACGAGATCGCGAGATGCAGGGACACCGTGCCTCCGAGCGAATCCCCAGCCAGCAGGCGGTGCTCCGGATCGCGCCTCACCGGATATTTGCTTTCGATATAAGGGAGCAGCTCTTCGGCAAAAAAACGCAAGTAGGCTTCGTGCCTGGAGCCGTCCGGCGCATATTCCTCCGTCCGAACCTTCTTGTCCACGTCCACGCCGACTATAATGAACGGCTCCAAGCCCTCGTCCAGGATGAGCTTCGTCGCCGTCGTCGCCACGCGTCCGAAATTGAAGAAGTCTTCGCCGTCCTGGCAATAGACGACCGGATAGCTAAGCAATTCATTGTAGCCCGGCGGGAGGAAAATGCGCAGGCTCCGGCTTCCTTCGGGCAAATAGCGGCTTGCTACGGTTTCTTTCAGAATGGTTCGTTTCAAATATCGTTCGTCTGTCATCGCGATAACTCCTTGTCGTCATTGAATGGAATGCTGCCGTTGTGGGTAAACAATAGTAAGGTAAAAGGTAAAGAAGGGAAAAGAGACGCTATTAACGTTGTTGTATTATGCTGTTATAGTTCATTTCCGACTCTGTAGCATATACAATTTCTTAATAGAATGTGTGGAATCGGCGAAAAAACAACGGTTTTTTTGTTTTTTGCTTTGACCATTTTCGTTAAACAGGTTTATAATAATTCTATAACAGAGGTACCCGATTTTCAAATATTTCGATTGAGGTGAACGTTCAAAATGAGCAAATTGCCATACGAAGTTCAAACGGAACCGGTCACGCCGCTATCTGTATTGTCACTCGATGGGGACGTAATTAACCCGGACTTGATGCCGGATTTGACGGATGAACAGCTGAAAGAAATTATGTACCGCATGGTATTCACGCGCACTTGGGACGAGCGTGCCGTCAACCTGGGCCGTCAAGGCCGCCTCGGCTTCTACGCGCCAGTATCCGGCCAAGAAGCATCGATGGTAGGAAGCGAATACGCGCTGAACAAAGACGACTTTATTTGCCCGGGCTACCGCGACATGCCGCAGCTCGTATGGCACGGCTTGCCGCTGTACCAGGCATTCCTATATTCCCGCGGTCATCAGCACGGCGGACAAATTCCGGAAGACGTGCACGTTCTTATGCCGCAAATTATTATCGGCGCCCAAATTTTGCACGCGACAGGCGTTGCCATGGCGTTCAAGAAGAAAGGCGAGAAGCGCGTCGCGATTACTTACACGGGCGACGGCGGTTCGTCGGAAGGCGATTTCTACGAAGGCTTGAACTTTGCGGGCATTTACAAGCTGCCTGCCATTTATGTCGTTCAGAACAACGGCTATGCCATCACGACTCCGTTCGCCAAGCAAACGGCGGCACAGTCCGTAGCCCATAAAGCTGTCGCAGCCGGCATCAAAGGCGTGCAAGTTGACGGCATGGACGTTCTTGCGGTTATTAAAGCGGTTCAGGAGGCGGCAGAGCGCGGACGCAGCGGCGAAGGCGCGACGCTGATCGAGATGCTGACCTACCGTTTCCGTCCGCACTCGATGTCGGATGACACGACAAAATACCGTACGAAGGACGAAGAAACGGAATGGGCTCCGAAGGATCCGCTTATCCGCTTCGGCAAGTTCCTGGAGAAGAAAGGCCTTTGGACGGAAGAGGATACGAACCGCGTGAAGGAAGAAGCGAAAGCGACCGTTAACGAACATATCAAGAAAGCGGAAGCAGTAGAGAAAATGACTGTCGCCGGCTTGATCGACACGATGTTCGAAACAACGCCAAAATACCTCGAAGAACAAAAAGCCGATTTCCAATAGAAGGGGAGGACGAAACGATCATGGCTCAAATGAATATGCTTGAAGCGATTCGCGACGCGATGCGCGTCGAACTAAAACGCGACCCGAACGTGCTCATCTTCGGTGAGGACGCAGGTAAGGTCGGCGGTGTATTCCGCGTAACGGAAGGTTTGCAGGAGGAGTTCGGGGAAGAGCGCGTATTCGATACGCCGCTCGCGGAATCCGCTATCGCCGGTATGGCTGTCGGCATGGGCTTGCAAGGCTTCCGTCCGATTGCTGAAATTCAATTCGTTGGCTTCATCTTTGAAGCGCTTGACCAAATGTTCGTGCAGGCGGCGCGCATGCGTTTCCGTTCCGGCGGACGCTACAACTCGCCGATCGTATTCCGCACGCCGTTCGGCGGCGGCGTCAAAGCGGCAGAGCTTCACACGGATTCCCTGGAAGGTCTCGCGGTCCAAACGCCTGGTATCAAAGTCGTTATCCCATCCAATCCATACGACGCCAAAGGCCTCATGATCTCCGCGATCCGCGACAACGATCCTGTCTTCTTCATGGAGCACTTGAACCTGTATCGCGCGTTCAAAGCGGATGTTCCGGAAGGCGAATACACCATCGAGATCGGCAAAGCGAACGTTGTCCGCGAAGGCAGCGACGTAACGATCATCGCTTACGGCATGATGGTGCATACGGCAGTGAAAGCGGCCGACGAGCTTGAGAAGCAAGGCATCAAAGCGGAAGTCATCGACCTTCGTTCCCTTGTTCCGCTCGATATCGACACGATCGTCGCTTCCATCCAGAAGACGAACCGCGCGATCGTCGTGCAAGAAGCTCAGAAAACTTCCGGCGTGGCAGCGGAAGTGATTGCGCAAATCAACGAGAAAGCCATTCTGCACCTCGAAGCGCCAGTGCTGCGCGTTGCGGGCCCGGATACCGTATATCCATTTGCCCAAATCGAAGACGCATGGCTGCCAACGCCGGCGCGCATCGTAGCTGCCGCACAGAAAGTCATTAACTTCTAAATCAGAAATTACCCTATGAACGGATTTTTAAAGGAGGTTACCATCGGTGGCTAGATTCGAATACCGATTCCCGGAGCTGGGCGAAGGCTTGCACGAGGGCGAAATTATCAAAGTGCTGGTTCAGCCAGGTCAGGCCGTGACGGATGACGATATTATTATGGAAGTGCAGAACGATAAGGCTATCGTGGAAGTACCTTGTCCGGTGAACGGCAAAGTGCTGGAAGTATTGGTGAAGGACGGTCAGGTATGCCATGTCGGCGAGCTTGTCGCCGTCATCGAAGCGGAAGGCGACGTTCCGGAGCAAGCGGCTCCAGCCGCGTCGGAAGCTCCGAAGCAAGAACAAGCGGCTCCTGCTCCGGCGAGCGCTCCTGCTCAAGCGGCAGCGCCTGCTGCGGCTCCTGCGCCGCAAGCAACGAACGCGCAAGTGCTTGCCACGCCAAGCGTGCGCAAATACGCCCGCGAGAAAGGCGTAGACCTGACGCAAGTGGCCGGCACCGGCAAGAACGGCCGCATCACGCGCGAAGACGTGAACGGCTTCGGCGGCGCTGCCTCGGCGGCTGCGGCTGCTCCTGCAGCTTCTGAAGCTGCGCAAGAACAAGCGGCAGCACCTGCAAAAGCGGAAGCCAAAGCACCTGCGGCATCCGGAACGGCTTATCGTCCAGAAGAGCGCGTGCCGTTCAAAGGTATCCGCAAAGCGATCGCGAACGCGATGGTCAAATCGGTTTACACGGCTCCGCACGTTACGATCATGGACGAAGTAGACGTAACCGAGTTGGTTGCGCTCCGCGCGAAATATAAGCCTTACGCAGAGAAGAAAGGCTCCAAGCTGACTTACCTGCCGTTCATCGTGAAGGCTTTGGTTGCGGCTTGCCGCCAGTTCCCGATCATGAACTCCACGCTGGATGAGGCGAACCAAGAGATCGTGTACCGCAAGTACTATAACATCGGTATCGCGACGGATACGGACAATGGTCTGATCGTTCCCGTTATCGAAGACGCAGACCGCAAAAATATCTTTATGGTTGCCGACACCATTCGCGATCTGGCAGCCCGCGGCCGCGACGGCAAGCTGGCGCCGAACGAGCTGAAAGGCAGCACGATTTCGATCTCCAACATCGGATCTGCAGGCGGCATGTTCTTCACGCCGGTCATCAACTTCCCTGAAGTGGCGATCCTCGGAACGGGCCGCATCTCGGAGAAGCCAGTCGTGCGGAACGGCGAGATTGTTGCCGCTCCTGTCATGGCGCTGTCGCTGAGCTTCGACCACCGTCTGATCGACGGCGCAACAGCTCAAAACTTTATGAACTACATCAAACAGCTTCTGGCGCAGCCTGAACTGTTCATAATGGAGGTTTAACACATGGTAGTAGGAGATCCTTCCTTAGATATTGATACGCTAGTCATCGGCGCGGGTCCAGGCGGTTACGTTGCCGCCATCCGCGCGGCACAGCTGGGACAAAGCGTCCTGGTCGTCGAGAAAGAGCATGTGGGCGGCGTTTGCTTGAACGTAGGCTGTATTCCTTCCAAAGCGCTGATCTCTGCGGCTCACCAATATGAGTCCGTCAGCCACGCTTCCGACTTCGGTATCGAAGTCGGCGAAGCGAAGGTGAACTTTAACAAGGTGCAGGAATTTAAAAACGGCATCGTCAAGAAGCTGACTGGCGGCGTAGCTTCGCTTCTGAAGGCTAACAAAATTCAATATTTCCATGGCGAAGTGATGTTCATCAACGAGAACGAAGCGCGCGTATTCAACGACCAAGAAGCGCCTCGTTACCGCTTCAAAAACTGCATCATCGCTACAGGCTCCCGTCCGATCGAGCTGAAGGCGTTCCCTTATGGCGGACGCATCGTGTCGTCGACCGGCGCGTTGTCGCTGCCTGAAATTCCGAAGAGCCTTGTTGTAATCGGCGGCGGTTACATCGGTATCGAGCTCGGCCAAATGTACTCCAAGTTCGGCACCAAAGTAACCGTAATCGAAGGCTCCGACTCGATCCTTCCTGGCTTCGACAAAGATATGTCGCAGATCGTCGCGAAGAAGCTGAAAGGCAAAAACGTCGACATCGTAACCGGCGCCCAAGCGAAGAGCGCGGAGCAAACGGATAAAGACGTAACGGTCACTTACACAGTAGGCGACAAAGAAGAGAAAGTAACGGCGGACTACCTGCTCGTAACGGTCGGCCGTCGTCCGAACACGGACGGCGAGCTGGGCCTGGATCTGATCGGCGTGAAAACGACCGACCGCGGTCTCGTGGAAGTCGATCAGCAATGCCGCACCAGCATTCCGCACATCTTCGCGATCGGCGACATCATCGCAGGTCCTGCGCTTGCTCATAAAGCGATGTACGAAGGCCGCGTTGCAGCCGAAGTCATCTCCGGTCTGCCTAGCGTCATCGATTACAAATGCGTTCCAGCCGTCTGCTTCTCCGATCCGGAGTGCGCTAGCGTTGGCCTCAGCGAGAAGGAAGCGAAGGAGCAAGGCCATAACGTTAAAGTCGGCAAGTTCCCATTCGCGATCAACGGACGCGCCATGTCGCTTAACGCGAACGAAGGTTTCGTGAAGCTTGTAGCCGATGCGGACTCCGGTCTCGTTCTTGGCGCGCACATCGTCGGTCTGGAAGCATCCAACATGATCGCCGAGCTTGCTCTTGCGATCGAGATGGGCGCTACGCTTGAGGATATCGCGCTTACGATTCACGCGCATCCGACTCTGGGCGAGATCGTTTTGGACGCGGCAGAGGTTGCCCTGGGCCATCCGATCCACACATTTGTTAAATAAAGACCCTATATAACGCATCTTCATGAGAGAGGTCACGCGGATTCATACAGCCGCGGGGCCTCTTTGCGCATATATATGAACAAATATAGTAGTTAGACATTCGAAAGGCGGCGGAAATCCATGCATGAACAAGAAACCAAGCGGGCAAACGAATCCAGGACGTTAATGACGCAATTGATATTTCCGCTCGACACGAATCATTACGATACGATGTTCGGCGGGAAGCTGATGGAATACATGGATAAGGTGGCGGCCATCGCCGCGATGCGCCATGCCCGCAAGCGAGTTGTGACGGCGTCGACCGACAGCTTGGATTTTTTGGCCCCGATCCGCATCGGCGACGTCATCGAAGTCGAAGCGTTCGTATCGTGGACGAGTCGAAGCTCGATGGAAATCTACGTTTCGGTGACAAGGGAGCATCTATATAGCGGCGAGCGGGAAGTGACGGTAACGGCCTTCTTCACGTTTGTGGGGCTCGACGAACAGGGCAAGCCAGCGCCTGTGCCTGCCGTCGTTCCGGAAACCGAATTCGAGAGACAGCTGTACGACAACGCGCCGGAGCGTCATGCCCTTCGAAAAAAACGGAAGCAAGACAGACTGGGCAACTAAGCCTATCAGGTGATATAATAAGAGTTATTTTGTTCGAAACGAGGGGGGACAAGCATGAGCACCAGTGAAATGGCTTATCTGCAGATGCTGCGTCACGTCCTGGAGAATGGCGTGCGGAAGGATGACCGAACGGGAACGGGAACGATTTCCGTATTCGGTTATCAAATGAGATTCCCATTGAACGAGGGCTTCCCGCTCTTGACGACTAAGCGCGTTCCTTTCAAGCTGGTCGCCAGCGAGCTTCTATGGTTTATGAAAGGCGACACCAACATCCGTTATTTGCTGCAAAACAACAATAATATCTGGAATGAGTGGGCCTTCAAGAGGTTTGTCGAAAGCGAGGATTATAAGGGTCCCGATATGACGAATTTCGGGCTTCGTTCGCAGACGGATTCCGCCTTCGCGGACGAATACGAACGGCAGATGTCTCAATTCAAGGAACGGATTTTGTCCGATGAAGGATTTGCGGCGCAATATGGAGAGCTTGGCGACGTGTACGGCAAGCAGTGGCGGGCATGGAAGACGACGCAAGGAGATACGATCGATCAGTTGAAGGATGTGATCGATACAATCAAGCGAAACCCGGATTCAAGGAGACTCATCGTGTCGGCTTGGAATCCGGAGGACGTGCCAAGCATGGCGCTGCCGCCTTGTCACACGTTGTTTCAATTCTACGTGTCGGAAGGCAAGCTGAGCTGTCAGCTCTACCAACGCAGCGCGGATATATTCCTGGGCGTGCCGTTCAACATCGCGAGCTATGCGCTTCTGACCCATCTAATCGCGCACGAATGCGGTCTGGAGGTCGGCGATTTCGTCCACGCGTTCGGCGATGCCCATATTTATTCCAACCATCTGGAGCAGATCGAAATTCAGCTCTCGCGCGAGCCCCGTCCATTGCCGACGCTAACGCTGAACCCGGACAAGCGGTCCGCGTTCGAGTTCGAGCTGTCCGATCTCGCCATCGCAAATTACGACCCTCACCCGGCGATCAAAGCGCCGGTTGCGGTGTAGGAAGGGCGGAGATTCGCATGCCGGTAACTTTAATATGGGCCATGGACCGTAACCGGGCCATAGGCGGGGACAACCGAATGTTATGGCATCTGCCCGCGGACATGGCGTTCTTCAGAAAAACAACCACGGGAAAAACCGTGCTTATGGGAAGAAAAACGTATGAATCGCTTGGCAAACCGCTTCCTAATCGCCGGAATGTCGTGCTTACGCGCCAGGAAGGTCTTGAGCTGGAAGGCTGCGAAGTGATCCATGACATCGAAGAGGCGATCGGCCGTTACGGGGAAGAAGAGCTGATGGTCATTGGGGGCGCTGAAGTATACGCGCTGGCGCTTCCATATGCGGACAAGCTCCTGCTTACGGATGTCGACGCGGAAATCGCGGACGCGGACGCCTTCTTCCCGATATGGGAGGAAGACGAGTGGACTCTGACGGACAGCGTATTCCGTGAGAAGGATGAGCGTAACCCGTATGACTGTCGTTTTTGCACTTATGAGCGCGTTTTAAAGCCGATGGGTTGAAAAGAATTGAAGAATTAACGAACTATATGTCATAAAGTGCAAATGATTGTGCGGAAAATCCATTAACCTGTTCATCTATGGGATGCTAGCATGTTATAATAAGTTATTCGACTTTAAAGCAGTGAATAAAGATACACAATATATAACGACTTGGATTCCCGCAATTATTGATGAAATCATACGCATGCACCGGGATACAGGGGATGGAGGAATAGCGATCATGTCTACACCAACAGGATTTATGGAATATCAACGCGAATTGCCGGCCGATCGCGATCCGCTCGAGCGCATTAAGGATTGGAACGAATTTCATAAGCATCTGTCCGATGAGCAGCTTCGCACGCAAGGCGCGCGCTGCATGGACTGCGGAACGCCTTATTGCCACACCGGGATGGAATTGGCCGGCTCGGTGTCCGGTTGTCCGGTCAACAACCTGATTCCGGAATGGAACAACCTGATCTACAGAGGGCTGTGGCGCGAAGCGCTGGATCGTCTGCACAAGACGAACAACTTCCCCGAGTTCACGGGACGCGTATGTCCTGCGCCTTGCGAAGGCTCCTGTACGGTAGGCTTAATCGGTGACGCCGTTACGATTAAGACCATTGAACAAGCTATCATCGACAGAGGCTTCGAAGAAGGCTGGGTTGTGCCGCAGCCTCCGAAGGTTCGCACCGGCAAACGCGTAGCGGTCGTAGGTTCGGGTCCTGCAGGGATGGCAACCGCCGCTCAATTGAACAAAGCCGGCCATACGGTAACGGTATACGAACGCGCCGATCGGATCGGCGGCCTGCTCACGTACGGCATCCCGACGATGAAGCTGGAGAAGCATGTCGTCCAGCGCCGCGTTGATCTGCTTACGGAGGAAGGGATCGAGTTCGTGACGAACACCGAGATCGGCAAGGATATCTCGGCAAGCGAGCTCATGGAGAAATTCGATGCGGTCGTCCTGTGCGGCGGCGCTACGAAAGCTCGCGATGTCGAGATCGAGGGACGCGATCTGAAGGGCGTTCATATGGCGATGGATTATTTGAACGGCACTATCAAGAGCTACCTGGACTCGAATCTCGAGGATGGCAACTATATCTCCGCCAAGGACAAGGACGTTATCGTCATCGGCGGCGGCGATACTGGCACGGACTGCGTGGCGACAGCGCTTCGTCACGGCTGCAAATCCGTTACGCAATTCGGCACGCACGCGAAGGCGCCGCTGGAGCGCGATCCGATCGGCAACCCTTGGCCGCAGTTCCCGAACGTATACACGCTGGACTACGCCCAAGAAGAAGCGAAAGCTCTATACGGCGAAGACCCTCGCGTATTCTCCGTCCTCACGAAAAAGTTCGTAGGCGATGAGAATGGCAATCTGAAAGAGCTGCACACGGTTCAGATTGAACGTACGGTTGACGAGACAGGACGCAAAATTTACAAAGAGATTCCAGGCACGGAGAAAGTATGGCCTGCCGATCTCGTATTCATTGCGGTTGGCTTCGAAGGACCGGAGAAGACGTTGATCGAACAGCTTGGTCTGGATCAAGACCGTCGTTCCAATGTCAAAGCGACTTACGGCAAATACAAAACGAACGTGGATAAAGTATTCGCTGCCGGCGATATGCGCCGCGGTCAAAGCTTGGTCGTATGGGCGATTAACGAAGGCCGCGAAGCAGCTCGCGAAGTGGACAAATATTTGATGGGATCCTCGATGCTCCCATAACAAGCATAAGGCATATAGCCGCAGGCAGCGGCTGTGGCGGCATACCAAGAAAGCGCCCCTGGGGCGCTTTTCTTGCTTGTCTGCGAACAATTATTGAAGGAGCGGATAGCATGATCAAATACGGATCCGATTGCATAACGGAATTGAAATTCGAAGGCTACCGGCCTGCAATGGAGCTGCGGGAAGACGGACAATGGGTCGATATCGTGCTGCATCCATCGCTGCATGAATCGACGCCGGCGCCGGATGATTTGATCCAGTTCTCCATTCTGGTCATCTGCACGACCGATGGGACAATCGCCCAAATCGTTCCGCAAGACGAGGATTGCGACTGCGAATATCAGTTCACCTTCTCGGAGAAAGAGCAGATCGCTTCGTACATCAATAGCGGCGAAGTACAGGCGGCCATCGGAAAACTAACCTCCCGCAGCTAAGGAAAGTTGTGGTAAAATCGGGGGAGATGTTATGTCCAGGGGGAGATGAACATGTCCGCCGATCAAGCCTACCTGCTTACGCCGAACGATGTTCGGAACATTAGAAGCTACGTCCATCATAAGTACTCTGCCATGCCGAACGAACAGCGGGCGGAGATCGTTGCCGACGCGGTTACGCGTATCATTCACAAACAGCTCCCAGAGTTCAGTCCCCCGGTCAAAAGAGAGCTGACCCGCACGCTGATCCGAACGACGGTTCTCGAGCATCAGCGGCCTGTGAGCGCGGACGATGTGTACGCTTTATGCCTGGAGCTGGATCAGCGGGATGAAGCGATCGCAGGGCCCCTTCGCAGATGGGTAAGGGAGAAGGAAGCCGTATTATTTTTGACAGAGTCCTCTTCGACTGCCGGACAATTGGCCGAGGCTTCGTCGAGGCTCGCCGAAGTTATTCCGCTAAGACCGCCCATTCATCCGATAATCCGCAGAAGGAGACGAGATCGCCTTCTGTTATACGGCGTGTTATCGGCGTGCGTTGTCGCGGCGACGGTTATATTTAATTGGACGATATCGACGCCCCAGGAGGGGCCGGTGCCTGTCGCTCAGCAGCAGACCGTTCAACCGGCGGCGTCCGCCGAGGCTCGCGTGAACGAATTGCCGGACGAGCTGCGGTATGCGGATATCGACCGGAAACGTCTCATCGGTTATCTGGACGACAAATCCTCGCTGCTCGCTGAACCCCGGTATTTTGACGCGATTATCGACGCGTCCAAGCAATTCGATATCCATCCCGCTTTCTTGTTTGCGATTACCGGGCAAGAGCAGGCTTTTGTTCCAGCCTCGCACGAGAGAGCGAAGGAAATCGCCAACAATCCGTTTAACGTCTTTCACAGCTGGCAGGATTTTAACACGACTATCGAGCAGTCGGCGCAAATCGCGGCCAGGACAATCGTGCGCTTAAGCAAGGACAGGCCTGCCGAAGTGAATCCCTTCACATGGATCAATCGCGAATACGCGGAGGATCCGAACTGGTCGAAGGGCGTCGAATCGATATTCCGCGCGATTGTATCCGTGCTTAACGAGCCAGTTTAATGATTACCCATAGCAATAGTATGAAGACCGCAAAGGAGCGACCCGTTGTTGAAGACTTTAATCATAGCGGAGAAACCCGACATGGGGCGTAATATCGCGGCTGCCATAGATCCCCGAGCCAAAAACAACCGCACTTATATCGAAGGCGAACAATATATCATTACCTGGGCGATCGGCCATCTCATTGGACTAGCCGAGCCCGACGCTTATGATGACCGGTACAAGAAGTGGAATATTAACGATTTGCCAATCATCCCGAGCGCATTCAAGCTGGTCCCCAACCGCAAGACGTACGATCAATTGAAGGTGATCAAGGATTTGGCCAAGCGTTGCGACTCGCTCGTGAATTGCTGCGACGCCGGGCGCGAGGGACAGTACATCTTTTCGCTTATTCAGAGACACCTCAAGCTAAAGCAGCCCGTGAAGCGGCTATGGATTTCGGATCTGACGCCGGAGACGATCCGCAGAGGGTTCGCGGAGCTGAGAGACGGTTCCGAATACGACAATCTGACCAAAGCGGCTACGGCAAGAAGCGAAGCGGATTGGCTGATCGGCATGAACGGTTCGCGGGCGTTCACGACGCGGCATAACGTGTTGTTGTCCGTCGGCAGAGTGCAGACGCCGGTGCTTGCGCTAATCTATGACCGTCAGAAGACGATTGAAACGTTTGATTCGCTGAAGTTCTACGAGGTGGAAGCGCAGTTCGAGCAATTCGAAACGTCTTACCGAGGGCTGTGGCAAGGCGATCGAATGACGGATCCGAAGAAAGCCGAAGCCATCGCGGCCAAGGTGAAGGGGAAAACCGGCCGTATCGCGTCCTACGAAGTAAAAGAAGTAAAGGAGTATCCTTATAAATTGTACGACCTTACGCTTCTGCAGCGGGAGGCGAACGGCAAGTACGGGTTTTCCGCCAAAAAAACGCTGGACATCGCGCAGGCGCTCTACGAGAAGCACAAAGTCATCTCTTATCCGAGAACGAATTCCAACTACGTGACGGAGCAGAACATTCCCGAGATGCACAAGGCGTTGGCGTCCCTGCAAGGGACGCAGTATGACGAATGGGTGAAAGGCGCGAACCGCGGGCTTGTACACAAGGGGAACAAATTTATTTGCAACCCTGCCAAAGTCGAGGATCACCACGCCATTCTTCCGACGCACCGGAAAGCGTCGGGCCTGTCGGCCGAAGAAGCGAAGCTCTACGATCTAATCGTGCGCCGGTTTCTGTCCCAGTTCTATCCGGCCGCCGAATACAAATCGCATACCGTGCTTACGGAAGTCGAGGGCGAAACGTTCAAAACGAATGTGAAGGAGCTTCTCAGCCTCGGCTGGAAAGCGATCTACGCCGACCAGAAAAAAGAGAAAGGCAAGAAAAAGGACGAAGACGCGGAGGAAGAAGAGGAAGTCGCCGAGCCGTTCTCCGTTGATGATAAGTCCGACGTTCTCTGTCGTAACGCCCAATCGAAGGAGAAGGAGACGCAGCCGCCTAAGCCCTATACGGAAGGTACGCTGCTCAAAGCGATGGAAAGCGCGGGCAAGCAGATCGAGGACGAGGAAGTGCGGGATGCGATGAAGGATTCCGGACTGGGCACTCCGGCTACCCGCGCCGCAACGATCGAAAGACTCAAGAACGTGGGCTACGTGACGATGCAAGGCAAAAAAATAATGATTACGCAGAAGGGGCGCACGGCGATCGAGCTCATCCGGGCCGCTGGCGTGGAACTCTTAACCTCGCCTGAGATGACTGGCATGTGGGAACGCCGGCTGAACGAAATCGCTAGAGGCAGCGCATCCGACGAGCAGTTTATGGAAAACGTAAAGAAGTTTGCGACGATGATCGTGGAGAAGGTACGCCAGCAATCCAGAGCGGACATCAAAGCGTTCGAGGGAGATGCGCCAGCCGCCAAAGGGAAACCCCGCCGGACAGTCGCGAGATCAGGCGAGGAGAAGCCGGCGTCCGCTAGGGGCGTAAAAAGCAAAAGCGCTGCTGGACGATCCAAGGCAGCGCCGGCCGCAGGAGCGGGACAGAGCGGAGGAGAGACTTCGGGCGAACCGCGGACCGTTGCCGCCTGTCCGCGACCGGGCTGCGGCGGCCAATTGTTTATGGGCCGCAAGGGTTATGGCTGCTCGAACTATCGAACCGGCTGCAAATTCGTGATCTGGAAGGAATCGTTCGGCCGCACCTTAACGGATGCCCAGATCAAAGCCCTAGCCGAAAAAGGTAAAACGGCAAAGCTCAAGCTCGTCCTCGCGAACGGGTCGCAAAGCGAAGGGCGAATCGTCCTTCGCAGCCTGGACAACGGGGAGCTTGGCGTGGAACAAGCTTAAGGCCGGACTGGAGGTTTAATCGCGATTCACATACCGGTGAATCGTCTCCGGCACGTCCTTGAGCTGATCCAGCGTGAAGAAAGCGCCGCGCGGCTTCACGTCAATCTGCACCAGGTTGTACTGCCATTCTTCCTGCATACGCATATGGATGGCGTGAATGCCGGCCGTTAGGGCGGGAACCACATCGGTACGGATCGAGTTGCCGATCATCCACGTATGATCGCGATCGAACTGGCCGGTTTTTAGGATTTGTTCCAGGGCGTCATTGTTTTTTTTCTGCCGGATGTAAATACGAGAGCTAAAGTACCGCTCGAGCCCCATCCGATCGATCTTGCGCTGCTGGATGAGCAGCTCACCGCCCGTATAGAGGTGAAGCTCATGTCCCGCGTTCGCGAGTTCGTCAAGTGTATGCTCCATGTTCGGATACGGCTCGGTTTCATGCTCGTAGACGCTAATTCCGAGCTTCCATAGGAAATCTTTTTCCACGGCGGATCGTTTGCGACCGGTCAGATCGCTGAAGTATATATAGGTTTCCAAGAAGGATTGAGGAAAATGCTCGCTCTTGAAGCCCGTCTCGCCGATCAACGCGATATCGATCTCCGTTTGCTTATCGCGGATCGCTCCGCTCGTCACAAGAGAAGAGCCGCCGAACCAAGTCGTCATGGCGTCGACGAATTGATCCACAACGTAGAAAAAATATTTATTGCAATAAATTAACGTATCGTCTAAGTCGAACAAAATATGCTGCTTCATCTTATGCAGTCTCCTTTGCGGGAACGATGGCTTTCTAATCTTATCGTATGACCAATCTACCGCAAATGGATGTCATTAGTCAATGAATGGGAATCAGAAGCCTCATATGCCCGCAGCAGGCATAGTAAGGGCTTGCCCTCCGCATAATGTAAGTGGAGGTGAACTACCGTGCCGCATAATAAAAGCGAAAAGATTCATAATCAGCAGGACGACGCCAGTCAGAAGTCTCACGCGAGAACGCCGAAAGAGAATGAGATCGCGGAGAGACCGGCAAGCTTAAACGGAATAAGCAAAGAAAATCCGTAATGATGCAAAAACAAAGAGGAGAGCTCGAACGAACGAATCGTTCGGGCTCTCCTCTTGTCTATAGTTAAGCATATTTCAATTGCGTCTCGGCTAGACGGTTCTTAATAAACGCGATCCGCTTGCGTACGTAAAAATCCCGGCTGTCGCCTCTAAGGTCTCGCGGCCCGATCACCTCCTCTGTGTCGTTGTTAATAATGACGAGCCGTCCGTCGCTATAAAACTTAAACGTCAAATCGCGGTTCGGCCTTACCTTCTCAACGTAACGGAAATTCTCACAGTTGGTCTTCATGGTGATCAAGCCTCCTTTATTTTGTTGAACAATTTCGAACATTTGTTCTTGTTTTGATTATACCAAACATTTGTTCGTGTGGAAAGTGTTTTTTATTTACTTTAAACTAGATTCATAGAAGCGTTTGCAGGATGAGAAGGAGTGCGGACTATGTTGAGAATAAAAGGTTTGACCAAACGGATCCCGGGCGGTCCGAAGGTGCTTAACGATATTAGCTTCGAAGCTTACGAAGGCGACTTTATCGCGGTCAAAGGCACCAGCGGCAGCGGCAAATCGATGCTTCTCAAATGTTTGGCGCTGCAGGAGAGCTGGACGTCCGGCACGTACCAGTTCGGCGGCAAGGACGTGCTCAAGGAAGGCTGGCTCGCGAAGCAGAAGGTGAAGCAGCAAGTAGCCTACATAGAAGAGAAGCCTTACTTGATCCCGGAGAAGACCGGCCTGAAAAACGTCATTATCGGATCGGTCAACCAAACCCCCGCCTGGCGGAGATGGACGGGCATGGTCCGAAACGACGATTATATGGGCGCGATGGATCTGATCGAGAAGCGCGGCCTGCTGGATAAGGCGCATACGAAAGCGAAGCATCTGAGCGGCGGTGAACGGCAGCGGATGGCCATCGCAAGGGCGCTCGTGCATGGCGCCAAAGTAATCGTGGCGGACGAGCCCGTCTCCGGTCTCGACCCGCACGCCGCGGACGCCGTGCTTAGCGAGCTGAAGGCTCTCTGCAAGAACGAAGGCATCATCGTCATTGCCGTGCTCCATCAAGGGGACTGGGCAGAGCGGTACGCGGATCGTATTCTGGGTCTGAACAAAGGCAATCTCGTGCTGGACGTATACGGCAGAAGGCTGACGGAGCGGGAGAAAATGCTTCTGTAAGCAAGCGGCGAGGAAACGTCCGCGTCATGGGATGAGCGGGAGGAAGCATATAGTTAACCATCTAACGTAAATAGGATGGTGGAATTAGAATATGGCGATATCTCACCCGCTTATCGTTCAGACCGCGAAAGCCAGCTTTCCGAAGGCCGACTTGTCCATCCCGCACGTAAGCGGAGGAGCGAGCGCTTCTGCGGAAGCAATCATCAATCAAGCGCTGCTGAAGGAAGCGCAGGAGCTGGTCAACAGCCAAGGGAGCTTGGAGGACCCCCGGGCGGAGATGATCGGCTACTACGAGCTGAAAACGAACGAGAAGGACATATTCAGCCTGTCGCTTTTCAATTACGCTTACACAGGAGGAGCGCACGGCATGACGCTGCAGCATTCCTTAACGTTCAAGGCTTCTACGGGCAAAATATATACGCTCGCCGAGCTGTTCAAGCCGGGGAGCGACTATGTTTCCCGAATCAATAAGTTCGTGGCGGCAGGCATCAAAGCGAGAAATATCGAAACGCTCGAGCCGTTCACTTCCATTGCGCCCGATCAGCCATTCTACGTGGCGGACCGTTCGCTGGTCATTTATTTCGGGCTCTACGAGCTCGCCGCTTACGTATATGGATTTTTATATTTTCCGATTTCGGTATTCGAATTACAGGATATCGTGAACGAAGACGGTCCGCTTGGACCGATGCTCGCGGGCGATTAGCGAAACGCAAGGAGCGGTGTATGAACGTCTTTATAACTATCGGCGCTGCGGCAGCAGGAGCAGCCGTCATCATCGGCATCATTCAACACGTGGCGCTCCGGCGCCAACAACAAAAATCTTCATCGATTGGCCGATCCGAAATGATCCGAACCGAGCTTCGGGATGCCCGCAATTCAACCGGAGCATCGCCAAGCCAGGAGAAGGATATTCCGGCCTCCGGGCAAGCCGGCATGACGCATGGGAAACGGAGAGGGCGGCCTGGCGGCTCTCGGCAGCCCGTTATTCTTCTCGTCGACGACGGAATAACGCTGCGCCAGCTTATGGCGGAGATGCTCCGCGACCGAGGATATGTCGTGATGGAAGCCGGAACCGGCTTGGAAGCGGTACAAGCGGCGGCAGAGAAACGGCCCGACTGCGTGCTGCTCGACGTAAGGCTGCCCGATATGAGCGGCATAGAAGCGCTTAAGGAGATTAGACGGAAGGGGTGCGACGCCTCTGTCGTCCTCATGACCGGGTACATGGATGAGCGACAGATGGAAGAAGCGAATCGAATCGGATTCGATCGTCTGCTTACGAAGCCGTTCGACCTCATTCAGGTGCGCCTGGCCGTCGAACAGTTATTAAACGCGGAGGAGCTCAATAGCGATATCGGGTAACGTAAGGATCTCTAGGAATGCTGCGAATGCGGCATCTCCGGAGGTTCTTTTTGCGTGATCGCCAGCATGCTTGACCCTCGCCGGACATACAGTAGGTTAAGGAGGGGATTTGTATGCTCACGATCCTGCTTGGACTCATATTGTTCGGAGCCGTGTGCGCGCTGATCATGGCGATCGCCTTCAAAGCGCAGAGGGGGCTCCGGTTAACCGGATACCAGAGCATGGCGCGTTACGGTAAGCAAACGCAGATGATGCAGGACAAGCACGATCTTGGACGTTTCGGTCTTGCGCAGCTGCTTCGGAGGAGCGGGGGCGGCATATGGCCGCTGGGGCTTTCCTCCGGCTCCATGGCCCTAATCGGCAGCAGCGTGATATTGTTCGGGCCAGCGCTGCAGCAAGGGGGCTTATCCGTTATCGGTTACGGCCTGCCGCTGCTTGGCCTGTTCTACCTGTGCGTAAGCGGGAGCTTGGCCGAGCTGTCGTCCGCTTATCCGGTCGCGGGCAGCTTCTACCATGCGTCGTATGAGATGGGGGGCAGAAGATGGGGACTTCGGGCCGGCTGGTTCCATGCCGCCGGTCATCTTGCCATGCTCGCTCTTCTGGTCGGCGGCTGCGCCTATCTGGCCGATGGCGCGGCGTCTGCCTTTTTGGGGTACGACTCGTCTATTTTCAGCTTCGGCGCGATGATACTGGCGGTTGCCGGCACGCTGGCTGCCGTTCATCAGTACGGGGCGGCATGGCTCAAAGTCATACATGCGGCCGGGCTATGGTTCCAGCTGCTATGCGCGGTATTGATCATTGCCGGTCTGACTTGGATGTTCTGGCCGGGAGGTTATTCACCCGCGCTGTTATATGAGATGCAAACCATCGATTTTAGCGGAAAAGTAGGCTTGGAACCTTTTCTCGTCGCCCTGCTGCTGCTGGCCAAGTTGTTCCTCGGAATGGACGGCGCTTCGCAAGGGGCGGAGGAGACGATAGAGCCGCGCGTCAGAGTGCCGTGGGCGATCTTCTTGTCCACCTCCTATACGTTCGTCATCGGCCTCGTGCTGTTGACGTTCTTGGCGTTGACAGCGGGTTCGATCCAAGCGGCAGGCGGAGGCTTCGAGCCGTCGCTTGGCTGGAATAACGGCCTTGCCGGCTTGAATGGATTCATGGAGAGCGCGCTCACGGGTTTTGGAGGCTCGCCTCTTGTCTTGCTCTTGATTATTGGTACGCTATGGGGAAGCGGACTGCAGTCCTTGTCCGTATGCGCGAGAGCGTTATTAGGTCTTGCAAGGGAGGAGGCCGTGCCGTTCGCCGGTAAAGTCGGATGGATATCCGGCCGAACGCAGACGCCATGGCTGGCGGGATGGATTAGCGCGGCCGTTGCCGTAATGATGCTGGCCGGCGCGCAGCTCCTTCGTCCAGAGGCTTCTTTGCTTCCGCTCCTGGGCTTCTCCATCGTTACGCTTCATGCGGCTTACGCCATACCGATTGGTCTGCGGTTCACGCACTGGAAGCCGGCAGGAACGGCTCGAAAGCGCCGCCCTTGGGCCGGAACAAGCGTGGAATCGCGATGGAGCAGCGCGCCCTGGCAGCTTGGTGGGTGGAGTCCCGCCGTGAACGGAGCGGCTTTCCTATGGCTTGTCGCGACGGCTGCCGCGGCGGCTGTTTTTCTTGATCATGCCGCCGCGGTCGGCGGCGCGGCGATCGTGCTTCTCGTGACCGTTTTTGAGCTGGGAGACGGCAGGAGGGCTCGCCGGGCATCGGGCAAATGAAAGAAATAAGGGCAGGATCATTTCCCGGAAGCGGGAAATGAACGCCCGCGCTGAACGATCATTTCCCGGGGAAACGCAATAACGGACAGGAACTAAATCGTTTCGACAATAGCGTGAAGCATTGCGCTGTAAACTGTCGAAATTATCAGTCTATTTTCATTATTTTCAAGGATCATCTCTTCGTTAACGTGGTTAATCAGCGAACGGCAACTAGGCTTTGCCATCTTCTCCCTGCTAAGCTTATAATGAAGAAAACGGATAACAACATAAGGGAAGGATGGAGAATCGTTGAATAGGAATAGCACTACGGCTATGCTCGCTTCGCTCCAAATCGGAATGCCGAGGCCGCTGCAGCACGGATCCAGGGAAGTGACAAGCGGCATTTTCAAGACGGCAACGCAAGAACCGCTGCGCATCGGCCGGCTTGGCATTCAAGGCGACGGGCAAGGCGACACCATCCACCACGGAGGTCCCGATAAGGCCGTATGCGCCTATTGCGATGGGCGATATCCGTTTTGGCGGGAGGAGTTCGGCTTGCCGTTCCCTAACGGCTCTTTCGGCGAAAACTTTACGATCGCCGGTTGGCTAGAAGACGATCTCTGCATCGGCGATATCATCACGATCGGCTCCGTAACGCTGCAGGTCAGCCAGCCCCGACAGCCCTGCTTCAAGCTGGGCATCCGTAACGAATTGCCTACGCTGCCTGTTCGTGCGCAGGAAACCGGGTATACCGGATTCTATTTCCGCGTACTGGAGGAAGGAGAAACGAAGGCCGGAGACGTGTTGACCGTGGTCGAGCGGAATGGTCATGCGTTCAGCATCGCGGCCGCGAATGACGTTATGTACCGCGCCAAAAACGATAGGGCGGCCATCTCGAAGCTGCTTGAAGTCGGAGAGCTTGCGGAAGCCTGGCGTCAGCAGCTCCAAAGCAGGCTGGATAAGCTGAAGACGGAAACATAGAAAGCTCTCATATCGTTAATGTCCTTAACAAAAAGCGGGAGGTTCGTGAAATGAATTTAGCGCAGAAGCTTGGATATTCGGAAGGGGACAAACTGCTGCTTGTGAACGCGGATGATTACGGGTTATGCCACTCCGTCAACCAAGCCGTAGAGTCCCTGCTGACGGAAGGAACGGTCAGCTCCGCGACGGTGATGATGCCATGCGGCTGGTCGAGCGAAGCCGCGTCGTGGAGCGCGAGCCATCCCGAATACGACGTCGGTGTGCATCTCACCTTCACTAGCGAATGGGACGCTTATAAGTGGGGACCCGTCACAAGCGACGGGGATGTGTCATCCCTTGTGGCGGAGACCGGTTATTTCCACAAAACCTCGCAGGAATTCGAAGAGAGAGCGGAATCCGTCCATGTGAAGCGGGAGCTTGTCAGCCAGATCGAGAGGGCGATCAAGCTGGGCATGAAGCCCACCCACGCGGACAATCATATGGGCAGCCTATACGGTCTTCGGACGGGCAAGCATTTTATGCCGGAAGTGTTGGACGTATGCGCTTCCTATGGCCTTCCGTTCCGCTTGCCGCGTTATCTGAATGCGGAGCAGGGAGTCGCGCCGAAGGAAATGGAGGAGCAGGCGAGAGCGATAGCGGCGCTTGCGGACGCCAAGGGCGTCGTCATTCTGGACTATTTGGTCGGCTTGCCGTTCCAGCTGCAAGAAGGCGAAAGCTACGATTCGTTCAAGTCCGATATGAAAGCGCTTCTGGGTAGCCTTAAGCCAGGCGTGACGGAGCTTATTATCCACCCGTCGATTGTAACGGACGAGCTTGAAGCCTTCCACTTTGAACCGGCGAAGCGGGGAATGGAATACGATATTTTCAGAGACCGGGATATTCAAGAAGAGTTGGGGAAGCAAGGCGTCAAGCTAATCCGCTGGAGAGAGCTTCAAGCTCTTCAGCGCCGTCAGCAAGCATAATCATACCAGCATGGGAGAAGGAGAAACGTCATGTCCTACCAATCGATCCAGTCGCTAGCGGAGCAGATGAAACGGAACATCGGCGAAGTGGTCGTCGGCAAAGAAGATATAATCGAGCTATTATTTATCGGGTTAATTACTTCGGGGCACGTTCTCTTGGAGGACGTGCCGGGCACGGGGAAGACAGTGCTCGCCAAATCGTTCGCCAAGTCGTTGTCGTTAACGTTCAAGAGGGTGCAATTCACGCCCGATTTGCTGCCATCCGATTTAAGCGGCATTCATTATTACAACCAAAAGCTAGGCGACTTCCAGTTCCGGCAAGGGCCGCTCTTCACGAACCTGCTGCTTGCCGACGAGATTAACCGCGCGACTCCGCGCACGCAATCCAGCCTGCTCGAAAGCATGGAGGAGAGACAGGTCACCATCGACGGCGAGACGAAGCCTCTCGGATTGCCGTTCATGGTCATCGCCACTCAAAATCCTGTCGAGCACCAGGGCACCTTCCCGCTGCCCGAAGCACAGCTCGACCGTTTCTTGTTCAAGATCAAGATGGGGTATCCGACGACCGAGGAAGGCCTGCGGCTGCTTAAACGGTTCAAGGATCGCGATCCTCTGGCCGAGCTTCAGCCGGTAGCGGGACCGGAGCAGCTCGAAGAGGCTAGGCGGTCCTATTCTTCCGTCCGCATATCGGACGACGTGCTTCGTTATCTGCTGGCGATCGTGGAAGGCACCAGGGGAAGAGACGACGTCGCGATCGGCGTCAGCCCCCGCGGCAGCCAGGCGTTGCTTCGCGCCTCGCAGGTTCATGCGATTATACGGGGCAGGGATTACGTGACCCCGGATGACGTGAAAGCGATGGCGACGCCGGTGCTGGCGCATCGTCTCGCGCTTAGGGGACTGACGCGCGCGCATGGACAAGCCGATAAAATCGTGGACGAAGTGATCCGGCAGACGGACGTTCCGGCGGAAGCCGACCTGACGCTTCGGTAGCGCCGCCATGTTTATATTCTGGCTGTTGCTGACAACGGTTGCCGTCTTGTATGGTCAAAGCCTGCTATTTAAGCGCTTGGTGTTCAAAAACTTAACCTATCGCAGGGAATTCCGCCGGAAAACATGCTTCCGCGGCGACGAGGTGGAGCTAGTCGAAACGCTAGAGAACAACAAGAGATTTCCTGTCCCTTGGCTGCGCGTAGAATCGCTGCTGTCCGCGAATTTGGGCTTTCGCAAGAGCGAAAATTTCGACGTCAGCAAAGGAAGCCTCTTTCAGAACCACCGAAGCTTCTTCAGCCTGGCAGGCTATACGCGAATTACCCGCACGCATCACCTGACGCCAACAAGGCGCGGCTGCTACAAGCTCGATACGGTCACCCTCACGGGGGGCGACTTGCTCGGCAACGCGCAGCGTCATATGCAGCTCCCGCTGCAGAGCGAGCTGATCGTCTATCCCAGACCAGCGGAAGTCCCGTTCCATGAGCTTCCATCCCGCAGCTGGCAAGGAGACTACTCGATTCGGCGGTTCATCGTGCCCGATCCATTCGTGATCGTCGGCGCGAGGGAATACCAAGCGGGGGATTCCATGAAGCAGGTGAACTGGAAGGCTAGCGCGCGAACGGGCGAGCTCATGGTTCATCAATATGATTTCACGGCGGATCGGTGCCTGATGGTCATCGTCAACGTGGAGGATGTTGAAGGCATGTGGAGAAGCGTCTCCAACGAGTCTCTCATCGAGAAGGGGATCGAATGGGCGGCCGGCGCGGCGGAAGCGGCGATCTCGCAGGGAATGGAGGTTGGCTTCGCGGCGAATATGCCGCTTCGAACCGAATCCGGCAGCGTCCGGATCGATGCGGACAGGGGGCATGAGCATTTATTGATGCTCTATGAAGCGATGGCAAGGCTTGAACTCGACCGGACGGAACCTATGTTATCGCTCCTCGAACGGGAGATTCGGATCGGCTACGCCAATCGCGATGTTCTCGTGATCTCGGCCTATTGGAATGAAGAGCTCGAAGCGGCGGCGCAAGCGCTGCGGCTCCTCGGGAATTCGGTGACGGCGTGGCAGCTGACCGAAGAGCGGGACGAACAGTCTCCGAACCGGAAGGAGAGAAGCGCATGACGAAAACAAAAGCTTTCGCCGTTACGCTGGCGAAGGGGTATGCGGAGCTCGCGTTCTATTTGCCTATTCTCCTGCTGGCCGTTTATCTTGCGGTGCCTTCCCGTTCGGCCGCGTTCGTCTGGCTGTTCACCTTGCCGGTCATCTATTTATTGCCGAATCTATTGCTCCGCCCGGATTCCCGCGTACGTCTTATCGTGCGGCTCATCCTGCAGGCGGGAGCCGGCTTCATCCATTTTGCCCTTGCAGCACTAGCTGCCGGCTCGACCGTCAACCTTCTTTCGCTCCTCGTCTGCGGAACTCTCGGCGCGATTTTCGCCGGCTTCGGCTTCGCGGGGTGGAGGGACGACTGGCGGAATTCCTTCCGCAGCATGCACATGATCGTTGGCGTAATCGCATATCTCGCTTGCCAGCCGATCAAGATGGCGGCTGAGGGCTTTGCGGATTATGCCGTATTTATAGATGTCGGAGCCGTTATCGCGCTCTCTCTGTTCGTCATAATAGCCAACGAGAGACATCTCTCGGCGGAGACCGTGGATACGCATCGGACGACTACCATGGCCGCCACGCGCCGTTTAAACCGGATGCTCGTCGCCGGAATTGCCGTTCTGGTCGCCTTCTTGCTTCTCTTCCGCCGGCTGAGAGAATGGCTGGAAGAGACGGTCCTGTCCTTCCTTCGATCGTTGTTCGGCCGGGGGAGCGATGAAGCTCCGTTGCCTGAACCGGAACAGCAGACTCCCTCTACGCCCGAGCTGCCGATGACCGAGCCGCCTGGCGAGCCTTCGGCGTTCATGAAGCTGCTTGAGCTCATCTTCCAGATCGGCGTGACGGTGCTTCTGGCCGCATTGGCGTTGGTTGTTCTTTATTTTGTATGCAAAAAAATCTATCGTTTGTTGCAACAAGCATTGGCTAAGCTTGCCGCCAGGCAAGGAGCCGGACAAGGCGAGGAGCAGGGCTTTACCGATGAAGTCGAAAGCTTAACGACGAAGGAAAGACGGAGCTGGGGCTTACGATTCAAGCCCCGGAACGCGAAGCTTGAACGGACGTCTTGGAACGAGCTGGGGACGAACGCGGAGCGCGCGAGGTTCTTATACCGCGAGTGGCTTCGGCAAGAAAGCAGCCGCGGGTATGAAACAAAGCCATACTTAAGCCCGCGCGAGACGGCGGAGGATATCGGTTCCGGAGCCGGAAGCAGCCCTGCCCATACAGCTGGTCTAGTCAGCCTATACGAGCTGGCCAGGTACGGGGAACGGGAGCCGTCGGATGAAGCGGTCGAGAAGCAGCGCCAGCTGCTGGAGCCCGAACGAAAAGGAAGGAAATAACGGATTAGGCCGTTTTTCCTTCCTCCGATTAGGTCCATTCGCAGAGGATAAACGGATTGCCCCGTTATTTCCTTCCGGAATCGAGCATATGCTGGGCGATTTTCCTTCCGTGGAAGCGTCCGGATTCGATAAAAATTTCGTTCGCTTCGTGCTTGGAGGCGACCACGCCGGCCAAGTAGATGCCCGGTACGTTCGTCTCCATCGTCTCTTCGTTGAAGGTCGGATAGCCTTCCGCTTCCATCGTGACGCCGGCAGAGGTAAGGAAGCCTCGGTCGGGATGAAAGCCGGTCAGGGCCAGTACAAAATCGTTGGCGATCGATTCGCAGCCTTGCTCGGTCTCCACAATGATGTGGCGGGGGTGGATTTCGGTCACGCGGGACGCGAATCTCATCGAGATTGAACCTTTGGCCACCTTGGCCTCGAAGGTTGGTCTCACCCATGATTTGATGCTGGAGGAATAATGGGCGCCCCGGTAAATGACGGTTACACGCGCTCCGACGCGTTCCAGCTCCAGCGCGGCGTCTATCGCGGAGTTGCTTCCCCCGATGATCGCGACCTCCATCCCGACATAAGGATGCGATTCGCGGAAGAAATGGCTTACTTTATCCATCTCTTCGCCAGGGATCCCCAGTACGTTCGGATGATCGAAATAGCCGGTCGCGATGATGACATGACGGCAGCGATACGTTCGAAGCTCGCCGAAGCGGTCAGTGCCTTCCAGCTCGAAGCCATTCTCATACCGATTGATGGCCGTAATGCCTACATAAGCCTCGACATGGACGTTATGCCGCTGCGCGGCTGTCCGATAATAATTCAGCGCCTCCAGCCGGGACGGCTTCACGTTCGCCGTGGTGAAGGGAATATCGCCGATCTCAAGCAGCTCGGGAGAGCTGAAAAAATGCATATAGGTAGGGTATTGCGAAATCGAGTGCACGATATTTCGTTTCTCGATGATGAGAGGAGTAATGCCGTTCCTCTGCAGCTCGATCGCCGCAGCCAAGCCGCACGGACCTCCTCCGATGATGATCGTATGTTGGATAGAATGATTTGTCATAAGAAGGGGTCCTCCCAAAAGTTAGAGGTTGTTCAAAAAGTCCACTTTCGATCACGAAGTAACCCAAGGAGCATACTCGACGTCGAATATTGAATTCAACCGGACCTTCCGGTGCTCACGTAGTTCCACTACGCTCCGCTCCTCAGTTCCTAGTTTCATCCAATCTTCTTGGTGCTAGAAACCGGACCTTTTGAACACGCACTAATAGATTCAAGCCATAATGACGATATTGTCATTGTACTAGAGGTGGCGGCCGGCGCGCAAACATGGGCGAAGGTGATCTTGTACGGCTAGAGGATTATTGTATAATAGGGTGAAGCGCCACTTTATAATTTGTTGGAGTCAGGGGGAGAGACCATGCGTCGACGGTTTGTAATTGAAGCGGTGATGGTGGCATCGTATGGACATCTGCTCGTGCCAAGTCGTCCTGTCGATTACGTCGTGCCTTATTCGTCTATCGCGGAGCTCTACGATATGAGAGACAGCTCGGATCCGGTCATGGATAATCCGGAAGACGACGGACACGTCAAACAGAAAATAAATGAACTGATCCAGTTTTTCGAGGATTCCTTGAACCGGAAGAAAATCGAAAAAGCGCTCCAAGTGCCGTGGCGCGAAAGCTCGCCGCTTCTCCTGGACGAAACTATACAGTTTACGGTTGTTCATGCGATCGACAACGCGGAATACGGGGAGCGGTTCGACCCGATCGAGACGGAGCTGCTCGTAACGGCCATGAAGCTCGACATTCCGTTATTGTCCGATCAATTCGAATTTATGGATAAGCTTATCGAAGCGGAAGTGCCGGTTCAAGTGTTCGATATCGAGGATTTCGAATTCGCTCTCGAATCGGAGTTCACATCGGCGGATATGGAAGTGTAGACAAAGAAGAAGGCAAGCGGACAACGGGTTAATCCCGTTCATCCGTCTTGCCTTCTTTATTTCTGCGGTCGATGGCTTCGGCCATCGTTTTGTCGGTGAGATGCGCATAGATCTGCGTCGTCTCGGGCGACGCGTGGCCAAGCTGCTCTTGCGTCTTGTAAATGTCGTTCTGCAAGTAATAATCGGTAGCGAACGAGTGCCGAAGCTTATGAACCGACAGATAAGGCTTGCCGAAGCGTTTGGCGTATTTGATCACCATGGCTTGAATCGCCCGTTTGGTCATGCGGGAGCCTTCGTTTTTGCCGTTGGCGATGGCGAGGAACAGCGCTTTCTCGCGTCTGGGCGCTTTGTACCGCATCTCGCGCAATCCGAGATAGTTGTTCAAATCGTCTATCGCGTCATGCCGGAAATAGACGGGCGTTTTGAACGTATCGTCGTTTTTGCCCTTGCGGTAGACATAACACAGCTTCTTCTTCAGATCGATATCTTCCACGTTCAGATTAACGAGCTCCGATACCCGAAGACCAGAATGAAGAATGAAGCTGATGATGCAGGCATCCCGGATTTTATTAAGCTCGTAAGCGTACATCGCCTGCTTGTTGCCGGCGAGCTCTTCTCCGTAATAGACCTTTACATAAGCCAGGAACTCCGAGATCTCTTCTTCCTGCAGCAGCTTGCCTTCCAGCTTGGCCGCCGTGTCCTTCGGTTTGTGCGTGCGCTTGATTGAAACCTTGGCCATCACGTTCCGCTTCAATAAAGGATAGAAATCGTCATCCTCCGCGATTTGGCTCAAGTAATGGAAGAGCGAGCGGAGGGAGGACAGCTTCCTCGAAATCGTGGTCCGATTGTTGCGTTCGGGCTTGTAGGTCGATAGGAACATGCGGTAATTGTCGATGCTCTCCATCTTCAGCACCTCCAGCTCCCCGAGCTGTACTTCCTTGAGCGTACCGGCGGAGGACAAGCCTTCGCTCATCATCCATTTCAGAAAGGTTTCATAGTCCCTTATGTATTCAACCAGGGAAGAAGGGGACAAATCCGGCAGCTTATAATGAATGAATTGCTCAATATACCAAGGCATGGCGGGCAGTTTGGCATCCAGCTCTTCTCGATCTTTCATCTTAATAATATTCATTCGTTTCGCCCCTTACCGCGTATATCCATTATTTTATCAACGCCAGGGATTTTGGACAATAGCATGCTTTTTAGGATGTACATATGTAATTAATCGATTATTATTCATAATTCTCATCATTGTTTGGTAAGTATATGTAATTTATATAATACTATTAAATTGGATGTGGATGTATGTTACACTCTTTCACAACGAAGGCGACGGAATAATTGAAAAATAATCATCCATGTTGAATATATAATCGTTTGCCTGATTAAGGAGGAATACACAATGAAGAAGAAATGGATTACGTTGACCATAGCAGCTGCAATTCTCACCTCGACCGCTGCCGGCGCGACAGCGCAGACGGCGCATGCCGCCGAGCCGGAGACGATCCGTTACGGTTCCATAAGCCGGGACGTGCCGGATTTGCAATACCGCCTGAAGACGCTTGGTTACTTCGAAACGGGCGTCACAAGTTATTTCGGGTCGGCGACGCAGCAGTCCCTGGTCCAATTCCAGAAAGATTACGGAATAGCGGCCGACGGCATTGCGGGACGTCAAACTTGGGCGATGCTGAAGAAAGTGTCCGTCAACAAAGCGGAGCTTGACATGCTGGCGAAGATCATTCATGCGGAAGCCCGCGGCGAATCTTATAAAGGGAAGGTAGCGGTGGGAGCGGTAGTCATGAACCGGCTGGCATCCTCCAATTTCCCGGATTCGGTGAAAGCGATCATTGAAGAGCGCAACGCCTTCACCGCGGTTGCCGACGGACAGTATGGGCTGACTCCAGACAAAGAAGCTTATTTTGCCGCACTGGATGCGGTTCGGGGCTATGACCCGACGAATGGCGCCTTATATTACTTTAACCCGGAGACGGCTACATCGTCCTGGATCTGGTCGAGACAGCAGACGACGAAGATCGGACGCCACATCTTCGCGGTTTAACGGGAAAGCTCCGTCTTCTTACTGAAGACGGAGTTTTTGTATATCCGGACATGTAGAATCGTTCTTTGCCGGCAGACGTGGTATAATAAGGACCGATAAACAGTCGAGAGGGAGGTTAAGCTATGAAGGTCGAAATTTGGTCGGATTTTGTATGCCCGTTCTGTTACATAGGCAAGCGGCGGCTGGAAGAAGCGCTTGCCGGTTTCGAACATAAAGAGCAAGTGGTCATCGAATATAAAAGCTTCGAGCTCGACCCGAACGCGGATTCCGAAGCAAGAATGCACACGCATGAAATGCTCGCGAGCAAATACGGCATGAGCGTGGAGCAAGCGAAAGCATCCGGCCAAAGCGTTGCCGGACAGGCGGCGGCTGCCGGATTGGAGTTCCGATTCGAGAATCAATACGTCCAAAATACGTTCGACGCGCACCGGCTCGCGCAATTTGCGGCGGTAAGCGGTCGCGGCGCAGAGATGGCCGAAAGATTATTCCGCGCGTATTTTACGGACAATGACCTGATCGGCAATAAGGAAGTTTTGGCGCGGCTTGCAGAAGAGGTCGGCCTTGACGCCGGACAAGTCTCCGAGCTGCTCGGATCCGAACAATTCGCGGATGTGGTCCGCCAGCAGGAATCTGAGGGCAGCCAGCTTGGCATTCGCGGCGTGCCGTTTTTTGTGATCGACCGCAAATACGGTATTTCCGGTGCTCAATCGCCGGCCGTGTTTTTGGACACGCTTCAGAAGGCATGGACGGAGAAATACCCGGAGCTTGTACAGGTTCAAGGAGCCGATGACGCGGCCTGCGCGGACGGCTATTGTGCTGCGCCGGGTGCCGACGGAGACAAGAAATAATAGAGGAACGAGATGGGGAGGAACGGTTGTGCCAAGAGAGCTGTTAGTTTTTACCGGGGCTTACGCGGAAGAGTCCGATAAAGGGATCTGCGTGTACCGAATGAACGAAGAGAGCGGTCAGCTTACCGAAATTCATCATGTGACCGGACTCAAGAATCCGACCTTCATTCACGTGGACCCCGATCATAAACGACTCTACGCCATCTCCGAAGGCGTAAACGACGAGGGGAAAAAAATCGGAGAGGCTGCCGCATTCCGGATCGGGGAGGACGGTTATTCGCTTACTCTGATCAATAAGAAGGTTACGGTGCAGTCCACGACCTGTCACATTCAGAAAGACGCGAATAACCGTTTCCTGACCGTGACAAGCTATCATGGCGGCATGATCGGGTTGCTTGACCTGGATGCCGAAGGCGGCATAGGCAAGCTGCTTGACGTGAAGCAGCATGAAGGAAGCAGCGTCCATCCGAACCAAGACCGGCCGCATCCGCATTCCAGCTTCTACAGCCCCGACGGTCAATATTTATTCGTGCAGGATATGGGCCTCGATCTTATCGTGACCTATAAGCTGGACGCGGAAGCGGGCAAGCTTATCCTTCACGATCAGACGAAGCTGCAGCCGGGAGCGGGTCCGCGGCATTTGGCGCTTCATCCGACGGGACAATACGCGTATGTCATTAACGAATTGGATTCGACGGTCACCGCGTTCGGCTTTAACGCGGCGGAAGGCAAGCTTACGGCGTTCCAGACCATCAGCACGCTGCCGTCCGATTATAAAGGAGATAACGGCTGCGCCGAAATCGCCATGTCTCCCGACGGACGCTTCCTGTACGGCTCGAATCGAGGCCATGACAGCATTGTTGTCTACGCGGTCGATGCCGGCACGGGACAATTGACGACCATCCAACACATGTCGGTCGGCGGCGGTCATCCTAGACATTTTGCGCTGACGCCGGAAGGTCAATACTTGATTGCAGCCAATCGTGACACGAATAACCTCGTAACGTTCCGGGTTGACCGGAATGAAGGAACGCTCGCGCCGACAGGTCACGAAGCGGAAGCTTCGAAGCCGGTTTGCGTCATTCCTCTATACGTATAGCTTACAAATGAAAGGACTAATCCATACGTGACTTCAAGCGACGACGCAAAAGATAATTTAAAGCCGACAAAAATTTGGAAATGCAAAAACGCGGAGTGCAAGGCCTGGGTCAGAGATGAATTCGCCGCCGCAACCGAGCAGCAATGTCCCATCTGCAAAGGTCCCATGCACCGAAGCATGAGACATTTGCCGCCCGTTCAAAAGAAAGCGAAGTCTCAGCCGCGCAAGCCCAAATCGTTATTCTAATTCAACGCCAAAAGGCTGCTAACCGTAACGCGATTCGCGACGGTAAGCAGCCTTTTTCATGTCCCGAAGGACGGTTCTATTTAACTAGCTTAAGTCCGATCACGGCTCCGAGCACGAGCACGATAAAAAATAAACGGAGGAAGCTCTTCGACTCCTTGAAAAACACGATGCCGATAATCGCGCTGCCTACCGTGCCGATGCCGGTCCATACCGCGTATGCCGTTCCCATCGCCAGGTGCTCCATGCTCAGAGATAGGAGAATGAAGCTGGTGAGAAATCCGCCGCCCAGCATAAGAAAGTTAAGAAATGAGGCCTTCTCGTTAAAACGGGCCATCCCCGCGACGCCTACGACTTCGAATAAACCGGCCAAAACGACAAAAAACCAGCTCATTGCTTCTCACCGCCTTGTTGTTGTAAGTCCCTTTTCGACTCCGATTCTGACGTCACAAGCTTCAACCCTAGAATGCCGATCAACAGTATGGCGATCAGCAGCACTTTGGTCCAGCTGAAAGGCTCGCGGAATACGGTCATCTCCACAATGACGGTGCCTGCTGTACCCAGACCGACAAAGACGGCATACGCCGTGCTTGTCGGCAGCTTCTTGGCCGAATACAACAGCAACGCGAAGCTTATGATAATCGCCGCAATCGTAACCGACCAGAAGATGGGATTATCCGCATGCTTCAATCCGGAGACCCAGGTCACCTCGAAAGCGGCTGCCGCTAGGATCAGCAGCCAATATTTGTTCTGGCTGGATGTCAAATCTATACTCTCCTTCTCTGCACGGTTTGGAAGGACGCAAATAAAAAAGCCCTGGAAGCATCTGATGATGATCTCCCGGGCTTTTGTCCCTCCGTGTGTCCGCGGCTTCATGCCGCGTGCCTTCCCTCGGACCAGACCGGCAATCGCCGCGGAACCCTAGAAGACCGTTCTTATTCAATTCGTTTGATTATAGTACACATTCGAGATCAGGGTCAAGTGCAATGCGGGCCCGACTATGGTAGGATAGGATGGTAGAACATTGGAGGTATGAAAGGCTGGCGAGCGGAATGGTTAGGAATGAAGCGGAGAAACGAGAATCGATCCTTCTCATTGACGGCGTCTGTCATCTATGCCAGAATATCACCCGTTACGTTGTGAAGCATGACCAGAAACGGCGCTTCTCCTTCGCGGCCCTGCAGTCTGCCGCAGGCAAGAGGCTGTTATCCCAGGGCGGATTTAGCGAAGCCGACTGGGATTCGTTCATTCTTATAGAGAACGGCCGGTATTACACGAAGTCAGGGGCCGCCCTGCGCGTCATGAAAGGGCTTGGAGGCTGGAGAAGCGCCTTGTACGGCTTAATCGTCATCCCATCGCCAATCCGGGATGCGGCTTATCGCTTCATCGCGAAAAACCGATACCGGTGGTTCGGACGTTCCGACGTCTGCCTGATGCCCACCCCGGATATCATGTCCCGATTCCTGAAGGACGGGATGGGCAGTCATCCATGAATTCATCCTATTTGGAGCGTTGACCAATGAAAAGGTTTAAAAAGTTTTATATCGAAACCACGAGCATATGCAATTTATCCTGTTATTTTTGCCCTCCGACCCAGCGGGCCAAAGGTTTCGTGTCGATAGACGATTTCACCAAAACGCTGGATCAGATCAAGCCGTTCACCGACTATATCTATTTCCACGTCAAAGGCGAACCGCTGCTTCATCCGAAGATCGACCAGCTGCTCGATATCGCTCACGAGAAGGGCTTTAAGGTCAACATTACGACGAACGGAACCTTAATTACGAAAAACAGACGGAAGCTGCTCGGCAAGCCGGCGCTCCGGCAGATCAATTTCTCGCTGCACAGCTTTGACGGGCATCCCGGTTCGCAGGATAAGGCGGGATACTTGGCCGAAATTCTCGACTTCGTGAAGGAAGCGACGGCAAGCAGCGACGTGATCATTTCTTATCGTCTATGGAATCTGGAGATGGATAACGACGTCAATCAGAAGAAAGAAAAAAACCGCGAGTTGCTCGCGATGATCGAAGCGGCCTACGGCTTGGATTACAAGATCGAAGAGAAGTTCAAGCCGGGGACCGGCGTGAAAATCGCGGAGCGAATTTACTTGAATCAAGATCCGGAGTTTAAGTGGCCCGACCTGAAGGAGCCCGAGGATGACGGAAGAGGCTTCTGTCACGCGCTTCGCAATCAGGCGGGCGTTCTTATCGACGGCACGGTTATTCCTTGCTGTCTTGATGGGGAAGGGGTGCTGAACCTCGGTAATATCCACGAGAAGCCGTTCGCCGAAATCGTCGACGGAGAACGGGCGACCCGCATCTACGACGGCTTCTCCCGAAGGGAAGCCGTCGAGGAGCTTTGCCGCAAGTGCGGTTATCGTCAGCGCTTCGGCACATAGAGGCGGACATGGGATTCATAGATGCCCGAACGTCCCGATACGAGGCAGCTGATCAGACAAGCCGCCGCCAAATAAAGGAAGCCGTCGATGCCGAACAGCTCGAGACCGAGCGCCGCGCAGGCAATCGGCGTTTTGGAGGCGGCGCCAAAGACCGCGGCTAGCCCCAGAGCCGCAAGGAATGGCGCGGGCATGGACAGGAAGCCGGATAACGCGCTTCCGAGCGTCGAGCCGATGACGAATAGAGGCGTAACTTCCCCGCCGAGAAATCCGGATCCCAGCGTGACGGCAGTGAACAAAGTCTTGAGCAGGAATACGGACGGCGCCAGCGGCTCCTGGAAAGCTTGTTCGATCAATGGAAGGCTTAGTCCCAAATAATCGCGGCTTCCCGTGACCCATACGAGACCGATCACGATAAGTCCGCCCACAAAGCTGCGCAGAGCAGGGTGCTTCACTCTCTCGGCGAACAGCTTTTTGAGCATGCTTGTCGAACGAACGAACAGCATGGCGGCCAGACCGAACGCGACGGACGCGGCGCACACCTTCAAGAGTACAATCGCATCGAAGCCGGGAACGGGACCTATATCATAATGCGAATGCCGGGCCCCCCATGCCAGTGTGACGTAATGGCCGGCGTATCCGGCGACGAGACAGGGAAGCAAGGCCTCAAGGCGCGACTTGCGGTTGGCCCCGGCCTCGATAGCGAACAGCGCACCCGCCAGCGGGGTGCCGAAGACGGAGCCGAAGCCGGCGCTAATGCCGCAGAGCGCGAGGAAGCGGCGGTTGTCGGGAGCTGGCTTGAACAGAGTGCCGAGTCCGGAAGCTAAACTCCCGCCCATCTGGACCGCCGTCCCTTCGCGACCGGCCGAGCCGCCGAACAAATGGGTGACCAGCGTACCGAACAGGACGAGCGGAGCCATGCGAAGCGGGATCCTGCCGTCGCCGCTATGCGCTTGTTCCAGTACGAGGTTATTGCCGCGCGACGTTTCTTTCCCGTATTTGGCGTAAACTGCGCTCACAAGAGCGCCCCCGAAAGGAAGAAGCCATAATAGCCATAAATGCGAGGTCTGCAAGCGGGTTACATAGGCTAGGCTTATAAGAAAAAACGCCGATGCCGAGCCAGCGGCCGCGCCTGCTAGCAGCGCGGCCGCCGAACGGATCAGCATCAGCTTTATCTTCTCCCGCATTAGGATTGGCCTGCCAATATTTGCTGGCGGCGCGCATCGCGTTCCTCCGGCAGCATTTGCGGACAGTTATAGCATTTCTCGCCGTTCTCTCTGCGGTCATACATGCAGCAGGAGGATCGCAGGATGTAGGTACCGTTCGGCGGAGACCAAGGATTATCGATATAACGGGGTTTGTGGACGTATGGATTGCGTCTGCGGCCGAACAACTCGGCGGGAAGCGCTTCGATATATCGGAAATCGGCCTCTACTTGATCGGGTAATCCCGGGATATCGAGGTCTTGCCTGATATAGCCGAATACCGAATGAATCTGAGCCCCGAATTGGTTCCATATAAGATCCGGCTTGACCCCGCCGGCTTCGGCGATCGCCTCGATGCCGGGAATGGCGGTCTCTTGGATAAATTCCGTCCACAGCTCCTTAAGAGCCGCTTCCCGCAGCGCGGGCTGTTCGGGAACCGGGACCGCGTCCAGCTCGGCAATACGGTAGCCGATATGCACATGATCATGATGCCATTCGAGCTGCAGGGTCAGCTTGTCAAGCGGAAGGCGGAGAAAGACGTTGTTCTGCGCGGTGAACAGCATGTTCATCAGGCCGAGGTTAAAGAAGGTGACGCCGGTGAACGAAGAAGGCAATTCCATGCTAGTCGCTTTCCAGAGCCTGCCAACTTCCTTGAGCGTTTCGACCGCTTTGGGACGTTCGAGCAGCCGGGTTGCAGGCAGCTCGTATAAGGGTTCGTCCGCGCCTTCCGGAGAAATGTGGTAATACGTTTTGATCAACGTGAAATCAAGCTCCTGTGACATAGGAAGCCTCCTCCGATTATGTGAAAATGATTATCAATGAATGGCTAGAGTCATTATAGAGCCGGAGGGAGATTATTGTCAATTTGCAAAAACCCGCAGCTCTTGCCCAAGCGGCAGAAGCTGCGGGTGGTTATCCACCGCGAACCGTAGTGTTTATGTTATGCGCGCTGCCACGTGACCTCGCCGTTATCGTCCAGAATGCCTAAAGTGACGTCCGAAACATCGTAATCTTTGAGAAGCGCTTCGGTAATCCGGTCTTTAATTGCGGTCGCTTCGGCCAAGGTAAGGTTCTTCTTCAGCTCGATGTAGGCTTCGACATGATAACGGCGTCCTTCCTGAACGATCCGCATCTTCTGGATATCCGTCACTTCCGGGATGCCGAAAATGATTTGCCCGATCCTGTCCTCTACGTCCTTTGGAGCGGCAACGCCGATTAGTCCGACCATATTGTCGTAACCGACCTTATAAGCAACGCCGATCATTAGAAACGAGATGAGAATCGTGGCGATACCGTCCATTAGCTTGAAGCTTGTGAACTCGGCCAGAATAACGGCGACAAGCGCGAACACTTGACCGAGAGTCGCGACCACGTCCTCGTAGAACACGAGTCTCGTCGGAGGGGCTGCCCTTCCCGCATTTCGTATAGCCGAAGAGATGATGCCGATGCCCTTGGCGTCCGATCGCGTCTCCTTCACAATCTCCTTCATCGCTTTGATCAAGATGGATCCATCGATTACGATCGCGACGAGGAGAACGCCAAAGTTGAGCCAAAAGTTGCTGGCGTCCTCGGGATGCTTGAGAAGCTTGATTCCTTTATGGAACGTCTCGTATGCCATGATCGTGACGACGATAACCGCGATCATGCAGAAGAGATTGACGACTCGCCCGAAGCCGGTAGGGAACCGTTTCGTCGGCTGTCGCTCCGCTAGCACGCTTCCGACAAAGACGAACCCTTGATTAACGGCGTCCGCAACGGAATGCATGGCGGACGCGAACATGGTGCCGCTTCCGCTGACCGAAGCGGCGATCGCCTTAATGACGGCAAGGCCGGTATTGCCCAGAGCCGCGGTTGCCGAAGAGGTATTGCCTTTCTTGACTAGCGCCCAGAAGTTGCTCATCGCTTCTTCCATTCCTCCCTTGTAAAACCCTTTGTGTCATTATATTCCTCTAATTGGAGGACTTTCATGCAAAAAAGGTTAGGACGCCGGCGCCTCGAATGCCGCCGACTTTTGGCATTTTACGGCGAAGCCTTTATAATGAAAGAGGAATTCAAGAAGGGAGTGGCAGATGGCCATGCTAACTAGAGGAAGAGTGCAGAACAGAGAACAGCGGGAAGAGGCTTATCGCATCCGAACGGAAGTATTCGTGAACGAACAAGGCGTGTCGCCGGACATCGAGATCGACGAGCATGAGGAAGTTGCAACGCACGTCTTGGTGTATTATGATGGACAACCGGTTGGCGCCGGCAGGGTGCGGGAAGTGGAGGGGGTCGCCAAGCTCGAGCGTATCTGCGTGCTTGCGCCGTTCCGCAAGCATAAGGCGGGAGCCGCCATCATGGCCGAGCTGGAGGAGGTCGCCAAGGAATGGGGCCTGTCGAAAGCGAAGCTCCATGCCCAGACGCATGCGGCGGGCTTCTACGGCAAGCTGGGATACGCGGTCGATTCCGACGAATTCATGGAGGACGGCATTCCGCATGTCCGGATGATCAAGAAGCTGGGCTAGCGTCAAGCATCATCATCATGCAACGTAGCGAAAGAAGGTTGTACCGTTGATTTTTTCTACATATACGTTTATTTTTGTATTTTTGCCGATCGTATTTTTCGGATTCCGTCTGTTGACGTTTCTCCGTAATCCAATATACGCGAAGCTCTGGCTGGTCCTTGCTTCCTTCTATTTCTATGCGCAGGGCAGCGGGACTTTTTTTACGCTATTCATAATCGACGTTTTCTTCAACTTCGCCATTGGCTCGCTTATCGTGATCGCTGGGAGAAATGGACGCGTCTGGTCCAAACGGCTTCTGCTAACGGCGGGCTTGCTGTTTAATGTCGGGTTTCTCGGCTATTACAAATACGCGAACTTCGCGATCGAGAATATTAATCTAATCAGCGGACAGGGCTTTCCGCTGCTCGAGATCGCGCTGCCGCTCGGCATATCGTTCTACACGTTCCAGCTCATCGCGTACTTGGTGGATTGCTACCGGGGCCATACGAAGGAAACGCCGATCATCGACTTTCTGCTGTTCATCACGTTTTTCCCGCAGCTGATCGTCGGTCCGATCGTGCATCACGGCGATGTCATTCCGCAGTTCCAGGATCGCTCGCTGCGCCTGTTCAACCGGGCGAACCTGATGCTGGGGATGTTCCTGTTCTCCATCGGCTGCGCCAAAAAAATCATGCTCGCCGATCCTCTGACGGATTACGCCGCCGCCTTCTACGCCAATACCGGCGCCGGGGATACGCTGACCGCCTGGCTCGCCTCGGTCGGCTATACGATCTCGTATTACTTCGATCTGTCGGGCTATGCCGACATGGCGCTCGGGCTCGCTCTGCTGTTCAATATCAGGCTCCCGCATAACTTCAACTCTCCGTATAAGGCGAGAAACTTCCGGGAGTATTGGCAGCGCTGGCATATGACGTTGTCGAAGTTCCTGTCGGACTACATCTTCCGAAGCTTCTACAAGAAAGGAAGCGGCAGCTTTAACTTCTATTTCTCCGTCATGATGACGTTTTTCGTATCCGGGTTCTGGCACGGCGCCGGCTGGCAGTTCATTGTCTGGGGCCTCATCAACGGTATATTCGTATGCATGTCCCACTACATGTACCGGAACAAGCTGAAGCTGCCGTTCATTCTGGCGTGGGCGCTCACGTTCGCGGGCGTCATCGGCACGCGCATCCTGTTCGTGTCCGATTCGATGAGCGAAGCTTGGCAGGTCATGGGCAAGATGGTTAGCGGGGCGGATTTCGCGGGCATGGACGTGTCTGCCGTCGTGGACAAGCTGGTTACGTTCGCCGCGTACAACGCGTATACGATCGCGCTGCTTCTCGTCGGTATGGCCATCGCTTTCTTCGGCCGCAATTCTTCCCAGATGACGCAGGACTTCCAGCCCGGCATTCGACACGCGGTCGCGGCGGCGTTCCTGCTCGGCGTTTCGCTGACGCAGATGACGTCCGTGTCCAAATTTTTATACTTCCAATTCTGAGGTGACGTTATGACTTTTCGCAAATGGCTGATCGCGTTCATCGCATCGCTCGGACTGGCTGCGGCTGTCGTAGCGGGACTGAACGTTGTCGTCGATCCGTTCGGGGTGTTCGGCGACAAAGTGCTGAAGTGGCATTCGTATAATATGGTGAACAATCCGCGCGTGGCGAAGATCGGTTACTTGGACCAATATCATGAACGCTATAATTCCTACATTATCGGCGGGTCCAAGTCGGGCTCGATTTCGCCCGAGCTGCTGAACGACTATTACGGCAATGGAGCCAGCTTCTACAGCATGCTGATGTACGGCGGCGACTTTCACGATTACGAGAAGACGCTCTATTATCTGATCGACGAGTACGGGGCCCAAAACATCGTGCTCCATATGAGTCTTCAGGAAATCAGCCACTTCAACGAAACGCCGACCGACTTCAAGCAATCGCTTCACGCGAAGGTGTCGGGGGATTCCAAGCTTGAATTTTACCTCGATTACCTGAAGCTGAATCCTTCGTACAGCTACCGGAAGCTGGAGGGCTACGCCAAACGGGCGATCGATTCCTTCGAATATTCGCAGTTCATACCGGAGAGCGGCGTGTACAACAAAGTGCGCCGGGACGCGGAGAAGGTCGATGATCTGGAAGCGTACATGAAAGCGAATCAAGCGGCATTCGCGCCGTTCGGCAAGCTGGAAGCAACCGCGATGGATAATAACGTGGAGGCGCTGAAGCGAATGAAAGCTTATGCCGAGTCGCACGGCGCCACGTTCCGTCTGATCACGGGGGCCACCTCTGAGCAGGAGCTTCTGAGCTACGACATGGATGACCTGAAGTCGTATTGGGCGAAGATAGCCGAAGTGACGGACTTCTGGGATTTCACTGGATATACGAACGTCAGCGGGGATCCGCGTTATTTCTATGACACGATGCATTACCGGAACACGGTCGGCCGGATGATGCTCGGCTATATGTTCGAGGACAAGGACGTGTATGTTCCGAGCGGCTTCGGCCATCTGACGACCAAAGAGAACGTGAGGGAGCACGCGGAACGCGTCTTCACGCGGCCGGCGGGAGCCGCTGCCAAGGAAGGCGTGCGCATTCCGATTCTCGTCTATCATCATATCGACGACGACCCGTACGAACCGAACTCCTTGATCACGCCGCCCGCCAAATTCGAGCAGGACATGGAAGCCGTCCGAGCGGCGGGATTCAACACCGTCTTCATTACCGATCTGATCGATTACGTGGACGGCAAGAAGGAATTGCCCGACAATCCGCTCGCGATCACGTTCGACGACGGCTACTACAGCAACTACGAATATGCTTATCCCGTGCTGAAGGAGCTCGGAATGAACGCTACCATCTCGATAATCGGCTGGTCGGTCGGCCGGGAAGAGCACCGGATACCAGGCAAGCAGTTCTATCCGCATTTCACGTGGGAGCAAGCCGACGAGATGGATGATTCCGGCGTCATCGACATTCAGAACCATAGCTACGACATGCACGAATCGGACCCGGAGAATACGACCGTTCGCAGCGGCGTGCTGCAGATGAAGGATGAAACGAACGGGGCCTACGCGGAGGCGTTCCGGACGGATATCGGCGGAATGGAAGCGATGATCGAACATAAGCTGGGGAACGAAGTGAATGTCTTCACGTATCCGTTCGGCTATTATTCCCATCTGTCGGAGCAGCTGCTCAAGGATATGGGCTACCGCGCGACGCTGACGACGACTTCCGGGATCAGCGAGATCGTGAAGGGAGATCCGCGCACGTTGTTCGCGCTCAAGCGCATCAACGGCGGCCCCGAGGTGCCAAGCGACCAGCTGGTACGCTTGCTGCAAGGCCAATAACGACTGGAGGGATGATATAGGATGAAGGCTATAGCCCAGAGCGGTCCGGGCGGACCGGATAACCTGTCCATGATGACGTTGGCGACGCCGGAGCCCGGCTTTGGCGAAATTCGTGTGGAGGTTCATGCCGCGTCGCTGAATCCCGTCGATTACAAAGTGATGGCCGGCGGACATCCCGCATGGACCTACCCGCATGTTCCAGGCGTTGATGCGTCGGGAATCGTACATGCCGTCGGGGAGGGGGCCCAAGGCTGGAGCATCGGCGACCGGGTCGTATTCCATGCGGACTTCACTAAGCAAGGGGTATGCGCCGAATACGCGCTGACGACGGCCCATACGGCTGCGAAGCTGCCGGAGTCCGTCTCGTTCGAGGAAGCCGCAGCGTTCCCGTGCGCAGGGTTAACGGCTTACCAAGCCATCGTCCGCAAGATGCGGGCTCAGGCGGGGCAGTCGATTCTGATTCACGGCGGAGCAGGGGGCGTAGGAGGATACGCCATTCAGATTGCGAAAGCATTAGGACTTGGTCCGATCTACACGACCGCTTCTTCGGAGAATGCGGATTACGTCATGGCGATCGGCGCCGATGTCGTCATCGATTACCAGGCGGAACATGTGCTGTCCCGGATTCTCGAGTTAACCGACGGGAGGGGCGTCGATCTCATCCTGAATACGGTGAATCGGTTGACATCGCAGGACGATCTGTCGGTATTATCTTTCGGAGGGCAGCTTGCCTGCATCGCCGGAGCGCCGGAGACCGTTGCGGATTTCCAGCCCTCGAGCAAAACGTTCACTCTGCATAAGCTTATGCTTGGCGGAGCGCACGGTTCGGGCAACCGTCAGGCGGAAGAGGATATCGCCCGCATGACCGAGGAGTTCCTCGCATGGATCACAGATGGACAAATTCGTCCTCTTCAGCAAAAGCTGATCAAGCTGGAGGAAGTTCCGGATGAGCTGCGGAGGCTGTCCGGGCGTCATGTTCGAGGGAAGATCGTCGTTCAAGTACGAGGGTAATTTCGAAACTGCCGGCAGGCTCATGATGGAGCTTTGCCGGCAGTTTTTGCTTTGTTGGGCGAGCTAGCCCGTGGAAGGCTTGTTCGGGATTTGTCCTTTTTGGTTTTTGTTATGCTCCGTAGTAGCGGCTATTTCGTTCTCAGCCAGCGCCGATTTCGTGTAAAACGCTTCGTTTTTGGCAGCTTCGGATTTCGGTTTGTGACGGCCCATTGCGATAACCTCCTTTCCTGCTTGCATGTAGGCGAACGATTATAGATTCTCCAATATCTTCATCGGTTATATAAGGAAATGCGAGCCAAACGCGAGGTACTATGCGGATTTGGTACTTTGCGGTCGGCAAGCGATTATTTATGATGGGGAAACAAAGAAAAAAGCGGAGGGTTTATTGTGGGAACAGGGGAGTTTTGGGCCAGACTGCTGCTGGCTTTGGTGTTCGTGCCCGTCATTGGCGTCGGAGTGTGGATGGCGATGATGTTTATGGCTTTGTACGGCTTCGACTCGTTTTATATCATTCTGAACGTCTGGATTGGAGGAGCGCTTAGCCTGGCGCTGATCGTGAGGCTTGGCGGCTGGCTGAAGAGGAGGGCGTATTGGACGTCGGTTGGGGTAGTCGTCATCCTGTTCGGGTGCGTCGTGGGCGGTTACGAAATCTTACGCGTGTACTGAATATCGGCAATAGGAGCTGCCGGCGATTGACGGCGTGATGCCGACAAGGGATAATATCGGGAATGGAACGTATTTGTCTGTCAATCGATATTCGTTAGGAGGAGCTTATGACGGTTAAACCGCATGTATTCGTGGACCGCAAACTACCGGAGCCGGTGAGGGCCTATTTGGCGGAACACTGCGAATTGGATATTTGGGAGGAAGAAGACACGGTTCCGCGCGATGAGCTGAACAGAAGGCTTGCGGATGCGGAAGGCTATATGACGTCGGGAAGACGGATCGACGACGGTCTTCTCGAGTCGGCGCCCAGGCTCAGAGCGGTCAGTACGGTCAGCGTAGGCTACAATCACTTCGACGTGGACGCGATGAAGCGGCGAGGCGTCGTCGGAACCCATACGCCGGAGGTGCTGGACGAGACGGTGGCGGATCTGGTCTTCGCCCTCATGCTCGGAACGGCACGTCGCGTCGCGGAGCTGGATGCATACGTTCGTTCGGGCAATTGGAAGCGTGGCGACGGAGAAGGCTTGTTCGGCATAGACGTCCATCACGCGACGCTTGGCATTATCGGCATGGGCCGGATTGGCGAAGCCGTGGCGAGACGAGCGGCTCTGGGCTTCGGGATGAAGGTCCAGTATTACAACCGCAGCTGCAAGGCGGAAGCGGAGCAGGCATACGGCGCCGAATATAAGGCAATGGACGAGCTGCTGGCCACTTCGGATTTCGTCGTGCTGATGACGCCGCTCACGCCGGCAACCAAAGGGCTGATCGGAGCCCGGGAATTCGGCTTGATGAAGCGCAGCGCGATCTTCGTTAATGCTTCGCGGGGCGCGACGGTCGACGAGCCGGCGCTTGTCAACGCGCTTCGAAGCGGCGCGATTCGGGCTGCGGGTCTCGACGTGTTCGACAAAGAGCCGCTGCCTGGCGATCATCCGCTCGCTTCGCTGCCGAATACGCTGCTTCTGCCTCACATTGGCTCGGCGACGGCCAAGACGCGCGACGACATGGCCATGCTGGCCGCCAAGAATCTGGTGGCCGCGCTGCGAGGCGAGGCGTCGCCGTATCTGGTGCCGGAATTTAAGAGTTAGCTTCATAAAAAAGGTTCACAGCCGTCTGACGGCTGCGAACCTTTTTTCGTGAACGCCCGGGCGGTGCTCTTACAGCTTAACCACCTCGACGCGATTGGAGAAGAACGTCGCGCCGCCGCCCATGTCGGACAGACGCTGAGGCGTCAGCGCGTTGACGGGGCTTCGTCCCGTTCCCTCGTCGTCCCACCAAAGGCCCTGCGTGACCAGGACGCCGGGAAGCACGTCCATGCCGAGCTTCAGCGTGAGGCGAGCTTCGCCGCGGTCGTTGCGCACGAGAACCAGCTCCCCGTCGGACAAGCCAAGCTTCTCCGCATCCTCCTCGTGCATGTGCAGCGTCGGCGTTTTCTCCAGCTTCTGCAGCTTGGCCTGATTGGCGAAGGTGGAATTGATATAGCTATGGTTCGGGCCCGTCGTCAGCAGGAACGGGTACGTCTCCGGTTCGGCGAGCGGAGTGAAGGTCGGAACGGGGGATAAGCCCGCGCGCTGCATCGATTTCGAATACAGCTCGATCTTGCCGCTTGGCGTAGGAAGCTCTCCTTGGATCGGGTGCCTGCGTCCGTCCCCCGCCTTCATCCAGTGACGCTCGGATAGCGCTTCGAACGTAATGCCCTCGAGCAAGGGGTTCAGCTTGCTGTCGAGCGCCTCCCGAATCATCTGCTCCTCCGTTATATCGAATAGCTCCGGCTCGAAGCCCATCCGAAGCGCAAGCTCCTTGAACAGAGTGAAATTCGACTTGCTCTCGCCGGCGGGCGGCAGAATCGGCTTGCCGAGCTGCAGATAGAGATGCCAGTAGGAGCCATACAAATCCAGGTTCTCGAGATGCGATGTAGCGGGCAGCACCAGATCCGCAAATTTGCAGGTGTCGGTCAGGAACAAATCATGCGTAACCGTGTAGAGATCGTCGCGCAGCAGCCCTTCGCGGACCTTCGTCTGATCCGGCGCGACAACGGCTGGATTGCTGTTATAGACGAACAGCATGCGAACCGGCTTCTCCAGCTCCGTAAGCGCCTCGCCAAGCTGATTCATGTTGATGGTGCGAACCGAGCGGTCGGGAAGCAGATCCGGACGTTCGAGCGCCCTATGATTGATGCGGGAATACCAGCTGTTGCCCTTCATCGCGCCGCCTCCGACAACCGCCCATTGGCCGGTCAGAGCCGGCAGGCAGGAGATCGCGCGGATGACCATGCCGCCGTTGTCGTGATGCTGCAGGCCGTTGCCGATTCGAATGAACGACGGCGTTGTCCGGCCGTATAGCGAGGCAAGCTCCTCGATCTTCGATTCGGGTACGCCGGTCAGCTCCGATACGACGGACGGAGGATAGACGGACGGAGGATAGACGGACGCTTCCGCCGCAAGCTCCTCGTACCCTACGGTGTGTTCCTTGACGAAAGCTTCGTCCACCAGCCCGTCCCGGATCAGGATATGCATGATGCCAAGGGCGAGGGCGGCATCGCTGCCGGGCCGCACCAGAATGAAATCATCCGCCCAGGAGGAGGTGCGGTTGCGATGGACGTCGATATGAACGATGCGGGCGCCGTTCTTGCGGGCTTCCGTCGCCAGCATCGTCTGATGCATGTTCGTCGAGACCAGGTTGCAGCCCCATATGAGGAACAGCTTCGTATGAACGGTCTCCTCCGGATCGATGCCGATGGAGCCGCCCATCGTGTAGCTGTAGCCCTTCGAGCCCGCCGCATTGCAGATCGTTCTCGCGAGACGGCTGGCGCCGAGACGGTGGAAGAAACGGCGGTCCATGCCTTCCGCGTTCAGAATGCCCATGTTGCCGTAGAAGCTGTATGGCAAGATCGCGTCCGCGCCGTGTTCGCGAATGATCGTTTTCATGTTGCCGATTATTTCGTTATAAGCCTCGTCCCAGCCAATAGGCTCGAAACGAAGCGTTCCTTTCGGTCCGACTCTGCGCATCGGAGTGAGCAGACGCTCCGGATGATGAACGCGGTCAGGCAGCTGCCGCACTTTATTGCAGATCGCGCCTCTCGTGACCGGATGGTCGGGATCGCCCGTTACGGCCGTAACTTTGCCATTCTCAAGCGTAACATGAAGACCGCAGGTGTCGGGACAGTCGAAAGGGCAGACGGAGCGGACGACGCCGGTTGCGGGAAATGAGTTCATAAGCAGGCTCCTTTTACAGTGGATAACTCTACTATTATACCGTGAACGATCTTTCTTTTAAATAATAGGAAGGCGAGACCCCCGTCGTGCGCTTGAATACGCGCTGGAAGTAGGACGTGTCCGAGTAGCCCAAATAATCGGCGATCTCGGCCACGGTGAGAAGCGATTCCTTCAGCATATAGACGGCGGTCCGCATGCGGACGTTATGCGCGAATTCGCTGATGGTCTGGCCGGTTATCCGGCGGAACAGGCTCGCGGCGTGGTTGGGACTCCGTCCGATAAAATCGCCTAGCTGCTCCTTCGTTATTTTCGTACGGTAATGCTCCTGTATGTAGGCCTTCATCCGTTCCGCATGCTGAACCGACACGTCCGCCGGACCGCCCCTTTCCAGCTCTCGCCCCCATAACACAAGCGCGTCGAGAACGGCCGACAAAACGCGGAGGGAGGAGAAGGGCAGCTTCTCCTGCCATTCGTTCCATAACGCGCGAAGCCGCTCCAGCACAAGCTCGTAGCAGCCGGCCTTGGACTTCGAATAGCCCGGCCTCCCGAACATGGGAAGCCTGAGCTCGCCGGCGTCCGCAAGAGGATCAACCCGCAGGTCCATCACGTATTGCTCGTGAAACACGGTTGGCACGCTCTTGCCGTAGAAGGCCGAGCCTTCGGGAATAAACAGAAAATCGCCTTTCTCCGCCAATACCTTCTCCCCGTTGATCCAATACAGGCATTTGCCGTAGGAGACGATGACGAACCGGCTCACATTCGACAGCGCGTCGCTTTCCTCGTACCAGCTCATGCCTTGAATTCGCTGCAGGTTTACAATCGACAGCATCTGACAGCCTCCATCTTACTATAGTACAGTCATCATACTATAGTTCATGTACGTTGTCTGCATTTCCCGATACAATGAGGCAGAATAGTACAGAGGCGGAGGGGTTAACGTACATGAGTTTGACGAAAATTGTGTGCACCATGGGACCATCCAGCAATTCGATCTCGATCTTGAAGGAAATGATGAACGCCGGCATGAACGTCGCCCGGCTTAATATGGCGCATGGCGAGCTTAGCGATCACAGCGGACGCATCGCGCTTATCCGGGAAGCAGCAGGGGAGGCGGGCAAGGTCGTGTCCATCATGATGGACATCAAGGGACCCGAGATTCGGATCGGCACGCTTGAAGAGAGCAGCTACGAGCTCAAAGCCGGCGACGTCTTGACGCTTACGACCCGCGCGGTAACGGGCAATGGAAGCTGCGTAGCGGTGAACTACGAGGATATGCCGAAGGTGCTGACCATCGGAACCAAGGTGCTGATCGATGACGGCTTGATCGAGCTGAGCGTAGAGCAAATAGAGGGAACGGAAATGCACTGCCGCGTGCTTAACGGCGGGCCGCTCAAGCCGCGCAAAGGGGTCAATCTCCCGGGCATCCGCACGACGCTTCCGGGCGTCACGGATCGGGACGTGAAGCATATCGCGTTCGGCGTGGAGGAAGGCGTCGATATGATCGCGGTATCGTTCGTGCGGAAAGCGGAGGATATTCTGCAGGTGAGGCAGATTCTGGAGGATGCGGGCGCGGGGCATATTCAGATTATTTCGAAGATCGAAAACGAAGAAGGCGTCGAAAACCTCGATGCGATCATCGAAGTTTCCGACGGCATCATGGTCGCGCGCGGCGACCTGGGCGTCGAGATTCCCGCGGAAGACGTGCCGATGATTCAGAAGGAAATGATTCAAAAATGCAACCTTGCCGGCAAGCCGGTCATCGTGGCGACGCAGATGCTCGATTCCATGCAAGTGAACCCTCGTCCGACTAGAGCGGAAGTCAGCGACGTCGCGAACGCCGTGCTGCAAGGCGCGGATTGCGTCATGTTATCCGGAGAGACGGCCGCGGGCAAGTATCCGCTCGAATCCGTGCGCATGATGGCCATGATCGCGGAGCGCGCGGAATCGACGATCGATCACGCGGAGCAATTCCAGTCGAAGCTGACGGTTCCTACCTCCTCCGTAACGGAGGTCATCAGCCAAGCGGTCGTGAGCTCGTCGCTGCAGCTGGACGCCAAGGCGATCCTGACGCCGACCGAAAGCGGATTTACCGCCCGTATGGTGTCCAAATATCGTCCAAGCGCTCCTATTATCGCCATCACGGCGCATGACTATGTGCTGAAGCGCCTGACGCTGGTGCGCGGCGTTATCCCGATCAAAGGCGAATCGACCGAATCGACCGACGCTATGATCGAAGCGGCCATCCGCGGCGCAAGGCGTACGCAGCTGCTTGCCAAAGGCGATTTCGTCATCATCTCCGCCGGCATTCCGAGCGGAAGGGCCGGCGCGACGAACCTGATTCAAATCCAGCAAATGGAGTAGGCGGGATTCCCGTCTTTTTCATCTGGTCTATTGACAGATTCGCTCCAAGGTGACAAAATAAGTGAGGTTCTCACGCAACAATCGAACGGTTCCATATTCGTATAACCTCGTATAACGGCTTAGGGCACAGGGCGAGGGTTTCTACGGGAAGCCTTACTTCCACGCTACGAATGACCTGTCTTATTTCTACAATAAGACAGGTTGTCCGTAGCTTTTTTGCGTTCGGAGCCAGAGATCATTATTGGATATGAAGAAGGAGTGGAATCATACATGAAGTATATGTTGTCCGTATTTTTGGGAGCCGCCAGCTATGGCGTCCTATCCACGTTCGTCGTGCTCGCGTATGGCGAAGGCTACACGCTCGGCGAAGTCGTCGGCAGCCAGCTGATGGTCGGTTTCTTGTTGTCTTGGCTGTTCGCGGCTTTTATGGAGAGGAAAGCGGCAAGGAAGTCCGCAAGCTCCGCCGGGCAGGCAGCCGCAAGCCGTCCTGCAGCCGTACGTCTGACAGCGGGAAAACGGCTCATGCTGATGGCGGCGGGCCTGCCGACGGCGATTACAGGCTTGCTGTATTACGAATCGCTCCGCTATATTCCGGCTTCGCTGGCTATCCTGCTGCTGTTCCAATTCTCGTGGATCGGCGTGTTGATGCAGGCGATCCGGCAGAGGAAGCGGCCAGACCGCATCATTTATTTGACGCTCGCGATTCTGTTCGGCGGCACGGTGCTTGCGGCCGGCATCATCGAGCAAGGCGGCGGCAAGTTTAACCTATGGGGCGTTGTGCTCGGCTTGCTCTCCGCGGTCAGCTACTCGCTGTTCATTCTCTTCAGCGGCAAAGCGGTGCCGGAAGCGCCGCCCGCTACGCGCAGCAAGTGGATGATGCTCGGCGGGATGCTGATGGTGTTCCTGCTGTTCACGCCGAAGTTTCTATGGAACGGCGATTTGTTCAGCCCGCTGCTGTTGTTCGGGGCGCTGCTCGGCTTGTTCGGCGCGTTTATCCCGCCGCTCCTGTTCGCCTATGGCGTGCCGCATATCGGGGAAGGGATGGCCGGCATTCTCGGCGCGGCGGAGCTGCCGGTCGCGGTCCTGCTGTCGTCCATCGTCCTGCAGGAGCACGTCTCCGCCATGCAATGGGGCGGAGTTATTCTGGTGCTTGTCGGCATCGCCTATCCGGAGCTGCTGAAGCTCTTACGACGACACGCGGTCGCAGCGCAACGGTAATGATTGGTTAGCCGCAAGCCGATCGGGCAACGGATTGGTAAAGTTTGTTTTATACCTGTTCTGTTCCTTTCGTCTTTCCATGGAATGGCATTATACTAAGGATGTCGGGCCGACGCACTACGTGAAGGAAAGGAGCTGATCAGATTGATTCACAACCTAGAGGTGGTCTCCGAGTAATCGGAGACGCCGTAACGGAAGAGGCCTTCGGGCCTCTTCTTATATTTGGACCGAAGAAAACATTCATCCAAATTAAAGATTGTTAACAAAAAAAGTTTTCATTATAATGGAAAGTGACGCTTCATAAGAAGCACGGGGACCACCCCAACTACTACTCTAAGAAAGGGAGGCGGCAAGCATGCAAAATGCAGTATTTAATGACCAAACGACGCAAGCCACAAGATTGAACATATTCGAGGAGGACCTATACCGTGAACTACAAAAATGGAAGAGACGTGCTTCCCCCTAGTCTCCTGTCGGAGCTGCAGAAATATATCCAAGGCGATTTGATCTACATCCCTAAACCGTCCAACCAGCGCGCAAGCTGGGGCGAAGTCAGCGGAACTCGGAAGCTGCTGGCGGAGCGCAACAAGGAGATCTTCCAGCATTACAGCAACGGCGCGACCGTCGCGGAGCTGGAACGCAAGTATCACCTGTCGAGCGAGAGCATTCGCAAGATCATCGTGAAGACTCGCTAGTCATGAGAACGACGGAACGGATCCCATACAAAGAACCTCCGGAATACCGCAATGCGAGCGGTAGGACGGAGGTTCTTTTTTTTATGCTTAGCTTCTATTCGGCATGAGGTTAATGAACGGCGGTGGTAGGGAGCGGAACATTCGTGCGCGGATATTTATAATCGTCCCGGTAACAGCGGGTTTCGTGATCGTAAGCGGATTGGGAGAGGCGGTGCGAAACCTCGAAGACCGGAAGATCGGGATCGACGTGCAGCGTAGAGCCGTAGAAGGAGCAGCCCTCGAAATGGAATTGAAGCGTCGTAATAATGATGACGCAGTTGGTGAAGGTGCAGTTTTTGAAGCTGAATCCGTCAAATGCTATCGTTTCATTGTCAAAGCTTTCGTTCATAATTAATTTCATTCCATAACTCTCCTCTGTTAGATATAGGCGACATGCCTATAACTCTATCAGAGGAGGGACGAAATGTTTGTCAGAACGTGGATCAAGAACCCGTATACTTATCGACAACGCTCCCAATCCTCCTCCGCAAGCTCTTGCACGATGATCGTGCCCGCCTCATAGCCTTCGCCGGCCGCTCCGACAAGCCCGGTGAACGCGTTTTTGGCATCTCCGATAATGTATAAGCCGTCGACTGACGTCTTGCCGTGCGCCTGCGTATCGAATTTTCCCGTTTTATCGCGCGCCACGAGCAGCCCGTCCGGAATGTCGGACGCTTCGCTCGCGCCCGTGTCCGCGATGAAGCCGCTAGTCCGGGGAATAACGGCGCCGCCGCGCAGGATGACGGAATGAAGCATGCCATCTCTCGAGGCCAGCTCTTCGATCGGTTCTTCGAACAGCCGAATGCCTCGCTGAATCAGTTCTTCTCGTTCGCCTTGGTCAAGCTCCGACGGGCCGTCGGAGAAGACGGCGAGGTCCTTGCTCCAATTGAAAAGCTTCTTCGTAAAACGGTACACCTTATGCCCTCGTCCGAATACGGCCGTCGATTCATTCCGCCGTTCATAGCCGTCGCAGAACGGGCAGGGGAAGACGGAGCTGCCATAAGTCTCCCGCAGTCCCCGAATGGGCGGGAGATGGTCGGCGAAGCCCGTCGCGATAACGAGCTTGCGGCTTGCGAATTGCCGGCCATCCGATAGAGCGATGACGAAGCCGCCCTGCACCGAGCAGGCTTCCTTGGCCGTCCCCTGCTGAAGACGCACGGTGGGATACTGCCGCAGCTCCTCTCTGGCAAGCCGTCTCAGCTCGCCCGGAGCGACGCCGTCCCGGGTCATATAACCGTGCGAAGCTTTGGCGGCCGAATTCCGGGCGCGGTCATTGTCGATCAGGACGACGGTCCGCAGCGACCGCCCAAGCAGCAAAGCCGCGCTTAATCCGGCCGGCCCGCCTCCGATAATGGCGACATCGCACTCCTCCATTCCTGCGCCTCCTCCCGTTTTGTCTGTACTGCATCATGGTTTCCGCTAGATTGCCCTGACTGTTATAATGGATCTAACTTGGAAAAGACATGCAATCCTCTATTTTATTATGACGGTTGGAGCTGGTCGTTATGCTTACTTCTATTTTGGATGCGTTCCATCCCGTGCTATCCTCTTGGTTCCGCGGCGCTTTCGGCGAGCCGACGGACGTGCAGCGGCAGGCATGGGCAGCGATTCTCGAGGGCCATCACACGCTAATCGCGGCCCCGACGGGCTCAGGGAAAACTTTGGCCGGACTGCTGCCCTGCATCCACGGCGTCGTCACGGAGGAGAAGAAGGGCGACCGCGGCGTCCGGGTTCTGTACATTACTCCTCTCAAAGCGTTAAATAACGATATCCAGCATCATGTGGTTTCGTTCGCGGAGCAGCTGGAGGCGGAAGCGGGACGGACCGGACAGCCGTGGCCGGGCCTTACCAGCGGCGTTCGGACGGGCGATACGCCGTCGTCGAAACGCGCGGCCATGGTCAAGCGTCCGCCGGAGCTGCTCATTACGACGCCGGAATCGCTGTTCATCCTGTTGACCTCGGAGCAAGGCAGAGGGATGCTTCGCACGGTTCGATTCGTCATTGTCGACGAAATTCACGATCTGGCCGGCGATAAGCGGGGGGCTCATCTATCCTTGTCGCTGGAGAGGCTCGAGCGGCTGACGGACAGGCCTCTTCAGCGGATCGGCGTGTCCGCGACACAAAATCCGCTGTGGCGCGTGGCTCAGTTTCTCGGGGGCTGGACGAACCGGCCGGAACGACGTAACCTTGCCGAAGGCGAAGATGCGCGGCATCCGCTCGGCTACGAACGCCGCCCCGTGCATATCGTCGAGAGCCGAATGCGGAAGCGGATGGACGTGCTCGTCACGATGCCAGACACGAGCGCGCCGGCGAATACGCGAGATGCCGTCTGGCTGCCGATCCTTAAGCGGATTTTTGCGTTGATGGAAAATTGCCGTTCGGTGCTGCTGTTCACGAACAGCCGGAGGCTGTGCGAGCGGCTGGTGCTGCGCATGAACGACCATGCGGGCTACGAGCTCGCGAGAGCCCATCACGGCAGCATGTCGAAGGAGAAGCGGCTGGAGGTCGAGGCCATGCTGAAGAACGGAGAGCTGACGTGTCTCGTCGCGACCTCCTCGCTTGAGCTCGGCATCGACGTCGGGCATATCGATCTGGTCATCCAGATCGATTCGCCGCTCGACGCCGCATCGGGTATACAGCGGATTGGACGGGCCGGGCATGCGGTCGGCGACGTATCGCGCGGCGTCGTCATCATCCGGCAGCGGGGAGCATTGCCGGAAGCGGCCGTGCTTGGAGGGATGATTGCATCCCGCGAGATTGAACCGATCCGGATTCCGGAGTCGCCGCTCGATGTCATGACCCAGCAGATTGTCGCCATCGTCGCTTCCCAAGATATTACGGTAGACGAGCTGTATCGCCTGCTGCTCGGATGCGACAGCTACAGAACGCTAACCATCGGCCAAATCGAAAGCGTGCTTGCGGTGCTTGCGGGATTATATCCATTCGCAAGGCCGATTCTCGATTGGGACAGGGAAGCCGGCTTGCTCACGAAGCGAGGGAATACGGCGATCGCCGCGATGACCGGCGCCGGGACGATCCCGCAATCGTCCCAATATCCGGTCCATCACCTGGACAGCCGGGCGCATCTCGGCGAGCTGGACGAAGAATTCGTGCATGAGAGCCGGGTCGGCGATGTGTTCCTGCTTGGCACCGCTTCTTGGATGATTCGCAAAATCGACAAGGACCGGGTCTACGTCTCCGAGGCGTCGAACAGCTTCAGCGAAATTCCGTTCTGGCGAAACGAAGGGCCCGGACGAACCATGGAGCTCGGCCGCAAGGTAGGAGCCTTGCTGGAGGAGCTTGCGGATAAGCTCGGACTCGATGGTTCGCCCGACCGGAAGCGGAGCAAGCAGTGGAGCGAATGGAGCAGCGCGTCGGCAGGCTCTATAACGGAAGCCGGCAGTGAAGGGGCGATCGCGTGGCTGCATAGCGAATACGGCATGGACCGGTACGCGGCGGACGAGCTGATCGGCTATGCCGCTTCCCAGCATGCGTTCAGCGAGCTGCCCACGGCGAAGCGCATTGTCATTGAACAATACCGCGATATGATGAACCAGACGCATGTCATCCTGCTTAACCCGTTCGGGAGAAGGGTGAACCGCACCTGGCTGCTGGCGATCCAGCGCCAATTCGAGAAGGCGCTCCCTTATCAGCTGTACGGGAATGCCAAGGACAACGGCATCGAATTCGTGCTGCCGGAATGGGATTCGTCGTGGCTGCGGATGATCGGCGAAGTGACGCCGAACAATTTGGAGCCGCTGCTGACGGAAGCGGTGACCGGATCGCCGCTGCTCGCGATCGCGTTCCGGCGAATCGCGGAGACGTCGCTTCTGCTTGCCCGAAGCTTCACGCGCGTGCCGATGTGGCAGAAGCGGCTGCGCAGCGAGGAGCTGCTGCGGGAGGCGCTGCCTTACGCGGAGTCGTTCCCGTTCCTGGTCGAAGCGATGAGGGAGTGCATGCATGATTATTTGGACCTGCAAGGACTCCGGACGATTCTGGAGCAAATTCGAAGCGGCGACATTCAAATCACGGTGCGGGAAACGGAATTCCCTTCGCCGATGGCGACGCAATTTTTGGCCGATTATGTGAATATGCGCCTCTATGAAGGGGACGGGCTGGATACCGCGACGAAAGCCGGACTGCTCCACATGAGCAAAGGACTCGCCAAAGAGCTGTTCGGCGGAACGGGCGGGAGCGGCGGCATTGCGGAGGAAGCTCTGAAGCAGATGGAGCAAAGGCTTGAGCAGCGTCGTCCGGAGCTGGATACTCCCGAAGGTCTGTACGCGTATTTGAAGCAAAAGGGAGACGCGGGTCAGGATGAGCTGGCGAAAGAAGGCGGCGCGGCGGCGCTTGAGAGCTTGCGGAAGCTGTCCGAAGCCGGCAAGGCTCGAGAGATTGACTTGGCCGTGGAGGGAGAGGGATGGCCGGTCCTCCGGTGGATCTGCGCGGATGAAGCGGATGTCTACGCCGGGTTTCCCGGCAGAAGCGAATCGGCTTTCTTCGTAATCAGCCGTTACGCCGAGGGGCGCATGTCGTTCACGGAGCCCGAGCTTTGCGAGCGTTATCCTTCGCTAACGATGAGCGAAGCGCGCAGGCTGGTCGACGAGATGGTTCGTCTCGGCATTATCCGGCAGGCTCCGTTCGCGGCGGATGAGCACGAACGGCTGTGGTGCAGCAGCAAGGTCGCCTCGCAAATCGTCAGGCTCTCGATCGGGGAAGGCCGCAAAAACGCGAAGGCGATGGAGCCGCAGCGCTGGTGCGGTTATCTGGCGCAGCGCCAGCATGCGCTGAACGGCACCCAGCTGAAGGGCCCGGAAGGGCTGCTTGCCGTCATCGGCCGCATGCAGGGGCTGTTCCTTCCGGCCGCCCATTGGGAGAGCTTTCTCTTCCCGTCCCGCATCGCGAATTACCGCAAGGAAGATCTCGACGGACTGTGCGCGACGGGCGAGGTCATATGGCTGGGGAGCCGCGCGGAAGGCTCGAAGGAAGGCAAAATCGCCTTCTTCTTGGCCTCCAACTCGGATCTGATCGAGCCCTATATCGAAAACGCGGCGAAAAAGGAGACGCGCTATCCGGAGCTTCTGCGCCTGCTGCAGACGGGCGGAGCGAGCTTCCTCACGCAGCTTAGCCGGAGCTATGGCAAGTCGCCAAGCGAGACGCTGTCGGAGCTGCTGGAGCTCGTCTGGGAAGGTCACGCCTCCAACGACCAGTTCGCCCCGCTTCGGCTGAGCTTGATCAAGAAGGGCAAGGATCACGGCAAAGCGGGCTCCGGCTTCGGGCGATGGTATCCGACCGGGACGCTGCTCGGAGGAGAAATAGGGCAGCCGGACGAGACGGCCCGCCAAGCCGGGAATGACCGGATGCCTCCTGCTTTCTACTGGATCGGACAGCTGATCGATTGCTACGGCATCGTGACCAAGGAGCTGGTGTCCGCCTACACGCCGTTCCGCTGGGACGAGGTTCTTCCCGTGCTGAACCGCTTGGAAGAGTGGGGCAACGTCACAAGAGGCGTATTCGTGGAAGGCGCGGCCGCGATCCAGTTTACGACGCCGGATATCGCCGGCAGTCTTCGAGCCTCGTTGCCGGATAAGGAACGTTCGGAGATGACGGTTCTGTCCGCGATGGATCCGGCGAACCCGTACGGATTATTTATCGACTGGCCGGCTAAGGCGCATGCGGGTCAATCTTTCGCGAGAAAGGCGGGCAGCTATGTCGCGCTTAGCGGAGCGGAGTGGAGATTCTGGGTCGAAGGCAACGGTAAGCGGGTGTTCAGCATGACCGGCAGCAAGACGCGGGATGAAGCGGAGAAGGAGTCGCTCAAGGCGACGCTGCGAGCTATGTTCGCCGTTATTCTCCGGCAGCAAGGATTAACGAAGGTCGTGATCGACGAATGGGACGGAGCGCCCGTGGCGGAATCGCAGGGGGGCGCGCTGTTGCAGGAGCTGGGAGCGGAACGGGACCGCCAGTCGTACGTCTTATGGATGAGCCGGCTGGAGAAGGCGTGAGGAAGGCAATTGAGAGGGACAAGCGACGATGCTTGTCTCTTTTTTTGTACGGCGAATGAAGCTTTGGTTTGACGATTATAATTGTCGAAATTGTCGACAAATTTTTTATAAGCTTTATTTATGAACTGTAAGTTCGATCTTGAAGGGTTTTATTTATAAGTTTGTCTTATATAACATAGTTCAGATGTTATGTAAACCGCCTTTTCCGCTACCATGAGGCAGGATATGGCAGGAAAAAGGAGGAGAGGGCAGGTCAGCTCCCCTCTGCCGCAGAGAGCACATTATACGGTGGATTATCCCAAATTACTGGAAATGACCTCCAGCGCTATTCATGTTAGCCTTTTAAGTGTTCAAAAAAACAAAGAAAGGTTGGGGTACAACGTGCAAAGGAAATGGCTGGCCATTCTGCTACTGCTGCCCGCTCTACTATTGAGCGCATGCGGCGGGAACGGAGGCAACACCGCCTCCGGCGGCAATGGCGGTAACGCGGGGGAAAGCAAGACCACCCTGGAGAAAGCGGTGGAGCAAGGGTACGTGACGATCGGCTTCGCGGGCGAAAATCCGTACGCGTACAAAGACGAGAACGGGGAGCTGACTGGCGAAGCGGTCGAAATCGCGCGAGTCATCCTGGAGCGCTTAGGCATTAAAGAAATGCGCGGTGAAATTTCTGAATTTTCTGCCTTAATTGCGGGGCTGAACGCCGAGCGGTTCGATATGATTACGGCGGGAATGTTCATTAATCCGGACCGCTGTCAAGCGGTGCTGTTCGCGGATCCGGAATACAGCATCGGTGAAGGCTTGGCCGTGAAAGCGGGCAATCCGCTAGCGCTGAACAGCTACAAGGCGATTGCCGAAAATAAAGACGCCAAAGTCGCCGTCATGGCGGGCGCGGTGGAGATCGGATATCTCGAAGCGTCAGGCGTCGCCGAAAGCCAGATGGTCATCGTGCAGAACCAAGACGACGCGATCAGCGCGCTGCAGACGGGCCGGGCGGACGCGATGACGATGACGGGTCCTGCGCTGCAATCCCGGCTTGACGAAGCGGCGGACTCCAGCATCGAGCGCGTCATGGATTTCGAGCAGCCGGTCGTTGACGGCAAAAGCGTAAGGGGCTATGGCGCCACGGCGTTCCGAATGGAAGACACGTCGTTCCGCGACGCGTTCAACGCCGAGCTGGCCAAGATGAAGGAAAGCGGCGAGCTTCTGGAAATATTGCAGCCATTCGGATTCACGGAGCAGGAGCTTCCGGGCGATATGACGGCCCAGCAGCTTTGCGAAGCGTAACGTGCTGGAGACGGTACTGAAGTGGCTGCCGTTCCTTGGACAGGGCGCGCTAGTCACGGTCAAGATTACGCTGCTGTCCGGCGTGCTGGCGATGGCGCTCGCCATGCTGTCGGGTCTTGGCAGAACGTCAACGTTCGCTCTGGTGCGCTTGATCGCGGCCGGGTATATCGAATTGTTCCGCGCGGCTTCTCTTCTCGTGCTGCTGTTCTGGGTATATTTCGCTTTGCCGATCGCGGGGGTCGAGTTGTCGAAAACTTGGTCAGCCGTGCTGGCAATCGGCCTAAATATCGGTGCGTATGGCGGGGAGATCGTGCGGAGCTCCATCCAAGCGATCCCGAGCGGACAGTACGAGGCCTCGATCGCGCTAAATTTGTCCCCGTTCAGGCGGCTCGTTCAGATCGTACTGCCTCAGGCGATCGTCCGCATGCTGCCCCCGATGGGCAATCTGTGGATCGAGATGCTGAAGTCGACCTCGCTCGTCTATTTCATCACGATGTCGGATTTGACGTACGAGGCGATGATCCTGAGGAACAATTATTACAATGACACTCCGGTGATCTTCGGACTGCTGCTTCTCATCTATTATGCGCTCTCCTCCTGCATTTCGCTGCCCATCAATTGGCTGGAACGCAGAATGACGGCATGGAGGTGACGTTAACATGTGGGATTGGGATTACGCGGCGGAAGTAACCGGGATTCTGCTCAAAGCTATTCCGAACGTGCTGCTCGCCACCTTAGGCGGCTTCGTCCTGGCGGCCGTGCTCGGCTTGGCGTTCGCGGCGCTGATCAGGTCGAGATTGACCATCGTCCGGAACGCGACGAAGGCATTCGTTCATTTTATCCGCAGCACGCCGCTGCTCGTGCAATTGTTTTTTCTCTACTACAGCCTGCCCATGATTACGCCGTTCTCGATGACGGCGTTCCTGACCGGCGTTCTCGGACTTGGGCTGCACTACTCGACCTATATGTCCGAGGTCTACCGCTCCGGTATCGACGGCGTGGCGAAAGGACAGTGGGAGGCTTCCACGGCGCTAAACTTCTCGAAAAGAAGAACGTGGTTCTCGGTCATCCTGCCTCAGGCGATACCGCCGGTCGTGCCGATCATGGGCAATTACTTAATCGTCATCTTCAAGGAGACGCCGACCTTGTCGGCTATCACTTACATTGAACTGCTGCTTCGCGCCAAAAACGAAATTTCGGTCTCTTATCGCGTTTTCGAGCCCTACACGATCACGGGCGTGATCTTCATCGTGGGCAGCTTGCTCATGTCGCTTGCGATATCGAGGCTGCAGAAGCGCTGGATGCGGAAGCGGGCCGCGTAAAAGGAGGTTCACGCCATGATAGTGATGCAAGAAAAGGAAGAGGGGCGGCAGAGCGAGGTACAATCAGAGCCTGCTGCTGCGCCCCTCGTCGAATATCGCAAGGTAACGAAATCATTCGGCGAGCTGGAAGTAATCAAGGGCATCGATCTTACGCTTCATGCGGGGGAGAAGCTTGCCCTGATCGGTCCGAGCGGCTCGGGGAAAACGACGCTGGGCCGGATGCTGATGACGCTTGATCAGCCGACGAGCGGGATGATTACGATCGACGGCGAGCCGCTCTGGCATCGCGAGGACAAGAAGGGACGTCTCGTCCCCGCGAACGAAAAGCATCTTCGTCGCATGAGGGAGAAGGTGGGCATGGTCTTCCAGCATTTCAACCTGTTCCCTCATCTGACGGTTCGGCGCAACGTGACGCTGGCCCTGACGTCCGTGCTGAAGCTGGGCGCCGACGAAGCGAACGCCCGCGCCGAGGAAATGCTGGATAAGGTAGGCCTGTCCGCCAAGCTGGACAATTATCCGTCGCAGCTGTCGGGCGGACAGAAGCAGCGGGTCGCCATCGCGAGGGCGCTCGTCATGAGGCCGAAGGTCGTCGTCTTCGACGAGGTGACCTCGGCGCTCGATCCCGAGCTGGTCGGCGAAGTGCTGGAGGTCATCAAGGAGGTTGCGCTCCAGGGCGATACCGCGATGATGCTTATAACGCACGAGATGGACTTCGCCCGGGAAGTCGCGGACCGCGTCATATTCGGCGCGGATGGTCTCATTGTCGAGCAGGGCAAGCCGGCAGACATCTTCGACCGGCCCCAAAGCGAGCGGCTGCAATCGTTCTTGAGCCGTTTCCTGTAAAACGAGAAGTTTGGAGGAGTTAACGTTGATCGACAAAAACGAGGCACAACTATCCTGCCGCAAGCCGGATGCATCCGACGGGCAGTCCGTGTGGAAGCTCGTGAAACGGTCGGGCGGCCTGGACGTCAATTCGGCTTACAGCTACATCATGTTATGCGATATGTTCCGGGACACTTGCTGCGTCGTTAAGGAGGATGAGCGGACGCTCGGATTCGTCTCCGCGTTCCGCAAGCCGTCCGAGCCGCAGACGCTGTTCGTCTGGCAAATCGCGGTCGATCCGATCCTTCGCGGTAACGGTATCGGCAGCAAGCTTCTGAACGAGCTGCTGAGCCGCGAAGAGAATCAGGATATCCGCTACGTCGAGGCCACGGTCGGTCCGGACAATATCGCATCCCGCCAGCTGTTCATAAGATTGGCGAAGACGCTCGGCGCGGAATGCGGCATATCCGAGCAATACGGAACGGATCTGTTCCCGGAGTCTCACGAAGCCGAGCTTCTGCTGCGCATCGGGCCGATTCAGCTGCCGGCGGGTCGGCGCCCGAGGCGCGATTGAAGTTTTGTTTCGCAAAAAAGAACCGGATGCTATCGAAGCATGTTTTGCTTCGCAAAAGGAGGACAACAAACATGAACGCTATTAAACAAGAGGGCAAGAAATCCAAGCTGCAAGTATTCGATCAGCTGGAATCCGAGGTGAGAACCTATTGCAGAAGCTTCAAAACGGTATTCGCCAAAGGGAGCAACGCGAAGCTGGTGGACCGGGACAACCGGGAGTACATCGATTTTTTCGCCGGCGCGGGCGCGCTTAATTACGGTCACAACAATAAGCGGATCCGCTCCAAGCTGGTTGAATATTTGCTGCAAGACGGCATCACGCACAGCTTGGACATGGCGACCGAGGCCAAGGAGAAATTCCTGTTGACGTTCCAGAATACGATCCTGGAGCCGCGCGGAATGAAGTACAAGGTCATGTTCCCGGGACCGACCGGCACCAACTCCGTGGAAAGCGCGCTGAAGATCGCTCGCAAGGTAACGGGGCGCACGAATGTCGTCTGCTTCACGAACGCGTTCCACGGCATGTCGCTCGGTTCGCTCGCGGCGACGGGCAATGCCTACAAGCGAGGCGGCTCGGGCGTGCCGCTCACGGGTACGACCTTCATGCCGTATGACGGCTATCTGGGGCCGCTTGTCGATACGACTTCCTTGCTTGAGAAGATGATTCTCGATTCCGGAAGCGGTCTTGATCTTCCGGCGGCCGTCATTCTCGAGACGCTTCAGGGAGAAGGGGGCTTGAACGGCGCGAGCGACAAGTGGCTGCGCAATCTGGAACGCATCTGCCGCGAGCACGGCATTCTGCTCATCGTCGACGACGTACAGATGGGCTGCGGCCGTACCGGCACGTTCTTCAGCTTCGAGAAGTCGGGCATTCGGCCGGATATCGTCTGTCTGTCCAAATCGATCGGCGGCTATGGCTTGCCTATGGCGATCACGCTGCTTCGACCCGAGCATGACATCTGGAATCCGGGGGAGCACAACGGCACCTTCCGAGGCAATAATCTGGGATTCGTCGCGGCGACGGAGGCGCTTCACTACTGGAGCAACGATGAACTGGAGAAGCAGATCGACGCGCACGCGAAAACGATCTCCGCGTTTTTGAACCGAATGGCGTCGCGATATAGCGGCAAGATCTCGGAAATTCGAGGCAAAGGGCTGATTCAAGGGCTCGTGTTCAAGAATCCGGAGGAAGCCTCCAAGCTATGCGGAGTTTGCTTCGATAAGGGATTGATTATGGAAACCTCGGGACCGAGCGACGAGGTCGCGAAGCTGATGCCGCCGCTGACGATCGAAGCTTCAGTGCTGAAGGAAGGCCTCAATAAGCTTGAAGCCGCCCTGCAGCAATTATTTGCGCCGGCGAAGCCGGGCGAGCTGCTTCAGACAAAATCTTCATAATAGCACCAATCATTTCTGCGAAAGGATGGGGTTTACATTGATCGTTAAACATTTGGAGGATGTCCTTCATACGAAGGACGATATTGACACGCTGACATGGAATTCGCGACGCCTGCTGCTGAAGAAGGACAACATGGGCTTCTCGATGCACGACACGATTATTAAGGCCGGCACGGAAACGCTTATCTGGTATCGGAATCATGTCGAAGCCGTCTATTGCATCGAAGGCGAAGGCGAAATCGAAGTGATTGGAGGGGAGACGTACCCTATCAAGCCGGGAACGCTCTATGCGCTCGACGGACACGAGAAGCATTATCTCCGCGCCCGGTCCCAGCTGCGGATGGTATGCGTGTTCAACCCGCCGCTGACCGGTACGGAGGTCCACGATAAGGACGGCGTGTACCCGTTGCCGGAGGAGACGAAGGCTTGATAAAAGCAAAACAAAGCAATTGCTTACGAAGCAGTTTTATTCCCCAACACGAAGTATTCCGATTTATGATCATAAAACTTTAGGAGGTACATATCTATGAGCCAAAAATTGACGAAAGAGCAGACGATCGATCGTTATCCATCAAGGTTAGCCGACAAGCCGGGGCGCTCGGAGCGCAAGGATCCCGTGGTGTACAGCACCTGGACGGCTGACAGTCCGCTAACGAAGGAACAGTCCGATTTCTACGAGCAGAACGGTTACCTGTTCCTCGAGGATTTCTTCAACGAAACGGAGCTTAACGTATGGCGCGAAGAATTGAGCCGTCTGCAAGAGGCGTACCGCGACCAGGAGGCGTCCCATGTCATCCGCGAGCCTCAGAGCAAGGAGGTGCGCTCGATCTTCGCGGTGCACGAGAACAATGACATTTTCCAAAGCCTGTCGAAGCACCCTCGACTCGTCTCGATCATGAACTATCTGCTTGGTTCGGATACTTATATTCACCAATCGCGCATTAACTACAAGCCGGGCTTCACGGGCAAGGAATTTTATTGGCATTCCGACTTCGAGACGTGGCATGTGGAGGACGGCATGCCGAATATGCGGGCGCTTAGCTGCTCCATCGCGCTCACGGATAACCATCCTTACAACGGACCGCTAATGATTATCCCGGGCTCGCACAAAACGTTCATTTCCTGCGTCGGCCAAACGCCGGACAATCACTTCAAGGAATCGCTTCGCAAGCAGGAATACGGCGTCCCGGACCAGGACAGCCTGAAGGCGCTGGCAGATGAGAACGGCATTCAAATGCCGATCGGTGAAGCCGGTTCCGTGCTGCTCTTCGATTGTAATGTGATGCACGGCTCCAGCAGCAATATTTCGCCGTACTCGCGCAGCAATGTGTTTATGGTCTACAACAGCGTGGAAAATAAACTGCGCGAGCCCTTCTCCGGACAACAACCGAGACCCGGCTATATCGCGACTCGTTCCTAGTGACGAATCCCGCACTCATTATCGCCCTTATCTTGGGAATAAACATTACCTATGTTTCGATCTTTACCCTGCGGCTTATTCTTGTCATCAAAGCCAAGCGGCTTGCCGCCTCATTACTCTCGATGGTCGAAGTGTTCATCTATTTGATCGGGCTTCAGATCGTGCTGGACAATTTGTCCAGCCCGATCTACATCGCCGCGTATTGCATTGGATTCGGACTAGGCGTATTCCTGGGAAGCCGCATTGAGGAAGCGCTGGCTCTCGGTTACTCTGTTGTGCAAGTCATTGCCGACACGGTCAATACCAATCTCCCGGATCAGCTTAGAGCGAGCGGTTACGGCGTCACGGTATGGCAGGGGGAAGGACGCAACGGCCCGCGACTCATCATGCAGGTGCTCGTGAAGCGAAGCGCGGAGAAGCGATTGCTTGACGCCATCTCGGCAACGGCGCCCAAGGCTTTTGTTATTTCGCATGAACCGAGGCACTTCCGCGGCGGTTTCTGGGCCAAGCTGCTGGAGAAATAAAATAGGATGCGCATAGCTGTCTTCCGTTTTTTTACGGGAGGCAGTTTTTTTGAGTTACCGGCTGCTTATTATGGCGAATATTACGCAAGCTAAACCTAACTGCCAGAAGATTGCAATCGGATACTCTTGACAGAGCTTCGAATCGGGCCTATTATTTAAATAGTTTAAATATATACAACTAAAGTATATAGTACTTAAGGAATTAGGGGGGGGGAGTCGGATGACATCGCTCGCCAGCCGTTTCCAACGTTCGGTAACGCAGCTGAATCGTTTATTCGCATCGATGATCATGGATCGTTTGAACTCGCAAGTGACGGGAACGCAGATGTATATGCTGCACTATATCCGGGAAAGCGGAAAATGCCGGTTGACGGAGCTTGCCGACAAGCTGGAAGTGAAGCCCAGCGCGGTAACCGTCATGATCGATCGTCTCGAGAAGGCGGAATTCGTGAAGCGAACGAACGATCCAGCGGATCGCAGAGTCATTCTCGTCGAGCTAACCGGAGAAGGAGAACGAATCCTGAACCAAGCACACGAGATGAGAGAGCAGATTATCGGCTCGTATTTGAACAAGCTGGATGCGGATGAGGCCGCAATCGCAACCGATGTATTGGAGAAGATGGTTAGTTACGCGCAGCAGGCCGATGATTAACCCAACGAATGGGATGGATGGATCGGCGGAGATTTCAGGCATACAAGAGATAAAGGAGCAGAATCATGGAACACTTATCGCATAAACGAAAAATCACGATTATGATGGCAATTATTATGGCCATGTTTTTTTCGGCAATTAACCAAACGATTGTCAGCACCGCCATGCCTCGCATCATCGCGGTACTGAGCGGGATGGAATATTACAGCTGGGTTATTACCATCTACATGCTGACGTCCACTCTGGCTACCGTCTTGGTTGGAAAGCTGTCCGATATATATGGAAGGAAGCCGTTTATATTGACGGGTATCGTCATCTTTATGATCGGCGCATTCTTGACCGGATTCTCGAAGGATATTTATCAGCTCATCATTTACCGCGGTGTTCAAGGCGTAGGCGCCGGCATTATTATGGCCTCCGTCTTCACGGCCGTCGGCGATCTGTTCTCTCCGCGGGAGCGGGGCAAATGGACCGGCGTCATGATGGCGGTGTTCGGCTTCTCCAGCGTTATCGGGCCGACGCTTGGAGGCTGGCTAGTCGACAACTTCGCGTGGAAGTGGCTGTTCTGGATTTTCCTGCCGCTTGGCGTGGTCGCTTTCTTCATGATTCTGTTCCTCTTCCCGAAGGTGGAACGCAACAAAACGGAGAAAATCGACTATCTGGGCTCCTTCTTCCTCAGCTTGACGATTATCGCGCTGCTGCTTGGTTTCTCATGGGCAGGGACGAAATACGATTGGGGCTCGTTCGAAATTCTCGGCTTATTCGCCGCGGCTGTCCTCTGTCTCGTCATCTTTATTTTCGTAGAGCGCCAAGCATCCAGTCCCGTATTACCGTTGTCTTTGTTTAAAAACGATATCGTTACGATCTCCAATGCGGTGGGCTTCATTATGAATGCGGGCATGATGGGCGCCTTGATCTACCTGCCGTTCTTCGTGCAAGGCGTTGAAGGCATCTCGCCGACCTATTCCGGTTATGTTACGATGCCGATGTCGATCGCAATGGTCATTATGAGTACGGTAATTGGCCGAATCATTACGAAGACGGGCAAGTACAAACGGTTCGCGCTGTTCGGTCTGCCGATAATGATCGCGGGCATGCTCATTATGGCGTTCATGAACAGCGTATGGCTGGCCGTCGTGGCGATGATCGTCTTCGGCCTCGGTCTCGGTCTCGGCATGCCGATCTTCTCCTTGACCGTCCAAAATGCGGTGAAGCCGACGGAGCTTGGCGTTGCCACGGCATCCTCGCAGCTATTCCGGAACTTAGGGGGAACGATCGGGATCGCGGTGATGGGGACGATCATGACTTCAAGCCTAGCTCGAAATATGGAGAAAGCCGCATCCTCCGGAACGGGCTTCGACTTCGACAAGATCGATCCGGCATTAGCTGAGCAGCTGGCGGCCTTCCACAATCCGGAGATGCTGCTGGATCAACCGAAGCTGGCCGAGCTGCAGTCCCAGCTGCCGGCGGACGTTCAGCCGATCATCACGCAGCTGATCGACACGCTGCGAGACGCGCTTAGCTCTTCGTTGACCACGGTATTCCTGGCCGGCACGGCGCTTGTCGTCATCGCGCTCATTCTTACGGTGTTTTTGAGAGAGATTCCGCTTCGCACTTCCAATAAGATGCCGGAATCGGAGCAGCCGCAGGCGACGGAGCTTGGAGCTGAACGGGTTTAAGAGAAAGCAAGTTCTATAATGAAAGCTTCGGCGTTAAGCCGGAGCTTTTTTTATTTGTACTTGTCGAAAAATTTATAGAATAAGAACACTTGATCGCACTGGATAGCGATGGTAAACTTATGGAGGTTAGCAATCCGTTCGCTGGAAGGCGGTGTAGGGCGTGACGACAAGCACCGAGATGGAGCAGATTATCGCATATATCCAACAGAATATAGACGAAGAGTTGCCGCTGGGGAAGCTGGCGGGCCAGGCGGCTTACAGTCCGTATCACTTCACCCGCTTGTTCAAGGAGATGATGGGGATTTCTCCGTTGTATTATGTCTCTTCGCTGCGTCTTCAGAAGGCGAAGGATTTGCTCTTGAACACCAATCTCAGCATCCGGGATATCGGAATGGAGATCGGTCAGCAGAGCCTAGGAACCTTCACGACTAGATTCACGCAGAGGGTGGGCATGACGCCGGCTCAATTCCGGAATACGGCGAATGAAGCCGACCGTTATTTGGAGATGCTTCGGAAGTTGGAGAGTTGGGGAACCCCTGTAATATCCCAGCCTCATCACGTTACGGTGCGAGGGACGGTTCGCAGCGAGCATCCGTTCGAGGGCGTCGTTCTGATCGGATTATTCCCGAAGCCCATCCCGGAAGGATTCCCGCTTTACGGAACGCTTATTGGTACATTAGGTCATTTTGAGATGCCTGATGTGAAACCCGGGATTTATTATTTGATGGGGACTACCATCTCTTGGGGGACGGATGCGAAGAATATGCTGCTTCCTCAGACGACGCTGCGTACTCGATTTAAGACGGCTATCCGCGTGCAGTCGGGAGCGGAGCTCCCTCATCTGGACGTGACGCTGCATCCTCCAAGCCTGGACGATCCGCCGATTCTTATTTCGCTGCCGGTTTTAATGAATCATTTCCTTGGACGCGTCCAGAACCAAGAGAGCTATCCGTATCTGGGGAAGGGCAAGGCAAGAGGGTAATTTCCTTATTGAGTTGAACGCCTTCTAACGCTTATAATATAGCGAGTATGAAGTCTAACAGAAAAGGTGTTTATTCATGAGCATATTAAATGTAGAACGTCTTAGCCACGGCTTTGGAGACCGCGCCATCTTCAACGACGTGTCCTTCCGCTTGTTGAAGGGCGAGCATATTGGTCTAATCGGCGCAAACGGCGAAGGCAAATCGACCTTCATGAACATCATTACAGGCAAGCTTCAGCCAGACGACGGCAAGGTGGAATGGTCCAAGCGCATGCGCGTCGGCTACCTGGATCAGCATGCCGTGCTGACCAAAGGCATGACGATAAGAGACGTGCTGAAGGGCGCGTTCCAATACCTGTTCGATATGGAGCAGGAGATGAATGACATGTACGCGAAGATGGGCGAAGTATCTCCGGAAGAGCTCGAGCGTCTGCTGGAGGATGTCGGCACCATCCAAGATACGCTGACGAATCAGGATTTCTATATGATCGACGCGAAGATCGAAGAGACGGCTCGAGGTCTTGGTCTCACGGATATCGGTTTGGAGAAGGATGTCCACGATCTGAGCGGCGGCCAGCGCACGAAGGTACTTCTGGCGAAGCTGTTGCTCGAGAAGCCGGATATTCTGCTTCTTGACGAGCCGACGAACTACTTGGACGAGGTTCATATCGAATGGCTGAAGCGTTATCTGCAGGAATACGAGAATGCTTTCATCCTGATCTCCCATGATATCCCGTTCCTTAACAGCGTCATCAACCTGATCTATCATATGGAGAATCAGGAACTCAACCGTTACGTGGGCGACTACGACCACTTCCTGCAGGTACACGAGATGAAGAAGCAGCAGCTGGAATCGGCTTACAAGCGGCAGCAGCAGGAGATCGCGGATCTCAAGGATTTCGTGGCCCGTAACAAAGCGAGCGTCGCGACGCGCAACATGGCAATGTCCAGGCAGAAGAAGCTAGACAAGATGGATGTTATTGAACTGGCGAAGGAGAAACCGAAGCCGCAGTTCAATTTCAGGGAAGGCCGTACGGCGGGACGAGTCATCTTCGAGGCCAAGGATTTGGTCATCGGATATACTGATCCTCTTTCTCGTCCGCTTAGTTTGCGAATGGAGCGCGGCCAGAAGATTGCGCTCGTCGGAGCCAACGGTATCGGTAAGACGACGCTGCTTCGCAGCATTTTGGGAGAAATTCCGGCCGTTTCCGGTTCGGTTGAGCTAGGCGATAATCTGGAGATTGGCTACTTCGAGCAAGAGTCCAAGGAAGCGAACTACAATACGTGTATTGAAGAGATCTGGAATGAGTTCCCTTCGTTCACGCAATTCGAAGTTCGCGCCGCGCTTGCGAAATGCGGTCTGACGACGAAGCATATCGAGAGCAAGATCACCGTATTAAGCGGCGGCGAGAAGGCAAAGGTTCGCTTGTGTAAGCTGATCAACCGCGATACGAATCTCCTGGTGCTCGACGAGCCGACGAACCACTTGGACGTTGACGCGAAGGATGAACTGAAACGGGCATTGAAAGCATACAAAGGAAGTATTCTTCTGATCTCCCACGAACCGGAGTTTTACCGGGATGTTGTAACGGAAACGTGGAACTGCGAGAATTGGACGACAAAAGTATTTTAATTGAAGAAAGCTCTGCGCGCGAGAAGCACTCGCGCTGCCGGGCTTTCTTTTTTTATCTTCCAGTATTTGATCATTGCGTTATAATGGAGGTAGTAGGAAATGGAAATTTTGGTTCTTAAGCTGAATGAAAAAGTACTGACGGTGAAATTTGATCGGTTCTCCCACGAGGACGTTACGAGATTAAAGGCTATAGAAGGAAGTAAGTGGAGCCCTGGAGATGGCTGGTGGACGTTGCCGTATACGTTAAGCGCAGTCGACCGATTAATGAAGACGTTTCCTCATGCGGCCTTTCGACCGGATTCCGCTCTGCTGGAGGAATGTTATCTATTTATAGAAAATGAAATGTGGGTGCGAGGTGAATAACATAAAATGAGATGGAGATATTCCATGTATTTATTCATTCTATCTTTATTTTTTTTATCTGCCTGTTCCATGGAGCAAGATAAACCTAAATCATATGAAGCAAAAGGGCAGTATTGGCAAGCCCACATTAACCCTGAGGTCGAGCTCATAAATGGGAAGAGAAAGTTTACCATTACATTTCATTATCTTGGGTCTATTGTAGATATCAATCAAACGAAGAAGATCGTATTTGCTCAAGGGACCCGTTTGGGAACGGAGGTCGTAAATGTCTTCGACTCTACACATAAAGAGGAGTCAATAAAAGCTGAAGAGCTGTATGGAATAATAACGGAGGATTTACAGAACAAAAAAACGACAGAATTCAAAGTTGATTATTATTTCATGGAAGATGCAGATACGGATACGTTTGAAGCTATAGAGGAAGATCGGATGAATATACAAATACTGTGGGAAAGAAATAATAGCGAGTTTAATGACGTGATTAATATTCAATGAGGACTTAGTGTGAATATGGAGGTTAAATGAATAATATACGCAAAGCTTTAATTACCCTTTCAATCATTCTAGTTGTTTGTCTTGTGATATCTGGATTCTTAATCTATGAAAGTAAATCTTATTATCCTGATTTGCCGTTTGAAGGTTCAACAAAAGAGGAAGTTATTCAAAAAGTATATCGGAATCATAATTCAATAATCAAAATAACTAGCGACGATTTATATAGCTGGTATATTTATCAGGGGAATCAGCTTGACGGTCGAAATGAATTAATTAAAAGATTAAACACTAACGGGTGGGAATATAAGGAACAGATGGGTTCAGGATCTATATTTATGAAGAACAATGAAGAATCTATTATAACTTCGCAGCAATGGACAAGGAAGTATGTGATCTATCAAGTACCTCATGCAATGGAGTTTTGAGAAGATGAGAGGTGTAACATTGATTCAATTATCGACGTTAGATGCTTATCTTCAGGCATCAGATTATATTGATTTCTATGATGACCAAATCCAAAAAGTGATTGCGTCTTTTAAACAGGATAATGAGCTTGACCGAATAAAGGCTGCTTTTGAATTTGTGAGAGATAAGATAAGTCATTCTTATGACATTCAAAGCAACGCGGTGACTAGAAGAGCGTCTGAAGTGTTAAGGGAACAGCATGGCATATGTTATGCGAAGTCGCATTTGCTTGCTGCTATTTTAAGAGGAATGGAGATTCCATCGGGCATTTGTTACCAACGACTGACTCTGTACGATAAACCCGAAGATGGGTATTGTATTCATGCTCTAAATACGGTGTATATAAGGGACATGAACAAATGGATAAGACTAGATGCAAGAGGAAACAAAGAAGGCATAAATGCTCAATTTTCTGTGGAAACGGAGAAATTAGCATTTCCGGTTAGAGCGGAATACGGGGAGCTTGACTACTTCGTTAATTATTACGAACCCCACCCTGTTGTTATCCACACATTAGAAGCTTATTCGAGTGGAATAGAAATGTATCGGGAAGGTTTACCTGAAAGCCTGTAAATTTTGGCAATCGGCCGAGAAAGAAGGGAACCGAAATGAATGCAATCGAAAGACGTCTAGAAGAACTAGGTATTAGGCTTCCAGAAGCAAGTAATCCAGCAGCTAGCTATTCTAATTTTGTAATCGTGAACGGGCTGATGTTTGTATCGGGTAAAGGTCCTAGCGGGAATCCGAAAGGAAAGCTGGGTAGTCAGTACGCTACGGAAGACGGATATCATTTCGCCAGACAGGCGGGAATCGAAGTCCTAGCCGTTCTTAAAGAGGGGCTTGGGTCATTGGACAAGGTAAAAAGAGTAGTTAAAGTACAGGGCTTCGTAAATGCTGAACCTCACTTCGAAGAGCATCATAAGGTTCTTAACGGCTTCTCGGAATTGATGTATGAAGTGTTCGAGAGTAAAGGAGTACATGCGCGATCCGTCTTCGGAGCAGTCTCCGTGCGAGATAACTTGCCAATTATTGTCGATTCTATTTTTGAAGTGGAATGAAACAATCCATGGCAAGGCGGTATACGAGTTGAATCGATGGCGGGAGAGAGGGAAACAGAAATGCTGTTTGATTTGCGAGGCGGAGCAGAGATGTCTCCTATTGTAGGTATGCTATATTCCGCTGTAAGAGAGAATAGTATGCGGCTGCAAACCATTACGTCGGGCATGTCGCAAGAGGAATTGGATTATAAGGGATCCTTGAACCAATACAATAGTACGGCCCAATTAATCAAGCACATTATGTACGTTGACTTAAATTGGGTTTTTCGTATATCGGGGGCTCCACTTCCTCAATCACTAAAAGATGAATATGGCCCCGTGATCGATGGGAATCAGAAGCTGCCGATGATTGAAGGGGTATCTTTGGGTACTCTTCTGGCTAAGTATGAAGGAGTTATAGAAAGGCTTAAGAATGTATGTTCTCAAATAAAAGACTCGGATCTCGATAGGGTTGTCACCTTCGGCCATGAAAATGAAAAGCAAGCTACGATCCGTTGGGGTTTATGGCATATGGCTGACCATAGCCGATACCATCAGGCTCATATTAATCAGCTAAGAAGATGGTTTAAACAGGAGGAAATGAGATGATGGAATATATAGTATCCTTACAAAACGGACTCCCGATAAGTCTTCGCGGTACAAATCTTGTAATGGCCGAATGGACAGCCGAAGGGACTCCAGATGGTGAGGAGCCTGTACCTATTGCGCCTTTACACCGGCATAATCTCGATGATGAGGCTTGGTATATTCTTCATGGTACTTTAGGTTTTCAAATCGGTGACGCAATAATGGAGGCTATCTCCGGTGAGGCTGTAATCGTCCCGAAGGGAACCCCGCATACCTATTGGAATCCCAATCCCGCTGAAGCAAGGTATCTAATTTTTATGACACCAGCCATAAATGCACTTATCGAAAAAATTCACCAGACTCCGCAACGTGATTTTGAATTTATGAAGCGATTGTTTTTAGAGTTTGACTCAGAGCTGCTGTAAGGGGGAAACAAATGAATTCCGTGTTTGGTGAACAATTAAACTCCGTTGAGGATTTGGAGAAGCTCCGGCCGGAAATAGGTTTTCCGGGCAAGCTTGCTGCAAGTAAAGTAATCCATACTCTGGACCCGCTCAGCATGGATTTTATTCGGAAGTGTCCATTCATCGTATTAGCGACCTCGGACAAGGAAGGGCGATGCGACGCTTCTCCTCGCGGTGATGAACCTGGCTTTGTTTACATTGTAGATGAGAAGCATTTGTTCATTCCGGAACGGCCGGGAAATAAGCGGATGGACTCCATTCACAATATTTTGGTTAACCCTCAGATCGGCATTATCTTTATGATCCCTGGCTTGGAGGAAACCTTCCGGATTAATGGCAAAGCATGTGTCAGCCGAGATCCCATCCTTCTTGAGCGAACGGCAGTCAACGGGAAGCTGCCATTGCTCGGAATAGGCGTTGAGCTCGAAGAGTGTTATATGCACTGCGCAAAAGCCTTTAAACGTTCCGGACTGTGGACGCCAGCTCAATGGTTGCCAAAAGAAGAACTGCCATCAGCGCCGAAAATAATTGCGGCGCATGTTCGTGAAAAGGTTGAAGTGTCGGAAGAGCAGGTCAGAGCTTCATTAGATGAGAGTTATACTTTGCGGTTGTACTAACGGCTTAGCATGAAAGGGATGAAGATGGTGCAGTCCTACAATCTCATTTCCGCAGACAATGGTGTCCAACCTAATTATGATGTGAGTGGCAAGGACATCTATCTCACGATATACGTGAGCCCCATAGAAGAGGTGTGTATTCTAGCAAACGTAGATTCAAACTACTGCTGCTGGTGTTCGTTGACGAGCGTAACGGACAAAGAAACGAACGCAAGGATCTTCGACTATATTTTAAATCTAGGAGAGAATCGATCTTATTCTAGCGAGCCTAAAGCGCTCGGGCACCGATACCAAGAGGTCAAAAATTGGCATAGCTTTACCGTTAGGAAAGAGTGGTTCAAAGACCATTATCGGTACCGTTCGACTGTAAGCAATTGCTTTATTGGAGCGCCTTCATCCACCTCGGCCAACGGGCGGTTCCTGGCAAGCGAGATTCAAACGTTTCTCCATAGGGAGCTGGAAAAGTGCAAGTTTCGATTACTGGATGATGGTTATCCGTCGGTACTTCTCCGCTACAAAACCATTCTATTAAAAGAAAATAGTCCGGACTATTATCATCTAATGCTCCCGCTTATTGATATATTAAGAAATGAAAGCTATTTGAAATTAAGTTCGAATGAAGAAGTCAGACAAATATATTTGGAATGTTTAGCGCGAAGCTCGGCTTTGTACAACATATATATGAATGCTGCTCGATAGCATGAACAACAAGGAGGCGTCCAGGGGTGAGAAAAATTATGGTCAGCGATATCCATGGATGTGTCGATCAACTGAATCAGCTGCTTGAGGCGGTCGAATTCGATTCGCGAACGGATCAACTGATTTTGCTTGGCGACTATGTGGATCGAGGTCCGAACAGCAAAGCCGCTGTGGAGAAGGTGATGGAGCTCGTTCAGCAGGATCGGGCAATCGCCCTGCGAGGGAATCATGATCAGCGTCTCGTAGATTTGATTCGGAAGGCGAGCCCTGACGTGAAAGCCAAGTTTTTGGAGCATGGAGGAGCACAAACCATTCAAAGCTATTGCCATTCTGGGGATGAAGTTACGGAGGAGCAGTTAGACAAGGCAATCGAATGGATTCGCACACAGTACGGTCATCATATCGCGTTTTTGGACTCGTTACCGCTGTATTTCGAAGACAGCGAGCACATCTATGTTCATGCCGGATTAAATCCCGATTATCCGGATTGGAGAGAGCAGCCCGAGCATGATTTTATGTACATCAAGAACGCTTTTATTCAATCCAGCCTCAAGCACGATCGTCATGTCATATTCGGTCATACGAAAACGATCGATATTCACGGGACTCCGGACATATGGTTTGGCGAAAACAAGATCGGTATCGACGGCGGATGCGCGTATGGCATGCAGTTGAATGGATTGATTTATGAAGATGGTGAATATCGGGTAGTGAAAGTCAAAAATGAATAAACGCTTGATGGCTGCGATTATCGGCGCTGCGCTAGTCGCGGCATGGATGATCTCGTTTCTGTCGCCGGAGCTTGCAATTCGTCGTTACGTTTTTTTTCATTTGAGGCCGATTCAGAGCATACAAATAGACATCCATGACATGAAAAGAATCGACCAGGAATACGGACATCTTTATAATGTGGACGGATATTTTAGTCATCAAACAAAAGATGAGATAAATGTATTCTATTTGAACAAGAATGGCTTCATATGGACGGTAAATAGCGTAGGCACGGGACCCTAGACGCGTAAACGGACATTTGGTATGATCGCGTTGGATAAGGAATCCAGTTTAGTAGAATCTGGAGATGATCAGAATGAGCAGAACGGTATATATCATTTCCGGGCCGGCCGGAGCGGGGAAATCCACGACCTCCAAGATCATCGCTCGAAGCTTAAGCCGAAGCGCGTATATCGAGGGGGATCTCGTCGATCGAATGGTAGTAGGCGGCTACGAAATGCCTTGGCTAAGCCAATATCATACGGATCTTATTTGGAAAAATATTTTGGCGCTTACTCAAAACTACTTGGAGCATGATCATGACGTGGTCATTGACTACGTCGGATTTCCTCAGAATGCTGCACGGATTAGGAACGAAATCAAGGATTCGTCAGTCCTGGTCAAATTCGTTGTGCTCATGGTGGACGAACACGAGTTACTGCGCAGGGATGCGGAACGGAAACCCGAGTTTCAAATGGGACACCGCTGTCTTGCCGGACTGGAGGAGATTAAACACTCCAATCCTCCAGCTAATCATAGGATCTATACAACGAATCTAGTCGTTGAAGAGGTTGTCAAAGAGATCATGGAGAATCCAAGATTTTTGGTCAATGACTCTAGGGGAATCAATGAGAAAATCGTATAAGGTTGGAATATGGATTTACGATGGTATGGATATTTTAGATTATGCGGGTCCGGCGGAAGTGTTGGCTTTAACGGCCTACTCGAGATTGCAGCAAACGGTATTGTTGTACCGAAGAGTACTGCCTAAGAGGACACCGTTCCAAGTCAAAACGATTTCCGAGGATGGCGGAATGATCAAATCCCATGCGGGAACGCTTGTTCAAGCCGATTATAGTGTAAGCACGGCACCGGCTTTTGATATCTTGATTGTGCCTGGGGGGCCTCTTCGAGCGGTTCAGAAGCTGATCAAGAGCAGAGCCGCGATGGAGTACATCCTCTCGAGCTCCAAGCAGGCCGAAGTGATTTGCTCCGTATGCTCAGGCGCTCTTATTTTGGCGGAAGCGGGACTATTGGATGGCAAAAAAGCAACGACGCATCATCTTGTTTTTTCGTATTTGAGTAACAAGAAGAGGGGAATAGAAGTCATCAAGGATAAAGTTGCGGTAAAAGACGGGCGGATTATGACTTCGGGCGGCGTCTCGTCAGGAATCCATATGTCGCTATTTCTGGTTGAGACGCTATTCGGCAAAGAGACGGCGCTTCGAACCGCAAAAACGATCGAATATAACAGCTATCATGAGAATGGAAATTTGGAGGTAGCGGAGGAAGAATAAACAAGCGAGGTGAGAGATATGGGAACAAGTTATGAAGCGATGAGGCCCGAGCATGAGGCTTTTATTCAAGAGCAGAAGATGTTTTTTGTCGGGACGGCTGGGGCAGAAGGTCATGTGAATATTTCGCCCAAGGGGCACGACGTCTTCCGAATTCTCTCTCCCAATCGGGTTGCGTATCTCGATCTAACGGGAAGCGGGAACGAGACTAGCGCGCATTTGACGGAGACGAATCGGATAACCTTTATGTTTGTGGCTTTCCAAGGAAAACCTCTCATCTTGAGGTTATACGGCACGGCTCAAGTTGTGCTTCCGGGAACAGAGGAGTGGGAACAATTGGCGCCTCTATTCGAGTTATTGCCAGGCTACCGGCAAATTATTGTCTCGGACGTTGATATCGTTAAAACGTCCTGCGGCTTCAGCGTGCCTCTGTATTCATTCGAGGGAGAAAGAGATCTTCTGTTGAAGTGGGCGAATAATAAATCGGATGACGAGCTTGTTCAATACCGGAAAAATAAAAACGCGGTTAGCATGGATGGGATCCTAACGCCATTAGGCAGGACGTTCGAGGTTGGAATTGGAGATTAGGAGGAGTCGCTCCCCATTCACTCAAATTAGTGTTCCCTTTGTTTGGAAGATGATGGTACAATATAGGAAGACAAATGAAGAAGAACTCACCTTAGGTTCCTTGCCAAAGGTGGGTTCTTCTCTTATCACATCAAATATAGGAGATTCAAAGGGATGAAGCTTAACAAAAGATGGATTTGGGAGTCATTAGCGGTTGCTCTATTGGTTGTGTTAGGCTGGGTGGGCTGGAATGTCTATCAGGGATATGTGCTCACGTATAATTATGTGCCCGACATCATTAATCAATATGAATCAGTAGATAACCTGCAGCATCAGGTGTCATTCGGAACGATTCCGCGGTTCGACTTCTTGTCATGGATAACAGTTGCGGCGGCGTTCTTGCTCCTTGCAGCTGTGTATTACTTTGGCAGGTTCGCCATTTCGACGATTTGGCATCGACGGAAGCGGTAAAGAAGGGGCGGGAAGTCCATGAATCCAATCATTTCTTATTATCATACATTCGACGAGTGGGGGCGTCTCGATCGGGAGCCGCTCGAATTTCAGGTGAATCTCCACCATATTGTACGCAATCTTCCGTCCGAGGGCAGCGTTCTGGATAATGGCGCCGGTCCTGGGAAATATGCGTTAGAGCTTGCGAGAAGAGGGTATCGAATAACGTTAACCGATTTGACTCCAAGGATGGTAGAAATTGCGGAGCAAAAAGCGCAAGAGCATGGATTGACCGATCGGTTCGACGGCTTCTATACGGCTGACGCGCGGGATCTTGGTTCATTCGCGGACAAAACGTTCGATGCCGCTCTCATGTTAGGACCGCTGTATCATTTGCAGCAGGAGGCAGATCGAGCGAAAGCTGTGGAAGAGCTGTATCGCGTGACGAAGCCGGGAGGGGTTGTGTTCGTCGCCATGATGTCCCGGACTCGGTTTCTGACTACATCGCTTATGTATCCCGAGCATTGGAAGCCAAACCATACGATAGACGGTATTTGCGGATTCATGGAAACCGGAATCTTCAACCACAGTGATCCGGGTCGGTTCACGGGGGCTTATTATTTTCATATCGACGAGATTATTCCTTTCATGGAGAAGCATGGTTTCAAGACAGAGAAGCTGATTGGCTCCGGAAGCATCGCAGGCGCTATGATTCAAGAGCAATGGGACTATTGGAAGCGAAGAGGGGATGAAGAATTCCGCCAAATGATGCAGCTCGTCTTGAAGGAGTCGGAGAATCCTTATATACTGGGCACGTCTTCGCATCTGCTGTATATTGGAAGGAAAGGATGATGCCATATGCAGGTGCAACACAGGAGCAACCGGGTTAAAGGGATCATCTTCGATATGGACAATACGATCTTGAAATCAAGTATCGACTTTCAAGGGATGAAGGAGGAAACGTACCGCCTCCTCGTCAAGCGCGGAATATTGCCTAATCACTTGCCTCTTGCGGTGCATACAACAGCAACCATCATCAAAACGGCGATCGAGACGAAGCTCATGAACCAGCAATTGATCGATGAAATGTGGGAGATACCGAAGCGATTCGAAACGGCGGGAATGGAATTCGCGGAGTTAGAAGCGGGTGTGACAGAGCTGCTGTCCGAATTACAGGGTCAGTACTATTTGGCTATTGTCACCAACAACTCGATTGCTGCCGCAGTTGCCGCATTACGAGGTCACCATATATTCGACTACTTCAATATCGTTATTGGTCGGGAATATATGAATGGGATGAAGCCTTCCCCTGACGGGTTCCACGCCGTGTTAGATAGCTATGAGCATGTCCCTGCCAGGGAATGGCTGTCCGTTGGCGATGCATGGATTGACGGTGCGGCCTCAGAAGCAGCGGGCATCCCATTCGTCGCCTACAATGCGGATACAGAAAAAATGGCCCAAATGGGGGTCCGTCCGATTGCGCATATTCATGATATTAGAGAGCTTCGGCAGCTGTTATGATGAAACGTTTTAGAATTGGAAAAGGTCTCTGGTTTTCTGTTATTCTATTCGTTGTACTTGCATGCTCGATTGTATATTATTCGTCACGCTCCACGATGCAGAACGAAATCATGCGGGAACTAAATGATATACATAGCGGCTCTAATGAAATCATCGTTACGCAGATCAAAGAGGATCAAGTGTTTACTTTGTATGAGGTCGATAGTCATTCCATTCGATATGCGTATTTTAAAGATAAACAGTTTGGCCTTGAGCTTCTTCATTCCGGCGGAAATGCAGCTTTGCAATCCGATGATGGCATTTCGTGGCACGTATCGGAACGAGCCAATGGAGAAGAAGCCTTCTATTACGGGGCAGTTCTCGATCCTGCAATTGCTCAAATCGTCATTATAAATTCAGGTGTGAAATCCGCCCAAATAATTGAATATGAAGACAAACGTGCATGGTTTTTGGCAGATGAGTCTCGAATAAAGCTTCCCGTTCATATACGGGCGATTGATCTTGAAGGTAATGTCGTATACGAATCTTACAATGGAGAATAACTATGGAGATGATCAAGCTCAACGAAATCACATTCCAATTAAAGGAGCCCCACAGCTTGGAATGGGTAACGGAGCTGGGGGAAGTGTTCGCGGTGTTCGACCAACAGGATTCCGGCAATATTTCGTTCGGTATCGAGACGCCGGCTGGGAAGAAATTTGTGAAATATGCCGGTGCAAAAACGATTCATTATAATGGCGAACCGCAAGAGGCTATAGAACGGCTGCAGGCTGCCATTCCTCTGTACCAACGTTTAGCGCATCCCTCCCTTGTTAAGCTTGTTGATCATTTCCATGCGGGAGAAGGCTTCGCTGCGGTATTCGAATGGTTCGATGGCGAGAATCTTCATCCGCATTGGACGTTTCCGCCCCCGGCCAAATACGAGGACCCCGCGTCGCCTTATTATCGCTATAAGCAGCTTCCGCTCGATGCTCGTTTGACATCGCTGGAGCAGCTTTTTGTTTTTCATCTTCATGTGGCGGATCAAGGCTTCGTTGCCGTTGATTTTTATGACGGAAGCATTCTTTATGATTTTGCGACCCATTCTACTAAAATTTGCGATATTGATGTCTATCAGAAGAAACCATTTATCAATACAATGGGCAGGCTCTGGGGTTCAAAAAGATTTATGTCGCCCGAAGAGTTTCAACTGGGGGCAGAGATCGACGAAATTACGAACGTATTTAATATGGGGGCGATGGCCTTCTCGCTTCTAGGCGGAGAGTTGGATCGTTCGATCGAGAAGTGGGAGGCGAGTAAGGGTCTTTATGAAGTTGCGCTTCGCGCTGCGAGCGCTGATCGTGAAAGAAGATACCAGTCCCTGGTCGAGTTTTATTGGGCTTGGACAAACGCTAAGGAGACCATATGAACAACGAATATCAATTAACTAATCGAGTACCGACGATTGAAGAATACGTACAGCTTTGCACGGAAGTAGGCTGGAAGGATTACATGAATTTTGAAGCGGCTGAACATTCATTGCCCAAATCATTGTTCGGAGTCGTCGCTCAGCATGGCGATCGCGTAGTAGGGATGGGCCGCGTTGTCGGCGATGGACATATCTACTTCTATATTCAAGATATAGCCGTGTCGCCAGATCATCAAAATAAAGGCATAGGCCAGATGATCATGGAAGCAATCACGAGCCATCTGAAAGAACATGCGCCGGAGAAGGCATTTGTCGGATTGTTCGCGGCGCAAGGGAAGGAGCCCTTTTACCAGCGTTACGGGTTCCAGCGCCACGATGGAATGACGGGGATGTTCGGCGTCGTGCATGGCAATCAAATTTTGTGAGAGGATGGAAGCCATGATTAGGATTACGTATTCCGATGTGAGAAAGCCGATGGCAAACGACGTGGCTCGAGTGTTCCAAAGCTCTGGGATTAAGAGGCCTTCCGACGATCTTGCGCGCATTCAGAAAATGATCGATTCCGCCACGCTTATCGTCTCCGCGTGGGACGGAGAGAAGTTGGTCGGCCTTGCGAGAGCTTTGACGGATTATTCCTACTGCTGCTATCTGTCCGATCTGGCGGTTGACGGAAGCTATCAGAAGCACGGGATCGGCAATGAGCTTGTGAGCCGGATCCAGAATCAAATCGGCGAACAATGTTCGCTTGTACTGCTCTCCGCGCCAGGTGCGCTCGACTATTATCCGAAGCTGGGATTTGAGAAAGCCGATAATGCTTTTGTCATTAAGCGTAAAAGATAATAGGAGGAGGTGCGCGGCATGCTAGCGATGAAGCTCCCAAGAGAGCGGAAAGAAGAGATGATTGCGAGTCTGATCAGCTACTATGAACGCGAGAGATCGGAATCTCTCGGAAATCTGGAGGCTGAGCTTCTGGTAGATTTTATGCTGAGCGAATTCGGTCCGTTCCTATATAATCAAGCCCTTAGCGATGTGAGGGCTTTCATGAGCAAAAAGGCGGAACAGCTGGAAGACGAACTATACGCCATGGAAGTATCGACGCGATCGGCCAAGAGGAGGAACTAGAGACGATGCGTGTAGAATTTGATGGATATGTGATCAGTTCGGATAAGTCGCTGCTGCAGCTGGAGCGGATTTATTCATGGTTAGGTCAATCTTATTGGGCGAGTCATCGTCCCGCGGAGACGATTAAGCGCTCCATTGAATCAGAAGCCTCCATTTGCTTCGGTGTGTATGGCGGCGGGAATCAAATCGGGTTTGCCCGAGCCGTGACGGATCAAGCGACAATGTATTGGTTATGCGATGTTTGGATCGACGAGGCGTATAGAGGCAGGGGAGTGGGAAAAAGATTCGTGGATAGCATCATTCAGTCCGATGAGCTGATCCATCTCTCCGGATTTTTGGGAACGGCCGACGCGCATCGATTATATGAACAGCATGGTTTCGTCAAAGATTCGGAACGGTTCATGGTTCGGAGACCGAAGCATTACAAATCGCCTTAATCAGGTTGTTCCAACACATCTCAAAAAGAGGGATCAAGATGCCGCTAAACTATTGGAAGTCCGACATCATCACGTTAAGGGCTTTGAAATCCACGGATGCGAAGCTGTTTCAGCAATTCGATGACGAGGTATCGCGCAACGTCGATCAGATCTATCCGCCCCAGTCCGACGAGAGGCAGTCCCAGTGGCTCGAATCCGAGCAGAAGTCGAGAATCGGCGATCAATTCCGATGGGTTGCGGAGAATGCGGCAGGCGAGGCGATCGGCACGATTAACACGTTCTCCTGCGATCGAAGGAATGGGACGTTCAAATACGGTATAACGCTTCTGCCAGCCTTCCGCGGTCAAGGCAACGCCCGAGAAATGATACGGATGGTGCTGCGCTATTACTTTTTTGAACTAAACTACCAGAAGGTAACGCCCCATGTCTATTCTTTCAACCAGTCTTCTATCGCTTTGCATGAGAAGATGGGCTTTGTTCGAGAAGGCCAGCTGCGCAGCATGATCTATTCGAACGGCGAATATTTTGATGAAATTCATTATGGGATAACGAGATCGGAGTTCGAGCGGTTGTATGGGAAAGAGTAATCGGGACTCCGCTTCCGAATTAGGAACGAAGATTTATAGAAATGAGGGGGTGCGCGATGAGTCAGGTAAGAGCAGGCATTCTGGGATTATGCGTAGGCGACGCCTTGGGCGTGCCGGTCGAATTCAGAGCGAGAGAGGCATTAGTTCAAGCTCCGGTAACCGATATGAGAGAGTATGGCTCGCATCATCAGCCCGCGGGGACTTGGTCTGACGATAGCTCTATGGTGTTCTGCCAAATGGAAAGCATGATCGGAAGCAACGGAATCGACATGTACGATACGGCGCATCAATTCACGAGATGGTACGATGCCGCGTTCTGGACGCCGCATGGCAAAGTGTTCGATATCGGCATTGCCACTCGGAGAGCCATTGATAGGCTGATGGATGAGTTTATCCGTCCGGATCTCGCCGGCGGCTCCGATGAGTACAGCAACGGCAATGGATCGCTTATGCGGATCCTTCCGTTAGCCTACGAGCTTCAGCGCCATCCGGTTGAAGCAAGAATACAAGCGGTCAAGCAGATTTCGTCCATCACGCACCGGCACTCCACTTCCGTCATCGGCTGCGTCATTTATGTGGAGCTCGCCTTATCGTTGCTGCAAGGACTTCGATTGGAGGAAGGCCTCCTTCAAATTAAGGATACGATTCCAAAGCTATTTGCGGGAGACGAAAGTCTGAAGCATTATGACCGCATTCTGAAGGAGGATCTCGGGAGCTTGCCGGAATCCGCGATCCAATCAACGGGATATGTGGTGCATACGCTTGAAGCCAGTCTCTGGTGTTTGCTGACTACCAATGATTATTCGGCCGCTGTACTGAAAGCCGTCAATCTCGGAGAGGACACCGACACGACTGGCGCGGTTGCCGGCGGCTTAGCCGGGCTTATGTACGGAGAGGATTCGATTCCTGAGAATTGGATACAGCAGCTGGCAAGGAAGGCTGACGTGTTGGATCTTTGCGAGAGATTCGAGCAATGGATATCGAGGGTTGAATAGGTGAATATGAGATGAATATAAATAAGAGACACGCTCTGAAGGCCGCATCGGCCGGAAGGGCGGTTTTTTTTGTCTATTCATTCGTTCATCTGCCTACTCTACCTTCCACTATATGTAAGTTGATGATACAATAATAGAATACGCAAATAGAGGGGCAGATCGAAGATGCGCACTATACATATTCAAGAAGAAATAGAATGGCTGCCAAAGCCGAACCGAATGACAACCATCATTACGGACCAGGTGCCGGAACGTGAAGCCGTTTCATGCGCGTTCGTGCTGGCCTTCCAAGAGGACGCGATCGTGCTTACCGAGCTCCATGATCGGGGATGGGATATTCCCGGCGGGCACGTCGAGCCTGGCGAATCCGTAGAGGATGCGGCTAGGCGGGAGCTCTACGAAGAAACGGGTGCCCATGTCGGCGCACTGGAGCAGCTCGGCTACATGAAGATCGAATTATTCGGCGAACGGCCGAGTGGTTATTCCTATCCTTTCCCGAATAGCTACATGGTCTTCTATTGGGGGAAGGTAACGAAAGTAGACGAGGTTCAGGTGAATAAAGAGGTTCGGGGAAGGGGCATGTTCCGACCGGAGCAAGCGATACAGGTGCCTTGGGTCCGCGAAAATGAAGGGCTGTACCGGGAAGCTTTGGTCCAGGCCGGTTACCTGCAAGGCTAAGGAGAGGAGAGGCCGACGTGCATACGACTATATATATGGTCAGACATGCCGAATCGCCTTACGCGTTAGGCGAAGAAAAAACGAGAGGACTCTCGCGCGAAGGCGCGCAGGAAGCGAAGAAAGCAGCGGATTTGCTGGAAGGCGTTGAGATCCATGCTGTCTGCTCCAGCTCATATGCCCGGGCAAGGGAAACGGTGCAAGAGCTGGCCGAGCGCAGAGAGCTGCCGATCATGGAATATGACGAGCTGGTCGAAAGATCCATTTTAGGTTTGGAAGTGCAGGCTCCGTGGGAGGACATCGTGGCCGCGATCAAACGCTCCTTCGAGGATGAGGAATACGCTTTGCCAGGCGGGGAGTCGACTCGGGCCGCCCAGCAGCGGGCCATTCCCCTCTTCGAGCGGTTGCTTGAACAATATGCGGGCCGAAGCATCGCTATAGGGACACATGGCAATATCATGACCATTATAATGAACTATTACGACAGCCGCTTCGGGTACGACTTCTGGCAGAGCACCTCCAAGCCGGATATCTACCGAATGGTCTTCGATAATCGCCGATTAACCAGCGTGGAGCGGATCTGGAAGTAGGACGTGATCGACATGACAATTGAACGCATCGCAGCGCTATGTATGATCATTATCATTTCGTCATTATTTGGTCTGATGATCTATCGAGATCGGCAGATCAGGCGCCGGGAAGAAAAACTAGCGATCGAAATCGCGCGCGCCAAAGTCATACGCAAGCGGGAAGAGACAATCGAGCCGGATCGCCGCATTCCTAAGGTGACCCTCTATTTTGTTACATTCGAAGTCCGAGGCGAAGCGGTCGAGTTTCCGATCAAATCGGATGTCAGATACGAGGAGCTGCGGGTCGGACAGGAAGGTATTCTGCATTTCAAACGAAAAAATTGGTCCACGACGTTTCTAGCTTTTCATGAAGACGGACACGGAAGGAGCAGGGCATATGGTCATTGAATCCCGGTTTGCTTTGAACGGCGACTTGCGCATTCACTATCTGGAAACGGTTTCTGCGTCGCCTCTGACGCCCGTCCTGCTCTGTCCCGGACTATCTGAAACCGCCGAGGAATATGAGGAGCTAATAGCTTACTTGTGGCCTCGACGATGCGCAGTACTGTCGTTTCGCGGACGGGGCTTAAGCGACACTCCGGCTGCAGGCTATGATTTGAAAGAACATGTATCGGATATTGAGAGCGTCGTAAAGGACGCAGCGCTTCATCGATTCCATCTTTTCGCATACTCGCGAGGAGTGTCGTACGCGCTTGGGTTCGCGCGAGCGAATATGGCCTCTGTCGAATCGATTATGGTTCAAGACTATCCCGCGCAGCACAAGATGATGCCGCCGGAGTGGGCGGAGGAATACATTAACGACTACCTAATTCCATACGGCAGAACCGGGAATATCCGCCCCGAGGCGGTTAGAGGAATCCAAAGGGAGTCGAGGCAAGCGGATTTGCGTTTTTCTTTCCCTCGCCGGCTCCTCATCTTAAGAGGCATGCTCGAGGGCAGCCTTATAAGCGAGCAAGACATGGACGTCTACCGGGAGATGAACCCGGGCCTGGACGAGCATTGCTTTTATGAATCTGCCCATAGCATCCGCAGCACGGAGAAGGCTTTGCTCTTCCAGACAATCAAACAATTTTTGGGCAACGCATAGAGAAGGAGAACAGCGATGCATGAAGGGATCGAAGTGAAGCCCCTGTTGCTTCACCAAGTATTCAATCGGTCGGAGCAGGACTTGGAATTTCTCGTCATATCCCAGCCGAACACCAAAAATGACCGCGTGAGCCGCGAGTAACGATAACAGCGTGACTAATGGAGGAGGCGAATATGTTGGATGAGGTTCGATATCCGATAGGAAGATTCGAAGGTTCGCCGTACCTTACGATTCAGGAGCGTCAAGAGTATATTCGGATGATTCCGGAATTAGTCGGAGCGCTGCGTTCCGTTTTGAACCATTTAGACAGTACCCGGCTAAGCAGTCCTTACCGTCCGGAAGGATGGACGCCGACTCAAATCGTACATCATCTAGCCGACAATGATATGAACGCCTATTTGCGATTCAAGAGAGCGTTAACGGAACATAACCCGTCTGCAAGCAGCTATCGGGAAGATCTGTGGGGAGCTCTTCATGACTATCAGACGCTTCCGATCGAGCATTCTTTGGTCCTCCTAGAAGCTCTCCACTATCGTTTTCATGTGCTTCTGACGGGGATGATGCCTGAAGAGTTCACACGAACGCTCGTGACGGAAGCGCTGGGTCAAGTTACGCTGGATATGGCGCTGCAGCGGTTTGTGTGGCATCATCGGCATCACCGCGCGCATATCCATTCGATAATAGGAGAACGCTCGAGTGATCCGTTATAAAGCGGCGCAGTAAGGAGGACAAATATGTTCTATATTATCATTCTGCTGGTGGTTATTACGATAGAGCTGATTTCCATAGAAATTAGACAGAAAAAGCAGACTCAAAATCAACAACTCATGCTGGAGAAGATGGACGCCATATTAAATGAGTTGAGAGCCAGGCAGGAGCGCTGAAGAAGGATAAGATGCGGATACTCGCTGTGGCGATGATCCCGACGGGAGGTGGACGGATTGAAGCCGATTAAACGTTCAAAGCTTAGGATCTGGGCGGGGACTCGCGTGTTCCGCGCGCAGAGATATTGGCAATGGTGGTTCGGCGGAACGGCCATAGCCAAGCGGAAGCAGACGGAGCGTCTCAGCGTGCTTGTAAGCGAACACCAAACTCCGTTATTCAGAGTGTTGAAAGACGTGGACATGAGCCTGCAGCACGATAAGGTCCACAACCTTAGGCTAGCCATAGAACGCCTGAATGGACTCGTCATTCAACCAGGCGAGACATTCTCCTATTGGAGAACGATCGGGAAACCGACGAAACGGAAAGGCTATGTCGAAGGAATGGTGTTATTCTACGGCAGCTTCAAGAAAGGAATCGGCGGGGGACTCTGTCAGCTATCTAATCTCATCTATTGGATTACGCTGCATACGCCGCTTCAAGTCGTCGAACGTCACCGCCACAGCTACGACGTGTTTCCGGATGCGAACCGAACGCAGCCCTTCGGCAGCGGGGCAACCTGCGCGTACAATTACCTGGATTTGCAAATCTATAATCCGACGGATCGTCCCTATCAGCTCTTGCTACATTTGACAGACGAGCATCTGGTAGGACAATGGAGATCGAATCAACCCCATCTTTATCGTTACGAGGTTTATGAGAAGGAGCATCGCTTCGAGCTGCAGTATTGGGGCGGATATGTAAGGCATAACCAAATCTATCGGATCGTACGGAATGCCGGGAATGAAATCATTGCGGACGAGTTTATTGCCGAAAATCACGCGTTAATGATGTATGAGCCTTTGCTTGCAGAGCCGATGGCGGACAAACGATATGCTACTCGGAATAAATAGGAGTGGATGAAGTGAACTATCAAATTAGAGAAGCTACTAAAGAGGATATCTCCTTTCTGTGGGATATGCTCTTCGAATCCTTATACGCGCCGGAGGGACAGGAGCCTTTCACAAGAGACATCCTGAACGATCCCTATTTGGCCAAATACGTCGAGGGATGGGGCAGAACGGGGGATATTGGTTATCTCGCGATCGACGAGGCAGGCAATCCGATGGGTTCCATTACGGCAAGGCTGTTCGATTCGTCGAACAAAGGATTTGGTTACGTTGCCGACGACGTGCCGGAGCTTGGGATGGCCATTCTGCCAAGTTATCGGGGCAAGGGGCTTGGCAACGCGCTGATCCGGCAGCTCATGAACGGACTTAAGGAGCGGGGCTTCCGCAAAGTTTCGCTTAGCGTAGACCCGGGGAATACGGCTGCCGTCAAATTATACGAGAAGTTTGGCTTTGCCGAAGTTGGCGTCGTAGGCACGTCGATTACCATGGTCGCCGACGTCGAACAATCCTAATCCAGATAGGAGATTGCCATGACGATTATCCGCACGATAACGATGGAGGAAGCCGAGCCGTTCTGGCGTCTGAGGCTAGAGGCGCTGCAGACAAATCCGGAAGCTTTCGGCAGAACCTACGAGGAAGCCTCCCGATTGACCAACGATGCCATAAGAGGCAGATTAGCTGCCAATGAGAACCAGTTCGTGCTGGGAGCGTATGACGACGATGGCAGCCTGGTCGGAATGGCGGGACTAAAGAGGGAGACCGCGGTCAAAATGTCCCACAAAGCCATGATTTGGGGAATGTACGTCTCGCCGGGCTGCCGCAAGCAGAAAATAGGGCATCGTTTGCTGCAAGAGATCATGAGCCGGGCTAAAGAAATGGCAGGCCTTGAGCAAGTGACGCTGGCGGTCGTAACGGGCAACGAACAAGCGCGTAACCTTTATTTATCGATGGGCTTCGAGGTTTATGGACGGGAGCGGAATGCTTTGAAGCATAACGGGATTTCCTATGACGAGGAGCTTATGGTTTATTTTATCCAGAACTCATAATTAGCGAGGTAACAGATGATCATTTGGATTAATGGCGCTTTCGGGGCAGGCAAGACGCAATCGTCACATGAGCTGCATCGCCGGCTTCCGGGCTCCTTCTTGTATGACCCGGAGAACGTCGGGTATTTCTTGAGGAATAATACACCGAAATCCTTGCGTGAAGGCGATTTCCAAGATTTATCGGCGTGGCGCGAATGCAATCTCTCCATTCTCCGAATGCTCCATGCCAAACATGACGGGCCGATTATCGTACCGATGACGCTTGTTCATCCGGCGTATTTTGATGAAATAATTGGAGAATTGCGCCAATCCGGCGTAGAAGTCAAACATTTTGCCTTGCTTGCCTCGAAGCCGATCATTCTGGAAAGGCTGCGAAAGCGGAGGGAGGGGCCGAATTCCTGGGCTGCCCGGCAAATTGATCGCTGTATGGCTGCGCTGTCAACGGAAAAATTCGCGCAGCATATCGAGTCGGATCATCTGTCCATCGATCAGGTTGTCGAAAAGATCGGGGAGCTCGCCGGCCTGAAGCTTACGCCGGATCACCGCGGCGCCTTCCGGAAGAGAGTAGATCGCATCCGAACGCAGTTGAAGCATATTCGCTGGCTGTAAGGTTTCGGAGCGGTATCATGTATAGAGGGGAGATCGGCATGACGGACGTAAGCAGGCTCGAGAGAATTCGGGCCGAAGAGAGGGCTTATCATGATGAGTGCTACGCGCGGAACGAATTGTTCGCGCCGGGCTCTTGGCTGCAGAAGCCCGTGGCCACGGTTATGAATTTGCTGCCTCGGCTTGATCGGCGCTCCAGTCTGCAGATGCTGGATTTAGGCTGCGGAGTAGGGAGAAACACGATCCCTATGGCGCAATATATTCAGAAACAAGGCAAGAGCGGTCAGGTTGCTGCCGTGGATTTGCTGGAATCGGCGATTAATGGTTTGGGGCGATATGCGCAGCAATACGAGGTGGCTTCTTCTATTCGGCCCGTTCTTTCCGATATCGAATCGTATAAGTTCGAACCGCATTCTTTCGATTTGATCGTGGCGGTCTCGACGCTCGAGCATCTCCGTTCCATTCCTATCTTGAAGCATAAGCTGAACGAAATGGCCGCTGGAACAAAACCCGGAGGAATCGTCTGCATCGTGATGAGCTCGAATATTCAGGAGAAGCGGGTGGCAACGGGGGAAAGCCTCGATCCCATGTTCGAAATCAATCTCAATACGGAAGCTCTAATCCAGATGCTTGACGACGCCTTTACAGGCTGGACGTTGTTGGACAGGCAAGTGAAGGCCTTGCAATTCAAGATTGAGCGAAGAGGCGAGCCTGTCTGGCTGGGCTCGGATTGTTTGACTTATGTGGTTCAAAATCCTGATCTATGAACATGGATCAGGTTTTTTGTATGTTTTTTACATTTCGGGAGAAGCCTACGGCATATATGGTATGTTTGCGCTAGGGGAGGCAGCGGCTGGATGGGCATTCTCTTTCAAAGCAATCCGAGGACGCAAGAAATCTATAAGATGGTTCATGAAACCTATGAGCTCAAGAAAGCTATGTGGCTCGAGGACGTCTTTCTGACATGGCAGTGGTGGCTGGGCGTGGCGTTAACGGTTTTGCCTTGGATCTTCTGGTTGTTCGTAAGGAAAAAAGAGCATACGCACCGCTTTCTCTATGCGGCCTTCTTCGTCATGGTAATCGCGATCTGGCTCGACAGCTTCGGCGTGCAGCTCGGGCTATGGCATTATAATTACGAGGTATCACCGTTTTCTCCGAACTATAAGCCCTGGGACATTACGTTAATACCTGTCATGACCATGCTGACCATTCAGTGGTTCCCGAAAGCGAAGGCCTGGATCAAAGGCGCGATCTATGCCGCCTTGATCGCTTTTGTCTTCGAGCCGCTATTCGTCTGGATCGGCTTTGTTCACTATCCGCAATGGGAGTTCATCTTCTCCTATCCCGTTTATTTCCTGATGTATGTCATTGCCTCTTATCTGTACCGCGCCAAAACGTTTAACGCGAGGATGCCCGAGTGAGGCATCGAACACAAAAAAACGGGATGCGGAGCAAGCAAATCCGGCATCCCGTCATGTCCATTCATTACGGCAAAAGCTTCTCGAGTTCCGCGATCATCGCCTTGTACGTCTCCGACTTCTGGAGCTTGTTGATATAGGCGTTCCACTCTTCCAGGCTCATCTCGCCAGTAATGAACTGCACTTTATTTCTCATAAGCTCTTGATTCAGTTCATCGTATGTCCACGAACTCCGTAAGACGCCGGCTTCGGGCAGGAGGCTGTCTTCGTAGGATATTGTCCTCCATTCCTTGACCGCCGCCTCGTATTGGTCCCGTACCTTTGTAGGGAGCTGCTCCAGCGACATGTTGTTCTGAAGCATATCGGGCTTGCCGAACAGGCTGTCCACCGCTTCCTGATCTGCGCGCTGCCAGCCTTCCAGCTCGGACCATTTGTTCTCCAACGTCATCTCGATGTCGTAATCCAACCACTTCAGCAGTTCCGCCGGATCGTCTTTCGTCATGGCTGACACGATATAGGCGCCTGAGCCATTCGTCAGCCAAGGTGCAATCGGTTTGCTAGTCGAGGCGGCTTTTAGCGTGCCGAGCGGCAGCCAAGCTGCTTTATCGCCGGTTAGGCGCGCGGCTTCGTCGATCGTCATGGCGGCAAGGCCTGCTTGATTATTCGTCAATCGCTGTTCGGTCTGACCGGCCGACATGACGGCGAAGTCTTCGTCGAGCAGACCGTCCGCATACGCTTTGGCCAGCCATTGCAAAGCTTCGGTCAGCTGAGCGGTGACCGCATGGTCGATCAGCTTGCCGTCCTGGACGCTGAAGCGTTCGGGGCTTCCCGTGAACGCGTGCTCGACCCATCCGAGGGAATAGGCTCCGCTCATCGTTCCGGTTAATCCCCTCGTATTATTTTTCTCATCGCCGTCTGGATCCTGCTCGGTGAACGCTTTCATAACCGCATAAACTTCGTCCATCGTCCGCGGCGCGGACAGCCCGAGATTATCCAGCCAATCCTGTCTCACGGCAGGGAAGGCGGCATGATGCGGATCGCTCAGGCGGGGGATCGTATAAATTTGTCCGTCGATCTGGCGCGTATGTCGGTTATCTTCCGCGTATTTCCGCAGACGATCCAGCTTGTCCAGATGCGGCTCGAGATCGAGCGAGAAGCTGCTTGTCAATTCGTCGTCGAGGAAATACGGATCCGGGAATAACATCAGATCGGCCATATCTCCCGCCGCGATCATCACCTTCGCTTTCTGCTCGTAATGCTCCGGTTCGACCCAGGTCAACTCCACATCGGCTTGCCATTCGCTCTTCAGGTGCTCGAGCAGAACGGAAGGCGTAAGGGCGGTGGAAGCGCGCGGAACCTGCGTCATGACCCGGAACCTTGGAATCGCCTGCGGATCCGTTACGAAGGCGACTCTGCTGGGAGCGTCCCACTTGACGTGTAGCCCTGCGGCTTCCGCCGCCGCGCGAAGCGGAATCCACATCGATCCTTCCTCAATGAACGGCGCCGATTGCAGCGGGAGCGGCGTCGTTCCGCCCAGCTCCCACTGAAGGGACTGATCGGTGAAGAGAAGCCCGGGCCGGTTCTTATGTATGGCCGTAATGCTGCGGCTGCCTTGGTTCCACTGCAGGGAGTAGCCTAGGCCTTCGAGCATGTTCCTGGCTTGTACCATCATAACGCCGTCAACAAGCCGCGGAGGGGCCGTGAGCGAGACCGGCAAATCTTCAAAGCTGACATAGACCATGCTCCGAAGCATTTCCTCCCATTCGGACAGCGGAGGCGGCGCATCATTCGCGTGTACGCCGGCACTTCCCATAAGAGCGGAAGTCAGAGTAACGGCGGCCATGCCGGAAAGGGCGGATCGGCGAAGCTTCTTTTTTCCCATTGTTTGTCCTCGCTTTCTAATCGATTTCTATTTATCCTAACGTCAAACGTTGGAAAGGAGTTGCAATTGACGCGCATATTTCCATCCATTTGAAACCATCCTTTAATTGTTCAACATTGAAAGGAGAGAACAAGGATGAGCGTACTATATACGGCTTCCGTCACCGTGACGGGAGGAAGAGAAGGGCAAGTCGCGTCCAACGACGGGGCGATTCATTTGAAGCTGTCCATGCCGGAATCGCTCGGGGGCAAAGGGGGCAGCGGCACGAATCCGGAGCAGTTGTTCGCGGCGGGTTACGCTTCCTGCTTCGACAGCGCCTTGCAGCTTGTCATTCAGCGCCAGAAGGTCAGCGACGTGAAGGGAACCGAGGTGACGGCTCATGTCTCCCTGTTGAAGGACGAGAGCGACAGCGGTTATAAGCTCGGCGTTAAGCTGAATGTGAAGGTTGCCGGCGTCGATCAGGCGACGGCGAGCAAGCTAGTGGAAGCCGCGCATCAAGTATGTCCTTACTCCAAAGCGACCCGAGGCAACATCGAGGTCGAGACGGTAAGCGCCGTGGAGGCCGCGGCAGGAGTTTAACGGTAGCGGAATAACCCGTCGCGCTATAGGCGCGCGCGGGTTATTTTCATTGTAAGGCATGATTCGATTTCATACATTCCTTCCGCGAGTGCCTGTCCAAAATCAAGTAAAATCGGTTATAATGGTTGAGGTATGCAAGATTCGAATCCTTATAGACGAAAGTGGGAGCAGTATGGGACGTAAATGGAATAACATCAAAGAAAAGAAAGCGTCCAAAGACGCGAATACGAGCCGAATATACGCCAAGTTCGGCGTTGAAATTTATGTGGCCGCCAAGAAGGGCGAGCCCGATCCGGAATCCAACCGCGCGCTGAAGGTGGTTCTGGAGCGTGCCAAGACGTATAACGTGCCGAAAGCGATCATCGACCGCGCGCTCGACAAAGCGAAGGGCAGCAACGACGAGAACTACCAGGAGCTCCGCTACGAGGGCTTCGGGCCGAACGGCTCCATGGTCATCGTGGACACGCTGACGAATAACGTCAACCGCACGGCGCCGGCCGTACGCGCCGCATTCAACAAGTGCGGCGGAAGCATGGGCGTAAGCGGGTCCGTCGCTTATATGTTCGATGCGACGGCCGTCATCGGCATCTCCGGCAAATCGCTGGACGAGGTGATAGAGCTCATGCTGGAAGCGGACGTCGACGTTCGCGACATCGTGGAGGAAGAGGAGTCGGTTATCGTCTACGCGGAGCCGGATCAATTCCATGCCGTTCAGGAAGCGTTCAAGCAAGCTGGCGTTACGGAGTTCGATATTGCCGAGCTGACGATGCTCGCGCAAAACTACGTCACGCTGCCGGCCGACGGCCAAGCGCAGTTCGAGAAGCTGATCGATCTGCTCGAAGATCTCGAGGACGTGCAGCAAGTGTATCATAACGTGGAGCTGGAAGACTAAACCGACAGCGACCAGCCAGAGGAGCCGCGACGAGTCGCGGCTCTCTTTTATTAAAAGGTAGGATGGGAGGGGGAGCATGCATGAAGGCGATTCAAGTTCACGAAGAGACGCGCAGGCTGTATATTGACGAAGTCGACGGGCCGAGCCTTACGGACGGCGAGCTTCTGGTCCGTGTGCGGGCTACGGCGCTCAACCGGGCCGATTTGCTCCAGAAGCGCGGCTTGTACCCGCCTCCGCCAGGCGCAACGGACATACTCGGACTGGAGATGGCGGGCGTCGTCGAGGAAGGGGCGGGGGAATGGAAGAAAGGGGACCTCGTCATGGCGCTGCTGCCCGGCGGCGGTTACGCGGAGCGCGTTCGGATCCCCGCGAATATGGCCATGTCGGTCCCGGAAGGTTTCACCTTCGCGGAAGCGGCCGCGATACCGGAGGTGTTCCTCACGGCGTACCTCAACCTCATCCGGCTAGGAGCATTGACATCCGGGCAAACGGTGTTGATTCACGCCGGGGCGAGCGGAGTGGGGACGGCCGCGATCCAGCTTGCGAAAGCGCGCGGGGCAACCGTGATCGTCACCGCGGGTTCACAAGCGAAACGGGAGGCTTGTCTCGGGCTAGGGGCCGATCTTGCGCTGGACTATCATGAAGGGCCGTTTCTGCCTGCCGTTCGGGAATATACGCAAGGCCGCGGGGTCAACGTGGTCATGGATTTCGCCGGCGCGTCTTATTGGGAGCAGAATGTATCGGCGCTCGCGCTGGACGGGAAGCTCATTCTCGTAGGTTTGCTGGGCGGCTCCAAAGCGAAGGATATCGACTTGGGCGTGCTGCTGTCGAGAAGGCTGCAGGTGATCGGCTCGTCGCTTCGCACGCTCAGCGCAGAGCGCAAAGCGGAGCTGACCGCAGCCTTCGCTTCCGATGTGCTGCCGTTATTCCGGGATGGGCGGATGAAGCCCGTCATCGACTCGGAATGGGATTGGAGCCGCGCCCAGGAAGCGCATGAGCATATGGAGCAGAACCGCAATATCGGCAAAATCATTTTAAACATTTCGTAGCTGCCGCTTGGATTGATGACACGCAAGCTGTCACCGAAGCTATGGTAAGCTAATCGTGCATGAGGAGGGATTCGGTTCATGAAGCGGTCGGATCGGTTAATGGCCATCCTGGTGGCGCTGCAGCAGAGGTCCGAGACGGCTCAGGCGTTGGCCGATAAGCTGGAGGTATCGAAGCGGACCATTCTGCGGGATATGCAGGCGCTGTCCGAAATCGGAATTCCCCTCTACGCGGTCTCGGGTCCGAACGGCGGCTTCCGGTTAATGGACGGTTATAAGCTGCCGCCTCTTCACTTCGATGAGAAGGAGGCGCTCACGATTCTCTTCGCGCTGGAGACGGTTACGAAGCTGAAGGATTCGCCGTTCCGTCAAGCCCGCTATACGGCTATGGACAAGATCAGGGCAACGCTCCCAGCCGCGGTGCTGGAGCAAGTAGAGCCCGTGCTCGGGCATCTTGCGATCGAGATACCGGAACGTCCGCAGCGCGCGCCGCATCTCGAGTCTCTGCTAGAGTATGCCGCCGCATCCGCTTGGGTCGTTGCGGAATATCGTTCGGAGCGCCGCCAAAGCCGGCTTAGAATTCGGCCAACAAAGGTTTACAGCGCGCACGGCTTCTGGTATTGCGAAGCTTACTCGATGGAGCATGGAGAACACAGGACGTTCCGCGTGGACCGGTTCGTTCAATTGGAGGAGTCGGCGCCTCCGGAGGAGAAGGGCTTCGCGAAGGCAGCCGATACGCCGGTCCTTCAAGCGCCGCCTATACGAATCGCGGCCAGACTGACCTACAGAGGAGCGCTGCTCGCCGAACAGGATACGCATGTCGGACATCAAGTCAGACAGATCGACGACGAAGTATGGGAGCTGGAATTCGACTGTCCGGCGAGCGAATGGGGCTGGGCAGCCCGATTCTTCTATTCCATGGGCCCGGACGCGACCGTTCTTGAGCCGGTCATGCTTCGCCGAACGCTTCATGACATGGGACGTGAGCTTAGGGATAAGTATGCCGAATCCGTCCGTCATTCATGATCCCGATTAAGGAGGACTTACGATGATGCAATCAACAGTTTTCGAGAAGGCCAGGACGTTTGTATACCAGAATGCGCGGCTGCTTGACCACAAGCGGTTTGCTTACTTCTTCGAGGGCGGCTCGAAGCAGGACGTGCTTGAGGCGCTGAAGGCTTATCAGAACGAGGATGGGGGCTTCGGCCATGCGCTGGAGCCCGACATTCGGTGTCCTCATAGTCAGCCCGTCCCTACGGAGTATGCGCTCCATGTCATGGACGAGCTGGAAGCGTTCGACGAGTCGCTATTGAAAGGGGTTATCCGGTATGTGCGCGGTATATCGCTCCCGAATGGGGGTGTGCCCCTCGCCTTCAAGAGCTTGATGGAGTACCCGCATGCGCCTTGGTGGAAGACGGAAGACGACACGATTGCGAACATCAATCCAACAGGTCAGATCATGGGCTACTTGTTGAAGCAGAATACGATCACAGGCTTGGAGCGGGAAGAGTGGTTCGGGCGCAATCTGGACTTCATCTGGCGAGCGATCGGGGAGGGCGAGCCGGAAGGCTACCATGACGGTGTTCAATGGATCACATTTCTTGAGCATGCCCCGGTGATGGAACGCTCGGAGGCAGCTCGACGCCGCTTGGACAAGTGGCTGGCCAAGCCCGGCGTTATCGAAAGGAATCCCGAAGCGCAAGGCTACGTGCACAAAGTGCTGGATTGGATCGCGAGTCCGCGCAGCTACGCATCCAAGTTCGTTGCCGAATCGGATGTCGAGCTCCACTTGGACGCGATGCTTGAACAGCAGCGGGAAGACGGGGGATGGGCTATCACCTTCCCCGCGGTAAGCCCGATGGGAGAGCTGGAATGGCGCGGCTCCTTGACCGTGGATCGGCTTCGGACGCTTCAGGCGTTCGGAAGGCTGTAGTAGCGGAGCTTCGCGAAGCGAAGATGGACCTCAATCAGCCACTTTCTGCAAACTTTCTTCCGCTTCCTTCATTGGCGTCGCGAACGCGCTGGGATACAATGAGGACATCGCGACGGAACGAAAATCAAAAGCTGAAGGAGATGCGGACATGGACCTCAAATATCCGATTGGAACGTTCGAGCACATCGGAGACATATCGTTGGAACAGCGGGAGGCTTGGATACGCGATATTACGGAGCTGCCCTCGCTTATGAGGCAAGCCGTGCAAGGCTTGACGGAGGAGCAGCTGCGAATCCCGTACCGTGAAGGCGGCTGGACGATCCGTCAGGTCGTTCATCACGTGGCGGACAGCCATATGAACAGCTATATTCGCTTCAAGCTGGCTCTGACGGAGGACAACCCGACGATCCGGCCCTATCACGAAGACCGCTGGGCCGAGCTTCCCGATACCGAGCTGGAGCCGATCGAAACCTCGCTGCAGCTGCTCGATTCCCTCCACCGCAGATGGGTCCGGCTGCTGGCAGTCATGACGGACGAGCAATTCGCTCGGACGTTCTACCATCCGGGCTCGCAGGAGACGATGAGACTCGATATGACCGTCGGCAGCTATTCGTGGCACGGCCGTCATCATTTGGCGCATATTACGATGCTTAAAGAGCGATTGAATGGATTTTAACCAAGCTTAATCCTAAGGTCTGCACACCTGCAAAACGAATGTAAGCCCCGCCAACGCAGCCGCACGTGCTGCCCGGCAGGGCTTTTTTTCGACTCTTTTTTCACCGGGGTTACTTAAAGTCCTCCAGCCAGTTGGCGAGCCCCACAATTTCATCTTCGGACAGCCGCCCCTCGAATGCAGGCATTCCGCCGCCGCCTTTCGCGATTTTGGCATAAAGACGCTCACGGTCGAGCGCCGAACCGACCTGACTAAGCGCCGGTCCCATCGCTCCTTGATAGTCGCTTCCGTGACAGCCCATGCAGTTGCTTTTGTAGATCGTCTCCATGCTTGCCGCGTCCACCTCTACTTCCGGCACGGATGCCGAAGGCTGCTCCGGGGCGGCCGCTTCCTTCTCCGGAAGCTGGAACAATAAGAGCCACGCTGCCAGCAAGCCAGCAAGTCCAACCCCGGCTGCCATTATCCATTTCATGAGATCCTCTCCTCTGCACAACGTTGACTCTATCTTACCCTTACAACGCTTGTCCCAGAATGACTCTTTCGAGTCATTATTGTGGCGAAAGGCGGACATCGATTAGTTGCATCCGACAACTTTTGTTCACGATAATAGCTCTTTCGAGTCATCCTGACAGACGAACCGTATGGCTACAATAAGTAGAGTGCAAAAGAAAGGGGGGATCTAGCATGCTCAAAAAAATATTCGTCTACGCAGCGCTGGCCACGAGCCTAATTATACTGTCCGCGTGCTCCGGCGCGACAGCGGAGCCCGTCGAACGACTGGACCCGCTTGCGCTGGAAGCAGCCGTGCAGACGGTACCGGACGCGCCTGTGGCTGGGAGTCCCGTTAAGCTCTCGGCGATTTTCTCAGGCGGAGGGCAGCTTCCGGATTCCGCCCGGATGGAGTTCGAAATCCGGCAGGAGGATCAATCCGTGCGAGTCCAGGGCGAGAATGCCGGCAACAACACGTTCGAGGGCATCCATTCGTTCTCGGCGCCGGGAGAGTTCGAAGTCTATGTGCATCTGTACGGAGGCGATTTTCACGTGACGAAAATGCAGAAGGTGACCGTGCAATGAAAGTTGCCGCATCTCTTGCCGTGATGCTCATCGCGCTTCTCTGCTCGAATGCCGGAATTCTGAATAGCGTCGAGGCGGCAAAACAAAACGAAACGGATTCGGACCTGCAAGCGCGCATCGATCAAGCGAAGGCTGGCGACATCATTACGCTTGCCAGCGGCGAGTATGAAGGACCGTTGACGATTTCGAAGCCGCTGACTCTGGAAGCGGAGCCTGGCGCCGAGGTTACGATCGCGAACAAGTCGGAGCAGCCCGCCGTTACGGTTGCATCCCATGATGTCACCTTAACCGGATTTCGAATTAATGACGCTGCCATGAAGGAGCAGCCTTCGATTCTCATTAACCGGTCGCAATCGTTCCGCCTTGCCAATCTCGAAATTGAGACCGGCTCGTACGGCATCCGAATGGCGGATTCCAACCAAGGCGAAATACGAAACACTCTAATTGAATGGGCTGGAGAACGAGCGGACGCACCGGTCAAACTGTCGGAGAAAGGAAACGGAATCGACCTGTATCAATCGCATGATAATGTTTTGGAGGGCAATACGATCATCGCCATGCATGACGGCATTTATATGGAGAACAGCGACCGCAATACCGTAGCGGCGAACCGCTTTGAGCGACTGCGTTACGGCGTTCACTGCATGTACACGGTCGGCACCGTCATCCGGGACAATGCGGGCGAGTACAATATCACCGGCGCCATGATCATGGCGGTTCGCGAGGTAGAAGTCAGCTCCAATCGATTCGCCAAACAGAACGAAAACGTAAACTCGCAAGGAATTCTGCTGTTCGACGCGGAGTCCAGCGTCATTCGCGACAACGTGACGGAAGGCAACCGGGTAGGGCTGTACGTGGAGCAATCGGCCCGGAATACTATAACGGGCAATCGCGTCATCGGCAATTACATAGGGCTCCAGCTGCTCAAGGCGGAAGACAACCAGATCACCGATAACTTGTTTGTCGGCAACGTCGTGCAGGCCGAAGCCAAACAAAGCGTCCGGAACGAGCTTAGCGCCAACTACTGGGATGCGTTTCAAGGCATCGATACGGACGGAGACGGAGGGAGCGACATCCGTTATGCGATCAGCCCGTTCTTCCAGAGCGTGGTCAAAGCGAAGCCGGCGTTCCAGCTGTTCTTCCAAGCTCCAAGCTTTCAGTTCCTGGAGCAGTTGTTCCAATCGGATAAGGAGGCGTGGACGAAGGATGCCGAACCATTGATGGCTCCGAGCGGAGCAACAGCTGTTCAAGCGGCAGGCGAAGATCATGGGCTAAGCATGGCCGTCAGCATTATGCTGCTGTGCGCGGCCGTCGCGATTCTAATAAAGACGGGGGTAAAGAAATGATGAAAACAAAATCCAGCTTACTATATGGGACGGTTCTCCTATTGGCCTTGCTGCTCAGCGCATGCGGGAGCAAGGAATACAAGCCGGAGCCGATTAACGAAGACGTGGACAAATGCGTCATGTGCAACATGGCGGTGAAGGACGATCCGTACGCGACTCAGATCATTACGGTTGACGGTCAATCTCTCAAATTCGATGATATCGGCTGCATGAACGAATGGAAGACCGAGAACGGCACGGATGCGATCGGAGCCGAATTCGTCCGGGATCATAACCATGGCGACTGGGTGAAATACGAGACGGCTTATTACGCGTATCATAAGGACTTCAAAACGCCGATGGCTTATGGCATCATCTCGTTCGCAAGCAAAGCCTCCGCGGAAGCGTACGTGCAGGAGCAGGGCAAAGGCGTCGTGCTTTCTTCGGGGCAGCTGGCCGACCATACATGGGAGGTTAACCGGGACATGATGGATATGGAAATGATGAAGATGCACGAAGAGCAGCACCATTCCGCGGAAGGCGGCGGCTCCGAAGAGGAAAGCGGCGCTCATGGCGAGTCGGATTCCCATTCCAGCGAGGCGGGGTCCCATTCGTGAGACACTTGATCCAAGTTGCGGCAAGGGAGACCAGACTAGGGTTCCGTAATCCTTGGGCTTATTCCTTCATGGCCTTGTTCGCCTTGTTCATGCTGGGACTTCTTCTTATAAATGCTCAAGGGTACGTGCAGGGATATTCCGGAACGACCGGCACGCTTCTTAACCTGAGCGTTTATTTGCTGCCGCTCATGGCGCTCTTGCTCGGCTCGTTTTCGCTCGCTACGGAGAAGGAGGAAGGGAGCTGGGAGCTGCTTTCCGTGTATCCGCTAAGCACGGCATCCTTTATCGTTGGCAAATACGGCGGGCTCGCTCTCGTCTTAATCGTGATCGTGTCCGTCGGCTTCGGGCTATCCGGGTTAATCGGCTCGCTGGCGGGCGCAAGCTTCGGATTTCAGACATACGTTCAGCTTCTTGTTTTTTCCGTCAGCGTTTCGCTGCTTTATCTGGCCGTCGCGATGCTCGTCGGAACGATTGCCAAGAACCGCTGGCAGGCGCTGACGATCGGAGTTTCCATCTGGTTTTTTACCGTCATCGGCTGGGCGCCGATCTTGCTCGCGGCGCTTGGTTTCCTGCCTTATCCTTTAATTAAGCCCGTATTGTCCGTATTGACATTGCTCAACCCTGCCGAGCTGGCCCGATTGTTCACGGTGGTCAAATTAGGCGGGGGATCGATCATGGGGCCGGAGTATTACGAGTGGATGCTGTGGGTGAAACGCCCGACCGGCACCATAGCCTATATCGCGGCGGTCACCGTGTGGATCGGTGCTGCCGTTGGAGCATCGCAGTTGATCTGGGAGAGGAGGCGTTCCCGTGGCTGAGCCATTCGTAGAGTTAGCGGGTGTCAACAAACGAATGAAGCGACAAACGGTTATCGAAGGGCTTCGCTTGAATATCCGGCAAGGAAGCATCGTTGCTCTGTGCGGGGGCAATGGAGCAGGGAAGAGCACGATTCTGAAGATGATCGCGGGTATTCTGCAGCCGGACAGCGGAACCATCACGATTGGAGGCGTCAGCTGGAGAGGCGAACGGAGGCGTTATGCGGAGCTCATCGGTTATATGCCGGATGACTTCCGCTTCTCACCAGGCTTGACGGCATTCGAGACGCTGTCGTTCTGGGCCTCGCTGCGAGGGCTGCCGAAAAGCACGGCGCAGGAGGCGCTTGAGAGGGTAGGTCTAGCGGATACCGGCAGCAAACCGGTCGCCTCTTTCTCGAAGGGGATGCGGCAACGCGTCTTGTTCGCGCAAGCGATATTGGCAAAGCCGCCGCTGGTGCTGATGGATGAGCCGACGAACGGACTCGATCCGTATTGGATCGATACGTTCGTCCGCCAAGTGAAGGAGCTGTCCGCCGCCGGGCAGACGGTCATCTTCTCGACGCATCAGCTGCAGGTAGCCGAAGCGCTTGCCGATCATATCGCGCTGCTGCGCGGCGGCCGTATCGAGCTGGAAGGCGATGCCACGGAGATCAGGCAGAGATTGGGCGCCGCCGGACTGCAGGCTGCTTTTTCGGAATGGTTCGGTATTTCATCCGGTTGATAAGCATAGCGTTAATCCATAAAAATGGCGGTACAGGTGATCCCTGTACCGCCATTTTTGCAAGAGATGAGTTTGCACTTACTTGCAGATTAAGTATCCGTTAGTGGTGATGTCCGCCTCCCGCTGCTGCCGGCGCGTCGTTCTTCTGAGCTTCTTCCAGCTGGATCAATAGATCGACGGCTTCGGGACCGATCGCGAACCGCTTGGCGGGCATTATGATTTCGCCTGCCGAGCGCAAGCGGGACTGTACGACGTAGACTCCTTCCTCCCGGACAGTGTACGAGGCTGCATATTCGCCAGGCGATATTTCTTCGGCAGGCACAATGACGGCAGCATCCTTATGGCCCTCCGGCCAGAACACAAACTCGGCGCTGTCGGCGTTCGCCAGAAGCTCGCCGTTCTTCTTCGCCTCAAGCGTGAACTTCGCGTCCCGACCAATCTCGAACGTCTCCGGCAGCGACATTTCCACCGTCACATGAGGATGAAGCCCGTTCTCGTCGGCTCCGGAAGGGGTACGGGCCGTGCAACCGCAGAGCAAGCCAAGAAGGAGCAGGCTGGCGGTTCCTGCTAGGATAATCGTTTGGTTTCGTTTTCGCTTTATCATGTGCAAACTCCTAACGTTACACCGAGAACCAGGCCTGAAGCGGCTTGATCCGGCGCAAAATGAATAGATCCAGAACAAGAACAACAAGGATCGAGATGCCGACGAGCGGCATAATCGCCCCGCACAGCATCATGATAAGGAGCACGCCTATTGTCGCTTTGCGGTTCTTCGCTTTGGCCGGGGCGCCAAGCTTGCCTTCGGGCTTCCGCTTCTTCCACATGACATAGGAGCTGCAGGTGACCAGGATTAGTCCCAGACAAGCGACGAGACCAAGGATTTGATTCGGAAGTCCGAACAACCGGCCTTCGTGGAAGGCAATGCCGAGCGTAATCGCCTTTGCAAGAATACCATAGTCATCGTATCGCACATCGGTAAGCACGGCCCCGCTGTATGCATCGAGATGAAGCGTGGCGTTGTCGCCCGGCTTCACATGGGACGTCGCTACCGTGTAGACGCCTTTCTCGCCGCTCGGCATCGTGATCGTATAGGGTTTGCCGATTTGCTTATAATCGGCAATCCGCGCGATATCGTCTACGCCGAGCCGCATATAGCCGCCAGGCGCCGACTCGGGGACGGGGAGGCTCTCTGCCGCCCATGGCAAGTCCTCGGCAATGTCGCTTGCAACGGTCACCGATTCGGGCTTGGCTTCGAAGCTGTAAGCGAACGGCGGCGTGCCCGTGTCCGTGGCATTTGCCAGCTTATCGATCCGAGGTCCCATTATCCCCGACCACGGTAAACCTCCCATAATTATCAATATCAAAACGATCGATATCCAAAAGGCCGGAACGGCATGCAGATCGCGCCAAAACAGGCGTGAACCCGGCTTGCTGAGGCGCGGCAGAACCGTTCCCCAGATGCCGTCTTTTCCTCGCGGCCACCAGAGATATAATCCCGTAAGCAGCAAAATGAGGGACCAGCAAGCAGCTAACTCTACGATACGGTTGGCTGCCGTACCGCCGACGACAAGCTCGCTGTGCAATTTTTTGAAGAAGGCCGAAAACGTCTTGTCGCTGTTCATCATGCCGAGCACGTTGCCCGAGTAAGGATCCACGTACAGCGTAGTTGCTATTCCGCTCCGCCTGGCGGACAGTTTGTAGGAATCGGAAGGGGATGCCGGAAGCGTAATCGAGGACACGCTTGTTCCGGGATAAGCTTGGACCGTCTTCGCGATAATCGAATCCGCGCTCGTCGGCGTATCAAGAACCTCCCGCACCGTCAGCATATCCTTGTACATCATGCTTTCGATCTGCGGCTTGAACAAATAGACACCTCCGCTGAAAGCGAGAATGATCAGGAACGGGGCGAAGATTATCCCCGCATAGAAGTGCCACCTCCATACGGATAGATATAAGGCTTGCCGTATCGATGCTTTGGCTTTCGCTTTGACTTCCGAATCTTGCAATTGTTCTGCAGGCATTGCGCTCATGCGATCACTCATTCCTTTCGTCGTCAGCCGAACAGCGCAGAGCTGAACGGGCATAGGAACATTTTAGAGCATGCCGCCCCGCCGCACATGACTCGATCGAGCTATCGGGAACGAGATTTTTTTGATAGTTATTAACGAAATATGACAGTTTGCAACGAATCCGCCGAACGCTGCTGGACGTTGGAAAAAGCCTCATTTACAATCGGTTCTAGTAGATGAAGAAGGGGATGGGTGAAGCGATGGGCGAGCTGGGTTTGACGAGGGAATGGAGAGTGATCGAAGGACTGATCGACGCGTCGCCGGGGGCGGTCGGCATGGATCCTTCGCAATTGAACAAGCTGGATCGACACTTTAAAGCCTTGCAAGAAGATGGAAAGATACAGGGAGCCGGCTATATCGTCTCCCGGCATGGACAGATCGTGGCCTGCCGCACGATGGGACCTCTGACTGGAACGACCGGCGAAGGCGAATTCCGGCCGGACTCGCTGCGCAAGCTGTCGTCGATAACGAAAGCGTTCACGAGCGTCGCGGTCGCGAAGCTCATCGAAGACGGCATGCTGTACGCCGATCAGCCCGTTTCCTCCATCTTAGGCGAATTCGATAATCCCACGCATGGCGGAATTACGATATTCCACCTGCTGACGCATACCTCCGGCCTCATGCCGGTTCCCGGTTATTATAACGAGCCATACCCGCGAGAGAGGCGGGGGAAGGACAGCGTGAACGATTGGATTCGCGAAGCGCTGCAGGGGACGCCTGTATGCAAGCCGGGGGAAGCGTACAACTATTCGGCGGAAGGCTTCAAGCTGCTAGGGGAGATTATCGGTCGCGTTTCGGGGATGCCGTACGAACAATATGTAAAGCTGAACCTTTTGCAGCCGCTGGGGCTGAATCACACGTTCTTCCGCGTTCCGGAGCACCTTCGCGCCAAAGTGATGACGGTTGATCAACATGACTTGGACAGCCTCGCCCTATCGCGCGAAGCCGAACCCGGAAGCCCTCCCCATTCGGACAGCGGGCTCTATTCGACCATGTACGATCTGTGGAAGTTCGGGCAAATGCTTCTGAATGGAGGAAGATTCGGCGATACTCGGATTTTAGGGAGAAAAACGGTGGAGCTGCTCACGAAACGCCATCTGTTTCAAGTGCCGGCCTTCCACTGGGGCGGGGAGATACGAGACAAGGGCCATGCGCTGGGGCTTGATCTCGCCATCGATCATATGTCATTCGAATCAATCGGCACCTATCAGCTCGAAGGTGCCGGTCGTTCGGCCTTGTTCGTCGATCCGGCGGAGCAGATGGTCGTCGTTCTATTCGTGCCGTCGATTTATTCGTGGATTCCGCATTCGATTCTAGGAACGAAACAAATCATTTGGTCTAGCCTGATTTAATTATCGAATCGACTCCTTCGACTTGTAGCTTCCGTTCATCACGAACACTTCAAATATTTACGAAACCGAACGCTTCCGTTTCCGTAAAGCAAGGTACGGGTAATAAGAAATAAACATCGACAACGGAACGGTTACAAAGGAGAGTCTAGTGATGAAGAAGAAGCTAACAATATGGTTAATGGCATTAAGTTTGTTCGTTCTGCCGGGCTGCGGCATCTTGGAGACGGTGGACAGCAGCATAAACTTCGCGACCGAAACAACGAACTATATGAATGAGCTGACCACATTCGGTCAGGATATGAATGAGATGGCCCAGCAAGCTTTGACCGATCCCGAAGCGCGCGCCGCTCTGGAACAGCAGCTAACGGATCTGAAGGATCAAATTGCGAGCTACGCGGATATCCAAGTGCCTGATTACGCCAAGGACCTCCACGATCAGATCGTCGCCTACAACGAGACGCTGCAGCAGAATCTTGATCAAGCGATAGCGAATGTCGAGCAGGGCAAGGCGGCATTCGAAGCAACGGGCATTCCCGAAACGTTGAACAAAATAAACGAGCTGCTCGGACAATTAAACGCCTTAAATCCGAGCAGCTAACCAGCGGCTAACCTCCGTCCCTACCAAGGGACGGAGGTTTTTTCTGTTTATTAACGGCATGAAATAACGGTTGTCGCTGACAGCCGCTTACAGTTGCCAAGCGGTAGCCGACCAAGTAAAATGTGTGAGGGCATTATTACATCCAAGGAGTGTGCAACCGTTTTGTCTTCGCCGTCTATCGCATCCGCTTTGCCTTTATCTAAATTTCGTCTTATCGCTTTGTTATTGGTCGTCATCGTCGCCGGCATGAGCCAGGGCCTGCTGCTTCCGCTGCTGTCCATCTTGTTGGAAGACGCGGGCGTCTCTTCGGACATGAACGGCGTGAATTCGGCCGCTATGTATATCGGTATCTTTTGTACGATGTTTTTCGTAGAGAAGCCGGTAAGCCGCTTCGGCTACAAGCGAGTAATCGTCGCTGGCATAACGTTAGTCACGATCTGCACGCTGCTGTTTCCCTTATCGCAATCGCTTGCGGTCTGGTTCGTGCTCCGGCTGCTTGTCGGGGTAGGGGACAGCTCGCTCCATTACGCGACCCAGCTGTGGATCGTCAGCTCTAGTCCGCCGGATCGCCGCGGGAGGTACATCTCCCTCTACGGCATGTCGTACGGAATCGGTTTCAGTCTTGGACCGCTTGGCATCAACCTGCTTCCGCTGGGCCGGGCTGTTCCTTTCGTTGTAACCGCAGCGTTTTTTGCCATCGTGCTGCTAATGGTGCTGCGAATGAACAATGAATTTCCGGAGCGCGCTCCGAAGGAGGAGACGCGCGAGAACCGTTTCTTCCGAACCTACCGGATCGCTTGGTTCGTTCTTATACCGGGATTCCTATACGGCTTAATGGAATCCTCCATGAACAGCAACTTCCCGTTGTACGGGCTTCGAATCGAGCTCAGTCACCATTGGATTTCTCTGCTGCTGCTGGCGTTCGGCTCGGGCAGCTTGATCCTGCAGCTTCCGCTCGGCATATGGAGCGACCGGATCGGACGCAAACCGATCCTGATCGCGTGCGGCGTCGTCGGGGCGCTGGCCTTCTTGGCCATACCGGCGGCCGGAGGAGAAATCGCGCTTCTGTTCCTTCTGTTCATGATTGCGGGGGGCGTGGTCGGCTCCTTCTATTCCTTGGGGCTTGCTTTCGCGGCGGATCTGCTACCAAAGCCGATCCTACCGGCCGCAAACGTCATCGCGTCCATCCATTTCAGTATCGGAAGCATTTTGGGACCTACGCTTGGCGGGTTCGGCATCCGATATCTTTCGATCCACAGCATCTTTTTGTTTCTTGGCGCGGCGTTTTTGGTATTCGCACTATTAGGATTTATTTTCCGTCCATCGCGGCAAGCGGCATAAAACAAACAACAACCCCAGTGTCTACAGGAGACACTGGGGTTGTTTGCAATTAGTCGCTTAAGACCGAAGCGTCTTCAGCGCGCCGCTCCAAGCAAGCACTTGATCGAGCATGCCGTTCACGTTCGTCAGATGAAGATCGGCCGGCTGGAATACGCCGTCTTTGAAATCCGTGAAGATGGACAAAGCGGGATGGACGCGCACGTCCGCGACGGACAGCTCGCCCAGGATGCCTCTGAGATGCTCGGCTGCGCGGGCGCCGCCGACCGAGCCGTAGCTCACGATGCCGGCCGCCTTATCGTTCCACGCTTCGCGGGCGTAGTCCAGCGCGTTTTTCAGCGCGGCGGTGATGCTGTGGTTGTATTCCTGTACGATAAACACGAATCCGTCAAGACTCGCTAGCTTGGCATTCCAAGCGGCCGCTTGCTCCGACGCGTCCGTCTCGCCGAACATCGGAAGCTTGTAGTCCGCGATATCTACAATTTCGTATTCGGCGTCCCCGCGTTTATTCGCGACGCTTTGCACCCATTCTCCAACTTGGGGGCTCATGCGCCCTTGACGCGTACTGCCTAGAATAATACCGATCTTTAATTGAGACATAATGATCCTCCTTTGATTTGTGAACGTGGTTTCAAAACAGATATTCGGCAGATTAGTAACTTTTTCCTGCTATCTCTCGTTATTGGAATTGTAAAAAGGTTTCCTAACTGTAGATGCTGCCGTCCCACTTATACGCCGATAATTTCTCCCGGTCAATCTCCACTCCGATGCCGTGCCCCTGAGGGACGGTTATTTGCCCATGGACAGGCTGAATCGGCAGAAGCCCGTTTATCGGATTGTCCATCGCATCCCATTCGACGGGATCGACAACATCAGGCTTCATTTTGTTCCAAGGAACGAGACAGGCTTGCGCGAATATGGCATATAACCGGGTTAAAGCACCGTCATAACAATGCGGGGAGACGCGAACGCCGAAGCTTTGCGCCAAACGGATGGCGCTCCAATATTCATCGAGCCCCGTCAGATGCAGGATATCGGGAGTCGCAATATCCAAGGCATTATCGGTAAGAAGGGGCAAATATTGAACGGCCTTCTTGAAGTTTTCTCCACCGGCTATGGGTATCGGGAGCTTCTGGCGCAGCAATCGGTAAGGATTCGCCTGATGGATCGGCATAGGTTCCTCCAGCCACAGCAACGATGGGGTCTCCATAATGATAGGCCCCCAACGAAGGGTCGTTGATAAATCGTAGCTTTCGTTGGCATCGAGCGCGGCGTATGCTTGATCTCCAATTAGCTTTAGGGCTTGAGCGATATGCTGCTGGTCTTCCTCGACCGGTTTGCCTCCAATCTTCAGCTTGATCAGGCGGAAGCCTGCCTGCAAGGCGTGATCGATCGCTTGCCACGATACTTGCCTCCAATTCGGTCGCTCGCTATAGGATTGAAAGGACGCATACACGGGTATTGTATCCCGCATGCGGCCTCCCCATAACTGGCAAACGGATACTTGGCTGTGTTTGGCGAAAATTTCAGTTAGAGCCATGCTGACGGCCGAAGCCGACCGTTTATGCCATTTCGCTATTTCGCCCACCAGTCGGGTTCGCTCGCGTGCGTCTTGGCCGAGAAGATAGGGAATGATTCTTGCTTCGAAGCCCTTCTGCAGGGTCGGCAGCCAATCCGAGCATTCGCCCCAGCCATCGATGCCAGAATCGGTTAGGATGCGGATATAGAAGGCGGTTCGATAGGACTTGATACCGTTCGCATCTCCATAAGGCTCTGGAAGCTTGTAGTACAGGGGATACGTTTCAATGGAATGGATGAGCACGACAAGGCCTCCTAAGTTAACGTTATGGGAGAGGAAACGGGAATAGCAGCAACTCGCCCGACAAACAATAAGTGATGATCAAAAAGGAAGGGGTGCACCATGAGCCGGCTATCGGAAATCATCGAAAACCATCACAGCTTAGACCAGCTTTTTGCCATCATCAAGCATCACGGAGTGAACGCGGAATACGTCTCAACCGCGATCTTGTCGCAATTCGAGCAGCGTTTGGAAGAGAGCGAAGAGGACGAGTCGCAAGAGGAGCAGACATGCTCGCAGGCGTTTATCGATGATCTGAAGCAATTCGGCGCACGCTTCTAGCCTAGCCAAGCAAAGGCGCGTTAACGAGAGCTTTCTCGGGAACGCGCCTTTCGCCTTTTTGGCTTAACCGACTTGAGCCGGCGGTTTGATAAGGAAGAATACAAGCGCGAGCGTGAGAAGCGCCAGCGAGGATACCGAGATGAAGACAAGCCGATCCGACTTGTCCATCATCCAACCGAAGAGCGGCGGTCCGAACGCGACGCCTAAGAAGCGCAGGCAATTGTAGAGAGAAGTAATCATGCCTCGTTCGCTTTTTTTGACGGCGCCGGTAATCATCGTGTTCAAGCACGGAAGGAGCAGCCCCGTCCCGATACTGCTAAGCGTAAGCAGGCCGATAAACACGTAAATGTTTTGAAAGAAAAAAATCGTGGCCCCAAGCGTTACGGTCATGGCGAGCAGCCCGATATTCATCAGAAGGCGGATGAGCTTTCCGTTCTTCTTAATCAAGCTGCCGGTTGTGAAGGAAGTAATAACCATGCCCAGCAGCGGGATCGAAAGGATTAAGCCTTTTTTGACGCCGTCAATGTTGTAGGGCTCCTTCTCCAATATATTGGATAAATAGAAGAGCACGCCGAACAATATAAACAATCCCAGCGAGCCGGCGAAGAAGGAGGTGATCAGCCAGCGTCCCTTCTCCTTAAAAATCTGGCCGATTTTTTTCAAATATTTGCCGAGCTTCTGCTTGTGGTCATGCTTCGGCTCCTTGATGAGGAACAGGACGGCAACCAGAGACAATGCGCAAAATACAGGGAATGCAAAAAACGAAGCATACCAGACAATCAAAGCCAGCAGCGAACCGATGATCGGGCTTAATACTTTGCCTGCGCCGTTCGACGCTTCCGTAAGACCTAGCGCCTTGCTCTCCGTGCCGCCGTCGTACAAATCGCCGACAAGCGCCATGGCGATTGGGGCGGTGCCTGCCGCTGCCATGCCTTGAATGGCCCTTGAGATGATAATGATCGTATACGAGTTCCATATCGCTCCAATCCCCGCGAGCACGCCGGCGCCGCCGTAAATGATAAGAGCGGGAATAATGATCGCCTTTCGGCCGAGCTGGTCGGATAAGTACCCGATAACCGGGATGAAGAGGCCGGCGGCAAGGGAGAAGATCGAGATGATCAAGCTGCTTTGAAATTTCGATATTTCGAGCGCTTTCTGCATCTCGGGGAGTACCGGAACAAGCATTGAATTGCCGAAGACGAGAACCATCGGAATCGTTGCAATCGCGATAAATTCCAGGAGATGACCTTTTGATCCTTTAGAGGATTTGGAATCCTTTCCTTTGGCAGCAGCGATTTCGCGAAATTCCATTTCGCTTTCAAAGGAGATGTTCAGTTTTCGGGACTTCGTTTTCTGCATAAGCCGAGTAGCACCTCTTATCCATGGAGTCCGGTTCGATCTCATTAGGATGGATAATCGGGGATGCCTGTATGCATGACGATTATCGGATGCGTCCTCATACATATTGGCCGATTCGCATGGACAGAATGAGGTTGAACGACGGATTAGCAAGGAGGGATTAAGATGGCAAGAGGAACCGTGAAACGCAAAGGCAACCCTGGCAATAACAAAGATTCCGAAGTGGCGGAATCCAAGAAGAACAACAAATAATGAGGGCGTTCTATAAGCGAGGGATCCTAGAGAATGGCAGAACATGAATATGAAACAAACATCTTGGCTTTCTTCCATCGTCCCGATCAAGCCGATCAGGCAATGAAGAAGCTGGACCCGCAAAACGTCGTTGCCAGCTCGATAAATACAATTGACGGTTATCCGGGAGACGGGAATGTGGAAACAAGCAATCCGCTTACCGGCAATTTTCCGGGCCTTGGGTATTTGACCTTGGGCGGCGATTTCGAGCATAATGCAAGCGTTCTGGCGGCGGCCAGCGTCAGCGCAAGCGGCCTTAGCTCCGGGGGACCGGACAACAGGGTGACGGGACGCAATATCTTGCTCACGGTCATCGTGAAGGACGAATATGCGGAGGAAGCCGCACGCATTCTAGAAGATGAAGGCGCACTGATCTAATGATTTCACCTTATCCGACTGCAGAACCGCGCGAGCGGTTCTTTTTTTGCATTTTATTTGAAAAGCGCGGTATTGACATTGCGTTATGGCAGGCTTACGATAACGATTATCCATCATAGAGATCGATAGCGATTAACCATAAAAGAAAGGTGGGAGAGGCATATGGAGAGCCAAATCGAACCTTTGGCGGCGCAGCGGAGGAAGTCTTCCATGAACGGGCTTGCCGTCTATGGGCCGGAGCATAGGGAGCGGTTATATCGCCGGACATTATGGACGGTGGTCTTCTCGCAGCTGTTCGGAGGAGCGGGACTAGCGGCCGGCATTACGGTAGGGGCTTTGCTCGCGCAGGATATGCTCGGCACGGACCGGTACGCCGGGATCCCGACGGCGCTGCTTACGCTCGGATCGGCCATCGCGTCGCTGCTCGTCGGCCGCATGTCAGGCAGGCACGGAAGGCGGAACGGCCTGGCGGGCGGCTTCTTCGCGGGAGCGCTCGGCGCAGCCGGGATCGTAACCGCTGCGGTTCTGGACAATGTTGTTCTTCTGTTCTTATCATTATTTATTTATGGCTCCGGAACGGCTTCCAACTTAATCGCACGATATGCGGGAACGGATTTAGCGCTGCCTAATCAACGGGCGACAGCCGTAAGCATCGCGCTAGTGTCGACAACGTTTGGTGCGGTAGCCGGTCCCAACCTGGTGGACGTGATGGGGCGTTTCGCGGCATCCGTGAACGTTCCGCCACTGGCGGGACCGTTCTTGCTTGCGGGAGTCGCTTTCCTGCTCGCGGGATCCGTTCTGTTCATATGGCTAAGACCCGATCCGCTTATCGTGGCGAAGGCCCTGGCCGAAGCCGACCGGGAAGCGGCGCGGCAGAACCCCGGAACGACTCGGCCTCTTATCCAAACCTCGAGGAAGGGGATTATCCTCGGGGCTTCGATTATGGTGTTGACCCAGCTCGTCATGGTGGCAATCATGACGATGACCCCCGTACATATGCGGCATCACGGACATGGATTAAGCGAAGTCGGCCTCGTGATCGGCATCCACGTCGGTGCGATGTTCCTGCATTCGCTTGTGACGGGCAGGCTGATCGACAAGCTGGGCAGACTGGTTATGGCAAGCGCATCCGGCGCGATCTTGCTTGCGGCTGGCTTGCTTGCCGCATTTGGACCGGCGAATTCGATGCTATCGCTTATTATCGCGTTGGCTTTGCTTGGGCTAGGCTGGAATCTAGGCCTAATTAGCGGCACCGCGCTCATCGTAGATTCGACGACGCAAGCGGAGAGGGCCAAGACGCAGGGAAGCATTGACGTGTTTGTCGCGCTTGCCGGCGCGTCCAGCGGGGCTTTGTCCGGCGTCGTCGCGGCCTATACAAGCTACGCGACGTTGTCGCTTGCCGGAGGTTTGTTGTCGCTGCTGCTCATTCCCGTTGTCATCTGGTCGAAGAAACACAGCTAACTTGGAGGGAACGCAGTTGTTTATTAGAGTATTGGAAGAGGCCGATAACGCGGCCATCGAGAAGGTTATTAGAGAATGCTTGATCGAGTTCGGAGGTAATAGAGAAGGGCTTGCTTGGGCGGACGACAGCATGAGCAACCTTTACGGTTATTACGGCCGTGAGGGCAGGGCTTATTGGGTCGCGCTTCAGAACGGGGAGATTGTCGGCGGTTGCGGAATCGCGGAGTTCGGGGACAACGGCGAGGTCTGCGAGCTGCAGAAAATGTATTTGCTCCCCCGGGCCAGAGGAACGGGTATCGCGCGGGAGCTTCTGGAGAAGGCTTTGGCCTTTGCCAAGATGCATTATAAGCTCTGTTATCTCGAAACGCTGTCGAACATGATAGCGGCGGGCAGGTTCTATGAGAAGAACGGATTCAAGCCGTTGGATGAGCCGCTTGACGGATCGGAGCATTTCGCTTGCGACGCTTGGTATTTGAGAGAGCTCTAAATCATAAGAAGGAAGGTTGTTCGTATGGGAAATGTGAGCATAGCGATCGATTCCATAGGCGGGTACACGATGGTTCTGTGCGGCTGCAAGGCGTTCCTGGAGCATAACATTCGTCTGAATCTCGTCGCGGACAAGGCGCCATACGCTCACGTGGCGCAATCTTAATGCAGCTGCAACTTGACCTTTGTTTTCGTCGTCATAGTTAGGTAGAGGTGATACCTAATGAACAAGATCAGACACTTCGCGTGGAGCTGGTTAAGCTGCCTTCTCGTAGTGCTCGCCGGCTGCGGCACATCGGAACAATCGGCTGGTGAACCTTCGAGGCCGCCGCTGACCGAAAACGAGGCGATTCGAACGGTGATCGAGGCAAGAAACAACGACTCCGATCATTTTCCTTTGATTCCCGGGACAACGAAATTCGTAGATGAGGCAGGCGGAAAGCTTGGAATGGCGCTGAACGTGGAGTGGACGACGGCAGTAACGCGGACCGAGCAAAATCATTTTGTCGTCAAGCTTGTCAAGGATTGGAATGTAACGATAAGCGACCGGGAGGTCGTCAGCAGTTGGACCTATGAAGTGAACGAGCAGGGTGCCGCTCTTGTGGAGAGCGAAATTCAAGATCATAAGGTCGCGCTGATCAAAAGCGGCATTGCCGCGAAATAGAAGGATCAAACAGCCTCGGGTCATGGGACATTCCGGGGCTGTTTTTTTGTGCGGGTTCGGTGTTTGGGGCCTTCCTCCCATTCTAAAGCTTGTCCGGCGCACATAAGTATAGGAATCTCTCAAAGTTTCGCAGTTTAGGAGGTTACTATGCATCGAATCAATCGGAAATCATCATTCAGTTTAAAAGCCAGATGGGCTTTGTCGTCAGGGAAAGCTTTTGTTCTGATCTGCCTGGCGTCCGCGATGCTGTTCATATCGATCACGTTGCTTAACTCCGACCACCCTGCCGCACAATCGTTAATGGGATTAAATAACCCTGAGCCAACTCCAAACGCCGCCACGGAGCTGCCTATCTTCCTTCAGCAGCAGAAGGCTTCATCCGCGGCGCAGATAGAAGGTTTGCCGAATCGCTCCGTCATAAGCACGGAGCTGGAGCAATCGGACAAGCCTGACAAGCCTGAAGAAACGCCGTCCGTCGATGAGCGACAGGCTGCCGAGGAATCGAATAAGCCTGCACATTCGGAGCCGCCAAAGAACGAGGAGAAGGCGGAGACCAAGGTCGAGACCAAGCCCGAAACGAAGCCGGAGCCGAAAGTGCTGGTCTATCACACGCATAACCGAGAATCGTTTTTCCCCGAGCTTAAGAAAGGGGCGAAGGACGCCAGCTCCTCGACCAAAAATATTACAAACGTAGGGAAAAGGCTGTCGGAGCAGCTCACGAAGCGGGGCATCGGGACCATTCATTCGAAAACGGATTATCCGACGACGGTGAAGGGCTTCCACTATTCGTATTCCTACAAATACTCCAAAACCACCGTCGCGGAAGTGATGGCCAATACGGAAAGCGTCGACTACTTCCTGGACCTACACCGGGATTCGCAAAAGTGGAAAAAAACAACCGTGGGCATCAAAGGCAAAAACTATGCCAAAGTGATGTTCGTTATCGGGCAAAAAAACAAAAACTGGAAGGAAAACGAAAAGCTCGCCCTCCGTCTGGACAAGCTGTTGAACGAGAAATATCCGGGCATATCGCGGGGCGTGCTGAACAAAGGTCCGGGAACGGGCAACGCCGAGTTTAACCAGAGCTTGTCTCCGAACAGCCTGGTGGTCGAGGTCGGCGGAGTCGACAACTCCTTCGAGGAGCTGAACCGGACGGCTGACGCGCTCGCCGAGGTGATGGCCATCCTCATCGCGGAAGAAAGCTAAGTTTGGATAAGGCCGAAACTCCTAGTATACTAGGTCCATACCCGATTACCGGGTATGGACCTTTTTTTTCGTCAGTCCACCCTCATCTAGTCATACAGGAAGGAAGATGTGCATGTTTCAGCGAAACGAAAGCTTGAAAGAGTATGTCCGACATTATCCCGTCGTGAGCCTACTGCTGGCGATAAACATCGCGCTATTCGTCGCCATGGAGGTGACAGGCTCCTCCAAGAGCGTCCTGACGCTGCTCCAATTCGGCGCGGTCACCAATGAACCGGGGTTTCTGGAGCCATGGGACTTCGTCAGCGCGATGTTCCTGCATATCGGGTTTATGCATCTGCTGATGAACGGGTTCGCTTTATATATATTCGCGGCCCCGCTCGAAACGTTGTTCGGCAAGTGGCGTTTCCTTCTCTTGTACCTGGCTTCCGGGCTGATAGGCAACGTAGTCAGCTTATACCTGCATCAGGATCCCTATGTGGGGGCTGGCGCGTCCGGAGCGATCTATGGCGTCTATGCTTCTTATATTGCTTTGACGTTATTCCGCAAGAGCGCCGTTGGCCATACGATTCGCAAAACGTTTCTAACCATCTTCGCCGTCGGCGTCATCTACTCGATTATTACGCCTAACGTCGATCTGTACGCGCATCTAGGCGGGTTTATCGGCGGATTCCTCGTCACGATGCTGTACAGAAGATAGAAAGGAGTGAGGCATGTGACCCTGCAGCAACTGAAATACGTGATCGAGGTCGCGAACCGCGGCTCGATCAACGAGGCGGCCAAACGGTTATTTATATCGCAGCCCAGTTTATCTAATGCCATTAAAGATCTGGAGGAAGAGCTGGGCATTTCGATTTTCGAGCGTACGAACAAAGGCATTACGCTGTCCAAAGAGGGCGTGGAGTTTCTGAGCTACGCCCGTCAGGTCGTGGAGCAGGCCGAGCTGCTGGAGAGCCGCTATTTGAACGCGAAGCCGTCCAAGCAGCATTTCTCGGTATCGACCCAGCACTACGCGTTCGCGGTGAACGCCTTCGTCCAGCTCGTCCGCCAATACGGGCACGACGAATACGAGCTGATGCTGCGAGAGACCAAAACCTATGAAATTATCGAAGACGTGAGGACGATGCGGAGCGAGATCGGCATCCTCTATCTGAACGAATTCAACGAGAAAGTCATTAATAAGCTGCTGAAATCGGCGAATCTGCAGTTCACGAGATTGTTTACGGCGAAGCCCCATGTGTTCATCAGCATTCATAATCCCTTAGCCAAGCAAGCCGTCGTCACGATCGAGGATCTGCAGGATTTCCCTTGTCTCAGCTTTGATCAGGGGGAGTACAACTCCTTTCATTTCTCGGAGGAAATATTAAGCACGCTAACGCACAAGAAGAGTATTCAAGTCAACGATCGCGCCACGCTGTTCAACTTGCTGATCGGACTGAACGGTTATACCATCTCGACGGGCGTGCTGAGCTCCGATCTGAATGGCAATGAAATTATTCCCGTGCCGCTGGCCATCGACGAGAGCATGCACGTCGGCTGGATCTCCCATCGCAACATGACGCTGTCGCTGCTCGGAACGGCTTATATCGAAGCGCTTAAGGAAGCTACTATGCAATCATAGGTCCGATATAGCTTTTGGCTATAGCGGGATATAGTTTTATACAGTTACTTCCATCCGGCCGGATCATGTTATCTTTCTTGTAACAAATCGATTGGGAGTGTTGCAAGATGACGACGAAGAGCAGCGTGCTGGGATATCCGCGCATTGGCGCGAATCGGGAGTGGAAAAAAGCTTTGGAGGAGTTCTGGTCTGGCAAGCTGGAGGAAGGGACGTTCGAATCCCGGCTTCGCGAGCTTAGACTTCAGCATTTGCGCAAGCAGCAAGCGAAGGGGATCGATATTATCCCGGTGAACGACTTCAGCTATTATGATCAAGTGCTGGATACGGCCACGATGTTCGGCCTCGTGCCGAAGCGGTTCGCTTATGATGGCGGCCCCGTCTCCTTACCGCTGTATTATGGAATCGCGCGCGGCACGAAAGAAGCGACGGCCAGCGAGATGACGAAGTGGTTCAACACGAACTATCACTATATCGTTCCGGAGCTGGACGGCGGAGAGCCGGCTTTGACCGAGAACAAGCCGCTGCAGGCGTACCGCGAAGCGAAGGAAGCTCTGGGCATCGAAGGCAGACCGGTACTGATCGGGCCGCTGACGTTCGTCAAGCTGTCCAAGGGCTACAAAGCGGACGAGGCTGGGGCTTGGCTGGACCGGCTGCTGCCGCTGTACGTCCAGATCCTTGTTGAGCTTGAGGCGGAAGGCGTGAAGTGGGTTCAGATCGACGAGCCTATCCTTGTGAACGGATTAAGCGCCGACGAGCTCGGCCGGCTGCATGCCGTCTACGAGAAGCTAGTCGCCGCAGCTCCGAGCTTGAACATCCTGCTGCAAACCTACTTCGAATCGGCGGAGCATTACGGCGAGCTCGTGAAGCTTCCGGTTCAAGGAATCGGCCTGGACTTCGTGCACGGTCTCGAAGGCAGCATGAAAGCATTGAGAGAGCATGGCTTCCCGCAGGACAAGGTGCTCGGCGCCGGCGTTATTGATGGCCGAGGCATCTGGAAGGCTTCCTTGCGCGAAAGGTTAACGTTATTAAATGAATTGCAGACCTACGTATCCGCCGATCGCCTCATTATTCAATCCTCCTGCAGTCTGCTGCATGTGCCGGTGACGGCAAGCGTCGAAGATCGTCTGCTGCCGGAGCTGAGAGACGCGCTTGCGTTCGCGGACGAAAAGCTGGACGAGCTGGTGCTGCTGGCCAAAGCGGTTAATGAAGGCGAGGCAGCCGTGAAAGAGCAGCTGGATCAGGCCGAGCAAGCGCTTCAGGCGCTGGGACAGTCCCGCGATCGAAATCGCGGCGATGTGCAGAAAGCCGTAGCGGCGATTCTCGCGCAAGAGCCGGCCAGACAGCAGCCTTTCGCGAAGCGTTACGAAGCCCAGCAGGAGAAATGGCGGCTGCCGCTTCTTCCGACGACGACGATCGGAAGCTTCCCGCAGTCGGCCGAGGTTCGCAAGGCCAGACAGCTGTGGCGGAAGGGAGAATGGAGCGAGGAACAGTACGCGTCGTTCATCCGGGAGCAGATCGATACGTGGGTCGGCCTGCAGGAGGACATCGGAATTGACGTTCTCGTTCACGGCGAATTCGAGCGGACGGACATGGTTGAGTTTTTCGGCGAGAAGCTGGAAGGCTTCGCTTTCACAAGCTTCGGATGGGTGCAATCGTACGGCTCCCGCTGCGTGAAGCCGCCGATTATTTACGGCGACGTCGCGTTCGATCAACCGATGACGACGGTGGAGACGGCATACGCCCAATCGAAGACGAACCGTCCGGTGAAGGGCATGCTAACAGGACCGGTCACGATCATGAATTGGTCGTTCGTCCGGGACGACATTCCGCGCGAGCAGATTGCTTATCAGCTGGCGTACGCGCTGAGGCAAGAGGTAGAGGCGCTCGAGAAAGCCGGCATCGGCTTGATCCAGGTTGACGAGCCGGCCGTGCGCGAAGGGCTGCCGCTGAAGAAGGAAGACCAAGCCGCTTACCTCGATTGGGCGGTCAAGGCATTCCGCCTGACAACCTGTACGGTACAGGATACGACGCAAATTCATACCCATATGTGCTACTGCGAATTCCACGACATGATCGATTCGATCGAAGCGATGGACGCGGACGTTATCTCGATCGAAACGTCCCGCAGCCACGGCGAGCTCATCCACAGCTTCGAGGAGAATACGTATCGCCTTGGCATCGGGCTTGGCGTCTACGACATTCACAGCCCTCGCGTGCCGCAGGTGGAAGAGATGACGGCCATGATCGACCGCGCCTTGCGCGTGCTCGATCCGAAGCTGTTCTGGATTAATCCGGATTGCGGACTGAAGACGCGAGGAACGGAAGAGACCGTCGCGGCTCTGCGCAACATGGTCGAAGCGACGAAGCTCGCGCGTTCCAAGCACGCGGTTTATGTATAAGAGCCCAGCTGGGCGATGTCCAAGAAACGGAAAAACAGGCGGCTTGCGCCTGTTTTTCTTTCGTTCGTCGAATTTTGCGCCGGGACGATCGGAGTCATCGACCGCGTTTCGACTTCCGATACGATGTCGGGCTCATGCCCTGCCACTTGTGGAATTGGTTAATGAAATGATTGTAATTGTGGAACCCGACATCGAAAGCGATCTCCGAGGAGCCCCGCTCTGTATGCTCGAGCAGCAGCGCGGCTTGGCGGATACGCATCCGATTCACCGTGTCGACGATGGACAAGCCTGTATTTTCTTTGAACAGATGAGACAAGCGTGAAGGGGAAAGACCGACGGCTCTGGCGATCCGCTCGATCCGGACGGGCTCGCGCATCTGTCTGGAGAGCAGGTGAAGCGTCTCCTCGACGCGTCCGTCCATGCGGCTCTGCCGTCTTCTCGTCAGAAGGATCATCATTTCGGTCAATGATTGTACGCAAAGCTCGTTCCAATAATCCCCTCGTTCTCTGGAATCGGACAATATTTTCATAAACGCACGATGAATTCGTTTGCGAACGGATTCATTGTCGATGGATAGGAGAAAAAGAGGCGAGTCCGGGAGCCATTGTCTCGGGATCATCGCATCGTCGAAATGCGCCCAGAAGAAATGCCAGTGCCCGCCTTCCGCCGTTCCGTACCGATGCGGCGTGCCCGTGCGTAGAATGACAATATCATGGGACTTGCAGGCATGTCGTTCGTTCGGCACTTCGAAATAGCCCTCGCCGTCGATCGTATACGCGATCAGCCAATCCTTCATGCCGGCAGGTCTGCTTGTGGAATAGGAGTCATTCTCGCGGAAGTGACCGGCGAGCACGAAGCCGCTGTCCGGCTGAATGCTGTCCGCAGGCGATTCGTTCTCTTTCATGTGTGTCCCTCCATGCGATAGGTATACGTTTAATCTATCATAGACCTTAGCGGTGGAGAAGAGGCGCAGCAGGATTGTATGATAAATCAGCTTCATTGTTACTTCATCGCTCCCGCGCGCCGCTTTATACTGAACCTGTGAAGACAAACGCGAAGGGGATGAACGAAATGACGGCTGCGCTGCGTTATTTGACAAGCGAACAGAAAAAGCAATTCGAAGAGCAAGGTTATTTGATCGTGGAAGGGTTGTTCCGCGAAGAGGAAATACGGGAAATCGAAGACACGTTCGAAGAAATCAGCCACCAGACGATCCCGGGGTATTTCGAGCCGAAGCTGGACGGGGGAGATTCCGATCCGCTCAGCCGGTATCCGCGCGTTATGCATCCGCATCGCTTCAATAATACGGCCATGAAGTACATGCTGCACCAGCCCGTCATGGAAGTGCTGGCCGATCTCTACGGCGAGGAAGCGCTGGCGGCGCAAAGCATGTTCTACTACAAGCCGCCGGGCTCCCGGGGCCAGGCGCTCCACCAGGACAATTTCTATCTGAAGGTCGAGCCGGGCAACTGCATCGCGGCATGGACGGCGATCGATCCGGCCCATGAAGAGAACGGCAGCCTGCTGGTCGTACCGAATACGCAGGATGAAGAAATCGTCTGCCCGGAGCTTGCAGACGCGAAGGAATCGTTCACGACCCATTTCGTCAAGCCGCCGAAGGATAAGAAGGCGATGCCCGTCATTATGAAGAGAGGGGACTGTCTCTTCTTTAACGGCAACCTGATACACGGATCGTACCGGAACAAAACCAAAGACCAGTTCCGGCGTTCCTTCATCTGCCATTACGCGAACGAATCGGCCTCGAAAATTTCCGGCTTCTATAGACCGTTATTCCGCGCGAACGGGGAGAGCATCGACTTGGAGCTGAACGGCGACGGCGGCCCTTGCGGCGTCACGTTCGACAACGCTTACCCGCATTAATGAAATCGACTGCCATAACCGGAGAAGCAAGCGCCCGCGCTTGCTTCTCCGGTTATTTTTTTGGACCCGCAAGTGCCATCATGTGGTAATCTTGTACATAGAAGGTTATGGCGGAACGGCGGAAGACGAAGCATGTAGTCATGTTTGGCCGTTCGTCCGAATAGTTGTGATCTAGACCCATACTATCGATGAGAGGGACTAAGGCGATGAATGTAACCGAAGCTTATGTGGACGGCCTGGCGCTGAACGCAGGCGCCATCAAGAACGGCCGGGACCTGATGAAGAAGAACAGCTTCCCCTTGCTGTGCGTCTCCGAGGATGGCGCGGTTATCTTCGGCGAATGCAAAGGAAGCGGCAAGGAGCCTTACCGCTGCTCGGTGGACTTCGCGAACCCTGCAAGTCCGGTGTTCCGGTGCTCTTGCCCAAGCCGGCAATTCCCTTGCAAGCATATTCTGGGACTGCTGTACGCTTACGCGGACGGGCGAACGTTCCAGACGGCGCCGATCCCGCCGGATTTGCAGGAGAAGAGGGACAAGGCGGAGAAGCGCGAGGAGAAGAAGAAGGAGACGGCCGCGGGGGGAAGCGGTTCGCCGGCCAAACGGAAGACGAACAAATCGGCTCTCGTCAAGAAAGCGGCGGCGCAGCTGGAGGGCATCGAGATCGCGGAGAAGCTTATCCGTCATATCGCGCATTCGGGACTCGGCAGTCTGGACCCGAAATCGCTTCAGTTGCTCGAAGATCAAGCGAAGGAGCTCGGCAATTATTACATTCCCGGAATCCAGATAGCCATGAAGGAGCTGTTATTCCCCCTCCGTTCGGACATGGGCAAGGAAGAACGATATTCTCTCGCCATGGAGAAGATGCTGACGCTTCACGTCCTTCTCAAACGGGGCAGGGAGCATCTCGGGAAGAGGGCCGAGAATCCTGATACACCTTTGGATTTGGAGACGACCCTGGAAGAGAGGATCGGCCATGCCTGGCAGATGGCGGAGCTTAGAGAGAACGGCCTCTCGCTGGGAGAGACCGGGCTGCTTCAATTGGCCTTCCGTTCTTACGCGGACGAAGCCCGAGGCGAATACGTGGACGAAGGCTACTGGATGGAGCTTAAGAGCGGCAGCATCTATACGACCCGAACCTACCGGCCTTTCCGCGCGGCCAAATACATACGCGAAGACGATTCGGTATACGAAGTGGTACTGGCGAGCGATCCGGTCCGGTACCCTGGCGATATGAACGCTAGAATCCGCTGGGAAGAAGCCGTAGCCAGGCAGCCTCAAGACTCTGACTACGAGCTTATCCGCGGTCGGGCCAAAGCTTCCATTCCCGAAGCCGTCAAGCAGGTGAAAAACCAGATCAAAAATCCGTTATCGGATAAGCATCCGGTACTTCTCTTGCGATACACGGCAATCCTGCAGCAGAATGATCAGTTCGCCATCGTCGACGAAGCAGGCAATCGGCTCGCGCTGGCCGATATCCGGCATCTTGCCCACCCTACGACAGGCTTGCTGCCGATGCTGAACGAGGGCTGGCTGAAGGATCAAGCGATGCTGCTCATGTTCGAGCACGACATGGAGCAAGGAAGGCTGGCCGCCCAGCCTCTAAGCATCGTGACCGGCCAATCGCTTATTCGGCTGATGTACTAATAGCAATGGATTATGGATGAGGAGACGAGGGCATGAGCATAGACATTCTGTATGAACTACGCGGCGAGGTCAGACGCATATTCATCGCCGGGTGCGGACTTGCCGCCGGCGACATAAGGCTCGGCAGCCTGCTGCCCCGATTGGAGAAGCTAGGGGAATCCTCGCCGGTCTTCCAGCGCATCGGGCAGTCGGTTCAGAAGCTGCTGCAAGCGGAGCCGGCTCAGGCCGCGAACGCGCTGATGGAGCTCGGGGCGTTGCTTCAATCCGTTCTGTATACGCAAGGGAAGACGGATACGAAGGAAGAGCTTATGCCTCTGGCAGGCACTTCATTCATGCCGCATACCTCCGTGCCGTACCGGAAGCTTCAGCCGGTGCTTGCGGCCCTGACGCAGAAGGGACAAGGACGGCTGGAGCAGCTGCAGCAAGCCGACGGGCAGGGCTTGTTCGCGGATTTCCGAGTGCTGCCGGCCGCGGTCGGCGCTCTTAGCGATTCCTATTCCGAAATTCCCGAGCTTCTGCAGCGCAAGGTACTGCCCAAGTATGGGATGCAAGCCCTCCACGAATTGCGGAAGCAGCTTGATCTGCAGGGAGGCAAAGGCGATGCCCGCAGGCTGGAGCTGATACACGATCTGCTGGAGGAATCAGCGCAGGACTTGCTCGTTCAAGCGGCAACGGAAGGATCGACAGACGTTCGATCCACGGCAATCATGCTGCTGGGCCGGTACGAATCCCAAGAAGAATTCCTTCTCGAGCAGGCCGACGACAAGAAGAAGGACATTCGCGCGGCGGCTTATACCGCTTTGTCCGCCCTGGCAACGGATAAGGCGCTGGATCGTCTCAAGCAGGCGCTGTTCGGGAAGGATCGCGATATCGCGGTCATCCCTGTCCGCGAATGCCGCTCGGATGAGCTCGCGAAGACAGTCATCGACGAAGCGGATCAGCTGCTTCGCCGCCTCTCGGCATGCGCGGCGAACGAAGCCGAGAAGCTGTCCGCGCAGCTCCAGGCTTATTTGCACAGCTTGACGGGGAAACGGCATCCCGGCGTGCTCGAGCTGCTTAAGAGCTTGTTCTCCTCCCAGCAGGCCGTTCGCCATATGACCGAGCCGGTCCAAGAGACGGCGGCGGACTTGCTGCTGGACTTGCGTCTGCCCGAGGCGGACGCCTTCGCGGTTACTTTAGACGAACCTTACAAACGGAGGTTCATCGGCACCAGCTTCCAAGCGGCAGCCCGCGTGATGTCCGCGTCCGAGCTTTACGAGCGATATGCGCCGATGCTTCAGGACGGCAGACAGGCCGGAGCCAAAGAGCTGCGGAGAACGCTCAACGTACTCTCCCCCGACGATCTAACCGAGCTGCTTGGCGGAAGGGAGCCGGGGGCGGAATGGGATCCGCGATGGGCGCGCTTATTCGCGAAGCTCGACGAGCAGGAGCTCGTCTGTCTGACCGCGAGCGGCCCGGATTCCGAGATCGAGGCGTATTTAATCGGCAAATGCCGGAATAAAGCAAGGTTCTCCCATTACAACACGGTTCAGTCGCTAATCGCGTTGTTCAGGATCGGCAGCAAGGAAGCGCCGGAGCTGCTTATGAGCTTGCTGGAGGACGGGGGACAGAGGCATCTCTATTATTTGGACGAGACGCGAGCGGCCCTCCTGACGCTGCTGCCCAAATCCTATGAACCGAGATTGCGGGCTTTTGCGGAGACGCTTACCTACGAGAGCGTCAAGGAGCAGGTGCAGAGAGCGGCCGACGTAGTGGCCGGCAAGGACGAAGCGGCGGAGCAAGCCGAAGAGAAAGGAACGGGGATAAGAGAATGGATCAAAAGCAAAATGCGTTGAGGCTGCCGGCGGAGAAGCTGTACGAAGCGGAATTGCAGGCGCTTAAGGAAACCGACAAGGAATCGAGGCCGGCCGGCTGGCAGCTGTCGCCCAAGGCCGTTCTTACGTTTCTGACCGGAGGGCAGGCTGGCGGCACTGCGATCACGCCTAAGTATATCGGCAATAAAAGGCTTGTCGAAATGGCGATCGCCACGCTGCTGACGGATCGCGCGCTGCTGCTGATCGGCGAGCCGGGCACCGCCAAGTCGTGGCTGTCCGAGAATTTGACCGCCGCGATTCACGGCGATTCCTCCAAAGTCATCCAAGGCACGGCCGGAACCAGCGAGGAGCATATCCGGTATTCCTGGAATTACGCGATGCTGCTCGCGCAAGGCCCGTCGGACGCGGCCTTGATCAAGAGTCCGGTCTTCCGCGCCATGGAGACGGGAGGAATCGCCAGGTTCGAGGAGATTTCGCGCTGCGCCTCCGAAGTGCAGGACGCGCTCATCTCGATCCTGTCGGAGAAGACGATCTCGATTCCCGAGCTGGGCCGCGAGGTGTCGGCAACGCGAGGGTTCTCCGTCATCGCGACGGCCAATACGCGCGACCGCGGAGTGAACGAGATGTCCGCGGCGCTCAAGCGGCGGTTCAACATTATCGTGCTGCCCGCGCCGTCCGACATCGAAACCGAAATCGAAATCGTGCGCAAGCGAGTCGCCGAAATTTCGGGAAGCTACGAATTGAAGGCGGCGCTTCCGGATGATGAAGCCGTGAGGAAAGTGGTGACGATCTTCCGCGAGCTTCGCAGCGGCGCGACGCTGGACGGCAAGGAGAAGGTGAAAGGGCCAAGCGGCGTCATCTCCACCGCGGAAGCGATCTCTCTGCTAACCGGCAGCATGGCGCTTGCGGGCAGCTTTGGCAACGGCGACATCACCGAAGAAGACATCGCGGCGGGCTTGCAAGGCGCTATCGTGAAGGACGACGAGAAGGACCGAATCGTATGGAAGGAATATCTCGACAATGTCATGAAGAAGCGGGGAGCGACATGGAGAAACTTGTACCACGCATGCTCGGAGATGAACCAGTAACCGGCGGCCGGCCGTTTCATGTGTTCGGCATTCGGCATTTGTCGCCCGCAGGCGCTCATCACTTGTTGGCCTTTCTCGATGACATCAACCCAACGGCGGTGCTCATAGAAGGTCCTGCGGACGCCTGCGGCTTAATCGGCCAGCTGACGGCCAGAGGCGTCGTCCCGCCGATAGCGATACTGGCGTATACGGACCATCTCCCCGTTCGCACGCTCCTCTATCCGTACGCCGAATATTCGCCGGAGTACCAAGCCTTCGTCTGGGCGGCGAGCAACGGGGCGGAAGCCCGCTTCATCGACCTGCCGACCGAGGTCTCCTTGGCCTTGTACGACCGCCGGAGAGGCGTCCCGATTATGAAGCGGCCAGACGGCGGACCGGAAGATCCGGATTCGCGCGGCGCCTTCCGTGCCGAACAGAGCCGATTGTTCGAAGACGTCGTCAAGCTGGCCGGCGAATCGGACTTTGAATCGTTCTGGGAGCGGCAGTTCGAGCATAACGGACGGAAGGACGCCTACCGCAAAGCCGTAGCCCGTTATTCGGAGCTGATGCGAAGCCGGACGGAAGCGATGGAATGGGAGCACAGCCCCGAAGAAGCGGCGTATAACGAAGTGCGCGAATCCTACATGCGGCGTAGAATTCAGGATGCGATCGACGCCGGCCACGAGCCGGATCGGATCGTCGTCGTGACGGGAGCGCATCATACTTCCGCGATGGATCTCCGCCTGCCGCCGATCGGCGATAAGGAGATTTCCTCTCTGCCGAAAGTATCGACGAAGCTTACGCTCATGCCTTATTCTTACTATAAGTTATCCACTCGTTCCGGATACGGAGCAGGTAATCAGGCGCCTGCTTATTATGAGCTGCTATGGGATTGCATGAAGCGGGGAGACGCGGCCAAGCTGCCTGCCTACTATTTGTCCCGCATCGCGGAGCATCTGAGAGCGCAGGGGACATTCCGCTCGACCGCTTCGGTCATCGAGGGAGTCCGCCTCGCCGAAGCGCTCGCCGCGCTTCATGACGGCAGTCAGCCGACATGGCGGGACTTGCAGGATGCCGCGGTCGTCTGTCTGGGCTTCGGCGAACGTTCCGTCATTGCGGAAGCGCTTGCCCGGACGGACATCGGTACCGCGATCGGCAGCTTGCCGGAGGGGGTCAGCCAGACGCCGGTTCAGGACGATCTGAATCGGGAGCTGAAACGGCTGAAGCTGACGAAATATAAGACGGCCGTCGCCGAGACGCTTGAGCTCGATCTGCGGGAGAATCGCAGAGTGCAGTCCGAGGAGGCCGCGTTCCTCGACTTGAACCGTTCCGTACTCCTGCATCGGCTTGAGCTGCTGGGCATCGGCTTCGCGAAGCGGCAGCGGGCAGGGCAGCAATCCGCGACTTGGGCGGAGCGCTGGGATCTGCAATGGACGCCGGAATCCGAAATTCAGACGGTCGAGTCGACGCTGAAGGGAGAGACGGTCGAGCTGGCCGCCGCATTCGCGCTGGGCGAGAAGCTGGAAGGCTGCGCCGATCTGGCGGAGGCGTCCCGGCTCATCCGGATCGCATGCGACTGCTCTCTCCATAAGCTGATGGAAGACGCGCGCTCCGTCCTGCAGCAGCTGGCGGTCGATGCCGGCAATTTCGAACAAATCGCCGCGGCCGTGCACGAGCTGTCCGTATTGGCGCAATACGGATCGATCCGGAGGCTGGATACGGCGCCGCTGCTTCCGCTGCTTCAGCAGCTGTTCCTTCGCGGTTCGCTCTTGCTCCTGGATGCCTCCGGATGCAACGACGACGCGGCGGCGGCCATGGCCTCTGCCATTCAGATCATGCAGGGAACGGCTTCGGAGCATTACGATACGGTTGATGCCGGGCTGTGGCGCGCCAAGCTCGAAGAGCTGGCCTTCCGCGACGACCGCAACGCGAAGCTGTCGGGGCTTGCGTTCGCTATTCTGCTGGAGAAGAACGAGATTTCGGAGGAGCAGTGCTCCCGCGAAGTGGCAAGACGGCTGTCGCTCGGCATTCCGGCCGATCTGGGCGCAGGATGGTTCGAAGGGCTGGCCCAGCGGAACCGGTACGCGCTATTGTCGCGAAGCTTCCTCTGGAAGCAGCTGGACGATTATATCGCCACGCTCACGCCCGAAGCGTTCCAGCGGTCGCTCGTGTTCCTGCGCCGGGCTTTCGGGGCGTTCGAGCCGAGGGAGAAGGCGGCCGTCGCCGAGATGATGGGGGGATTCTGGGGCGTATCGGCCGAGGATGCCGCCATCGCGCTGCAAGAGCCGCTGAGCGAAGAAGAAAAGGAGAAGCTCGATGAACTTAACGAATTCGACTTTGGAGATTTGTAGCCTATGACAGCCGCGAATCAAGAACAATTGAGGCGATGGCGGCTTATCCTCGGAGCGGCTTCGGAGAGCAAGCTTCAAGAGCTTGGGACGGGTCGCTTGCTCGACGAGGAATCGCGGCTTCTGGACGAAGCGCTGGCGGCGATTTACGACGAGACGACGGAAGGCGGCGGGCAAGCCGATTCCGGCGCGGGCAAAGCCCGTTCCGCGGGGCTTGGCTCTTCGTCGCCGAAGCTCGCGAAGTGGCTGGGCGACATCCGCTCGTTTTTTCCTCCCGACGTCGTCTCGGTCATTCAAGCGGATGCGATCGAACGCAAAGGCCTGAACCAGCTGCTGTTCGAGCCCGAGCTGCTTGCCCAGGTGAAGCCGGACATCCAGATGGTTGCGACGCTGATGTCGCTGAAGGGCAAAATTCCGGAGCGCACGAAGGAAACGGCCAGACAGCTGGTGAAAACCGTCGTTGATGACATCATGAGAAGAATGGAGCAGGATTTGCGTCGGGCGGTGACCGGCGCTCTGAACAAGCGGCGGCATTCGCCGCTGCCGAATCTGTCCGGGCTCGACTGGAATACGACGATTCGCAAAAACCTTAGGCATTACGACCAGGAGCGAAAGCTGCTCATACCGGAGAAGGTGTATTTTTTCGACCGCGCCCGCAAAAGCAAGGAATGGACGATCATCCTCGATATCGATCAAAGCGGCTCGATGGCGGGCTCCGTCATCTACGCGTCCATCATCGGATCCATCTTCGCCAGCATGCCCGCCTTGAGCACGCGGGTCGTCGCTTTCGATACCGAGGTCGTCGATTTGAGCGAGCAATGCGCGAACGATCCCGTCGACATGCTGTTCGGCATTCAGCTTGGCGGCGGCACCGACATTAACAAGTCGATCAAGTATTGCGAGCCTTTTGTTACGGAGCCGAAAAAAACGATCTTCATACTGGTTTCCGACCTGTACGAAGGAGGAAATCGGACGGAGATGATCCGCAGGCTGACGGAGATGCATCAGGCGGGAGTGAAGGTGATCGCGCTGCTCGCTTTGTCGGATGATGGCGTCCCGTCCTACGACGAAGCTGTCGCGAAGAAGCTGTCCGGATACGGCATTCCTTGCTTCGGCTGTTCGCCCGGCAAGCTCCCGGAGTTAATCGAAGGAGCGCTCAAAGGAATCGACCTTGGCGCGCTTGCCGGACGCGTTCAAGCGAGCAGCCATCCATAAATAACCATGCAGATAAAAGAAAGGGGGAAGGCCATCTTGCAGAAGCCGGACTACGCGAAATTAAGCAAAGAAGTATCCTACGCGCTTCGCCATGCGCCCTGGGTTTACGAGCTGGAGCTCGATGCCGAAGGCTGGGTTGCGGTCGGCCAGCTCGTTCATTCGCTGCGGACGGACCGGCAGTGGACATTGCTCACCGCAGAAGATGTATCGGCCATGGCGGAGTTATCCTCCAAAAAACGATTCGAAATTCAAGATGGCAAAATTAGAGCGCTGTATGGGCATTCCATCCCCGAAAAAATCGTAAAAAAAGCCGAAATGCCGCCAAACGTCGTTTTCCATGGAACAGCGGGCCAGCTGGTAAAGGAAATATTGAAGTCGGGCTTAAAACCGATGGCCAGACAATACGTGCACCTGTCGGCGGACAGGGAAACCGCGCTGGTCGTGGGCAAGCGCAAGGATCCCGTCCCCGTGCTCCTGTGCATTGATTCCCGAAGAGCGTGGCAGGAAGGCATTCTTTTCTACAGAGGGAACGAGACGGTTTGGCTGTCCGATCACGTACCTTCGTCCTACATTTCTTTGGCGGAATAACCGGGATTCCTACTCTTCATGAAATCGATACAAGGCTGCCGATTATGGCAGCCTTATTTGCGCGCGGACGAAGCTCGCCAGCCTTCTCACGCCTTCCACGATACGCTCTTCGTACAGATTGCCGTAGCCCAGCACGATCCGCGGCTCGGATTTGCCTGGCTTCCGCAATCTGTAATCGTCTGCGGGGTCGACTCTCACTCCGAACAAGACCGACTTCTCCCAATCGATTCCCGAATATAAAGATGCAGGTTGAAAGCATACTTGCAGATGCATGCCGGCTTCGTCGCCGAGCAGCGCCGCGTTTTCCCCGAAGGCTTGACGGAGCTGCTCCTTCAGCAAGGCTCTGCGCTTCCGGTATTCTTTTTTCATGGCGTGGATATGCCGGTCCAAGTGGCCGCCGCGAATAAACCGGCTTAAAGCCTTCTGAATGACGAAGGGCGTATAGAGATTCAGCATTTCTTTGGTCTCGAGCAATCTTTCGGTCAGATGGGGCGGGACGATCGCGTATCCGATTCGGATGCTTGGCGTTAACGTCTTGCTGAACGTCCCCACGTGCAGGACCCTATCGGGCGCCAGCGTCTGAAGCGGAGGGACGGGAACGCCTTTGAGCCGGAATTCGCTGTCGTAATCATCTTCGATCAGATAGGCTTCCGATTCGGCCGCCATTCGGATGGCTTGCTGTCTCCGTTGAATGGACAAGAGGCTTCCCGTCGGAAACTGATGAGATGGCGTCAGCAGCATCAGGTGGCAGGCTTCGAGCCGGGACAGCGTGTCGACGGCCATTCCATGCTGATCGACTTCTACGGGAATCACCGTGTAATTCAACGCTCTGAAAATATCTTGCGTAAAACCGATCGTCGGGTCCTCGAGATAGACGGACCGGAATTCGGAGGCTAACGAATGGGCGATAAGCATGATGGCTTCCGATGCGCCGGAAACGATGATGATTTGATCGGCTTCGCAGATGATGCCTTTGGTTCGGAATACATAGTCCCGTATCACCTCTCGAAGCTCCATGCTTCCCTGAATGGAGCCGTATCCCAGCGAATCCTCGCTTATCGACTCCGCCGCATAGCGCAGCTCCTTCGCCCAGGCCGACCGGGGGAACGATTCGTCATCGGGAACGCCGGAGGCGAAGTCGATTAGGTCGCGTGTCCGAACCCCGTCGCTTAGAGCCGCTTTCGATGGCGCGGGAGCAGGTGCTTCGCTCTTCCTAGGGACTGGCGTTATGCCTTCCGCGACATAGGTTCCGGCTCCGACTCGTCCTTCCAAATAACCTTCGGCCGTTAATTGCTCATAAACCTCGATAATCCCGTTGCGCGCGATTCCCCATTCCTTTGCAAGCACCCGCGTAGGCAGCAGGCGCGTGCCGGCGGGCAAGCGTCCCGATTCGATCATTTGCCGCAGCAGATCGCAAATTTGCCGGGTTACGGACAATTCGGCGCGACGGTCAATCGATATGCCGTACATGTCTATGTGAAACCTCCCCAAATTTTTATCAGCAAACCTGACTTCGTAAGTATTGGCTCCTCAAAATAACGAATAATTGGATCTCTTCGAGGACCATCGCTCTCATTATAATCAAGGAGAATCGACTTGAACAGGAGGCATGACTTATGAATCGAAAACAAACGCTGGGAGCATCCGGGATTGCGATAAGCCCGCTCGGCTTAGGCTGTTGGGCGATCGGGGGACACTTCACGCTGGGAGGGCTGCCTGACGGATGGGGGGAAGTCGACGACCGGCAATCGATCGAGGCGATCCATGCCGCGATCGATATGGGGATCAACTTCTTCGATACGGCGGACGCATACGGGGCCGGACACAGCGAGACGGTTCTGGGAAGCGCCGTCAAGGGTCGGAGAAGCGAGGTCGTTATCGCCACGAAGTTCGGCTTCACGAACAACGAAGCGGCCAAAGAGGTATACCTTCGCCATGACGTGTCTCCGGCTTATGTGCGACGCTCCTGCGAGCGGTCGCTGCAGAGGCTCGGCACGGACTATATCGACCTCTACCAAATCCACGTCGGGTCGTTAACCGCCGGGGAGATCGACTCCGTCATCGATTCCTTGAACCGGCTGAGGGAAGAGGGATTTATTCGGGAATACGGATGGAGCACGGGGGACCCCTTGCTAGCCGAGCATTTCGCCAGACAATCCCAGGCAGCGGCTTTCCAGCATTCGTTAAACGTCCTGCGCGACGATCCCGAGATGCTCTCCATATGCGAAAAGCATGGCTTAATCAGCATTAACAACTCGCCGCTGGCGATGGGCTTGCTAAGCGGGAAGTTTACCCAGGGCTCCCAGCTTCCCGCGAGCGATGTTAGGGGCAGCAGCCACGAGTGGGTCCAATATTTCAAGGACGGGAAGCCCGTCACGGATTATTTGGAGAAGCTTAGAGCCGTCAAGGAGATATTAACCAGCGAGCGTCGTTCGCTCGTGCAGGGCGCCCTGGCATGGATTTGGGGGCGAAGCGACGCAACGATTCCGATTCCCGGCTTCAAGACGAAGAAGCAAGTGCAAGAGCTGCTCGGCGCAACGGCGTTCGGTCCTCTAACTCCATCGCAAATGGAGGAAATCGAGCGGATCCTGCAGCCCGTGTGACAGAGAGAATCATCAGCCGGAGACGGAGGAATACGGCATCGGCTCCTTCGTCTATCGAAGCAGACGACCGCTTCATCCGGAGAGACTCGCGAGATGGTTCGAGGAGTGGCCGGAGGAAGTCGTACGCGCCAAAGGCTGGCTCTGGATCGCCAGCCGGGCCGGCGGGACGATGGCTGGCCTCGCTGCCCGCCGCGGAGAGGGAGCAGATTCTTGCGGACGAGCCCGAGCTGCTGCGGAATTGGGATGAGAGCACGGGAGACCGTCAGAGCGAAGTCGTGTTTATCGGCGTGGACATGGATCGCGAGGGTATTCGAACCGCCCTGAACGACTGCATTCTGACGGAGGAAGAGATGACGCAAGATTGGAGCCTCTTCCCGGATCCGTTGCCGGCTTGGCCGACGGCATAATAAGCCGCGCGGCGCTCGGTTTCAAAATTAAAAAGCTTGGATTCCGTGAACGGAATCCAAGCTTTCGTTTATTTTTTGAGATGGTACGGGACGGTTGTTAAGACGATGTCCTTGCGGTAGAGAAGATGTGCTCGAATCAACAGGCTGCTCTGGTTATGAAGCAAGTTATGCCAGCCTTTCTTCGGGATGAACTGCGGGATGACGACCGTTACCTGGTAGTTCGATTCATCCGCTTTGCGCTTGACGACATCGATGAATTTGCCGAGCGGCTGTATGATGCTCCGGTACGGAGAGTGGAGCGTGACGAGACGGATGTCCGGCTTCCAGCTGCGCCATTTCTCCTCGAAGCGGGCTTCTTCTTCACGGTCGAACGGGATGTGGACCGCAATAATCTGCTCGGCGCCGAGAGATTGGGCATAGTTAAGCGATTGCTCTACGACATGCGTAATTCCGGATACGGGCACGATCATCACGTTGCCTTCGATCGGAACGGCAGGCTCGCAGGTCGCGAGACGAAGCTGATCGCCGACGGCTTCATAATGCTTCTTGATGCGGTGGAACAGGAAGATGATGATCGGCAAGAATATCAGAACCGACCATACCTGCGCGAATTTCGTGATGAAGAACATCAGGGTTACCATGAGGCTGATGACGGCTCCCGTCGTATTAATAGCCAGCTTGGATACCCATCCGGCCGGCTTCTCCCGGATCCACTTGACCATCATCCCCGTCTGGGACAGCGTGAACGGTATAAACACGCCAACGGCATACAGCGGAATTAACTGCTCCGTCTGTCCTTGGAACACGATAATCAGCAGGATGGACAGCAAGCCCAGAATGATGATCCCGTTCGAATAGCCGAGCCGGTCGCCGCGCACCGTGAACATTCTCGGAATGAATTTATCGTTCGCCAGATTAACGGCAAGCAGCGGGAACGCGGAATAGCCGGTATTGGCGGCAAGAATCAGGATAAGGGCCGTTGTGCCTTGGACAAAATAATACATAAAATTCCGACTGAACGTTTCTTCCGCGATTTGGGAGACGACCGTCACCTCGGCAAGCGGCGAAACGCCGTAAAAATAGGCCAGCGCCACAATGCCGGAGAATAAGACGGCTAACAAAATGCCCATCGCGGACAACGTTTTGGCCGCGTTATTAGGAGCAGGGCTCTTGAAATTCGGGATGGCGTTCGAGATCGCCTCGACCCCGGTCAGCGCCGAGCTGCCCGACGCGAAAGCTTTCAGCAGCAAGAACAGACTAATGCCCGCGATCGGCGTGCCCACCGGCGTATGCAGCTCGGGGGATACTTCGCCTGTCATCACGCGATAGATGCCCACGCCGATTAGAACAAGAAGCGCCAGTACGAATAAATAAACCGGATAGGCAAGCACGGACGCGGATTCGGTCACCCCCCGCAAGTTGAGCAGCGTGAGCAGAAGCACGAACACGACGGCGATGACGACCGTATATTCATGCAGCGCCGGGAAAGCGGAGGTAATGGCGTCCGTACCCGCCGATACGCTGACGGCAACCGTCAGAATATAATCGACCAGAAGCGAACCGCCTGCCACAAGACCGGGATATACGCCTAGATTGTTTTTCGAGACCACATAAGCTCCGCCCCCTTGAGGGTAGGCGAAGATGATCTGACGATACGAGAGAATAAGCGCCGTTAGCAGAAACAATACGCCGATCCCGATCGGGATCGAATACCAGAACGCCGCGGTGCTCACCGTAATCAATACCAATAAAATTTGTTCCGGACCGTACGCGACGGAGGAAAGGGCGTCGGACGATAAAATCGCGAGCGCTTTTCTCTTATTTAGCTTCTGCTCGCCCAGCTCCGTGGATTTCAAAGGCCTGCCGATCAACAATCGTTTAAAAGCTGCCATAGCGCAAATCACTCCAATTCCGATGATTGCAGCCCATGCCAAATCGACGATTACCCTTAATTTTCCCATCGCAAGGCCAAAAAAAGCCGCAGGAAAGGGGGACCTTCCCGCGGCTTCTTCAAAAAAAGCGCGATGAGTTCCTCTTTCGAGACGCTGACGAGGTTAGCTGACGGATTCAGGTCTGAAAGTAACCTTACGCCGAACAATTCGGCGATTCACCCCTGGGACGGCTAGCCGTCCCGATGGTTCCCCCGCTTCCGCAAGCGCGGAATTAAGCGATCAAGGATTCATTTCGTATAGCGAGCTTGCATGGATACATCTTACTCCTGCTTTTACTTGATGTAAACAAACAAGGAATGAAGTCTGGAGCGAAATTGCCGTACATTCTACTAAAAATCCGTTTACATCCGCACGAATCTTGGCGATTCTCTTTATTCCTAAGTTATGCTCGTGTTAAACGTATCCGGAAGCACACGCGAGCCGCCGGGTTATTCCGTGCCGCGGCTCGTTCGATTATTTCTCGCAAGCAATGCCGTCCTTGTCGCGATCACTCTTCTTGTTTGCTTCGTATAGTTCCTTGGACGCATGCGGTTTATGTTTCGTTTTGCCGCCCTTGTTTTTAGTAGTTGAGGATTTGGCCACTCCACCGGGGTAATCTTTATTGAGTTCCGTGCAGTTTTTGTACGTTTTTGCTTTTGCTGCAGCGTGTTCCGTCATGGAACTGCTGAAGATAAGAGCGGCAGCTAATAACATAATCATCATTTTCTTCATTAGATTTTCTCCTACTCTCTTCTAGTCAATTAAACCTATTATACCAAATGGCCCATTAGCTGGGTCAATATGAATAGTTTAACCGGCGGCGGGCAAACTTCGTGTGACGGCATACGAATTCTTGTTTTGAAGCGAGGGGAAATATGGAAAGTTTAGTGCTGGAAACCATTGAAAATCAAACCATGCCGTACCCATCGGACGAGAGCAGGAGGGCGCTTCTCGGGAAAATGAGTCAAGCGAAATACGTGTTGCTCGGGGAAGCTTCTCACGGCACTGCGGAATATTACAAGGATCGGGCCGAGTGGTCCAAGCGCCTAATCAGCGAGCATGGATTCCGCTTCATCGCGGTGGAAGGGGATTGGTCGGCCTGTTATGCGCTTAACCGTTATGTGAAAGGCCGCGAGGATGCGGGAGAGGATGTCCGTGAAGCGTTGAGCGAATTTGCGAGATGGCCTTCCTGGATGTGGGCGAACGAAGATATACTGGAGCTGGCCGAATGGCTAAGAGCTTACAACAAGGATAAGCCGGAAGCTGAGAAAGCGGGCTTTTACGGCATCGACGTCTACAGCCTGTGGGAGTCCTTGGATGAAATATTGCGTTATCTCGAGACGCAGCCGGGAACGGATCTGGACGCGGCGAGAAGAGCGTTCGAATGCTTCGAAGCGCATGAAAGAGACGGTCAGCGTTACGGCATTTCTGCGACCTTCTATGGAGAAGGCTGTCAAGATGAGGTCGTGGCGTTGCTGCGCAAGCTGCAGGATAAATGGCGGCAGACTGGCGCGGACGATCGAGAGGATGCGTTAAGCGCGGAGATGAACGCGCTTGCGGTTCAAGGCGCTGAAGCGTATTACCGCACGATGATCCGCCACGACGCGGAATCCTGGAACGTAAGAGACCGCCACATGGTGAAGGCGCTGGATAAGCTGATGGACTATCATGGCGAAGGAACGAGGGTCGTCGTGTGGGAGCATAACACGCATATCGGGGATGCGAGATGGACGGATATGGCGGCGGACGGAATGGTCAATGTCGGTCAGCTGCTTCGCGAGAAGTACGGCAGCGAGGTGTTCGCCGTTGGTTACGGCACCTACGAGGGTACCGTCGTCGCGGGTAGAGCTTGGGGGAGTCCGGCTCAGGTCATGAAAGTCCCGTCCGCCATCCGAGGCAGCTGGGAGGAGCTGCTGCACCGGTCGGGCGCTCGCGACAAGCTGCTGATATTCGATGAACAAACGGCTGTTCTGGACGAGATGTGGCTGGGGCATAGGGCGATCGGCGTCGTCTACCATCCCGAACGCGAGCGCGGCAATTATGTGCCGACCGTCGTATCGAAGCGCTACGACGCGTTTATTTATTTCGACGAGACGCGCGCGCTTGTTCCATTGTCGCTGGAAGCCGCAGTCTCCTACTAAACGAATCCCCAGGGAAGTCCACGGTTCGAGAACCCGTGGACTTCTTTTTTTGGCAAGGGGAAAATCGCCGCTCATACAAAGGCCGGGCAGCGCCATATCTATTACAAGGAGCCAAATTCCTCTTGCGGGGGCGATTCCATGGAATACGCGATCCTTGTCCTATTGATTGCCGCATGCGCGGCGGGAATGCTATTGTTCCGCAGAAACACGATTCCCCCGGTCAGCGATGTCCGAAGCCTCGGAGGCAAGCTGTCCGTCATTATTCCGGCCAGGAATGAAGAAGCCAACTTGCCCAATCTTCTGGCGTCGCTTCAAGCTCAAACGCTCCAGCCGTTCGAAATCATCGTCATCGACGACCACTCGGAAGATCGGACGAGAGCCATAGCGGAGAGCTTCGGCGTGACCGTCATCGGAAGTCCGGAGCTTCCCGATGGCTGGACAGGAAAAAATTGGGCGGTCTGGAACGGGTATCGGCATTGTTCCGGTAAATTAATCGCGTTTCTCGACGCGGATGTGAGGCTGACTCCCGGCGCGCTGCGGTCGCTCCTTAACGCGAGGGAACGGTCCGGCGGCGTCATCTCCATCGTGCCTTACCATGAGACTGAGCAATTCTACGAGAGGCTGGCACTTATCCCGAACGTGCTCGGTTTATTGACGTTCACCTCGCCGTTCGAGCGCCGTAATGCCGCCCAAGGATTATACGGAGCCTGCATCCTGACGACAAGGGGCGATTACGAGAGAGCAGGGGGGCATCAAGGCATTAAGGGCGAGATGCTCGATGATCTGGGATTGGGCGCGCAATACAAAAAAGCCGGCATTCCGGTTAACAATTATATTGGCCGCGGAGTAGTCTCCTTCCGCATGTACCCCGGCGGCATACGCAGCGAAATCGAGGGCTTCGGCAAGGGGGCCGTGCTCAGCACGGGCAAGCTGGACGCACGAACGATTGGGCTAATCGCTATATGGCTGATCGGTCTTCTGGGGGCGGAAGCCGCGCCGTTTGCCATCGGGACGGCATGGTTCGTTCCGCTGCTCGTCGCTTACGTTCTTTACACCGGGCAAATCTATTATTTCGCCCGTTACGCCGGGCGATTCGGTTTTTGGCAGCCTGCGCTCCATATGCTGAGCTCTATCTTTTTCTTATTGGTCATGCTGTATTCGGCTTATCAGGTCGTGTTGTTCGGAAAGGTCTCTTGGAAAGGCCGTAAAGTCGAGGTCGGAAGGCGGGATGCGCCATGATCGCGGCATGGATCCTGTTTGCTTTCCTTTGCGGCTCCCTCATGTTCTCGTACTGGCTTGGATTGCTGGCGAATCGAGATATTACGGAAGTTGGAGACGGCAATCCCGGCGCCATGAATTTGTGGCGTTCTTCCGGCTACAAATACGGGGTTGCCGGCATCGCTCTTGATTTCTCTAAAGGATTTATTCCCATTTTATGGTTTGTCGCCGAATCCAATGCCGCCGAAGGCTATCCGATCATCCTGCCAGCCGCCGCCGCGCTGCTTGGCCATGCATTCTCGCCCTTTATGAAGGGACGCGGCGGCAAGGCGATCGCGGTGACGTTCGGGGTTTGGAGCGCCATGATGTTTGCGGCCGCTCTCGCATACGCCGTCATTCTGGCCGCTCTTATGGCCCTGCATCGCTTACTGCGCCGCGGCCATCGTACGACGCCGGCCTCGGACGGCTTGCAGGTGGTGACCGGCATGCTGCTTTTGAATTTGTTTATGACGCTTGTGGGTTATAGGCTTGAATGGATTGCGTTAGGCATCTTTAATCTAGTTCTGCTCGCGTTTACGCACCGTAAGCTATGGAGCGATCGGTACGGAAGGACCAAGCATAAACATCGGGGCTTATAACCGTTAGTCCAGGGGCGACATCACGCCTTCATACATGCGCAAAGTACGCCGAAATGCCCGTTGAATGCGGTTCAGCTGCCGGGAGTCGAAGTCCTCCGGTTGGGCAATAGACTTGTGGATCGGAATGATCCGGCACTTAGGCTCCTGTTTATCGTTCGATAGCCATACCCAAGTCGGTACGTAGTTTATTGCGGAGAGCAAGAAGGAGCCGCGTTTATTTTTTTTGATCTTTATTAGCGCAATAATTCCGGTTAAAGCCTCATCCTTTCCGTGCAGTCTCGTCGAGATGAAATTGCCAAGCGAATAAATGGCAAACCGTTTTCTCGTTCTGCCGAATTTATCCTTTACCTTAAGGCAAATGGCGGGCTGGAGAACATGCGGATGGCTTCCGAGGACAAGATCGGCCCCTTCGTTGAATAAGAAGCGCACCCAGCTTTTCTGCGGATCAGACGGACGGGAATCATATTCGTACCCGTTATGCATGCAGACGATAATGAGATCGGAAACGGCTCTGAGCCGCTCCATGTCTTTGCTGATCGCGTTGCGGTTGAGCTTTTTCACCCCGGCAGGTTGTCCCTTCGGAACAGGTATTCCGTTCGTGCCCCTTGTATAAGCCAATATGCCTACGCGCATTCCCTGCACAGTCTTGAGGCATAGCGAACGCGCTTCGTTCTGATCCCTGAAGGTTCCGACATGCGTGATCCCGAACTTATCCAACGTCGCGAGCGTACGCTTCAGGCCGCGAATCCCATAATCCATGCAATGATTATTTGCCGTCGCTAGTACATCGAAGCCTGCTTCTTTCAGTGCGGGGGCCAATTCGTCCGGACAATTAAACAGCGGATTGCGGTTGCTTGCGTGTCGGTGCGTTTGCGTGTAATCCGAGGCCCCGCCGGCAAAATTCGTTTCCAGATTGCCTATAGTTAGATGGGCTTGCTTCAAGTAGGGGGCGACAGCTTCAAACGCTTGCCCAAAATCATATTCGACCTTGGGATGACCGCTTGCCTCGTTCGGCTTGCGAACGGTACGCATCGCTTTGATCAATTGAGGCTTTACCAAGAGATCGCCCACTGCCGCAATGGTCCATTCATTCGACACAAGCATTCTCTCCTTCGTGTGTAATTTTTATAGCCGCTTATCCATTGTATGCGCTTAGCCGGGATGGTTAGCGTAATAAATAAAGTTCTCGAACAATATCGGATTCATTGTTATAATCTATATCCAATGATATACAACCAGTTGATCCGTAACCCAAAGGGTCTATTCCACGTATACAGAGAAACAAACGACAGAAGCTGAGGTAATGGCGCAGATGATAATCGAAATAACAGATCAAGCGGGAGCTTGGTATCAACAAGCCGAACGGAAAGCGGCGGAATATTTCGAATCCCTGTACAAGCAGGTTATGGATCAGTCTTACGTCACGAACCTGACGCAAGACTTCGCGCAGTGGAGCAAGCAGCATGTCCGGAACCAGACATGGATCTCCTTGTATTCGCGCGTGAACAAGAAGCCTTCCTCCAAGCATTACCATCTCTACCTGAGGTGGCTGGAGCGGAGAGGCGAATTGGACGATTATTTGGATCGAAGCGTCTCCTATATGTACATGAGGGATTTGGGCAAGACGCTCGATTCTTCGGACACGGCGGTCCGCATTCAGCGGCTGGTCGGGTTCATCAAGAAGCATATGATCGAATCTTCCGGACCGGGAGAAGGCGAACTGCCCGCATTCCTAAGTCTGGCCGGCGTATACCGGTGGGCGAAGAAGGAAGGCGTGGAGGAAGCCGCGATCTGGGTTATCCACAAATTAAAAACCGTAGGCTCGCACATTCCGGATGGGATGAGCGCCGATCACGGCATTCGCAAGCTGATCAAAATCATCATCGGCGTCGTCCTGCACGTCATCGAAGATATGGATGACGACGTGCCGCAAGAGGAACGCTCGCGAAGACTTGACGCCGCCATTCGGTTGGGTTACTCCTATGGCTTGACCTATCCGTTTATCGACGATTTGCTGGATTCGGGCGTTCTGAACCCGGAGGAAAAAATCATGTACTCGCAGATGATTCGCACCACGCTTCTCCAAGGCTCCGTGCCTGCATTTCATAGGCAGTCATGGTCCGAAGCGAATGCGGATCTGATCGGGTTCGTCCACTCCGAGCTAGGAGAAGCGTTTGATTATATGAAACGGCATCAGAGCGCGGAGACGCGGCAAACGTTTTTCGAGCAATCGTATGTATTCTTCGAATCGCAGGACGTTGATCGGGTTAAGCAGCTCTCGAACGCTTCCTATAGGAACGAAGAGTTATTCTTGCCGATTATTATTAAATCCGCGTCTTCCCGCTTGATCGTCCGGTCCGTGATCGGAGCGGCCGTGGACGAAGGCTTCGACCACCGGACCTTCTATTACGGCATCTATAATCAGTTGGCCGACGATTTCGCCGACATGCATGACGACCTGCGGGATGGCGCGGTGACGCCTTATACGTATTATTGGACCTATCAGGGCACCCGCGAGGACTTGATCAATCCATTCGAGCTGTACTGGACGGTCATCTCCCATCTGATCCACGATGTCTATCATTCCGACGCGAAGGCGCGCGACGTCATTCTGAATCGGGCCATTAACGGGCTTAAGCGAAGCCAGGAGAGGCTGGGCAAAGACAAATACGCGGAGATGATGGCGGTATTCGCGCCCCGCGATTCGGATTTTCACCAGCTCTTGGAGCAGATGGCGAGCAAAGCGGATCGGGTTGAATTTTTCGACAAGCTGCTGCGCGATCAAATGATCCATATGCTGCGGAACGACCGGACGGAGAAGGCGCAGTTCAAGGAAACGGTGCGCGCCGTCAGGAATCAACTGAAAGGCCTGATGCCGATACCCGTTCCGGGGGAAGAGCTGCCTGTTCGGGAATCGTTGATCGAAGCGGCGAATTACAGTCTGGAAGGCTCAGGCAAACGGCTGCGTCCGATTATGGCTTGGGTAATGGGCGTGAGCGAATACGGATTGCCGGAGTCTTCGATCGCCCCTCTGGTCCGATCTCTCGAATACATGCATACCGCTTCGCTGATCTTCGACGATCTGCCTTCGCAGGACAACGCCGCGTCCCGCAGAGGCCGTCCGACCTTGCACGAGATTCACGACAGCGCGACGGCTGAACTGACCGGGCTGTTCATGATTCAGAAGGCGATGGAAGAACAGTCGTCGCTCACCTCGTTCGACCCGAAGGCGGTTCTGTCATTAATCCACTATTCGTCCAGACGAGCGGCGGATATGTGCAGAGGACAGGCGATGGATCTAGGCAGCAGGGGCAAAACGCTGACGCTCGAGCAGCTGAACACGATTTGCTTCTACAAAACGGGCATCGCCTTCGAAGCTTCGCTCGTCATGCCCGCGATCCTGGCGCAAGCCCCGGAGGCGGAGATTGAGCTGCTGAAGTCGTACGCCTACCACGCGGGAATCGCGTTCCAGATCAAGGACGACTTGCTCGATCTGGAAGGCAGCCTGCAGCTGCTCGGCAAACCGGCGGGCAAGGACGCGGAGAACAATAATTCGACTTTCGTGACGCTGCTTGGCCGGGAAGGCGCCAGCAAGGCGATGTGGGAGCATTATTGCCTTGCCTCGGAGGTCCTGCACAAGATGCCGCGCCGCTCGGCGTTTCTCCATCATTTGTTGGATTATTTGATTAACAGGGACTATTAAACTATTTATGGCAAGCCAAGATCCGCGCGTTATGCGCGGATTTTTTTAGTGCCGGGAACGGGAACCGAATGGTCAGCTGTCCGGTCTAATGGATTAGAGGTGACGACAATTGGATGATGTGTGGGATTATTTCAAGGCCTTGGCTCCGGGCTACGACAAAGACGCGGTCCTTCGGGAGCTGATGGAAGCCTTCGGCAACGATGTTTGGCGCTTTGCCTATTTCTTGACCCGGCGCAAGGAGGCGGCGGACGATATTTCGCAGGAGGTGTTCCTCTCCGCCTACAAAAACATGTATGCCTTCCGTGGGGAATGCACCGTCAAAAGCTGGCTGCTTACGATTACGCGGAACAAATCCATTCATTATTTGCAGAGCGCCTTTATCCGGAGAGTCACTTTGACGGATCGGATAACCCGAAGCGGCGGGATTTCGCCGGCAGCGGAACAGATGGCGTTCGACCGGATGGAGAACAAGGCGCTGTGGGATACCGTCATGAAGCTCCCGCGAAAATATGAGGCCACTGAAGAACTTACGCATTTTCAAGTGAACAATAAAGTTCAAACAAAAAGAAGATGTCCACACCCATATATTGGGATGGGCATCTTCTTTTTGTAGGTTATTTTGCTTGTATTCTCGGGTA
>NZ_JANIPJ010000029.1 GCF_024623455.1 Paenibacillus soyae | reverse complement strand
AAAGGGCTGAAAAGTTTACTTTCTCGTTATTTAGAACTTTGTTAACCTTTTGGAACCGCCGTATGCGGACCCGCATGTACGGTGGTGTGAGAGGACGGGGGCTAGCCGCCCCCTCCTACTCGATTATGAATGGATAATCATTACCGCTTCAGATCGAAACGATCCGCGTTCATGACTTTCACCCATGCCGAGATGAAGTCGCGGACGAATTTCTCTTGGTTGTCATTCTGAGCGTAGACTTCGGCAAGGGCGCGAAGAATGGAGTTCGAGCCGAATACGAGGTCCACGCGAGTGGCCGTACGCACGACTTCGCCCGTCTTCCGGTCGCGGCCTTCGTAGACGATGCCGTCTACAGGCTTCCAAGCGACGTTCATATCCAGAAGGTTCACGAAGAAGTCGTTCGTGAGCGTGCCCACGCGGTCCGTGAATACGCCGTGACGAGTGCCGCCGTAGTTCGTGCCGAGGACGCGCATGCCGCCGATAAGGGCCGTCATCTCTGGCGCGGTAAGGCCGAGCAGCTGCGCCTTATCGAGCAGAAGCTCCTCTGCGCTTACGCTGTACTGCTTCTTCTGATAGTTACGGAAGCCGTCGGCGACAGGCTCCAGAACGGCGAAGCTCTCCAGATCCGTCTGCTCCTGCGTCGCGTCGCCGCGTCCTGCGGCGAATGGAACCGTCACGTCAAAGCCCGCGTCGCGAGCGGCTTTCTCGACCGCGGCGCTGCCGCCGAGCACGATCAAATCGGCCAAGCTTACTTTCCTGCCGAAGTCCGCTTGAATGCCTTCCAGAATCGATAGGACGTTATCCAGCTGCTGCGGCTGATTCACTTCCCAATTTCTTTGCGGAGCCAGTCGGATGCGCGCGCCGTTGGCGCCGCCGCGCATATCGGAGCCGCGGAAGGTGCTGGCCGAAGCCCAGGCCGTCGTTACCAACTCGCTGACCGAAAGCCCCGTAGCCAAAATTTTCGCCTTCAGCTCGGCTGCGTCCGCGTCCGTGAGCACGTATTCGGCAGCCGGAACAGGATCCTGCCAGATCAGCACTTCTTCCGGAACCTCCGGCCCCAGGTATCTGTCGCGAGGCCCCATGTCGCGGTGCGTAAGCTTGAACCATACGCGGGCGAAAGCGTCCGCGAACTCTTCCGGGTTCTCATAGTAACGGCGGGAGATTTTCTCGTAGACCGGATCCATGCGGAGCGCCATATCCGCGGTGGTCATCATCGTCGGAACGCGAACGGACGCGTCCTCCGCATCCGGCGCAAGATGCTGTTCCGCAGGATTGACGGCATGCCAGATATGCGCGCCTGCCGGGCTCTTCGTCAGCTCCCATTCATAGCCGAACAGCATTTCGAAGAAGCCGTTGTCCCATTGCGTCGGGTTGGCCGTCCAGGCGCCCTCGACGCCACTCGTGATCGTGTCGCGGCCTTTGCCGGAGCCATGCGTGCTTAGCCAGCCGAGGCCTTGCGCTTCGATCGGAGCCGCTTCCGGATCCGGACCGACAAGCGCGGCATCGCCCGCGCCGTGCGCCTTGCCGAACGTATGGCCTCCTGCAACCAGGGCAACCGTTTCTTCGTCGTTCATGCCCATGCGTCCGAACGTTTCGCGAATGTCGCGCGCGCTAGCGAGCGGATCGGGATTGCCGTTAGGGCCTTCCGGATTGACATAGATAAGACCCATCTGGACGGCTGCGAGAGGATTCTCGAGATCACGGTCGCCCGAGTAGCGATTGTCGCCCAGCCATTCCTTCTCGCTGCCCCAGTAGATGTCTTCTTCCGGATGCCAGACGTCCGCGCGGCCGCCGCCGAATCCGAACGTTCTGCCGCCCATGGACTCGATCGCGACATTACCGGTCAGAATCATCAGGTCGGCCCAAGAAATTTTGTTGCCGTACTTCTGCTTGATCGGCCAAAGCAGGCGACGGGCTTTATCCAGGTTGCCGTTGTCCGGCCAGCTGTTCAGTGGAGCGAAGCGCTGCGTGCCGCTTCCGGCGCCGCCGCGGCCGTCACCCGTGCGGTATGTACCTGCGGAGTGCCAAGCCATGCGGATGAAGAACGGACCGTAATGGCCGTAATCGGCCGGCCACCAGTCCTGGCTGTCCGTCATGAGATTGCGAAGGTCCTGCTTAAGAGCTTCATAGTCCAGCTTCTGGAATTCCTCCGCGTAGTTGAAGTCTTCCCCCAGCGGATTCGTCTTGCGATCATGCTGATGAAGAATATTGAGGTTCAACTGGTTAGGCCACCAGTCTTTATTGGAAGTAGCAGTAGATTTGTGACTTGTTGCGCTGCCGTGCATAAACGGACATTTGCCTGCGCCCGCGGAAACCATACCGTCCATTTGTTCATCTCCCATTCGATTAAATATAGTAGCAATAAATCATATGCTCTACTTCCTTTTATAAGGCTATTTGCGACCGAAATCAACGGAATAATTGAACTTTCATGCAATCTTCACCCCGTCCTCATCTGGAATTAATGCGGCTTGATTTTTTTGGCTTTGCTTGACAAATCATGACAGGAAACGGTATGCTGATTTCATAATGTTAGTGACCACTAACTAACAGAAACGCCTCGTTGAAGAAGGTGAAGAAATGGAAATGAAGACGAAGCCGGATAATAAATCCAAGCTTATGAGAGCGGCAATACATTTGATGGCGGAGAAAGGCTACAAGGGCGTATCGACTAAAGAGATCGCCGCCGCGTCAGGTGTCAGCGAAATGACGTTGTTCCGCAATTTCGGCAGCAAGCTGAGCTTATTGGAGCAGGCGGTGGACCGCTATCACTACTCCGTCGAAATGACGCAGGTTTTTAACCGGGAATTGGTTTGGGAGCTGAGGAAGGATCTGCTGACTATCGGCCGGATTTATTATGAATTGATGGATCGTAACCGCAAGCTGTTCCTTATCGTCTTGCAGGATAACGATCTGGCCTCGATTCGGGAGAAGGCGCAGAGTCACCCTCGGAAGCTCCGGGAGCTGCTTTCGGATTACTTTGCGGAGATGCAGCGAAGGAATAAGATGATTGAGGTGGACGCCGAAGCGCAAGCGATGACGTTCATGTGGATGAATTACGGAGCGTTCATGTCTCAATTGTTCAGTCCGTCTCCGCTTTCTTCCCTCACGCCGGAGCAGTTCCGGGAGTCGAGCGTCGACTTGTTCGTGAGGGCGCTCAGCCCATAATTTTATTATCATGAGGAGAGGTGATTCGATGGGCAACTCGCAATATACGGCGCAGAAGCCGGTGGGGAAAACAGCGAAAAGCGGGTTCCAAATCGGTGTCCGAAGAACGCTGCCGATCTCGCCGGAGCAGGCTTGGGCGTATCTTACGTCGTTGGAGGGGACTAGGCTCTGGATGGGGACCGTCACTAACCTAACCTGGAACGAAGGGGATTGTTTTGCGTCCGCCGAAGGCGTTTCGGGCGAGCTCCGGGTCGTGAAGACGCTGAGCCAGCTGCGCCTGAAATGGGAGAGAGAGGACTGGGCGAAGCCGTCCACGCTGCAAATCAGGCTGCTGCCAGGCAAGCCGGGCCATACGACGATCAGCTTTCATCAAGAGCATTTGGAAGACGAGAACACGAGGGAAGAGATGAAAGTTTTCTGGGAGAACGTGCTGCGCGAGATCAAACTCCATTGTGACAATAAACTTTCAAAGGAGCTGAAAGCCGATGAATAAGTTCAGCCATATCGATCTGCGGGTCAACGATTTGAGCCGCGTCCTGCCGTTCTACGAGAAGCTTCTGCCCGCGCTTGGCTTCACGCGCGCGTTTCACAGCGCGGATTGGAGGGTGTTCGCGGGAGAAGGCGAGCTGCCGAGAACCGCCTACTTCGCGATTACGGAGGACCGGGAGCACCAGCCGAATGCGAATCTAATCGGCTTCTGGGCCGATGACCGAGAGGAAGTCGACCGGATGGCCGAGCTGGTTCGGGAAATTGGAGGCACGATTAACGACGGCCCCCGGCTCTTTCCGATCAGCCCGACGTACTACGCCGTCTTTTTCGAGGATCCATGCGGGAATAAGTATGAAATCGTACATCGACTGAATTAACGAGGATTAATCGGAGATATTGGCACGGCCTGACGGCTGTGCTTTTTTTTATGCGGGTGAAATCGGTATGGACAATAATTAGATCCATATGGACGGAATCCACCAAGAGGTCAAGGCCGTGACGGAAAACCGCCGTTATAAATCGTCCATATTTCCCTAACTGCGCTTGATACTCGCGGGCGGGGATTTTCTTTATGATTGATTTATAAAGCGCTTTCTTTTTCGAGGAGGACAACGATGAAACGAATGTTCGAGCCCGTCGCGTTCGGCAACGCGAAGCTTCACTGGGATTACCGGCTCTGCAACACCGAGCAATACCGGGGCTTCTATCACTGGCATCAATGCTGCGAAATGTTATATGTGCACGAAGGCTCCGGGCGCGTTGTCGTAGACGGAGAGACGTTCCCGATCCGCCCGGGCATGCTGTTCTTCTTCCGCCCTTATCAGCTGCATCAGGTCATGGCGGACGTAAGCCCGCAGCAGCCTTACTCGCGTACGATCGTTTTTTTCGATCCGCATCTCGTGGACGATCTGCTTCGGCCGTTCGTGAAGCGGCATTCCTTGTACCGGGCATTATGGCGCGGGAATCAGAAGTCGATGGCCTTCGATCTATCCGCGTTCGGGGACGAAATCGAGCGGAATTACGAGCAGTATCAATGGCTGCGAAGCCGGGGGATGGGCGAGGACGCGGAAGAAATCGCCATGATGATCCTGCGCAATATGGAATGCTTGCTTCGCAGCAGGGCTGCGCCGGCGTTGCAGGCTCAGCGCTCCGAGGAGTGCAGGACGGCGGGCTATGCCCAGCAAGCGATGACCTGGATCGACGAGCATTATCAAGACAGCTTTCATTTGGACGATCTTGCCGCCGCGCTTCATTTGTCCAAATTTTATTTGTCCAAGCTGTTCCACGAAGAGACGGGGAGTACGCTCAAGGCTTACATTACGGCCGTACGGATCCGGCATGCCTGCCGGCTGCTGGAGACGACGGCCAAGTCGATCGAATGGATCGGGAGCGAGGTCGGCATACCGAACACGTCGTATTTCGTCCAAGTGTTCAAGCAGGAGGTCGGCACGACGCCGCTCAAGTACCGGACGGGAGCCGGCATGGGTGGCCGGCCTAGCGGCTTGAAAAAAATAAAATGAACGACAATAAACCAACATTTTCGGACATGGAATTATCATTACGGCCATCGGATCGAAGGTACAATGGCCATATCAACGAACGATGCCGCGTGCAAAAGGGATGACAGGAAGGACGTGTAGGAAGTGAGTCATTTGAATAGCTCCAATATTCAAATAAATGAAAGCGATAGCAAAACGGCCGTGAATCGGCTTCGGAGCTGGAAGGCGACGTGGAAGGAGTACAGGAAACATAAATTTTTGTTCCTGATGCTGGTTCCGATCCTGGCTTGGTACGGCATTTTCCACTATGGTCCGCTGTACGGGATCATGCTGGCGTTTAAGGATTTCAGCCCGGTCAAGGGAATATGGGGCAGCGATTGGGTGGGGCTCGAGCATTTCAAATATTTGTTCTACCAATCGCCAGACTTCGCCCGCATCTTCCGCAATACGGTGTTAATCAGCTTGTACAACATCGTGTTCGGCTTTCCGGCTCCGATCATATTGGTGCTGATGCTGAACGAAGTGCGGTCGAGCTTGTTCAAGAGGTTCGCGCAGTCCATCTCGTACGTGCCGCATTTCTTCTCTTGGGTCATTCTGTCGGGCATCATCATCGTCATGCTGTCGCCGAGCGAAGGCCCCGTGAACTACATTCTGCATTTGTTCGGCGCGGAGCCGATCTACTTCCTGGCCGATCCCGAATATTTCCGTCCGACGCTGGTCGTGACGAACATCTGGAAGGAAATCGGTTGGGGAACGATCATCTATCTGGCCGCGTTATCGGGCATCGACCCGACGCTCTACGAAGCGGCCGTCATCGACGGAGCGGGGCGCTGGAAGAAGATGTGGCATATTACGATCCCGTCGATTCTGCCGGTCGTGTCCATCATGTTCATCCTGTCGCTTGGCGGCATCCTGAACGCGGGGTTCGATCAAATCTTCAACTTGTATTCGCCGGTCGTCTACGAGGTGGCCGACGTGCTCGATACCTTCGTGTACCGGGCGGGTATCCAGCAATCGCAATTCGGACTCACGACGGCGGTCGGATTGTTCAAAAACGTGATCGGCATCGCTTTGGTGCTCGGCACTAACTTTATCGTGAAACGATTGGGGCAAGAAGGGGTTCTGTAAGAGGACCCCGATCGGGAGGAGAAAGAATGCGCTATGAAACCTAAATTCGGCGAGCATCTATTTCAGACGGTGCTTATCATTATCATCTCATTGTTATGCATTTCAACCATTTATCCGTTCATCCATGTCGCTTCGGTGTCGCTGAGCAGTCCGAGCGAAGCCGGCCGGTTCGGCTTTCATCTGTATCCGAAAGAGATCGACTTCTTTGCCTGGAAGCAGGTGCTGAGCCAGACGAAAATTTGGATCGGCTTCGGCAATTCGGTGTTTCGCACGGTTGTCGGCACGTTCCTGACCTTGATTGCGATGTCGCTCTGCGCGTATCCGCTATCCCGCAAATATTTGCCGCATCGCAGCTTCTATACGATGATCATCCTGTTCACGATGTTTTTCGGCGGGGGCACGATTCCGACGTTCCTGCTCATCAAAGAGCTGAACCTAATGGACAGCGTCTGGGTGTACATCGTGCCGGGACTCGTCCCGACCTTCTCCATGCTGGTCCTGCGCAACTTCTTTATGGCGATACCCGCCGAGCTGGAGGAGTCCGCGAAGATCGACGGGGCGAACGATATCCGTATCTTGTTCGGCATCATCCTGCCGCTGTCGAAGCCGGTGCTCGCGACGCTCGCGTTATGGTCGGCGGTAGGGCACTGGAATTCATGGTTCGACGCCGTCCTGTATATCACGGATGCCGACAAACAAGTACTGCAATTTTTCCTGAGGGAAATCGTCATTACGAATACCGACGCCGAGACGTTCGGCCGGACGGTTGTCGGCAATTTCAAATACGGCCCGTCCATCAAAGCGGCCACGATCATCTTCGCCGCCTTGCCGATCCTGATCGTCTACCCGATCCTCCAGAAGTACTTCGTGAAAGGCACGATGATTGGTTCCCTCAAAGGGTAACGGATATATTCGGGGGCTTCCAAGCTTTCCGTTTATATAGGAAAATAGCAAGTAACTAAGGGGAGGTTCACAAGAAATGAAGAAATTAAGCAAGCTGAGCCTGGCGCTTGCGCTGACCGCTTCGCTGGTCGCAGCAGGCTGCTCGAACAACGGCGGCAACGTCAGTCCGACCGGGAGCGCGAACGCACCGTCGAATGCCGCAAATGGCAATTCGGACAATGAGGAGCCGATCGTCATCTCGACCAATGCCTCGACATGGGATATCCCGACCAACGACGATAATCCGACGCAGAAGTATTTGGAAGAGCGCTATAACGTCAAGTTCGTCAACATGAGAGGCACCGACGAGAACTTCAAAGTGAAGGTCGCTTCCGGCGAAATACCCGATATTTTCGTTCATAACGCAACCGAAGCCGATATGGCGAACTGGGCCCGCCAAGGCGTTATCGCCGAGATTTCAATCGATGAAATCAAGCAGCATATGCCGAATTACATCGCGCATGTCGAATCTATCAATTCGAATCCGTGGGACGTCGGCATGATCGACGGCAAAAACTACGGCGTGCCCCGCAACTGGCTGAACGGCTCTTACGGCTTCATCCCGACGTTCAACGGCGAGTGGCTGAAGGCGATCGGCTACAACGAGCCGCCGCAGACGATCGAGGAGCTGGAGGACGTCTTGACGAAATTCCGCAATAACGATCCGGACGGCAACGGCGCGAAGGACACGTACGGCATGAGCGGCCGGAGCAAGGACGTGCGCGTCCAATTGTTCAACTCGATCTTCGCGGCTCACGGCATCAACCCTTATCACTTCAAGCTGGCCGATGACGGCACGATTACTTGGGGCGGTATTACGGGCGAAGCCAAGGAGACGCTGAAGCTGCTCCGCAAATGGTATGAAGGCGGCCTTATCGATCCAGAGTTTATGACGGATGACGGCGCGCTGGTCGACCAGAAGTTCTTGAGCCAGAAGCTCGGTTATTTCGACCACAAAATGTATCATCATAACTTCGCGGGCGAAGCGGCCGCCAAGGAAAGCGGCATTACGCAAGTGTACGGCAAAGGCTTGACCGGTCCTGGCGGCGCCAACCTGGTCATGTCGAACGGCATGAGCCAAGTTCCGCTTCTGTTCGGCAAGCAGGTGGAGGAAGACGATGCCAAGCGCGTTCGCATTCTGACCATGCTTGAAGATATGGTAACGAACGAAGAGCCTTACCTCCGCACCATCTTCGGTGTGGAAGGCGAGTCGTACGATCTGGTCGACGGATTCGTCGTGATGAAAGAGGAATACACGGCGACTCCGGACAAAGCCCGCGAGATGGGCATCGGCGGCTATTACAATCCGCTCGTAGAGCGCGATACCGAGATGTGGAAGTTCCACTTCACGCAAGAAAGATTGGATTTCCGCGACAAGGTGAACGAAGGCCTCAATATCGTCAGCGACGTTCTCGGGCCGACGGCTCTCGAGAGCAAAGCGAAGTACATCGCGATCCTGAACACGCAGCAGGATGAGTTCTACGTGAAGGCGATTATCGGGAAGGACGACGTGGATCAGGCATTCGAAGCGTTCAAGGCGCAATGGCTGAAGTCCGGCGGTCAAGAAATGATCGACGAAGCGACGAAAGTATACCAAGAGCGTCAAGCAGCGAAATCTTAATCTGGTTATTCAGGAATGGCAGCTTAGCTGCCTTTTCCTGTTTTTTCGCTTTTATAGGCGCCACGCATTTTCTTTTGCAATTGGCAAGGGGACATGCGATCATTACGAATAGAAAGACGAGAAATCAACAAGAGGTTGTGGTGCGATGTTCAGCTTGGCGCTTAGCAGGAGCAGGAGGGCGTTGAAAAGCCTGCCGATCGGCTATCAGCTCTCCTTTCTGGTAGCCGTTATTATCGTCGTGGTGTTGGTCATTCTGTATGCCAACTACTTGAAGGCCGCCGAGGTCGTGGAGAAGAAGAACAGCGAATACCATACCGAAATGATCGCCCAGATCAACCGGACGATCGCTTCCAACACCGACGCGATCAAGCGGGTGCTGCTCAGCGTCGCCTACAATCCGAAGATCGTGCAGCGATACCTGGTCGAGACCGATCCCGTCGAAAAATATATCCAGTACACCAACCTGGTCAGCTACTTAACGGACATGAAAAACATGAAGGACGGCATCCTCGATATCGCGCTTATAAGTACCGACGGAACGACGTTCAGTCTGAGCGGCGATATTAACAATCTGCTGCCGATTGCGGAAGAAATTCCAAGAAGAGGTTCGTTTTATTTCTCCGGCGTGCAGAAGATGCGCTATTACCAGAACCGGGATGTCTTTGTCGTAGGCAGTCCCATCTATACGATGATGGACTACGACAACGAGAGCAAGTCCGGGCTTATCATGCTCGTTCTGGACGCGAATATGCTGCTCGGCTCGCCGCCGAACCAGGAGCGGCTGGGCGGCAGCAAGCTGTACGCGCTCGACCGTCACGGCAACGTGTTCTATGCGAATGATCCGGAGGCGCAGTCCGGTACGCCTTATGCCGAGATCGTCTCCGAGGAATCGGATGCCAGCTTCTTCATTCAGAGGGGAGCCATACCGGACATCAAGGGCGAGCTCGTGCTCAAGCTGCCGAGAAGCGAGCTTCTGAGCGGTGTGGAGGAGATCCGCCGGGTATCGCTGCTGATCCTGTTCGCCGCGCTCCTGCTCCTTACGGTGCCGTTCCTGCTGATCGTGGGCAATATTCTGAGACCGCTTAAGAAGCTGATGCGCTTCATGAACGACTTTAAGCTGGGCCATCTCCGCAATCTGAACAACCGGATCAGCCTGCAGGGGTACGCCGAGATCACGAGCATGGCCAGCGATTTCAACCGGATGCTGGACGAGATCGACGGGTTGACGAAGCAGCTGCTCGACAGCAACACCAAGCTTTACGGCGCGGAGCTCGTCAAGAAGCAATCGGAGCTGGCGTTCCTGCAGAGCCAGATCAATCCCCACTTCCTGTACAATACGCTGGAATCCATCAAAGGAATGGCCGTCGAGGAAGGCTCGGATAAAATTTTTCATATGGTCAAGTCTCTCGCATTCGTATTCCGATACAGCATCAAAGGCGCGGATTTCGTGACCTTGCAGGAAGAGCTAACGCTCGTCAAAAGCCATGTGCATATTCAGCAAATCCGGTTCGGCAACCGGTTTAACGTCGATTACGCCATTCCCGACAGCCTTCTGGACTGCCAGGTGCCCAAGATGATCCTGCAGCCGCTGGTCGAGAACGCGATCTTCCACGGCATCGAACCCCGTACCCAGGGCGGGCTGCTGGAAATCGCGGCCGAGCAACGCGAGGGAGCGCTTTGGCTAACGGTTTCGGATAATGGAGCAGGCATGTCGGAGGAGCAGCTACGGATGCTGAGAGAGAGGCTAGCGTTCGTTCAGGATATGACGGACGATCAGCGGTCGAATATCGGTCTGGTCAACGTCAATAACCGGATCAAGCTGTATTACGGCGAAGCCTACGGCATTACGATCGCAAGCAAGGCTGACGACGGTACGACGGCTACGATAAGCATGCCGATGAGGAGGGGCGACGATGTACAACGTATTTCTGGTTGACGATGAGGAGCTGGTCATTAAGAGCTTAATCGCGAGCGTCGATTGGCAACATTACGGATTCGAGGTAGCCGGTTATGCGCTTAGCGGACTGGAAGCGTACGAGCGGATTCAGACGCTTCGGCCACATCTCGTGTTTACCGATATTCGCATGCCGGGCATGAGCGGCCTGGAGCTCATCAAGCAGCTCAAGGACATGGCCAGCCAATCGTTGATCGTCGTGCTTAGCGGGTATGCCGAATTCGCGCTTGCCCAGAAAGCGATCAATTACGGCGCCTTCGGCTATTGCTTGAAGCCTTTCGACGATATGGAAATTTCGGGCTTTCTGAGAAAAGCCGCGGCGCTCCTCAAAAATCGGGAGTCGGCCAAGGACGTCGACATTCTCGAATATTTGGAGACGGATTCATCGGAGAACGAGCGGAAGCTGAGAGAAATCCTGCTGGCTTCGGGCATCGATCCGGACGGCGGCCAAGGCATGATGGCGGCCGTGAGTCTCGGCAACAGTCGACTGTCGCACGACAGCTTGCAGCGGGGAATCGCCGTTCGGGTCGGCATGCGAAAGTATGCCTACCTGCTTCAGGAGAATGCTTCCCTGCGCGAGGCGCTCGAGAAAGGCGCGACGTCTGGGACTGGCTGCAAGGGGCTTGGCGTCAGCCGCACGATCCGGCGGCTGACCGATATTCGCCTGGCCATTCAAGAGGGCGAACGGGAAGCTTATCGTTATTTTACGGCCCGTTCCGTAACCGGAGGCTTGACTCGCGAGGACGCCATGACAAGCAGACGACAGGCGCTGCGAGCGTTCGAAGAGGCCGTCGGGAAGAAGGACGCAGCCGAAATCGGGAGCTGCTTGGATAACGCGGGCCCGCTGTTTGCCGACGGGCGCATGGACATCCAGGATGCCTTGACCCTCTACAACCAAACGCTTGCCTTCGTGAACCGCGAGCAGGAGCAAATGTGGGAAGAATATATGTATTCGTTCGAGCAGCTGACGGAATGCTACTCGTCCGTGCAGGATATGCTCGGCCACTTAAAGGATATGGTCGCGACCACGCGCAAGCCTTCGGGCTCGCCGCAGATCCGAAACCGCTCCTTCAAGGCCATTCTGGAATACGTGGAAGAGCATTATCGCGAGGACCTGTCGATCCAGCTGTTATCGGAGCAGTTCAACGTCAACGCGAATTACATCAGCCAATTATTCCGGAAGGAAGCGGGGACGACCTTCACGCAGCATCTAACGGAGCTGCGGGTCGACTACGCGTGCCGTCTCCTAACCGAGACGGACCTTCCCATCAACGAGATCGCGGAGCAGTCGGGCTACAGCGACTACTTCTATTTCAGCCGCATCTTCAAGCGCAGCACGGGAACGACCCCAAGCAGCTATCGGGCTTCCCGAGCCTAGAAAATAAAACAGCGACAGCCACGGACGAGAACATGGGCTGTCGCTATTTTTTGGCCATCGAGCCTTACCTTAAGACATAGATTCATAGGATACGGTTCCGAAATCACCGCATATATCGAGCCGATTAACTGACCAGCTGCCGTGCGTCTTATTCAGTTCATGCAGGAGTTTCGCATTCATCATTCAAGCGCATACCGCAGTTGTATGATGTCGCTGCCGAGAGGTTTGCAGTCTAGCAATCGTACAGCCTTAAAACGGTAATTGTCCTTGTCGATCAGCAGATTTAACCCTTTACCTTCTAATACAGGCGCCACATTGAAAATCACTTCGTTTACGAGTTCTTGTTCTAGAAACGAGTTATGAATATCCGCACCGCCGCTAATGAGAGCGGTTAGGTGTCCTTTTTGCTGGAGGTAGCTTATAGCTTCTTGTGGCGATTTTACTACGGTTACGCCGGGGATGTTCTCCATGTTCTTAGACAACACAACGATGTCGATCCCCGCGAAAGGACCTTCCGTGTTTCCCTGTTCCTCTTGGGAAATCCGGCTTGGGTCTGTCATTTCCTGAAACGTCTTGCGTCCGACAATAAAATTTCCTGCTGCTTTTGCTTTTGCTGAGAAGTCTTCCAACGCTTCCGTTTTCGGTGGGTTATCGGGGCCGGATTGCGCATAATTGCCGTTCGCAGTTAGGGTTGCCCATAAAATGGTTTTCATTAAACATTCCTCCTCGTTTTCAATTCAGATCCACCTTTACATTCACATGGTAATCGATCTATGATACATTTGAAAAGTAGTTACATTTAAGTGTAATAGTTTCAAAAAATGAACTATGGAGTGATTGCGATGATGGATCGTACCTGCCCTGGTACCGTTGAACCGATTCTGGAGATTTTGGACGGAAAGTGGACGCTTCTACTTTTATTCGAATTATTTAACGGAACTAAGCGTTTTGGGGAATTACGCCGGAGACTGCAGCCCATTAGTCCGAAAACTTTGACGGATCGCTTGCGACTGCTAGAGGAAAAAGGAATCATCACACGTACGCTTTACCCCGGTATACCGCTACATGTCGAATATGAGCTTGCGGAGAGCGGGAAGGGGTTGCAGCCGATTTTCGCCGCGATGTGGACGTGGACACAGGAGCATGGCGCATATCTACGGAAAAAGACGGATGAAACGGGCCAAGAAAGCAATGAAGTGATGTGATTGTGCTAGCTTTATCTTCCGGATCAAAACATGAATATCTTTGGATACCAATCCCGTCATGGACGGGATTTTTTGTTTGCGCCCAATCAACTCGGCAATATTTGAACATTTCTGCGCACGGATTCGCCATTATGGCCAACCGGTTGCTGCTAGAATGAAATGAATTAGGAGAGGGGAGTGGACAATGAACAAAGTCGCGGCTTACGCCGCTCCGAAGGGAGCGGATTTGCTCGATCATTACGAGGTGAAGGTTCGTGTGCCCGATGGAGAATGGCAGCATGTGCCTGTCTATAAAGTGAAGGTGGATATGCATCATGTCCGGGAGGCGTCAATGGCGGCTTTCGATATGGAAGGAACGGTCGAGGCGGAAATTACGTTCCGGCGCGAGGCGTTGCGGGAGGCCGTCATTCGCCCGTTATCGAAGTCAACCCCATACAAAGTTGAAGCCGACACGATCCGTCTGACGCTGGACGGACCGAGGAAGCTGGTCATCGAGTGCAACGGCGACCGTTTCGGCAATCTGCATCTTTTTGCCAATCCGATCGAGGCGGACGCGCCAAGTCCCGAGGATCCGAATGTGCGGGTCATTCGTCCGGGGATTCATCGATTGCCGGATCTCTTGCATGAGGGCGAAGTCATTTGGTATTTTGCGCCGGGCATGCACTACATCGAAGAGACGGTGCTTCCCGTTCCTTCGGGCCAAACCGTTTATATCGCCGGGGGCGCGATTCTCGTCGGCTCGCTCGTATGCGACCATGCCAAGGACGTCCATATTAGGGGGCGCGGGTTTATTTATTTGGCCGATTTCCACCGATTCTCCGCCTTCCGAGGCGTTCGAATCATCTTCTCCGAGAACATCTCGATCGAAGGCATTACAGTTATCGACCCGCCGCATTACAGCATCTTCATCGGCAAGTCGCGCGGCATCTCGATTCGGAATTTCAAATCGTTCAGCACGCGCGGCTGGTCCGACGGCATCGATATCATGTCGAGCGAGCGGATCGACATCGAAGATATCTTTATGCGCAATTCGGATGACTGCATTGCCGTCTACGGCTCGCGCTGGGATTTCTACGGAGACACCCGGGAGGTTTCGGTGCGCAATGCCATTCTATGGGCCGATGTCGCGCATCCGATCATGATCGGCGTGCACGGCGATCATCACCGCAACGGAGATACCATCGAAGATTTGCGTTTCGAAAACATCGATATTCTCGAGCATCATGAGCCGCAGCCGAATTATTGGGGTGCGATGGCGATCAATGCGGGGGACCGGAATACGGTTCGGAACGTCGCGTTCGAGAACATCCGGGTCGAGGCGATCGAGCTGGGGCAGCTGTTCGATATCCGAGTCGTCCATAATGCGGACTATAATCCGGTTCCCGGCAGCCGAATCGAAAATATCGTATTCCGCGACGTTCAGTATGCGGGCGGAACGCCGCACCCGTCCCGCATTTACGGCTTCGACGAGGAGCGCGTCGTAGACGGCGTCGTCATCGACAACCTGCGGATCGGGGATGAGCGCGTTGAAGGCAGCGGGCATCCGGCTTTGGATATTAACGGATATGCGCGGGGCGTCCGTATTCAATAACTTAAATCGTGATTATTCAGGAAGGGTGCTGCTCTGTCAGCATTCTTTTTTTTGTGAGATCGGATCGCAATCGCCAAACATTTTTGAACAAGGATTTGCCACTTTTTAACGGGGATGGCCTATAAAATGAGGAGGTTGACGGACATCATGTAACCATCTGAAAGGGGGGAGTGTTGCAAACGATTATATTTGCAAACGGTTACATCATTCGCGAGATTGGAGGGGAACGGGCTGTGAGCAAGTATTTACGAAAGACTAAAGTGATGTTGCTGCTGCTGGTTTTTTCATTGATGTTGCCGGTCATGGTTCAGGCCGCGGCTTCGGCACCGACATTAGAGCTGCGAACCAGCTATTCGAACGGTCAGGCGAGGGTCATCATTTATGGCCGAAACCTAAACGATTTGTACGCTTACCATTTCTTTTTGTCGCATGACGCAGGCAAGGTGAAGCTGAAGCAGGCCAAAAGCGGGAACGCCGGGTTCGGCATCGCGCCGAAAACGGCGGAAGGGAAAATCGAATTCGCCTTCACGAAGGTCGGCCCGATTGAAGGCTTGAACGGGAACGCGGAGCTCGCCGAGCTGACCTTCGAATTCGTGTCGCCCGGCATGTCGCAGCTCGTTCTGGATTCGGCGGAGCTCGTCGATTCCAAGCTGGACAAACGAACGGCGAAGCCTGTTTTGTCGCAGCCGCTCTTCCATTTCGCCGACCTAGGCGGACATTGGTCGGAGTCTGCCGTATATGAGGCCGCGGCTTCGGGCTTCGTGAGCGGCTATTCGGACGGGACGTTCCAGCCGGAGCGCAAGGTGACGAGAGCCGAGTTCACCGTCATGCTGGCGAAGTCGCTTGGGTCTGCGCCAGGGGAGCGGACGGCTTTCGCCGACGACTCCGGTCTGCCCGAATGGGCGAGAGGCTACATTGCCGCGGCGGCGGCGGAAGGCTGGATCAGCGGTTATGCCGACGGGACGTTCCGGCCGGATCGGCTGATGAGCCGCGAGGAGATGACGGTCGTCGCGATGAGGGCAGCAGGTCTTCCGGCAGCGGCCGAGGCCGAAACCGACTTCACGGATGACGAGACCATTAGCGATTGGGCCAGTGGCTTCGTTGCGGCGGCGGTTAAGCAAGGCATCGTCGCGGGCAAGGGCGACGGAACGTTCCAGCCGGGAGGCGATTCGACCCGGGCGCAGGCGGTTACGGTCATTGGCCGATTATTCGAAAAGGGAGGTGTGATGAAAGACGATTTGTAAGCGATTGCGCCAGCATGATGATCAGCCAGGTATCCATTCCAATTTTTGATCGGGAGGAAAAAGCCACATGCAATCTGAATGGACAAAAAAGCTCGGGACGATGAGGAAGAGCTGCATCCTGCTCTTGATCGCCGCCATGCTGATGCCGGCGTTCGGGCCGTCGTCCCGCGAGGCCGTTCATGCGGCGGAGCAGCAAGCCGGCAACGGCATTTTGGATCAAATCGTGTTCGGCAGCGCGGAATCGGAGGGCGCCCATGACTTTAGAGGCGAATTCACGAGTAAGATTACCGGCTTGTTCGGCGAGCCGGCCAGGGTGTCCAATCCTCGCGTGCCGGCATCCGGCGCGGGAGGGGATCTGACCTTCACGATGGAGGTCGATCCGAATCTTCGCAATTATTTTACCGTGAAATTTTCGGGAGAAGAGACGTCCGCCGTCAGCATGGTCAACATTAGCGGCGAGCAGGTCGGCTATATCAGCTACGGCGATTATGAGAACATCGGCAAGGGCTGGACGCTGCCGAACCGGTTCTTCTACCATACGATCATGCTCCCGCTGGAATCGACCGCCGGCAAAGAAACGGTCGAAATTACGATTCGGTCGATTAATCCGTACGGCAATATGACGACCAGCACGAGAGGGTATTACAACGCCTATACGCATACGCAGGCGTATATCGACGTTGACGGGGAGCGGCAGGGCTATAAATTTAAGCCTGACCAGAACGCGGAGACGATGCTGGCCCCCGATCTGTCCGAGGAGGAGAAGCAGGCGCGGATCGACAGCTACATGCGGGAGCTGGTCAGCCGGTTCAACTCGCTGTCGAGCAGCGTGGATGCCGGCGCGGGCAATAAGCTGTCGATCATCCGGTATCAGGACGATCTGAAGTTCTACGCGTCGGCGCTGAAATACGACTGGTCTCCGGCGCAAACGGCAGAGCAGAAGAAAGCGGCGCTTCAGCGCATATTCAAAACGATCGACAATCACGTCAAGGATTATTACGGCAACACGAGAATGGTGCTGCGCGGCGGCCATCAAGGCGACTGGGGCGGCTACTACGGCGCGCTCGGCGAAGCGCTGTATATCGTCGAGAGTCTGATTAAGGACGATGCGATCTACGGAGAGGCGGCGTTTAACGAGCTTCTTGATCAGCCGTTCGTTACCGGAACGGTCGATGGAGAAACTTCACTGGCCGGCGTGGATTGGACGGGCGGCGAGCTGACGCGGAGGGAAGCGTGGGAGCGGGCGCTCAAGGCGAACTTCGACTTCGCCCGCGCTAGGCTGTCCTACATTTACAATCAGGTGTTCTACACCTACGAAGGCGCGTGGGAAGCGCATGAAGGGCTGCGGCTGATCGGGTCCGGCTTCTATGAAGGCAAGGAGCGCAGCCAGCGCATTCTTCTCGAAGCGCTTGGCATTAAGCCTTTCCTGGGCGAAGAGGTGCTGGTAGGTCCGAACGGCGAGGAGCTGGATCTGTACCATTCGCTGTTCTATCACGACGGCAGCGCGGTATTCACGAACGATTTCGTCCAGATCGTCGGCAAGGGGCTGGCGAAGAGCAAGCTGGACGAGGAAGGTAAGGTAGTTCGCAGAAAACCGTACGGAGAGCATTACACCGGCCTGACGGAGGCGGGACTGACGAGGGAGAACGGCTACGTCGCCAACTACGGCGAAGCGGCCAACTACCTGCTGAGCTACTTCTACAAAACGCTGGGTCACCCCGGCGACGAAGAAATGAACGACGAAATCCTGAAAGCGGCGCTGAAGTCGATTCATGCCCGCGGCTTCGTTCGGACTTCGTCCCTCGACGACAACGGCAGAAGGGTAATGCGCGCGGAGCAGGTGACGGACGAACGAAATCCGGGGCTGATCGGCTTCGCCGCATATGGAGCGCGCGTCGGCTCCGGCATGGGCCTGCAATTCGCGTCGCTGGAGATGGAGATGGCGCAGAACGAAGAGCGGTACAGCGGCGAGGAATGGGCGGAATATTGGCAGTATGCCAGAGAAGCCGTCGGCTTCGTCCAGCAGCAGCTCGCCGATCGCCAGTTGCTGCAGCTGAACGACTTCGGCACCAAAGGCACGATGAGCGCTCCCGATTACCGGCTGGCGGAAACGTACCGGTACGTGACGGAGGAGAGGGCCGATTACAGTCGGTTCGATGGCAGCGCGATGGCGGGTGTCGTCTTGCCGCATACGGATTTCGATTATTACAAGCCGGAAGAGCTGACGGCCTTGGGCGTCGAACCGGCCGATTACGAGCAGTTCGCGTGGGCCGATATCGACAACATGTACGTGTCGGTGAAGGACGGCGACCTCCGCATCCTCGGCTCTCTTTTCTATCGCAATCGAGGCATGGCCGCGAACGGGCGGCTGCACGTCATTACCGACGAATACGACCATATCGTGCAGATCGCGACGAACAACCGGTTCCGGTATGAGGATTATTATTTGCGGGAGGCCACGATCAATTGGGATTTCCAATCCGACCGCGAAGACGTCTGGAGCGGGGCGCCGCAGGCGCTGGCGGGAGAGGCGCTGCCGTCCTCCTATCAGCCGGGCGTCGGTACCGTGAACCGCGACAATTTCGAGACGGATCATCCTTACGCCGGCTATCCGGAGCTGCAGACGTCGCGATACGAATCGTATTTTATCGTGTTCAATACGACCCGCGCCGAATACGGCAACGAGACGACGTTCGACGTGGAGCTGCCGGCCGATTATTCGGGCAGCGCCGTGCTGGACTTGATTACAGGTGCGTCCATTCCGGTCGCGGACGGGAAGGTGACGATCGCTCCGAAATCCGCGATGGTGCTCAAGCTGGCGACCGACATCGAGCTTGCGCCGAAGCCGTATCATGTCGACTTCGTTCATGCGCTGGCGGGCAACGATTACGTCGGTTTGTCTTGGAAAACGACTTCGGGCGGAGAGTCCTACGCCATCAAACGGTCCGAGTCGGAGGAAGGTCCTTATGAGATCATTGCTGAAGGCGTGACAGGAAACTTCTACAAGGATACGGAAGCCCGGAACGGCAAGACGTACTACTATAAAGTTTCCGCAGTGAACGCGAATGGCTCGGGCTGGGATTCCTATCGCGCAATTACGGATTTGTCGATGCCGGTATCCGGGTTAGATGTCACGGAATGGCGCGACGACCGGATCGGAACGACGGAGGGCAGCGCAACGGTTGAAGGTTCAAGCATCGCGGTCGAGTCGGCCGACGGTACCGGCTTTGGCAGCGGCGACGATTATCACCTCTATCAGCGGGACATTAACGATTCGCTGCATTTCGTGAGCAAGGCCGCGGCCGGCAGCAGCGCGATCAGCGCTAGAATCGACAGCGCTTCCGGCGAAGCGAACGGGCTCATGCTGCGGGATCGGCTTACGCCGGACAAAGCGCGCTACATTTATTTCGGCGCGGACGAGAACGGCAATCTGGTGCTGCAGAACCGGACGCGCGTTTCGATCATCCAATGGTCGAACAAGGTCGCAAGTCCGAAGAAGGCGGACATCGATACGTTAACCGTCGCGGAATACCCGTACGTCAAGCTGGTGCGCGACCATGATTCGCAGACGGCGTACGCCTTCGCGTCCAAGGACGGCACGGATTGGCGTTATGTCGCGAAGATGTCGACGCTGCTCCCTTACGGGTATTATGCAGGGATTGCCGCATCGGATTCGGCGGCGTTCAGCGAGGTTTCCCTAACGGAGACGCCGCAGGGCAGCTTAACTCCGTTCGTGTCGAAAGAGCGGGACCTGGCCACTCTCTATTGGAACAAGCCGAAGCAGGCGTCCTGGTTCCACGTATACCGGACCACCGATGAAGCGGCGGGACTCGCCGATCCGGAGCTGAAGCCGGGCTCCGCGGAGCCGGTGGACGGTTCGCCTTGGGAGCTTGTTCTGGCCGGCACGAGAGCGACCTCCAATGAGGAGCAGGGGCTGAGGTATGGCAAGGTGTTTTACAAAATATTGCCGGTTCACGGCGACGGAACGCCGCAGTCGTTCTATGGCGCGTCAATCGCGGCGGATTCGATCGATGCCGTGCTGGAAACCGCGGAGAGCTTGCCGGCCGCCGAATATACGAAGGCTAGCTACTACCTGTACCAGCAGGAGCTGGCGCGTATCCGGGCCGCGAAGGATGAAGCGGAAGCAGACCTCGAAGCCTTGATCGAGCAAATTTACGACGCAGGCGACATGCTCGTATCCGTCCGGACGCTCCTGTCTAAAGTCGGGATTGAACCATCGATGGCCAGGGCATCCGAGAAATTTTGGGGCAACGACAATATCGGGGAAGCGCAAAATGCCTGGTTCCTGTTCGACGGGAATCCGGACACCATCGCGCATACGAGATCGGCCGTGAGCTGGGTCGACGTCGATTTCGGCGAGGGGAACGGGAAGGCGATCGATACGATCCGCTACCTGCCGCGGAGGACGCATGTGAACCGCGTGAACGGCACCGTCTTCCAGGGCTCGAACGATAAGCAGAATTGGACGGAGCTCTATACGATTCCTTCGACTTCGGCCTATCAGTGGTACTCGGCTTCCAGCGCGGACGGGACGCCATACCGGTATATCCGGATTTATGACGGCCATAACGGCTTCGTTAATTTCGAAGAAATCGAGTTCTACGAGATGCCTGAGGATAGGACGCTGCTGGCGTATTGGCTGAATGAAGCGGGCAGCTTGGACGCCGGGCATTACACAGCCGAAAGCATAGAGCTGCTCGAGCAGGCAGTCGCAAGCGCGGTGACGGTTCATGAGCAAGAGGACGCTTCGCAAAACGATATCGATACGGCGGCCGAGGCGCTGAGGGAAGCGATTCAAGGCCTGCAGTATGCGGACGGCATTCCGGTACTGGCGCCGATCGGCGACAAAACGGTAATCGCGGGGAATGAGCTGGGCTTCACGGTACGCGAGGAAACGGAGCTGATCGGAGCGATCATTAGCGCCGCCGGATTGCCGGACGGAGCTGCCTTCGATGCGGAGACGGGCGTATTCGCCTGGACGCCGGCGCCTTCGCAAGGCGGCGTTCATACGGTCGTGTTCACGGTGACGGCCGGCGAGGCTTCGACCTCGAGAACGGTCGCGATTACGGTCAAAGGAGAGCCTGTATTCGATGCGGTCGGGACAGTAATGGCGGAAGCCAAGAAGGAGCTTGTATACAATCTGGCTGCTTCCGATCCGACGGGAGAGCCGCTGACGTACAGCGCCGGCGTGCTGCCGGAAGGGGCGGCGTTTATGGCCGGAAGCGGTCAGCTCCGGTGGACGCCGGAATATGACGATTACGGCAGCCATCCGATCACGTTTACCGTCAGCAACGGCCGATTCTCGGTGAGCCGGACGATCGATTTCACCGTCACGCTCCCCGAACAGCCGGCGGCCGATTATACGAAAGGCAGCTATTATTTGTACGCGCGTGAGTTGAACCGGATCAAGGAGGAAATCGGAAAGCCGGAGGCCGACCTCGACAAGCTGATCGCCGAGCTGGAGGCGGCGGAGGGAATGCTGGTGCGCAATCCGCTCTCGCTCTATTCGTTCGAGAACAACGCCGACAATGCTTATGGCTCTACGCACGGAGCGGTTACCGGCATCCCGGTATACGCGGAAGGCAAGACGGGGCAGGCGATCGACTTGAACGGCAGCAACCAGCACGTCACCTTGCCGGCAGGTCACGCTTTGTCCGGCTACGAGGAGATGACGGTGGCGGCTTGGGTCAACTGGAGAGGCGGCAATCAGTGGCAGCGCCTCTTCGACTTCGGCAACAGCACGACTCAATATCTGTTCCTGTCGCCGAGATCGGGCAATAACACGCTGCGCTTCGCGATCAAAAACGGCGGTGCCGAGCAGCTCGTGCAAACCTCGCAGCTTGCGGCGAACGAGTGGGTGCATGTGGCAATAACGCTCGGAGACGGCACGGCCAAATTGTACGTGAACGGCGAAGAGAAGGCTTCGGCCGCCATTACGCTGAAGCCAAGCGATTTCAAGCCAAGCGTCTTGTATATCGGCAAGTCCATGTTCAACGACCCTTTGTTTAACGGGCAGGTGGATGACTTCCTCATCGCCGGTTCCGCGTTAAGCGCGGACGAGATCAGGAGTCTCTACGCCGGCGACTCGTTCTGGACGGACGCCAGCTTGCTGGACTACGCGCGGAATGAAGCGATGGCCGTCAATCCGGAGCCGTATACGGCGGAAAGCTATGCCGCTCTGCAGCAGGCGGTTGAGGCGGCGCTGCAGCTGCCGGACGGCGCGCCGCAAGCGCAAATCGACGAAGCGGCGGAAGCTTTATTGGCCGCGCTTGAGGGGCTGCAGCCGATCGGCGGGACCGAGCCGATGGCCGCGACGCTGGAAGGTACGGAGATCTTAACGGCAGGCATACCTATAGAATTGACGATCGGCCTTGGCGAATGCGAGGTTAAACCGTTCACGGTGCTCGATCTCATCGTCCAGTACGATCCGGCACGGCTGGAATTTCCGACGAGACTTGGCGAGGAAGGGCAGCTGTTCTTGGCCGATGAGGCGCTCGAATCGCTCCGCGAAACGTTCCAGCCGATCGGAGCGATCAAGCCGGAGCAAGGCCAGATCCGCATCACCGGCTTCGCGACCGAGGAAATAACCGATTCCGGCGATTTGTTCCGGCTTCGCGGGGCGGTGAAGGGAGACGCGCCGTCAGGCGAAACCACGGTTTCCTTGAACGGCTTCAGCGTCGCGCATGACGGAGAGGCCTATGAGGTCGATACAAGCCATGCGTCGGTTGAGCTGCATGTACACTTGGCCGATAAGACCGCGCTGCGCGATCGAATCGGTCAGGCGGAGCATGTGGCAGGAAGCGCCGTACCGGGCTCCGCTCCGGGGCAATATCCGCAGCAGGCGATCGACCGGTTGAACGAAGCGATCGCGGCAGCCGAAGCCGTTCTCGCCGACGCAAGGGCAACGGCAGAGACGGTATCCGGTGCGGCTGAGTCGCTCCAAGCGGCCATTACGACGTTCTTACAATCCGTTGTACCGACGCCTCACGATCCGCTCGACAAATTGCAGCTAAACGCGGCGATCGCCGAAGCGGAGTCGGTCTACGGAAGCACGAAAGCCGGCAGCAAGGTCGGCCAATATCCGGAGGCAGACCGGACGGCACTGCGGGCCGCTATCGATGCGGCTGTTCAAGCCGGCAGCGCCGCGGTCAGCCAGTCCGCGATCGATCAGGCAGCCGAGACGCTGCGCGCGCAGCTGGCGCAGTACAGGCAGAAGATCGTGACGCTCGTGCCGGGACAGTCCGGTATTACGATTCGCGATCTGTCCATCGTTGCCAGGTATATGGGAACGAAGCTCGGCGATGCCGGTTGGAACGAGATCGAGAAGGCCGACGTTCTGGGTGCGGAGGAAATCGATATTCGTACGCTGGCGGCCATTGCGCGCATGATTTTGGAGGATTGGCTGGAAGGAGAAAAAAGAGAGTAACGGGTATGGAGCGGAGGAAAGCCGAAAGGCTTTCCTCCCGCTTCGACTGTTAGAGAGAGGAATGGAGAGAAGGCATGCATACTCAGACGCATTAATTATCGATTAGGAGGGAAATGAAGATGAACAAGAAAGCTTGGACGATCGCCATCGTGTTCAGCCTTATGGCCGGACTGCTAGGAGGTATCGGAGCGGAGAAAGCGACCGCCGCTCCCGCATTTAACCATCCGGGGCTGCTGCATACGCAGGCCGATTTCGACCGAATGACGCAGATGGTGAACGCGGGGACGCAGCCATATCTGGACGGCTGGAACGAGCTGGTGAACAGTCCATACTCGCAATCCGGATGGACCCCTCGCGCCACCGCAACTATTATACGAGGCGGAACGGGGCAGAACTACGCCTTGTTGTACAACGATATCGCCAGGGCCTATCAGAACGCGCTGCGGTGGAAAATTAGCGGCAGCGCGGCGCATGGCGATACGGCGCGCGATATTTTGAACGCCTGGTCGTCTACGCTGACCACGATTACGGGCAATGCCGACCGATACTTGGCCTCCGGATTGTACGGTTACCAAATGGCCAACGCGGCGGAAATCATGCGGGATTATCCGGGCTTCGACGTGGCCGGGATGCAGGATCTGCTTCTAAACGTGTTCTACAAGCCGCTTAGCGAGCGGTTTCTCATCGGCAATGAATTCGGCGGCGATCATAACGGCGCTTATATCCAGAACTATTGGGCGAACTGGGATCTCGCCAATATGGCGGCCACGGTGGCGATCGGCATCTTCTGCGACCGCCGCGACATTTACGACATTGGCATCGAATACTTTAAGCACGGCGCCGGGAACGGATCGATCTACAACGCGATTCCGTTCCTGCATCCAGGCGGCCTCGCGCAGTGGCAGGAGTCGGGCCGCGATCAGGGGCATACGCTGCTTGGCATCGGGCTCATGGCCACGATCGCCGAGATGGCGTGGAATCAGGGCGACGACCTGTACGGCTGGGCGAACAACCGGTTCCTGCGCGCCGCCGAATACGCAGCCAAGTACAACAACGGAGACGATGTGCCTTTCGCCGCTTATGAATGGGGCAACGGGACGAACGGGGCGGTTCAGACGCAGACGGTTATTTCGGATGCCAGCCGCGGCCAGATGCGCCCGATCTGGGAAATGATCTATAACCATTACGCCAACCGAAGGGGACTGCCGGTTCCGAATATCTCGGCCTGTGCCGGTCTGGGAAGACCGGAAGGCGGTCCGAATTCGTCGCATGCTTCTACCTTCGATCAGCTCGGCTTCGGCACGCTGCTATACACGCGTCCGGCCGGCAGCGGCGGAACGGCGGCTCTCCCGGGCGGCAACATTCCGGACGGCATCTATCGCTTTACCGTGCGGCTGGACGGCAAGGCGATGGAAGCGGCCGGCGCGTCGAACGGAGCCGACGTGCGGAAGTCGACGTATACGGGCGGCGCCAATCAGCAATGGACGGTTACCCATCTCGGCGGCGGGCAGTACAGCATTCGGAACGTGCAGAGCGGATTATATCTGGACGTGGCAAGCGGCTCTCTGGCGCACGGCGCCTCGTTTCAATTATGGAGCGGCAACGGCGGGGACAATCAGCGGTTCGCCTTCATTCCGACGGGGGAAGGGTACTTCCGTATCACGCCCGTACACTCGAACAAACCGGCAGACGTGACGGGGGTCTCCACCGCGGAAGGCGTGCCGATCCAGCAGTGGCGCTACATTCTCGGCAGCCATCAGCAGTGGAGGCTGGAGCCGGTGTCGGTCGCCGTCCGCCTGCAGTCGCATAATTTCGCCGACCGTTACATCCGGCATAGCAATTACCGCGCGCGCATCGATTCCGCCGTGTCGCCTGCCGGGGATGCCCAGTTCAAGCTCGTCCCCGGATTAACCGACGCGAACGGCGTTTCGTTCGAGTCCGTCAACTTCCCCGGCCGCTTCCTGCGCGTGCGCGCGAACGGCGAAGTATGGCTCGATCCGAATGACGGCACAGAGGCATTCAAGAACGACGCGACGTTCCGCCGCGCGGCGGGCTTAGCGGATCCTCGGAAGTATTCTTATCAGATGTGGAGCGATGCCGCGCGCTACTTGCGGCACTCCAATTATTTGCTATACGCCCAAGCAGGCTCCGGCGCGACGTTTAACGGCGATGCGACGTTTCAGGAGGTTTCGCCTTAGGCTCTCCCTGTGCTCAAAATCCGTTGAAGACCAGCCGGTTAGATTAAGCGATAAAGTCAGCTAAGTACTTCTTGCATCGCCATGAACGGAACGGAGAGCCTTTATTTCGGCTATATTCGCCTCATATTAACCCTAAGGGAACGGAGAGCCTCTATTCGCCTGTTTTCAATGTGATTTGATCAGAATCGACAAGAATAGAGGCGCTCAGTTCCGCTACCCTAGCAAAAAGCCCTGTTTTTCGATGAATAAAGTCGCTCCGTTCCGTAAGCTTCAGCTCTATTCGGGATATGAACCGATGGTTCGGGATGTGAATGGACTTCCGTTTCGGTATAGGACCACGGTTCGGCGTTTTAGAAAATCCTGGTTTTTTTCTCTTGACGAACTGGAAGGAATTGCATTACAATCGTTCTATACTGATCAGTACAGAAAGAGTGAATGCAAATGGCAAGACCGCGGGAATTCGATGAACGGGAAGCGTTAACGGCAGCGATGCAGGTATTCTGGGAGAAGGGATACGAGGCGACCTCCATCGGCGATCTCACCGCCCGGATGAACATTCAGCGACCAAGCTTGTATGCGGCCTTCGGCGGGAAGGAAGAGCTGTTCGAGGCGGCGCTGAGAGCCTATTCGCAGATGAGTCTGGCGTACGTCGAGAGGATGCTGGGCAGCGGCGAGTCGACAAAGGCGGCTTTGCAAGCCTTCTTGCAAGGCATTATCGACGGTCCCGGGGGCGGCAATCCGTCCTATGGCTGCCTATGCGTGAATACGATGGTCGAGCTGGGGCCTCATGAACCCAAATTCGCGGCCATCACCAACGATTATCAGGCGAAGCTGACGGATTTGTTCCGTGAAGCGGTGGAGAGAGGCGTTCGTTCCGGGGAGCTGCCGGCTCGATTGAACCCGGCCCTCATCGCGAGCGTGCTGAGCGTAACGGCGATCGGACTATCGGTTTCGATGAAGTCGAATACCGAACGATCGCGGGTTGAACCGGTAATAAAGGAAATCCTTACTCTTATAGAGTAAGGATGACCTAGCGTCTAGTAGTCCTTACTCTAATCGAGTAAGATTTTTTTTCAATATTATGTACCGATAGGTACAGAAAGAGGGAGATCGAATATGGAGAAGAAGATCGCATTGGTTACGGGAGCAGGCAAAGGCATCGGATACGAAATCGCGCGCCAGCTGGGCAAGCAAGGAATGGAGGTGCTGATTGGAGCACGAAGCCTGCCGAAGGCCGAAGAGGCGGCTGCGCGTCTGCAAGCCGAACAGATTGAAGCGAAACCGATCGAGCTGGATATCACGAACGCCGATCATATCCGTTCCGCGGCGGAGTTCATCTCGCGGAAATATGGCAAGCTGGACGTTCTCGTCAACAATGCGGGGACTTTCCTGGATCACGAGGGTACGGACGTCGACGTCATGCGGAGAAGCTTCGAAACGAATTTTTTCGGCGCGTACGCCTTAACGAATGCTCTGCTCGACCTGATCAAGGCAAGCCCGGCCGGACGAATCGTGAACCAATCCAGCATTCTGGGCTCGATGACGACCATCTTAACCAACGAAATGTTCGGGCGGGCTTCAGCTCCGGCCTATACGGTATCTAAAGCAGCATTAAACGCTTGGACGGCGCAGCTGTCCATTACGCTGAGAGGCACTCCGGTTAAAGTGAACGCCTGCCACCCGGGGTGGGTGAAAACCGACATGGGGGGCAAGGATGCGATCATGGAAATCGAGGAGGGAGCGGAGACCGCCGTTTATTTGGCCACGCTGCCAGCCGACGGGCCGTCCGGCGGATATTTCCACAAGACGGAAGCTCTGCCTTGGTAACGCCTGTCCGGTATCCGAACAGACTTATTATATAAACAAAAAAGAGAGCTCCGACAGAATAGTCTCGGTGCTCTCTTTTTGGCTGGAAAGAGGCTTTAAATGGTTATTGTACCGTAACCTGCACGACGTTGCCGTTCCCGGCGGGTCCTATCACTTGCCCGTTCTCGTCGACGCGCTCTAAGGTTGCGAATACGCCGAAGCTGCCGGTTTCCCGTAAGGTTAGGACCAGATTAAAGGTAATTCCGTTCGCGAGCTCTGCCTGAAGCTCCTCGAGCCGGAAGTGCTTATCGAACTGGATGATCTTAACATCGCTGCCGTTAAACGCAATATTAGCGTGGCCGAACTTTGCAAGGTCTTCAATCTGTATGTCGGCGGCGCCGAGGACCTGGCTGTTGTCCAGTATGCGTACTTGCACGGCAGCCAAATCGGATAGCTGCTCGACGCTTACGTTTCCTTGGATCGTGACCGGTATCGTAATTTGCTGGTTCAACTGGGCTGGCCCGGGTTGTCCCATCTGAACGGTAATCCCGGATTGGCTCTTTGGAGGCCCGATCGGAGCAAGCTCACTCGTCAGAATCAGTCCAGTCGATGCAAGACTGGTTGTGGCAGGCCCCGCCGTACGCAGCTCGAATTGAGTGGAATACCATCCCCTATTGTTTAGCTTAATAGGAATTTCAACGAGCATGTTCAAATAAGCTTCGTGTTGCAGCCCCGAAGAAAGTTTCACTCCTTGGGGGGCTCCCCAAGCGACGATAAGCGGCTGTGTGCCGTTGCCTTCCTGGATAATTTCCGGCGCTCCAAGCTCGGAGGCGTTGCCGAACGTAATATCCTTGCTCGTCGCATTGTTAAACGTCGCATAGAGCCGGGTGCGTCGCAGCTGGTCCGCCAGCGTGATGTCGCCGCTAATCCATAGCTTCATCGTTTGTTCTACATTATGCGTAAAGGATCTAAATTCAGGACGCAAGGTCAATTTGGTTTGTTTGACCGCCACGTACCGGTATTCATTCGATTTGGCGGATAAACGTCCTTGCTTGTCCTTCGCTCTCACGTAAAACACGGCATCAGTCATTTGGGGCTGCAGATCTTCGAACGTGAAAGTGGAGGCTGTCGTCGAACCGATCTTGTTATTATCCCCTTCAAGAAAAATATCGTAGCCCGCAATGTTGTCGCCATTCGATGGCGCATTCCACGTGAAGGTTAGGCTATTCTCTGTAAACTCTGAAACGGTAAAGCCGGTTGGAGCCTGCAGCAGCGGCGATGCTTGAGTCCCAGGAGGATCGGACGGCGCATTACCGTCTAATGCTTGCAGCGCATTCAGGAAATTAACGCACATGACGGCCGCCATCTCCCGATTGGCGATGCTCTTCGGATCGAAATTGCCGTCCGGACGCCCCGTAATAAGGCCTTGTTCTTCGGCTATTGCCACGTAGGGGATTGCCCAATCGGAGATGGAGCCGGAATCCGCGAAGGAGGGAGTGGCATACTCATCGAAAGTAATAGCCGAGTTCGAACGAATCAGCGCGGCAACTAGCAGCTTAGCTGCTTGCTCGCGCGTCACTTGTCCGTCCGGATCGAATCGGCCGTCGCCAACTCCGTCGACTATTCCGGCGTCGCGGGCGGAGGCGATGTAGGAAGCTTCCCAGCCGTTCACGTCGGAAAATTCAACAGATGAAGTAATGGCCGGATCGATCGGCAGCTGAAGCGAACGCACAAGAATAGCCGTGAATTCTGCCCGGGTCAACGATCCTTTCGGATTATAATGCGTCTCGTCTACCCCTTGCACGACCCCTTCCTCGACTAGCCGTTTAATGGCGTCCTTGGCATAAGACTGATCAATATCCGTAAATATATATCCGTTTGCTTCCACGGCGGGCGCAGCGGCGTTCAAGCTGCTCGCAAGCAACATGCCGCACAAAACCTTTGCTGCAAAAGTCCTCAAGAGTGATCACCTTCCAATTTATTTTTCCCTATCATTCCTCCCACATCCTACCATAATTCTCTAAAACTATCATTACATTTCTTACTTATGCAGCCGGTGCCCAAGTGAACGGTTTCATTCAGGAAATGTAAAATATATTTGACATTATGTAACTTACGTTTTACTATAAGTAAAACGGAGTGTACTCAACCAAGTGACGGGAGGACGCGCATGAGAGCAGTGGTATATAAGCAGTATGGGCCGCCGGATGTTCTACATCTTGAAGAGGTGAAAAAGCCGATCCCGAAGGACAACGAAGTATTGGTTCGCATTCACGCGACGACCGTTACGCCGGGGGATTGGCGCTTGCGGAAGGCGGATCCGTTTCTGGCGAGGCTGTTTAACGGGCTGACGCGTCCGCGCAAAGTCAACATATTAGGCTTCGAGCTGGCGGGCGTCGTGGAGGAAGTCGGTCCCAAGGTGAGCCGATTCAAGGTTGGCGATTCCGTCTTCGCCTCCTGCGGCACGGCTTATGGCGCTTATGCCGAATACGCCTGCTTGCCGGAGGATGGAGCGGTAGCCGTCAAGCCGGCGGGGTTGTCTTACGAGGAGGCGGCCGCCGTTCCGATCGGGGGGCTGACCGCATTGCATTTTCTGAGGAAAGGCGGCATACGCGGCGGGCACCATGTTCTCATCTACGGCGCCTCGGGCAGCGTGGGCACGTATGCGGTCCAGCTTGCGAAGTGTTTCGGCGCGGAAGTGACGGCCGTCTGCAGCAGCGCGAACGTGGAGATGGTGAAGTCGCTGGGCGCCGACAGGGTTGTGGATTACACCAAGGAAAGCTTTGACCGAGGCGGGGAAGCTTACGATATCATCTTCGACACGGTGGGCAAAAGCGGCTTCCAGGCATGCGTGAAGGCGCTGAAGCCTAACGGCTATTATTTGAGAGCCCAGCACATCGAGCCGGGGGCAATCGTTCGGGGGTTATGGACTTCCTTGACAAGCGGCAAAAAGGTGATCGGCGGAAATGCGGTCATTAACCGTCCCGACGCGCTGCGCGAGCTCGCAGAGCTGATCGATAGCGGAAGGCTGAGACCAGTCATCGACAGACGATACCCCCTCGAACAAATCGCCGATGCCCATCGGTATGTGGAGAGCGGACGCAAAAGAGGGAATGTCGTGATCGCCGTAGAGCGGCCGGCTGCGGAATAAAGAAGCGGTGCAGGGGCAGCCCCTGCACCGCTTATTCGTGTGCGCGGCGCCGAAAGCGGCCGCAAGCACGTTAATGCAGATTACGCTTGGCCGCCCGCCGCATGCTCCGCGCTCTTCTTCGCGAAGACGACGCCTTGCCCGGCGAGCCGCTCGTGCAGCGCGGGAATGGAGATGTCCGCGAGCTCGGCTCCTGACTCGATCGCAAGCGCGGCGGCGGCACCGGCCGCCTGGCCCAGCGCGTAGCAGGTGGCCTGCACCCGCATCGACGACATGGCGACATGCGTGGCGGAGATGCTGCGGCCGGCGACGATCAGGCCTTCCACGCTCTGAGGCAGCATGCAGCGGTACGGAATGTCGTAGCCGTCCAGCTTGCGCTCGTCCGTGTTCGCCCCTCCGGTCGGATTATGAATATCGATTTCGTAGTTCGTCTGCGCGACGACGTCTTCGAATCGGCGTCCGCTTGTCAGGTCTTCCTCCGTCAGCGTGTACCGGCCCTCGATCTGGTTCGTCTCCCTGACGCCGACCTGGCCGGGGACATGGGACAGAATATAATTCGGATGATTCGTCCGCTGCAGATAGTTGGCGACGGACAACGCTTGCCGCAGCGATTCTTTCTCGGCGTAGTTAATATCCTTGATTTTGGCCCCGTTGCCCTTGACGCGCGTCATGTTGACAAGCAGCGTGCCGTCGCCCATGCCTCCCCAGTATAGATGGCGGCCTTGCGGCAGGTCTTGGACCGATTCGTACTTGTAGCAATCATCCGGCAGCTTCTGGCTGACCGGCTTGCCGGTATCCTGCATCATGAACATCAGGGTCATCGGCTGCGTCAGCCCGTCTTCGTCGCGTCCCGAACGGGTCGGCACGCCGGCATCCTGAGCGACCCTCGCGTCTCCCGTACAGTCAATGACGATGCGTCCCGCGAACGCCCGGAGCCCCTCCCGCGTGTTGGCGACGACGCCGGTCACCCGGCTATCCTCCATGACGGACGAGACGAAGCTGACATGGTAATACACCTCGACGCCTTCCTTATCGAGCTTGCCGTTCAAATAATGCCGCAGCTCGAACGGCGAATATTGCGGCCAGATCGATTCGTGATGCGAGCTCGGCAGCGCCTTGGGCAGAAACTCCGAAATAATCTCCCGGTAAATGCCCGTCACGTTGCCGACGCCCATGAACACGCTTACGTTGCCGAGCGTTCCCATGCCTCCCAGCTGCCCCGACTGCTCCAGCAAAATCGTTTTTTGCCCGCTGCGCGCGGCGCTGATGGCCGCCGCCGTTCCTGCGGGACCTCCCCCGACGACGATTACGTCGGCTTCGTCGAATACGGGAACGCTGCGCTCCAGCTTGATTTCGCGATTGGACATCATGACCACTCCTAGCTTCAATTTTGTGCTTCTTGGCTTTTATTGTAGGGAAAATGAAACCTGTTTTATAGTTTCATTTTTGTTACAATTAGAGCAACGATGAAACTCTTAAGGAGGAGCAAGCATGTCCATGAGGAAGCAGGTGACCCTGCAAACGATAGCCGATGAGCTCGGATTGACGATCCATACGGTATCCAAGGCGCTGCGCGGCTTGCCCGGCATGTCGGAGGCGACGCGCAAGGCGGTGGTCGAGCTTGCCCGCGAGCTGGGCTACCGGACGAAGGAGCAGGAGGCGGGCATCGCGGCGGAACGCATCCCTTGGTCGAACGCGAAGCCTCGGCGGTTCGCGATGCTGATCGTCGGCGACTCGGCCTTTCACCGCATCCAGCTCGAAGGGGTGCGCGTTCGCCTGAACGAGCTGGGGCATTCGCTTTATCCGCTGCTTGTTCCCGCCGGGATATCCGAGGCGGACGGGCTTCGGGATTGGCTGGACGGCAACGGGCTGTTTTTTGCGGACGGATTGTTCCTGACCGCGGTCATCCCGGAGTGGATGGAGTCCGTCCTGCTGGAGCTTCCGATGCCCAAGGTGCTTCTCAATTATCCGCCGGACGTGACCGCGGTCGACAGCGTCATCTGGGATGTGGAATTCGCGATCCACCAGTCGATGGATGAGCTGTACCGGGCGGGGCACCGCGATATTTTATATATTGGGGAGATCGGGCGGCTAAGAGGGTTTCGCTTAAGATGGAGCGCGTTCGCGGCGGCGGCGGAACGGCTTGGGCTGCACGGTCTGGCGAATCATGCAGAGCACGTGACGGGAGACTTCTCCGACCGCGCCGCATGGATGGAGCAGCTGAGCGCGAAGCTTGGCTCTGGCAGGTACACGGCCGCCATCGCCGCAATCCCGGGCACGGCGGAATGGGTATACGTCGCGGCGGGGTTTCTGAAGCTAAGCATTCCGGAGGAGCTTACTCTGGTTGGGATGGAGAACGAAGCGCATCCCCGCTATGAAAGCATGTCGCGCCCGCTTCTGCTCATCCGGGAAGCAGGCGAGCGGGCGGCGGAGCTGATGCTGCGAAGAATAGCGAACCCGCTGCTGCCTTACGAGCAAGTGAGGCTGAGGGGAGCCTTCCATTCGGGGGAGACGATTATTAGGCGCAAGCCATAGAGGTGCTTAAAGTCATGATTGTTCGCATGGAGGTCATGACTGTCCTCTAACGATCAGTAAAGTAAGCGTTTACAATTGGAGGTGGACGATCGCGGGGGAATCCCTGCTTCGTCTGCCTTTTCAGTGCTTCATGATTCATGATTACAGCTCGAAAGGAGGGAGGGAAATGATGGTTGCCGGTAAGCGCAAATCGGCCGTCGTAATGGCGGCGGCCTGCTGCCTAGGGGGGCTGCTGGTATGGTTCGGGTATGCGGCATGGCACGCCGAACGGACGGATGCGAGGCCGGATAACACCGTCGTCGCCGAGGTCGACGGCGAGCCCGTGACGGAGGAGGAATTCCGATGGGCGCTCGGGAGGGAGCGGACCGCCGTCATCGAGCAGTTCAAGCGGAAGCGCGGAGCTGTCGTCGACGAAGAGTTCTGGCAGCGCGAATATGACGGCGCAACGCCGCTGGAGACCGTCAAGAAGAGGGCGATGGATACGGCGGTGCGCCTGAAGGTCCAGCTTCGGCTGGCCGAACGGTATGGCTTGATTGCCGACGCTTCGTACGAAGGCGTCTTGCTGGAGATGGAGCGGGAGAACGTCAGAATGGAAGAGGCGCTTGCGGCTGGGCTTCCGGTGTACGGCCCGGCTCGGTTCGAAGCGGATGACTTCGTCGACTTCTATCTCGGACGGCTGGCAGTCGAGCTGAAGGACAGACTTCTCGAGAATGAGCTGGCGGTGACGGACGAGAAGCTTAAACGCCATTACGAGGAGGTAAAGGGGGAGCTGTTCCGACAGGAAGGCGAGACGCGGTTCTATGCCTTTTCCGCCGCGTATCGCAGGGGCGGGGTGGAAGAGAAGGGGCTGAAGCGGGAAGCGGCAGCCGCGATCGAAGAAGCGAGCCGCCGTCTGGCCGCGGGCGAATCGGTGGGCGCCATTGCGGCGGAGTGGAACGCCGGCGAACGGAGCGGCGAAGACAGCGAGGGAGCCTCCGCCGCGCAAGGCGGTACTACGGGCACGCCGGACATTGCCGACGCAGGTCCTCTGCTGCAAGCTGCCGAGGAAAGCTTCGATGCCGAGTCGGCGCGCTATTACTACCGAGCGCTCCCGCCCTTGTACGACCTGCTGGCCCGTCAGCCGGAGTCCGGCCTGATTGGGCCGGTCATCGACGACGCGGCGAACGGCCGGTACGTACTAGCCGTCGTCATCGGCAGCAAGGAAGGGAGCTACGCCGGCTTCGAGGAGAGTAAGGCTATCGTGCGCCAGCATTATGCGGAGTTCGCCTATGCGGATTACGTGAACAGGCTGGCGAAGAATGCTCGGGTTGTTACGGTGGACGAGGTCTACGATGACCTGACAATGAACTAATGGGGAGGTTGAGGAAATTGAATAGAAGGAACAAGCTGGGCGCTAAGCTGGCCGTTATGGTGCTGGCGTGGACGATGCTCGTTGCGCTGATCGCGCCGATGGCGCCTGTCGGGGCAGCCGCGGAGGAGACCAGCGCGGATTCGGCTGTCAACGAACCAGTTGCAATCGCTGCAATGGGAACGGTGTATTACGTCGACGATTTGGCCGGCGACGACGCCAATACGGGAATGAGTCCGGAGGAAGCTTGGCAGACGCTCGGCAAGGTGAACACGGTCCAGTTCCAGCCGGGCGACGCGATCCTGTTCAAGGCCGGCGGCTCCTGGTCGGGTATGCTGAGCCCGCAGGGCTCGGGAAGCGACGGGCAGCCCATCGTCATCGACAAGTATGGCGAAGGGGAGAAGCCGCTGATCGCGGGAGACGGCGCGGACGCGGCGATCTACTTTTACAATCAAGAGTACTGGGAAGTCCGGAACCTGGAGATTACGAATTACGCCGAGCTGCCGGGGCAGCGGCGGGGCATTCACGTGTCCGGCGACAGCGGCAATGACTGGAACAACATGCGGGAATACAAGCATTTCGTGTTCGAATATTTGGACATTCACAGCGTGAAGGGGCAGCAGGGCGGCGGCTGGCACAGCGGCGGTATTATCGTCTGGGGGCCCGCTTGGAATTATGCCGTATCTGACGTCGTCGTACGCAACAACAAAATTTATTCCTTGGACAGCGTCGGCGTCTACTTGAACGGAGCGACGCGCAATTTCTCGTCCAATAACAAGATCGAGAACAACATGATTTACGATATTTCGGCGGACGGGGCGATCCTGCTCAATACGACGAACGGCATCATTCAACATAACGTCGTGTTCGACACGCACAAGCGGGCGGGCGGCTACCACGTGCCGCTCTGGACATGGGGCACGCAGGACGCGCTCATCCAATACAACGAGGTGTTCAACACGTATCCGGGCGGCGACGCGATGGCCTACGATTCGGACTACAACAGCGTCGGCACGATCATACAGTACAATTACAGCCATAACAACGCGGGGGGCTTCGTCCTGGCGATCAACGACGGCACGAACGCCGCCAACTACAACAAGGATACGATCATCCGCTACAACATCAGCCAGAACGACAAGCACACCGTGTTCACGATCGGCGGACCGGTGCAGAATACGCTGATCCACAACAACACGGTCTATTTGCCGGAGCATTCGACGACGAGGGTGGTCGGCAGCGGCGAATGGGGCGGCTACGCGAAGGACACGTATTTCTACAATAACCTGCTGGTCAATCTGGGATCGGGCGGATATTCGTTCGGGCAAAGCACGAACAACGTCTTCGACAGCAACCTGTTCTACGGGAATCATCCGGCGAGCGTGGTGGCGATGGACGCGAACGCGGTCACGGCGGATCCGCTGCTCGCGTCGCCCGGCTCGGCCACGATCGGCCGGGATACGACGGACGGCTACCAGCTGCTGCAAGGCTCTCCGGCGATCGGCGCGGGGCGGGTTATCCCGGGCAACGGCGGGCTCGATTATTGGGGCAACCCCGTGTCGGCCGCCGCGAGTCCCAATATCGGCGCTTACGAGGGTCCCGGCCTTGATCCGGCCAATCTTCCGCCGCTGCCGCCGACGCCGGAGGAAGCGAACCTTCTCGTCAATGCCGGCTTCGAGAGCGGGGACTTCACCGGCTGGGGCTACCATTACAACGGCGCGGAGATCACGGACGCGGACATTCGCTCCGGCGCCTACTCGGCGAAGCTTGCGAACGCCGGCTCCGGCATGGAGCAGCAAGTAACCGGACTTCAGCCGAATACGATGTATATTTTGTCGGGTTACGGGAAGGGCGTCGGCGGCGGATCCGCCGTATTAGGCGTCAAAAACTACGGCGAGACGTTCCAGGACGCGCATCTGAACTCTTCGTCCTACGGCTATGAGGACATCGTCTTCCGCACGGGAGCGACGAACACGAGCGCGACGGTCTACCTGTATAAGAGCGGCGCGACAGGAGAGGTAATCTTCGACGATTTGTCGCTGATCGAATATGGCGAGGTGCCGGGCTCCGCGCCGGCTGTCGTCATACCGCCGCCCGTCTTCACCGAAGGCTCCAGCGACGCCTTCAACGCCGGCGAGCTTGACGACCAGTGGAACTTCATTCGCGAGAACAGCGCCAAATGGTCGCTGGACGACCGACCGGGCTACATGACGATCGGCAGCGAAGCCGGAGACATCGTCGACGGGCAGGCGACGGCGAGGAACATTCTGCTCACCGGGGCGCCGGAGGGCGACTGGACGATCGATACGCGCATGGTCGGCAAGCCGACGTCCCAATGGTCGCAAGGCGGCCTGATCGTCTACGAAAGCGACCAAACGTATTTGCGGTTGACGCGGCTGTTCGGCAGCGGCAACCAGCTTCAGTTCACGAAGCAGATCGACGCCGCCCGGCAGCATGGGGAAATTCCCGATCCGATCGCTTCGGAAGTGACGTACCTGCGGATTGTGAAGGAGGGCAATAGCTACACCGGCTACTACTCGGCCGATGGCATCACGTATACCCAGGTGTGGACGACGCAGACGGCCGATCTCGCGGAGCCGAAGATCGGGCTCATCGTGTGCGCGGGTACCGGACTGACGGCATCGTTCGACTACTTCCACATTACGCCTGCGGACGCGTCCAATCCACCGGCGGTAACCGGCGTCTCGCTCGATGCGGCTGAGCTTAGCATCCATGCAGGCGAAAGCGCCGTGCTGTCGGCGACGGTTGAGCCGATCGAGGCTGGTAATAAGTCGGTCGCTTGGAGCTCGAGTAATGCGGGCGTCGCGCAAGTGGATGCCGGCGGTAAGGTGACCGCTGTAGGAGAAGGCGCGGCCGTTATTACGGTGACGACCGCGGACGGCGGGCTGACGGACACGGTCGCCGTGGAGGTGCTGCCGCCGAAGCCGGGCAACATCGCTCCGCTGGCCGTCGCGAGCGCGAGCTCCAGCCACGAGAACGGCAGCTTCCCGCCGGCGCTGGCCATCGACGGAGTCAAGAACCAAGACGCCAGCCGCTGGATTTCGAACACGACGCTCGCCGGCCCGCATTGGCTGGAATTGACATGGGATTCGTACTACGAAATTAACCAGGTGAATGTCTACAGCGGCTACAGAAGCCTGAACGACCGCCAAATCGCCGATTTCGCCATCCAGTACTGGGACGGCGCCGCTTGGCAGACGGCCGCGACGGTAGCGGACAACACGCGGGACGGACGTTACGATCAATACAACGAGCTGACGTTCCCGGCTGTTGTCACGAACAAGCTGCGCATGTGGATTACGGCGGGCAGCGGCTACGATAACATCGCGAGACTGTTCGAGCTTGAGGCGTTCGGGGTCGAGACGGAGGTAGAGCCGGTTCCGGTGAGCGGCATTACGGTAACGGGCGCGGGCGGAGCGACAAGCCTGCCGGTTAACGGCACGCTGCAGCTGACGGCGGCCGCGCTGCCGGCGAACGCCACCGACAAGACGGTGACGTGGAGCGTAACCGGCACGGACGGCAGCGCGACGACTCTCGCGTCTATCGATCAAACCGGGCTGCTCGCCGCTCAAGGGACGACCGGCACCGTGAAAGCGACAGCCGCGGCGAACGACGGCTCGGGCGTATATGGAGAGCTGCTTGTTTCGATCGTTCCCGTTCCGGCGGAGCCGGACAATATCGCGCCGCTGGCGACGGTGACGGCAAGCTCCACGCACGAGAGCTTTGTGAAGGAGCACGCAACGGACGGCATGAGGACGAACGCCAGCCGCTGGATCTCGGCGTCCGGACTGATGGAGCCGCAGTGGCTTGAGCTCGGATGGAGCGCTCCGCAGGAAATAACCGGCGTTAAGGTATATAGCGGCTTCCTTAGCTACAGAGGGCTCCATATCGAGGACTTCCACATTCAATATTGGGATGGTTCGGCTTGGCAGACGGCCGCGAGCGTCGCGGATAATACGAGCGACTATTTCGATGGGGACTTTAACGACCTGACATTCCCGGCCGTAACGACCGAGAAGCTGCGGCTATACATTACGAAAGGCAGCAAAAACGACAACATGGCCCGGTTATTCGAGCTTGAGGTATGGGGGATGGAGGCGCCTCCCGCCCATACGCCCGACACGGCGCCGCCGGTTATCGAGGCGCCGGCCAAGCTGGCGTTCTCGCGAACCGAACCGATTGAGGTGCGGCTGGCCGCTTCGGATTTGGATTCGGGCATTCAGTCGCTTGCGGTCCTGTTCAACGGCGAGCCCGCTAATAATCCGATCGTATTCGATGCCTTAGCCCTCCCCGCCGGGAAATATTCGGTCCTCGTCACGGCGACCGACGGCGCAGGTAATGCCGGTGATGCTTCTTTTACGCTGAGCGTTACGGCCGGCATCGACGAGCTGGACGACATGATCGCGCTCGGCGCCGATCGGGGCTGGATCGAAGGGCGCGGCGTGAGCATCGCGCTATCGGCGCTCGCGCAGACGATCCAGCATGCCCGCGATGACGAGAAGAAGCTACGGCTCGCGGTCGCCGCCATGGAAGCCGCGGTCAAGGCACTGCGCGGCAAGAAGCTCGACGAGAGCTTCGCGGATAATCTTCTCGCCGATTTGCAGGCTATTGCGGCAAGCGCGATCAGCGCTTAGACTTCCAGCCGCGCGTCGATAGGGAATGAGACCGGTTCCGCTCAAAGCGTAAAAAAGCCGTCTCGACCATCGCTAGTTGGTCGAGGCGGCTTTCTGCGCGTCGGCATTGCCTTACTCCGCGGCAACCCTTCTATTATCACGGAGTAGTTTCTGCTCCTGTTTGGTCTTGCTCTGGAGCAGCTGGGGTTCGACTCCGTATCCCAAGTCGGAATCTTGCGGGGCGATCGATTTAAACTCCAATAAGATCCCGCCATCGATGGGGGTAAGCGTGCCTTGGAAAAATAACGAGTTAATAAATTCGTTGACATTAACGACTTTGCTGCCATCTTCCGGAAGTTGCTTGAGTTCGTTCAGTTTGCGGTCGATAAGCAGCTCAACCTCGGGTTCGAGCAGCTCCTCCGTAATGGCATCGACCGGCGGATCTTTCCAGAAGGTATTGGTAGCCTGCACGTCGCCGATGAACGTCGGGATGTAATGCCGATCGTAAATATGCTCCCAGCAGGAGACCGGGATCGTAGCCGTTACCTCGATCTCCTTCTGCTCATGCTCGATCGTAACCTGCGGGGGCTGATTTTTTTTCCTGCTCTTGACGCTAGTTTTCTTGTATTCCGGAAAATGGTAGCTGAACGTATATTCGACCTCTTGCAAGTCCGGATATTTCTCCGTCTCGTTTACGTCGACTCTGTCGTCAAGCCATTCAGCGGGAACGCGCTTGACCTGTTTGCCATTGAAGCCGTACCACAAATCCGGGTCGTACGTCGGAGCTGCTCCCTTCATCACTTCCGTCAGACAGGCCGTGATGGCCGTAATCGAAGCTGATATCGCCGTATCGAGACCTTCGTCTTCGTTATGCAAGGCCTCGTTCTGCTCCAATAGGGGGAGTCTGCGCAGCTTGCGGATTTCGGTATCTACCTGCATCAGGTAGCCGCTGCTGGCGCTCTGCATGGAAATATTGCCGTCCATTTCGATTTGCGGATCGAAGCTGGAGCCGGGATTGCCTGCCGTTAATTGAAAGCCTGGCGTTATATTGTTCGTGAGGTTTAGCAGCGTCTTCGTAAGGCCTTCGGGTCTCCCGTTACGCTTTTGAATTCGCCGTAGGCCGCTTTGGTCTTCGTGAATTTCGTGCCGGACGGCTGGATCATCGTGCCGATCTCGCTCATGCATTTGGCCAGCGTCTTCATGGAGTCCTGCGAGACGGAGTGGTCCAGCTGCATATTTGCATCTCCCGAGTCCGTACGAGATTGCTTCAGCCTGTTCTCGTTATCATTATCCATGTCCTTGAACAGCTGCACCGTAGGCGATGCGGGAGAGGCTGCCGCAATGGCAGTCAAACCGGAAGACGCCCCGGCAATAGAGGCGGCTCTTGTCCCCATCTCATCCGCTTCCCTTTCCAGCGCAGGACTATCGTTTAGGCCAACGTGTTTGAACTGCATCGTCGGGCTAACCCGTCCTTGCTTCTGCTGCACGACATGCCAGGCTTCATGCGGCAAATGCTTCTCCTGACCGGGTCCGACATGGATGTCGTTCCCCTCAGCATAGGCCAAAGCGTTAAGCTTGACCGGCTCCGAGGAATTGTAATGAACCCGGACGTCGTCCAGCGATATCCCCGACAGGCTCTCCACTCCCGCCTTCAATCCATCGGGCAGGCCCGTCCTATTGCCGCCGCTTCCGCCGGCAGACGCGGCAGGCTCGGCCGTCTGTTTCATCAACTGCATGACTGCCCGATTGCCAGCCGACTGCTGCAGATGAATCATCGCGGACTGCGCATTGGTCAGGAGGCTGGCCGATTCCGGCGCATGTCCCCGTTCCACGTGTTTTTCTCCGGCCGTTTGATGCTGCTTCGCCGCTTTTTCGCTCAAAGACGAAACCCCTTCCTCATCCGAGATGGCTATCTTGTAGCATTGTACCACATGATGGATAGTTGCAGGCGGCGACGAAGGTCATCATTTTACGGATGATGGTCATCGCTATGGTCTAACGGCCGCCGCGGACATCTCTTACAATGAAGGTATCCGGAAGCGTTCAACCAACAACAGCAGCAGCTGCTTAAGAAATGGATGGAGGGAGTGGTGGGCATGTCCGCGATCGACGCGGCTGAGGCGACAGAGCTGAACTTGAATGTCGTCGATCCGAAGAAAAAAAGGTTTCGCAATATTCGATCGTATTGGGATTTATATTTGATCATGCTGCCCGGCATTTTGTATTTTTTGGTGTTCAAGTACCTGCCCATGTGGGGAGTCGTTATCGCCTTCCAGGATTACAGCGTGTTCGCCGGCATCTGGGACAGCGAATGGGTCGGCTTCCAGCACTTCCGGGACATGTTCGCGGACGACGATTTCTACACGATCTTCCGCAACACGCTGCTGATCAGCGTCTACAAGCTGGTCTGGGGCTTCCCGGGACCGATCATCCTCGCGATCATGCTGAACGAAATTCGGCACATGCTGTACAAACGTTCGATCCAGACGCTGGTGTATCTGCCTCACTTCCTGTCGTGGATCATCGTGGGCGGCATTCTGATCAACGTGCTGTCGCCGTCGTCCGGCATCGTGAACAAGGTGCTTGGCTTGTTCGGCATCGAACCGATCTTCTTCCTGACGAGCGAGGACTGGTTCCGAACCGTCATCGTCGCCAGCGATATATGGAAGGAAGTCGGCTGGGGCGCGATTATTTACCTGGCGGCCATCGCGGGCATCGACCCGCAGCTGTACGAGGCGGCGATCGTGGACGGCGCGGGCAAGTGGAAGCAGATTATCCACATTACGCTTCCATCGATGATGGGCGTCATCGTCATCCTGCTTCTGCTCCGGCTGGGTCACGTGCTGGACGTCGGATTCGAGCAAATCTTCGTCCTGTACAATTCGCTGGTCTACGACGTCGGGGACGTGATCGAGACCTATGTGTACCGCGAAGGCATTCAGCAAGCGAAGTTCAGCTTCACGACGGCGGTAGGCTTGTTCAAGGCAGTAATCGGCTTGGTGCTCGTCGCGCTGGCCAACAGAGGCGCCAAGAAGCTCGGTCAAGAGGGAATTTGGTAGAGAGGAGGCGAAGCCATGAGATTAACCAGAGGAGAGAAATACGCGTCAGTCCTAAACTATATATTCCTGGGGGCATTCGCCTTGCTCGCGCTCGCGCCGTTCGTTCATGTCCTGGCGCAGTCCCTCAGCAGCCACCAAGCCATTACGTCCGGGAAGGTGTCGCTGTGGCCGGTGGACTTCACGCTGGAGTCCTACTCCCGGGTGCTGGGCGAGCAGGAGTTTCTGCGGTCGTTCCAAATCAGCTTCCTGCGCACCGTAGCCGGCACGGCGGTCAACGTCGTTCTGACCTGCCTGCTCGCTTATCCGATCGCCAAGCCTTATATTAAGGGAAGATCCGTCATCATGTTCTTGATCGTATTCAGCATGATGTTTGGCGGCGGCATGATTCCGACCTTCCTGATCGTCAAGGAGACGGGGCTGCTCAACACATTCTGGGCGTACATTATTCCCGGCGCGATTAGCGCGTTCAACGTGATCATCATCCGCAACTTTTTCCAGAGCGTGCCCGCGGAGCTGGAGGAATCGGCCAAAATCGACGGAGGCTCCAATCTCGGCATTTTGTTCCGGATCGTCATCCCGCTCTCCATGCCGGCCATCGCGACGATCACGCTGTTCCACGCGGTCGGCCATTGGAACTCGTTCTTCGACACGGTCCTGTACGTGACGGACCGGAAGCTGTTCCCGCTGCAGGTATACCTGCGCGAGCTCATTATGTTCAACCAGTCGGGCATCGACAATAATTCGGGTTATTCCGCGAACATGGACAGCACGCTGCTGGCGCTGGAGTCCATCAAAGCGGCGGCGCTTATTGCCAGCACGGTGCCGATTCTGATCGTGTATCCGTTTCTTCAGAAATATTTTGTCAAAGGCATCATGCTTGGTTCGGTGAAAGGGTAATCGGCAACCAATATAAGAACGACCATTCGAGAGGGGATCACAACCAATGGCGAAATGGAAAAAAACGATATCGCTGGCGTTAATCGCCGTTATGGCGGGACTCACGGCTTGTTCATCGAACGGAGGAGGCGGGAACGCGGATCCGTCCGCGTCGCCGAGCGCGACCAATGCCGGCTCCGGCAACGAGGCTCCCGCGGAGCTGGAGAAGAAGTCGATCCGGGTCGTCTTCAACAACGGCGGACGCAAGTTCCCGGACGGCATGGACGAGAACAACAATCCGTATATCGATTATATTCGTGAGAACACGAATCTCGACATCACGCTGCAGCTGCCGCCGGCCGACGGCTACCAGGACGCGCTTAACGTGATCATGGCATCGGGCGACCTGCCGGACTCCATCTACACGTGGGATGCCAGCTGGTTCGAGAGCTACGTGAAGCAGAAAGCGCTTCAGCCGCTCAACGAGGCGCTTGAGCAATACGGACAGGATCTGCTGAAAAACATTCCCGAGGATGCCTGGAAAACCGTGACGATCGACGGCAACATCTACGCGATTCCTTCCATGAACGCGGTTCCGGGCAACGAGCTGATGTACGTCCGCAAGGATTGGCTGGACCATCTCGGCCTGCAGCCGCCGAAGACGCTGGAGGAGTACCGCGAAGTGATGCGGGCGTTCAAAGAGGATGATCCGGACGGCGACGGCCAGGACGATACGTACGGCTTCATCATGGCGGAGAATCTCGCGAGAATGGCGCCGTTCGTCGGAGCGTTCGGCATCCAGAAGGGGATGTGGACGGAGCGCGACGGCCAGCTGGTGAATGCCAGCACGCTGCCGGAAATGAAGGAAGCGTTAGCGTTCATCGCGGGTCTGCACAAGGATGGACTTATCGATCCGGAGTGGATGCTCAACAAGGAAGCGAACTTCAGCGAGAAAATCGCGAGCGGCCAGGTCGGCTTGTTCTCGGCCTTCTGGTACGATACCCGCGGACCGATCCTGACGAGCAAGCAGAACGATCCGAAGGCGGAGTGGATTCCGCTGGAGTTCCCGACGGGACCGCAAGGCAAGCAAGGAACGACAGGCTACGGCTACATCGCCGGCTACAACGTCGTTCCCGTGACAAGCAAGAACCCCGACGCCGTCGTCCGCATGCTCAACTTCATGAACGGCGAAGGCTACAAGACGCTGCTGCTCGGCTTCGAGAACGAGGTTTGGAAGACGGAGAACGGCAAAATCGTGACGGACTTCGAGAAGCATAACGAGCACATCTACCGCCAGACGCTGGGCGAGTCCATTCGTCCTTACGGCGCCGAAGAAGAGCGTGCCCGCCTCGACTCGCTTGGCGTGGAGTTCAAGCTGAACGACAATATCGACCGCATCGCGGCCGTGGCGATCCGCGACCAGTACCTGGGCGTGCCGACGCCGGGCATGGGCAAGCACCAAGCGGATCTGACCAAGCTGGAGACGGAATATTTTACGGAAATTATTGTAGGCAAGCAGCCGATCGAAGCGTTCGACGAGTTCGTCGCGGAGTGGAAGAAGAAGGGCGGCGACACAATAACCGAGGAAGTCAACGCTTGGTATGCGGAGAACAAATAAACGGTCGTTATAAGAAGGATAGTGGCGCTCCCGGTGGGCGCCATTTCCGCATTTCGCGATGCGGGTTATAATCGCTGTAGGAGACAACGAGCGGAGGTAGGCGGGGATGAGGCGGCTGAGAGATGTACGGGAGTTGTTCAAGCAATCGATCCAGTTCAGGCTAACCTGTTATTTCATCATGATTCTGCTGCCGCTCATTGCGTTCAGCCTGTACGCCAACGACCGTTCGCAGCGCATTCTGGAGCAGGAGCTTGGCGAGCGGACGATGAGCGCGATGGGCTCGGCGCTGGAGTACGTCGATCTGACGATGGGCGGGATCAAAAATTTATCGACGCTTCTCTCCACCGATCGCGGCTTAACCTCGCTGCTGGAGCATAGCGGCGAGGAACGGCTGTCCGCGGAAACGCTGCTCGACTTCTCGGAGGTCTTGCAGCAAATTTCGAACATCGCGGCCGTTAATCCGAGCTTGTCCAGCGTCGCCGTCTATCATGGGGACACGGGCAGGCTGCTGTCGAGCCATATCGGCTCGCTGCATCGGCCCCAGGCGGCGGAGGAGCAATGGTACCGCGACGTGATGAGGGCGAGCGGCTCGTATGTGCTGTATCTTCCCGACCGCCACGAGGAATCGCTGATGGGCTGGGCGGATCCGGTCTACGACGAGGGACAGATCGTGCTGATGCAGCGGATGGACCTGTACAGCCGGGCCAAAGGCAGCAACGTCCTGATGCTGTCCATGCCGAAGAGCCAGCTCCTCGGATATTTGATGAGTCTTGTGCCAAGCGATAGCTCGCATGTCTATTTGCTGGACAATACGGGCCGGCTGATCGTGACGAACGCGCCTGCCGACCGGCAGATGGACCTTGCGAAGCTCTCGGACAGAAGTCTGACGGTGCGGGAGACGCCGGATTCCGCGGAGAAAAGCATGGTGCTGCGCGTCGATTCGTCCGTCAGCGGCTGGTCGCTGCTACTTGTGCAGCCGGAGAAGGAAATTTACAAAAAATCGAAGCCGCTGGAAGTGTTCTCGTATTGGATGATCCTGATCAGCTGCCTGCTGGCCGTGTGGATTTCCTGGCTGGTCTACAGCGGCATCGCTTCGCCGATCTCCTCGCTTGTGTCGGGCATGAAGCAGCTGCGTCTCGGGAACCTGGACACGAAGCTCGCGAACAAGCGGCAGGACGAGCTGGGTTATCTGACCGACGCGTTCAACCAGACGGTGGAGCAGCAGCGGCACTTGATCCGGGACATCTACGAGCAGCAGCTGCTGCTGACGAAGACGGAGCTTAAGTTTCTCCAGTCGCAGATTAACCCGCACTTTCTGTACAACACGCTGGATTCCATCTACTGGTCGGCCAAAAATTACGACGCCGAAGAGATCAGCGAGATGGTCCTGAATCTTTCGAAGTTTTTCCGGCTTAGCTTAAGCAAAGGCAGGGAGGCGTTCACGGTCGAAGAGACGTTCTCCCATCTCGGCTATTACATTCGCGTGCAGCAGCTGCGGTTCGTCGGACAATTCACGGTTCGGTATGATGCCGCTTCGGATAGCAGCGGTCTTTATATTCTGAAGCTGATCCTCCAGCCTCTTGTCGAGAACGCCATCCTGCATGGACTGGAGAAGAAGAAGCGGGACGGCGAGCTGCGCATTTCGGCGGAGCTTAGGGACGAGCGGCTCATTCTGACCGTGGCGGACAACGGCAAAGGGATCGGCGAGGAGAAAATGGGACGTATACGCGCCGCTCTGGCCGGCTTCTCCGGCGGGGAGGCGCATGCCGACGCGGAGCGCAGCGGCGAGTTTTTCGGCCTGCGCAACGTGAAATCGAGAATCCGGCTGTATTATGGCGACACTGCCGAATTCACAATAGACAGCCATGAAGGAGCGGGCACGACCGCGCGCATCGATCTGCCGGCGGATCGATGCCGGAGCGAATGGGAGGGGGAAGAGTCGCATGAATCTGATGATCGTCGAGGATGAAATCCGCATACTGAACAGTCTTGTTCACAACATTCCGTGGGAGCAGCACGGCATCGAGGTCGTGGCGACGGCCGAGAACGGCAAGGACGCGCTCGCCATTCTGGAGCGTCGAATGCCTGAAATCCTGCTGCTCGATATCGAAATGCCGGAGATGGACGGTCTTACCCTGGCTGAAGCCGTTCTGGAGCGCGAACCTGGTACGAGGATCATTATTCTGAGCGGGCACGACGACTTCGGCTTCGCGCAGCGGGCGATCGGTCTCGGCGTGGCCAAATATTTGCTGAAGCCGGCGGGAGACGAAGAGGTGCTGAAGGCCGTCGTCGAGGCGGCGGACGAGATCCGGAGCGAGCTGTCGGAGAAGCATAATCTCCATGAGCTTCAGCGCATGTGGCGCGTCCGGCTTCCTCAGCTTCAGAGCGAATTTCTGCGCGGATGGGTATCGGGCAGGTACGCGGATTGGGAGCTGCGCAAGCATTCGGCGGAGCTGGAGCTGGAGCTGCGGGACCACTCGCTGTACGCGGCAGCGGTTTGCGAGATCGACCCGCTGTCGGAGTCGGAGACGAGGTTCGGCGCAAAAGATTTGCCGCTGCTGCAATTTTCGCTGGAGAGTATCGCCAAGGAAGTGCTGCCTTCCGAGGAAGGCATGGTGTTCGGCGATGCGAACGGCTCCACCGTTCTCTTGTTTAGGAGCCGGGAGGAAGAGGCGGCCAGCGACATGACCAAGCGGATCAACGTCCGGCTGACGCGAATTCTGAACGTCGTGAAGGAATGCTTAAAGCTGACGGCGAGCGCCGGCATGGGCTCCGCGGGGGAGCTCGCCGGCGTGCCCCGCTCCTATCAGCAGGCTTGTCAGGCGCTTCAGGAGCGGGCCATCTACGGCAACGGCATCGCCATCCCGTATCCGGAAGCCGGGAGAGGCGAAGGCGCAATTCTGCTCGATGCCGACTTCGAGCGGCAATTGGAGATCGCCGTCTATACGGGCGAGCGGGAGAAGGCGAACGTCCTGATCGACGGCTATGTGGAGAAGGCGTACGCGCATGCCGATTCCTCGGTACTCATCTACGAGCATTTGCTGTACTTAAGCGGCGTGTTCACCCGTATTATTCAGACGCAAGGTTGGTGGCTGCGGCGGGTGCTGGAGGGCGACTATGCTTATTTCCTGTCGCTGGAGACGCTCGTGTCCAAGGACCAGATCGTGGAGTGGGCGAAGCGGGTGAACCAGCATATTGCCGCCTACATGGAGAGCGAGAGGCAAAGCTCCAGCCACCGGCTGGTCAAGCAAATCGTCGAGCTGGTGGACCGGAATCTGGAGAGCGATCTGAGCCTTCATACGCTGGCCGAGCGCATGTATGTCAACCCTTCTTATCTGAGCCGCTTGTTCAAGAGGGAGACGGGCGAGGTGTTCTCCAGCTACGTGCAGGCCAGGCGGATGGAGAAAGCGAAGGAGTTGCTGCTCGCCGACGCCAAAGTATTCGACGCATCGACCGCCGTGGGATACCACGACATCAGCTACTTCGCCAAGGTGTTCCGCAAATATTGGGGAGTCGCCCCGAGCGAGTTGAAGAAGTAGGGGAGCTGAAGCGGAAACGGTAGCTTTTGGATAAAGTAGACAGGCGGTGTGCGGGCGGATAGGTAGATTAATAGATTGTGAGTTGCTTACGGAACTAAAAGACCTTATTCGCTGGAGAATAAGGTCTTTTAGATGACTAGCGGAACTGAGCGCCCTTATTGCATTGGATTTGGGTCAAATCATCATAGAAACTGTGGAATAACGGCGCTCAGTTCCATTAACCACTGCAAAAATGCTAAATTACGCGTATTAACGTCGCTCAGTTCCGTTGCGAAAGCTTGGGCTGTGGTTTGTTCAAGAGAGACGGAAGGCGACCTGTCATGTCGTCATCAACAGTTTGTTAGTATTGAGCCAAATTGGGAGGTGCTCCGAACAAATGTCGCGGCCTAATGGTTGTTTTAACTAATATCTAATCCCTTTGCCAGCCAAAGGTTCATCCTCAAATCTTGGAATAACATGCAGATGGGCGTGAAAGATCTCCTGTGCTCCTGCATGCCCGAAATTTCCAATATGCATTAGAATGGATAGAGTTAACAATTGGAGTTGAGATAATGACAATTAGCAAAAATGGTGATTTAGAGATGCAAGAGTTTTTAGCCTTTCGGTTAACGAATGAACAACGGCCTTATTTCGGCTTAGATCCGGTGCGTGAAGAGTGGGAAGAGGTTGAAATTAAATCAGGAACGACTGTTTATTTTGATCAAGAGGATGTAATACGAAAAGTAATCAAGTTTGATCCATTCTATCGGTTCCACTATACGGAGTTCGATACGGTCATGGCTACAAGGAATCGTACCACCATTCTACCGAAAACGGAAAAAGGTAAGGAAAAGAAAATTACGCCTACTCATATCATTGCTCCAACCCCATCTGGATGTTCAGTTAGCTTTTGTCTGACAAGCGGAAAGCAAGGTTCTAGCATACATGCGTTTAACCCTAGGAATCATATCAGCCTGCCGATTGATTCGGAGGATAACCTTCATACTCTGGATGAGCTTCGGCATTGGATTACGAATTATATTGAAACCTGTCCGCCAGATTATTTCAATAAAGTGAATCGGATGAGAACAATGCCACATCGAACGATCAAATACAAGCCAGGGGATATTTTCAGATTTGAGATCGATCGCGTGCATTACGGATTTGCTCTAATCATAGGCGAGAAAAACAAAATGTCTCCTTTATTACCTGCTGAACACAGCTGGAACTCTCTGTTGACAGTACCGTTACTCTTTCGATTTTACGAACTAAAGACGACAGTTAAAGATCTATCCATTGAAGAAATTTGCTCTTACCCTTTATTGCGTGCAGAATTTATGTCTGACGGGGATATTATTTGGGGAAGGCATGACATTGTGGGACATAAGCAACTAGAAGATAATGATATTGATTTTCCCATGCACCTGAGTTTCCTAAGAGAAAACCATGGTCCCTACGTACTGCGCTTCTCATGGGGATTCGGCACGGCAATCGCGGACAAGCCCTTAGATGAGGAAGAAGTAAAAACAATTTTAGAGGATATGCCGGAGAGTGATTTCAGCAACTGCGGGGTAGCACTAAGCCCTCCCATGCATGAGTTGTTACAGGTGCTCGATAGTGAGCCTCAATTCGGTGAGTGGAGTGACCTGCTGCACCCGAACAATTTTCGGAAAAGACAAAAGGTTTATGAATGGTTTGGATTTCCGTTAAATCTGGATCTCGATTCGTTTAACCTGCAGCATAATGGCTATACTCGGCGACAATACGTTGACTGGGTAGCTTCAAACTATAAGTTGCTTTAGAGAAGCTTACTGAAACTTGAGCTAATCTTGATTCAACGAATCAGTTATGCAAAGTCCAAAAACGGTAGTCTTCCATATAAGCAATAACTAGGCGGAACTCCGCCATTCAGACGCCAAGCAAAACGAGGCTGCCGGTAAGACGGGCGGCCTCATTGGGCAGATAAAATAGTTATAACGAAAGTCTCCCATAATTAGGGATTTACGTTTGATATAATCATTTCCAATGTAGGAAGTTAAAAATAACTGGTTAGGAGGAAGGCCATGGTAGAGGTTTACGAATTAAAAGAAAAGCCCGAGTATTTCGAGAGAGCTGTACAATTTTTTTGGAATCAGTGGGGTACTGAAAAAAACTTTACTTTTTATCACGATTGTATGCTTCATTCCTTACACACGAATAGTGATTTACCTAGCTTTTATATAGCACTAGAAAACGAATCCATTATCGGTACATACGCTATATTGCGTAATGACTTGATTTCTCGGCAGGATCTATTTCCGTGGCTAGCTTGTTTATACGTATCTCCGGAACAAAGGGGACGGAAAATCGGGTCGCATTTATTGAAGCACGCTCTTCAAGAAACGGAAAAGAAGGGTCACAGCAAGCTGTATCTTTGTACAGATTTAAACGGATATTACGAGAAATACGGCTGGATTCATATGACTAATGCGTTCATCTTTACCGGTGATGAGTCAAAGGTGTATGAATCCCCGCCGCTCAGCTCCCGGTGAATGGAAAGAGCTTGGGAGCTTTATGAACCCGATAAAAAAAGAGGAGCAGATGCCTTGGCAATCTGCTCCTTCCTCTACTTATGCATCTTATTCTCCCAATTGAGTTGCGCCTGGAAGCGATGCTTCTTCTGCTCATCCGGTGACAGAACAAGCGGATTTCCATCGCTTGAAACGAGCACAAGGCGGGATTCTTTATTCCAGCCTACATGTAATCCAAACGTCTCAAGTACAAGCCTCGCCGGGATATAGGTTCGACCGTCCTTAAGGATGGCGGGAGCTTCCAATTTTTGTTCTTTGCCATTGATTAAGGTGGTATCAGAATCAATCGTCAATTCGATTGTTGTGGAATTTTTACTGGCCGTTACCTTCCTAGCGACAGGATCCCAGCTAATCTTAGCCCCTAGCTTCGTCAGCAATTCGCGGAACGGAACAAGCGTATAGCCGTTCTTGATGAAAGGTTCATTCTGTAACTGCAGCAGTTCATTATCCCATACAATCGAGGCAGCATATTCGATTTTACTTTCCGGCGCCGCGTGGATTAACCACTCGCCTGCGGGTGAGAACGGCTTATTGAGCGGCCGATTCAGAAAATCGAGCCATTCGCCTGTATTTGCATCGATTACTGGATGCAGATTTTCCATAAAAAGAGATATTTCCGGTTTAAGTCTCAGCTTGTAAGCGAGCTTTCCGTCTATATATTCCAAGCCTAGATCGTACATCGTCAGCAATCGCTTTTTTACTAGCTCTCTGGAATAGGAGGGATTGATTTTTTCTGTGATTATAGGATTTTCCCATTGATATTCAATAGGAAACTTGCCATCAAACGTCATCACATACCGTTCATGAAGTGCATATACGAGCCTCGGCTGTTCTGGATCATATATAGCCTGCCACTTAAGGAATGGTTCAATGGCATCATAGAATAGTTTGCCTGCTTCATTTAAGCCGATTACATCTGCTTCGCTCACTTTATTTGGAGTATAAGTGCGTTCTTCCCAATCGACGTAAAAGGAATCAACTTCGCCTGTCCAGCGGTCAATCGTTACACCTACCCCATCTGCACCATCGCGGATACCTTCATGAGAACGACTGAAATTGACGCCATGCAGTCGCCCGATATCGAATCGCGTATCGTATTCGTACGCAACGGGATACGGATAGAACATCCAGTTTACATCAAGCTTCCAGTCTTGCTGTTTTATAAATTCGAGTGCGATGTCTTGCGCTTCTACGGTGGATATCTTCATCAAGTCTTCATCAAAAGGATCCTCGCCAACTTTTCCAATGAAATTTGAGCGTAAGCTTTCGCGATACTTTACCACTTTCCCATTTTTAGCATACATGACAACCTGCCCCACATGCAGCGGACTGCCGTTTTCGTCCTTATCATCGGTCCTGAACGTAACGTCCCACTTCTCGCCATCCAGCTTAACAGTAGGCCTTGCGCCTTCGGGGAGGAGATTTAGAGCCTTAGCTCGGTTGATCGCTTGTGTTGCGCTTTCGATTTTTGTTTCGACGGAGTCTTCGGCTTGGGCTGGCACCAGCCCGACGGTCATGATCGCGCCGAAAGCTAGCGTTGCAGCAAGAAGCAGCTTTGCAGTAGTTGCTCTCATTTTGTTCCCACTCCTTCCATAAATGAAAGTATTTATGAAGATATAAACGTGATAAACGAAATAATGTTGCGTTCTCTCTACTAACGAGGATTGAAGTCCATTGCCAATCATAGGAGTCTATGTTGGCTACAGTTGTCTTATAAGTTTTTTTACAGTTTTCGCAACGATTACATTTCTACTAACGTTAATTGTGTATTATGGATGGGGTGTAAGAGGAAAGTGGAAAAAAAACGATTGCTTTATGGTTGTCTGCTTTTGTTCGCAGGAGCTGTGCTTTTAGCATTTTGCTTGATTCCACCAGACCGTTTAACTCAAAACAAAGCGAAAGAGCATAAATCGATGGAGACAACATCCTTCTCTGAAACTCCTTATGTGCATACGCTCGAGGTGCAAACGATGCCGGAGGATATTGTGTTAAAAACGGCTGTTTATAATCAATCTATACTTGCCGATGGTCAAGCTTCTAGTCTTTTTGAGTACAAGGCACGTCTTGATGGCAAAGATGAGACATTACAGTTATACGTTTATAACAAGGGATTAAAAAATTTAAATGTTCGACTAAGTTCTCCGTTAAAGAACAATTGGATCGAAGACTCCGTTCCACCAGGAAGCATCTATGTGAGTGAAATGCAGTGGGGACTCTCGCAAGAAGGCAACTGGAAGATTAAATTCGACAATTCTGATGGTTCTTCTATATCAACTGAATTTGCTTTAATAAAAAGTAAGAAAAGAGGAGACCCATGACATTCGAAATCGGTGAAGCCAACATCGAGTATCGCGACGAAAAACATTACATGGGCATACGAGTACAGACGCCATTTCAAGGGATGTTTGGCGTGGTCGACAAACTACGCAAGGAGCTGTATGCCTGGTTCAAGGTACAGGGGATTCATCCAGAAGGCCCCGCATTCTTGAGATATCATGTCATCGATATGGCCGGAGAGATGGATATTGAATTTGGTATTCAGATGAACAGGACCCTGCCAGGTGACTCGCATGTCACTCCGGGAGTGCTTCAGGCAGGATATTATGCGAACTTGACTTATCGTGGCTCAGGTATGAGAGGAAATAAAGCGCTCATCGAATGGGCCAAAGAAAACGGGATTCGCTGGGATCGCTGGGATGATGCGAAAGGCGATGGATTTCGCTGCCGCTATGAAGCCTACTTGACCAATCCCCAAATTGAGCATCGAAAGTCAAAATGGGAAGTCGATCTGGCAATTAAAATTACAGATGATCACGGTGGGTTAGTTAGGAGGTCAGTATGAAAACCACTATCTATATGGTTAGGCATGCCGAATCACCATATGATGAAGGAAATGAAAGAACTAGAGGCCTTACCGCAAAGGGGAAGGCTGATGTTGAAAAAGTAACGAAGTTGCTCATGGGTGAAGGAATAGACATCATCATTTCCAGTCCATATTCCCGGGCTGTACGAAGTGTTGAGGGATTGGCTCAACACTTAAACTTAGAGATCGAAACCTTTGAAGATCTAAGGGAACGCCATTTTTCTTCAGATGAAATTGTTGATTTAATGTCCAATATTAGGAATAACTTCTACAACCCTGAATATGCCTTGCCAGGCGGCGAATCTAACGCGGATTGTCAGAATAGGTCAATCGCGGTCCTCAAAACCGTATTAAAAGAACACAAAGGGAAGAAAATTGCTATTGGAACGCACGGTCTTGTCATGACTTTGATGATGAATTATTTTGATTCCAATTATGGCTTGGATTTTCTAGACCAATTAAAGAAACCGGATATCTATAAAATGCAATTTGAAGACCTGGAATTAAAAGAAGTAATAAGAATGTGGAATGAATAGATTTCTTGTGAAGCTGCCGGCTCGACCGGCAGCTTCATTGTGTTTATGGGCTGATGAAAATAAAAGTTTCGCAGCTCATGCACCCTGACATAATGTTGTCAGGGTGCATGGATTAGTATAGGTATTGTAAGCAAAACAATCGAACCCATCTCAAGGAGGATGTTCCCATGACAAATGCAAAGCCAGTTAATTCCGAAGCGAGCACAGAAATTCAACCGTTCCATATCTCCGTCACGCAAGATGATCTGAATGACCTTCGGAATCGTTTGTCTCGCACTCGTTGGCCGGAATCGTTAGACGGAGCTGGCTGGAAATATGGAGTTTCGCTCGATTATGTGAAAGAATTAGCGGCTTATTGGGAGAAAGAATATGATTGGCGCAAATACGAAGCTCGTCTGAATGAGTACCCGCAGTTCACTACGAATATTGATGGCGCCAGCATCCATTTTTTGCATGTTCGTTCGCCTGAGCCTGACGCGTTCCCGCTGCTGCTTACCCATGCATGGCCTAGTTCAATTGTTGAGTTCTTGGAGCTCATCGGTCCGCTCAGCGATCCGCGCAGTCATGGCGGCGATCCGGCCCAAGCGTTCCACCTGGTTATTCCTTCTGTTCCTGGGTTCGGCTTCTCGGGACCGGTTCTTGAAGCCGGATGGGATATCGCTCGCATTGCCAGAGCATGGGATGCCCTAATGAAGCGCTTGGGATATACGGAATACGGCTCGCACGGCAGCGATTGCGGCGCGCTTGTGTCCAGAGAGCTTGGCATTCAGAAGCCGGAGGGACTACGCGCTATTCATGTGCTGCAGCTGTTTTCATTCCCTTCCGGGGATCCGGCGGAGATGGCTGACTTAACGGAAGAAGATCAGCGGAAGCTTCAATTTCTGGCTAACTTTCATGAACGGGCGGGTTTTAACTCGATTCAATCCACACGCCCGCAAACGCTCTCCTATGGGCTGGCAGACTCGCCGTCAGGACAGCTTGCTTGGATTGCCGAGTTATTTTGCGGCTTTGGCGACCATGTGGATTTTATCGACCGGGATGCTTTCCTGACCAACGTCACTTTGTATTGGCTGACCAATACGGCGGAATCGTCCGCGCGCTTATATTACGAGAATGCGCATAACAACGGGCAGGAGCCGCAGGGACCGAATACGACTCCAACAGGAGTTGCGATATTCGGAGATGATTTCAAATCGATAAAGCGTTTTGCCGAACGCGACAATACGAACATTGTGCAATGGTCGGAATTTGAACGAGGAACCCACTTCGCGGCAATGGACGCGCCGGATCTTCTAATCCCTGACATCCAGTCTTTCTTCCGAAGATTCCGTTAACCCATGAAAATACTCAGTAACCGCGAGTTGAACCGCGCGCTGCTAGCAAGGCAACTGCTGCTTCGCCGTGTGAATCTCCCCGTCTTGGATGCCATTGAGAAGCTGGTTGGGATGCAGGCGCAATCCTCGCTCGCCCCTTATTACGGTTTGTGGTCGCGTATAGAAGATTTTCGGCATGAAGAACTATCCGGGCTTTTGAAAAATAAGCAGGTTGTACGCATGGCGCTGATGCGTTCTACCTTGCACCTTGTCTCTTCCCGCGACGCATTGCAGCTGCGTCCCTTGCTGCAGCCCGTCATGGACCGCAGCCTGAAGGGAGCCTTTGGCAGGCAGTTAAATGAAATAGATCAAGAAGCGCTTGCTGCTGCCGGAAGGGAGCTGGTTGAGAAGGATCCCATGACGCTTCGTGAAATGGGCATACGACTATGCGAGCTTTGGTCGGGGCTCGATCCGGAGGCGGCAGCGGGAGCGGTTCGGAATAGGGTGCCGTTAGTGCAGATTCCGCCTCGGGGCATATGGGGGGAAAGCGGCCAGGCTGTACATACCTCAGTTGAAGCATGGCTCGGCCAGCCTTTATCCTCATCGCCCGAGCCGGAATGGCTCATTCGGAGTTATTTGTCCGCTTTCGGGCCGGCTACGATCAAGGATATTCAGGTTTGGTCAGGACTTACCAGAATAAATGATGTTATACGAACTCTACTTCCGTATCTGATCACATTCCGAAACGAACGAGGCGAGGTGTTGTACGATCTGCCGGACGCTCCTCGGCCAGAAGCCGATACGCCGTCTGCACCAAGGTTTCTTGGCGAATTCGATAATATGCTGCTGTCCTATGCGGACCGCGGCCGAATCATGGATGAGGTGTACCGGAAACGCGTATTCACATCGAATGGCATCATCCGTGCAACCTTTCTGATCGACGGCTTCGTCGCCGGAACCTGGAAGCTGACGAGCGGGGGGAATAACGCTGAACTGCATATAGAACCTTTTCGCAAGCTTACTCAACAGGAGCAGGACGCTCTGTCCGAGGAAGGGGCTCGTATGCTGCAATTCGCCGTTTCGGATGCAAAGCATAGAAAAGTTGGGTTTTCAAATGTAGAATAAGAGTATAGATGATTGGAGGTCGTTCCATGAAACTGGATCGTTTGCTTGCGATTACCATGACGTTATTGAATCAACCTCGCGTCAGCGCTATTGACCTAGCCAAGCGATTCGAGGTTTCTCTGCGAACGATCTATCGCGACATGGATGCGATTAATCAAGCTGGGATCCCTATTGTGTCTTTCGCCGGATCGGACGGCGGATATGAGATTATGCAGGGCTATCGATTGGAAAAGCAGGTATTATCAATGGAAGATTTCTCGTCCATCTGCTCAGCCTTGCGCGGAGTAAGATCCGCGACGGATCAACTCGAAATCGATCGATTAATAGAACGAATTGGCGCGTTAATGCCGGAGCAGAACACGGCTAGGGACCAGAATATTGTAGATTTCGATTTCAAACCGGCGCCGAACGATAAAGCGCATATGGGGCCATTACGCCAGGCAATCAAAGACCTTCAACACGTTTCATTTACCTACTTGGATAACAAAGGCGCGGAAACCGAACGCAAGCTGGAACCGATGGGTCTTTTCCTCAAAGGATATGTTTGGTATGTATACGGTTATTGTTTAACGCGTTTGGACATCCGCGTATTTCGCTTGTCCCGTATTGGAGAGTTGAAGGTTTTGCCGGAACACTTTGCAAGACGGGATTATACGCTGCAGGATGTCGAGAAACAATTCATGAACAGAACCGATTTCAAAAGAGTGCAAGCGGTATTACTCTTTCAACCGGAGATGAAAACCCGGGTGCGCGATGAGTTCGGTTTCGACCAAGTCCTCGTGAATGCCGACGGAACCTTGTCGCTTATCACCTATTTTTCATCCAAGGAACGAGCGATCCAGAAGATTCTGAGCTATGGCAGCATGGTGAAAGTGCTGGAGCCCCCGGACTTAATTATGAATATGCAGCTTCAAATCCAGAGGATGGTTGAGCTTTACAGGCTATGAACGTGAACGTCAAGGCGTAACAGTCCACTCTGAACATCGTATAGCGAAAAAGATTCAGCCCGATCGATAAGATCGGGCTGATTATGTATCAATTATTCGATAAAAGCTGTTTAAGCTTGGGGATCGTATCATTATCATTTGCCGGTATATTAATCGTGACCGTAAGATGGGGAGAATCAGATACAAGAAACGAAATTTGGTCAAACACAAGTAGTCCGGCCGTCGGGTGATGATTCATTTTCTTTCCTTCGGGTCCATTGAGAACATCGTGCTGTGGCCACCATTCTCTAAATTCCGCGCTTACTTGCTTCAGGTCCTCAATGAGTTCCATCCACCATGGATCACCTGCGAATTTACCGTAGCTGGCGCGAAAATGAGCTAAACGATGCCGGGCGTGCCTTTCCCAGTTTCCTTGAAGCAATTCACGCACGTATGGCGAAGTGAACGTCCGCCAAACCGTATTACGCTCGCGTCTCGACATGGCTCCATAATCCCCATAAATCAAATTTGCAGCCTTGTTCCATGCAACAATATTTAGGCGCTGGTCGGTAACATAGGCTGGACTTGTCTCTTGGAGGTCAAGAAAGTTCTGAAGCGTAGGACTAATGGAATTTTCGACAGGCGTAAGATCGGCAGGCAGCTGCTGAAGTGCCAGTAAAAATAAATGCTTGCGTTCATTCGAATCAAGCTGAAGAGCGCGGGCAATGTTTTCTAGCACTTGAGCCGACACCTGTATGTTTCGCGCTTGCTCTAACCATGTATACCAGTCCACGCTGACGCCCGAGAGCTGCGCCACTTCCGCGCGTCTTAGTCCCGGCGTGCGCCGACGGCCTGCATTCGGCAGACCGGCATGCTCGGGTGAAATACGGGCGCGGCGCGTTCTCAGAAACTGTGCTAGCTCATTAAGCCGCGTATTGCTTGATTGGTCCATCAATTTGCTCCTCCTCTCCTTGCAAGACTTATATCGTAGGAGAATTTCTCCTATGATAAACTCTCATCTTATTCTAGTATCTCATTCATTATACACTTTCAACGAGACGAAACGATGAATACTAAATATTGCAATGGAGGGAACTGACTTTGGAGAAAGCAATGCAGGTAAAGTCCATCGGTAGAGGGAAGCTGGCCAAAGGGCTGTTGCTACTCGGGCTTTCGCTCGGATATTTTATGGTGCTCTTGGATATGACAGTGGTGAGCGTCGCTCTGCCCGCGATTCGCGCCGAGCTGGGTGGGGGGATATCCGGTCTTCAATGGGTGGTTAACGCTTACACAATCGTGTTTGCCGGTTTATTGCTATCAATGGGTGCCTTAGCCGACAGGCTTGGAGCCAAACGTGTCTATACGGTAGGTCTTTTCCTATTTCTCGCAGCATCCGCCATCTCGGCTGCCGTGTCGACGCTAGGCGCGTTTATCGCCCTGCGTGCGATTCTCGGTATAGGAGGCGCAGCTCTAATGCCAGCTTCGCTCACCTTGCTTGCCCATGCTTACCCAGCACCGATTGAACGTGCCCGGGCGCTTGGCATTTGGGCAGCGGTTACCGGGGCAGCAATGGCGGCAGGACCTGTTGTTGGCGGGGTATTAGTGGACTCGTTCGGCTGGCGCAGCATCTTCCTAATCAACGTGCCGCTCGCAGGCATTAGCTTACTCATGACTTTCTTGCTCGTTAGGGAGACGGACCGTAAAACGTGGAAAGGCTTTGACTTGTGGGGCCAAATTACGGCAATTGTCGCCATAACCGCATTGTCATTCGGACTCATGGAGGGGGAGACGTACGGATGGAATTCTCCGGTTATTATCACGGCATTTAGTCTGGCATTGCTATCCGCCATCATATTTTTGATTGTTGAAGCGCACGGCAAGTCACCGTTACTTCCGTTGCGGATATTTAGGAATGCGACCGTATCGGCTGGAATGCTTGCCGGGATGGCGATTAACATCGGCCTGTCGGGAATTCTATTTATATTACCATTATTTTTTCAACAAACGCGGGGATTAACGGCCCACATAGCCGGACTTGCGCTCCTTCCTATGATGATTCCATTAGCCTTCAATCCCATTCTGACCGGTCGGATTGTTGGCAGAATCGGGGCGCGTATACCGATGACAGCCGGCTTTGTCCTAGGTGCAGCGGGTACATTGCTGCTAGTGCGGACGGAAGTGAACACGAGTTATGTCATGACGATGGTTGGATTGCTGTTGATCGGTTTCGGAGTATCCTTTACGATTCCCTCATTGATGGCGGCCGTCATCTCTTCCGTCCCCAAGGAACAGACTGGTTCAGTATCAGGCGCCCTCAATTCTAGCCGCCAGCTTGGAGCGACGCTGGGGGTCGCCATCCTCGGCTCCATTCTGAGCGGCAGCAAATCGTTTATCGCCGGAATGCATATGTCGCTTATCGTTATAACTATTATATTATTCGGCGGCAGTTTACTATCCTACGTGTTTATCGGCAGAAAACAATAACGGTATTTTAACCTAATAGCCTTTTTGTCTCCGAAGGTGTGACTCCCTTAATTTTTTTGTAAAGCTTCGTGAAGTAGTTCAAATTATCGCATCCGACTCGGCTTGCCGTTTCCGTGACCGAGAAGCCTTCGCGTAACAACGTCGCGGCCTTATCGATTCTGAGTCGGTTGAGATAGTCTACGAACGTAAGTCCTGTCGCGGCCTTGAATAGTTTGCAAAAATGATTGGGTGTTAAATTGACGATCCGGGCAGCTTCAGATAACGGCAATTTCTCTCCGATGTGCTCCTGAATATAAAGGATTAAGTGTTTAAACCTCTCCATGCGTTTTTCATAGGAGTCAGAGAAACTGACCTCCTCATCTTGTAAATAGTTGCGCGCGAGAATTGCGAACATCATATAGATTTTAGCCTTCACGATCAACTCGTAGACATGCGCCCTCTCCTCGAATTCGGCAATAATATCATGGAAGATATCACGTATGGGAGCGAGCAGTAAGGAATCATTTATTTTGACCGGGAATCGAAGCTTGCCCTGCAAATATGGATGTAAATAACGACCATGAATAGGGTCGCTAGCAGCACCTTCCAGAAGCGTTCGGTTAAAGACGAGCGCCCAATACTGGATTTCTTCGTTCGAAGCCGCATATCCAACATGAAGGACTCCGCTAGGCACGATTAAAATGTCGCCCGGAGATGCGTCATATTGCTGGCCGTCAATGTGAAAGGTTACATTTCCTGCTGTCACGTATATGAATTCGAAGTGGTCGTGCCAATGCAAATATAACGCGGTTCTGCCAACCTCACCTACTTGACATCGATTTAGAAATAAATTCAATGGATAGTGATTGTCGATAAGATAAGTGTTTTCGCGCAATTCGATGGGATGGGTCATTTATTATTCACCTCTTCTTAATAATCGTAAGATAAGACGATTAAGTCGTAGGATTATATAGAGAAGGACTGTTATCGTGCGGTTATACTCATTTTATCAATTCTATTTTGAATAAGATAGGAGTGTAATCGTATGAATGGGAAGCATGCAGGTATTCGAGTCGGAACGATGGTAGGTGGAGGAGATGCGGCGCGAGTCATTCCGCAAATTAAAGAACATGGCTTCGAATCCTTTAACCTAAGCTTTTGGCAAACCACGGGGAAGCTCGACTTAGCCGAGACGGCGGAGCGAGTGCGAGAGGCAATCGGGGACGATGATATCGTTATTTCTGCTCTAAGCGTTTTTGGAAATCCGCTGACAGGAACCGGCGATAATGCCGACACATTGGCCAGCTGGGAAAGGCTGATCGATCATGCGCATCTATTCGGCGCCAATCTTGTCTCGGGGTTTACGGGAAGACTTACGGGCTTATCCATAGATGAATCTATCCCGCGTTTTGCCGAGGTATTCGGCGAGCTGGCGAGAAGAGCGGCGGACCGGGGCGTACGACTAGCCTTCGAAAATTGCGATATGGGAGGGACATGGCAGTCGGGGGATTGGAATATAGCCCACAACCCATCGGCATGGGAGAGGATGTTCAATGCGGTTCCGGCCGATAATATTGGCCTGGAGTGGGAGCCTTGTCACCAGATGGTCAGTTTAATTGATCCCATTCCGCAGCTGCGCAAGTGGGTGGACAAAGTGTTCCATGTTCATGGCAAGGACGCTTCTATAGCTTGGGATCTTGTTCGGGAGAACGGCATACATGGTCCTGGTCAGTTTGTGTGGCATCGTACGCCTGGCTTTGGCGACACGAATTGGACGGATGTTATTACCATCTTGCGACAGGCGGGTTATCAAGGAACGATAGATATCGAAGGATGGCACGACCCTGTATATAAAGGCGAGCTGGAAATGACCGGGCAAGTCCATGCTTTGCATTATCTTAAACGATGCCGCGGCGGCGATTATATTCCTAATCCGAAATAATACAATTCGAAAAAGGAGGTTTCGTACAAATGAGGGAGTTTACTATCGTTGTCGCAGGCTGCGGCGGCATGGCGAACGCTTGGGTGAAGGATGCATTGCAGCGATCCAATGCGACGATCGTTGGATTGGTCGATATCAAGCTGGAATTCGCTCAAGCGATGGCTGAACGACATGGTTTGAATTGCAAATTATATACGGATCTCGCTGAAGCAATAAAGGATACGGGCGCTAATCTGGTGTATGACGTCACCATTCCGGCCAGCCATTTCCATATCTGTTCGACTGCCATGCGTTTAGGCGCAGATGTGTTCGGCGAGAAGCCGATGGCCGAATCCATGGAAGAAGCTCGCGAACTTGTAGCCTTATCAGAGAATACAGGCCGTACTTACACCGTTATGCAGAACAGGCGTTTTAACGCGCCGATAAGGGCTCTGCGGGGCGTAATCAAGGAAGGTAAAATTGGCAAGGTGGGTTATATTGGAGCTGATTTTTTCCTTGCTCCGCACTTTGGCGGGTTCAGAGACATGATGGATAGTCCGCTCATTCTTGATATGGCGATCCATACTTTTGATCAGGCTCGGTATTTGACGGGAGCCGACCCTGTTTCCGTCTATTGTCATGAATTTAATCCTCAGGGGTCATGGTATGCGGGCAACGCAAGCGCCATCTGTATATTCGAGATGTCAGACGGCTCGGTGTTCTCCTATCGCGGCTCTTGGAGCGCCGAGGGCAAGCCAACTTCATGGGATGCCGAGTGGCGCGTTAATGGAGATAAAGGAACTGCGCTATGGGATGGGGCCGACAATCTGCACGCAGAGGTTGTAGCGCCAGGCGATCAGAACGGGAAGTTTATTCGTGATTATACTCCTTTGGACATTGCGAGGAGCTGGACAGGCAGATCGGGCCATGAAGGCTGCTTCGATGAAATGTATTCGGCTTTGATTGAAGGCAGGACAGCAGAGACGGATTGCCGGGATAACATTAAAAGCATGGCGATGGTTTATGGCGCCATCCATAGCGCGAGAGAAGGACGAAAGATTGATTTGCGCAACTATTATTGAGAAATCCTATATCGAGGCCATTCAAAGATGAGCGACCGCGTCTAGATGTAGGATTTATCGCCAAATAGAATTTCCGTTTTCGAAGGCTCGAAAACTTATAAATTCTATTGTGGAAAAAAGTATGACCCTAACAATGACAGCGCATTGTTGGGGTCATACTTTGCATGGCGGCCTCAGAGCAAAATTTATGATGAATTAATTGCCTCGAATCTGGCTCCACATGGTGACCATATCGATCCAGCCCCGATGCTCGGCGATCCTGCCATCCACGACTCGATATTGACGGTAAAGCGTCACATCAATCGTATTGCCCGTGGGCGCGGTCCCAAAGAACACGCCTTGATGTGTCCCTCTCACAGTCATTCTAACGAGCACCTTTTCCCCTTGGCCGATGATCTCTTCAACGGTGTAGCGTTTATCGGGAAATGCTTCTAAGATCGTTGCGGCGAATCGTTTCAGTCCTTCCTTCGATTGATAAGAAAGCTCTCGGTAATCGTCGGACAGAAATCGATCGACAGAGTCGAATTCACTCTGATTCCAAAATGATTCGATAAATTGGTTTACCGTTTCCACATTGTTTTGCTCCAGCGTCTTCATTCCGAACAACTCCTTATGAATGGATGATGAGACATTGACTTAATTGGCCTGAATTTGTGGTAAAAGCGTAGCCGTATCGAACCAGCCGCGATGCTCGACGATGTTCCCTTCCATAACGCGGAATTCTCGGAACTGTGTAGCCTTCACGACCTTGCCCGTAGGTGCATTTCCTGCAAAATGGCCTTCATGCACGGCCGTCATGAAGATTCTAGCGATGACTTTTTCCCCTTGAGCCAGTATGTCGTCCACGGCAAATTGCCGATCCGTAAAGGCCTCCGTTATTTGCGCGGCAAAAAATTGATCGGTTCTCTCCAACAGGCACCGATTCTTACCATCCTCGATAAACGCAGTCACCGCTTCCGCATTTTTTTGTTCCGTCGTTTTCATGCAACACATCTCCTCTTTAACGATTTTTGTCGGTGTAGATGGATATGGATGCCGCCGGCTGACAAACAGATCCGTTTGTGATAATATGTGACTATTGAGTCACTTGTTGTGGTTTTATAATACGTTACTATTTGGTAACGTGTCAAGTGCATGCAAAGCTCTTTTTTTGTAAAAGTTGGGGAGGCGGTGTTTAGAATGGAGAATGACATATTCAAAGCGCTTTCGGATCCCAGCCGCCGCATGCTTTTAGATTTGCTTCACGCTTCTGACGGACGGACGCTGATTGATCTCTGCGAACCGCTGGATATGTCCCGATTCGGCGTGATGAAGCATCTAAAAATATTGGAGGAAGCTGGGCTTATTACCACGAGAAAAGTAGGCCGTGAGAAGCTGCATTATTTGAATTCGGTACCCATCCGGCAGATCTATGAACGATGGGTGAGCAAATACGCCGAACCATGGGCGACGGGATTAACATCCCTTCAAAACGAATTGGAGCGTGATACAAGGATGGAAATAAAGCCTTCTCGTGTGAACCGGATAGCGATCAAAGCAACGCCTGAACAAGTGTGGCAAGCACTCACGGATCCGATCAAAACGTCGAAATTTTGGTTCAATTGCGCCATTCGCTCCTCCTGGAAGGTGGATGAACCATTTGAGCTGTGGAACGGAGAGGAGAAGAAAGCGGAAGGGATCATTCTCGAGCTGGAGCCTCCGAACAAACTTGTGATGAGCTGGCGGTTTCTTGCGGTTCCGGGTACGGAGGGGGACACCCCGTCACGCATAACGTGGGAGATCGGCTCGCATGCCGAGCTTCAAGACGTAACCCTCGTAACCGTGGTGCATGATGAGTTTGAACAGGCGGCGAGCACGGCGAAGATTCTTGAGAACGGGCTGCCAATCGTGCTTTCCGGAATGAAGACGTTGCTTGAAACCGGCGAGATGCTCGCTAGCAGCAAATTTAATTAAGGAGCGTGAACAATAGATGACCTATGAAGAAATTATGCAGGCATTAGCTGGCATGGGCAGTGAACAGACGAAAAACACTTATATTCGCCATGGCGCGAAAGAGCCATTCTTTGGCGTCAAAATCGGGGACATGAAGAAGCTTGTTAAGCATGTGAAAAAAGATCAAGCTCTCGCTCTGCAGCTGTATAAATCCGGCAACTACGATGCGATGTACCTGGCAGGACTTAGCGTCAATCCGAAGACGATCACCAAAGAACAGCTGCAGCATTGGGTGGCGGGAGCCAACTGGCATTCACCCGCCGAATATACGGTTGCGAGAGTGGCCGCGGAAAGTCCTTACGCGCGCGAATTGGCGGTGGAGTGGATGGAATCGCCGGAGGAACTGGTCGCTGTAAGCGGATGGAGCACGTATGCGAATTATGTATCGGTTGCGCCGGACGAAGCGCTCGACATGGAGGAGATACGCGGTTATTTGACCAGAGTGCGCGACACCATCCACAGCGAACGCAACTGGGTCCGCTATGTGATGAATTCTTTCGTTATTTCGGTAGGCACATACGTTGAGGCATTAACGGAGGAAGCGAAGACAGTCGCAGAGACGGTTGGCAGCGTACAGGTGGATGTCGGCAATACGGCGTGCAAAGTGCCGCTTGCAATGGATTATATCAACAAGATCGAGGCGATGGGCAAAATCGGCAGCAAGAAAAAGACCTGCATTTGTTAACCCAACTGAAAGCTGCCTGATTGTAGCACTCACAATGCGTCCTTTAGAAACCGAAAAACTACATAAAGCTGTGTAAAATCCGAGGTGAGCAACACGCAATTTTCAAAACATCTAGAAAAACTACATCAGGGAGGAAGATGGGACATGGTTGTAATAGATGCGGTAGTAGGTGCAGGTAAGAGTACACTGATGAATATTCTGGTCAAAGAGAGAGGCTTTACACCGTTTCAGGAACCAGTAGTAGACAATCCGCTTCTGGACAAGTTCTACTATGACCGTGAGCGATATAGTTTTAGTCTGCAGATCTTTTTTCTGAATCAACGTTTCCGGCATATTAAAGAAGCTTCGCAGACCCGGAATGCGGTCTTGGATCGTTCGATTTACGGGGATCTGATCTTTGCGCGGATGCTTCACAACAGCGGTGAAATGACGACCGAGGAGTTCAATCTGTATATCGACTTGTTCGAGAACATGATTGAACACTGCAAAGCTCCAAAGCTGATGGTATACCTGGAGTTGTCGGTAGATAGCGCAATCGAGCGCATCAAAAAGCGTGGCCGGGACTATGAGCAGATCGTGGAACGCGGCTATTGGGAAAAGCTGAACGAGTATTATACCGAATATTTTGAGCAATACCATTCATCGCCTATTCTAAAAATCAACGTTGATGGCATTGATTTTGATAACAACGAAGAAGATCGCAATTATGTTCTTGCCCTAATAGACGCAAAGCTGGCGGAGCTGGAATAATTCTTTCGACAGACTGCCGGCGCTACGTTAAGCAATCGGCAGTCTTGTAGAATAATGTTGCTCTTATAATCAGTGCCTCATCTACCCCAACGACCGAGTGGAAAGCTCCGTTACACTTCGAATGAAAGACTGCAATTCGCTTATGAAAAGTTCTGCAGCTTGCCCCATAAATTTATCCGTTCGATACAAGATGCAAATATCCTGGCTTGGTGTAGGATTGAGCAGCGTTACGGCTGAAATGTTATCGCGTTTCAGGTAATCAAGCAACAGTCGCGGAAGAATGGCCGCTCCGATCCCTTGTTCGACTAAGGACAGAAGCGTCGATAACGTAGAGGTTTCTATGGGGTTGTCTATTGAAATCCCTTTTTCTTTGCAACAAGATAGGATGACCTTCGTAATCTGATGCTCCGGACTGAACATGACCATTTTTAGCTGCTGTAATTGTTCAAAGGAGATCGCCTTTGACTTCGCAAAGGGGTGATCGGAATGGATGGCCAAAGCAAACTCCTCGTGGAACAAATGGATGATCGAGATGCGATGATCAGGATTCTCAGGCACAATGGTAACTCCAAGATCCCTTGTGCCGTTGACAACTTGTTCATACACGTCGACGGACTCCGTAACACGTATGGAAAGCTTGGGATGTCTTCGGTGGAAATCAATCAACAGTGCATCAAAAAGTAAATCTCCGTCTCCAGGAAGAATCCCGATGTCGAGCCTGGCGCCTTCCATTCGCTTCAGATCCGTAATCGATCCCTTTATATAGTCGATCCGTTCGAAGATGATATGGCTTTGTTCCAGCAAGATTTTACCCGCATCCGTTAAAGCGATCCGTTTGCCTATGCGATCGAACAGAGGCATCCCGAGCTCGTTCTCCAAAAACTTGATCTGCTGACTCACGTTCGACTGTGTCGTGCATAGATTCTCGGCAGCCCTTGAGAAATGCATTTCCTTACAGACGGCGGCAAAATACTCAAGCTGTCTTAATTCCACTCTTCACTCCCCCTTTAAATAAGTGGTCCCCGTTCATCATTATAAAGGGTAATCCCGTAAATCCGAACCCCCATTTAATCATTACTAAAACCGATCATTTGAATCGGAATCTCGTGATTGTTGCCATGTAGTGAGAAAGGTACACTTTGGATATGAAAGCAAAACACTTACAGCAACTTAATTTGGAGGCGGTATACAATGGGTAAATCGATTATTACTACCGGAAAAGTTCTGCGTCAGATCGTCATTGGGCAGCTACAGGGCGTTTCGGAGGATAAATTCGATATTCAGCCGAAAGGCTTCAACAACACGATTCGTTGGAATGTGGGTCATATGGTGTATTGGATGGATAAATATCTCACACTATCTTTTGGATTCCCATGCGCAATTTCTCCTCAATATGAAGTTCTGTTTGGTTCGGGAACAAAACCTGCGGATTGGACGGTTGCACCGCTTTCGAAGGAAGAGTTGACCGAGATGTTAATGGCACAGCTATCCCGTCTCTCCGAGCTGACGCCCGAAACGCTGGACATCAATCTGCAATCGCCGTTTATTATGGGCCCGTTCGAATTCACTACCTCCGGGGAGTTGTTCAACTTCGCGCTGATGCACGAAGCCATACACCTTGGCATCATTTCGGGCCAGCTTAAAGCGATGCAATAAGCTTTAGCATGAACAAACACTAAAAAGGAGAACGATGCGATATGAAACCGAATGAAATTTTGCAGCAGTATTTTCAAAGTTTAATCGATGTTGATAAAGCCCTTAGTTATGTGCACCAAGATGCTACGTTTATCGCGGCATTCGAGAAGGAGACGGACAGACATTACTTTTATGGAACCTATCATGGGATAGAGGGCGTAAGGACGCTATTGTCTAAATTCCAGACAGATCTCATTACCCAAGAATTCGTGATCCATAAGATCCTTGCTGATAAAACCACTGCTATGGCTTGGGGAAGGTTTAAACATCGGATTCGGCCTACAGGTAAAATTTTTGAAAGCTATTGGGCGGTGGTTTGCGAAGTGGAAGACGGCAAGATTAAGTATTTTCGGGGCTTTGAAGATACAGGCGCCTTGGAGGCTTCTTTTAGAGAGGATTGATTGTTTCTCGAGAGCGTATTCCACGAGGCTGTCGCATTCGTACGGCCGCCTCGTTACGGGAGACGATAGTTGAATAAATGAACAAGAGAGGGTGCCGGTGTCGATAGGCAGCCTCCTTACGTTAACTGGCAATTTAGCACAACCAACATGACGTGCTGAGCGTCTTAAGTAGGAATAAGTAACAAAAGATATCTTTTGAATGTTACGTTAACTGGGAACGTTACGGCAGCTGGCTTCACATTCGGTTGCCGTTGTGCGTTGAAGTAACGGGAGTTTAATTTAATGGGAAATATACGATAATCACTGAGCTTTGATGTATCAACTTCGCTTGTTGTGCATGGCATAGAAGATTTCGAGATGGATGATTTAGATATTATGATTCAGTGGGATTGCTTTGAAACTGCCCAATCAATTCATTTTTATCGTCGACATACGAAGAACCCCCATCTTATTGAATTAATTGATAATTACATTATCACTAAGGTATGACTGGGTTATTTACGCTATAGGGGAACGATAGCTCAATAAAGACATGAAGACAGCCGATCTGCGCGATAGGCTGTCTTTGTTGAACTCCCTCGGGAGGTTAATTCGAATAACCAGGCAGGTTATTTGGGGAATATATTGAATCCTATTTGTAAATTGGAACAAATTGGAGGGCCTTCATCGATGAATATGGATGAAAAACTACTTAATTATTACCTTGAACTTAAAAGTCCTGAAGCTGGAGAATGGAATTCATCCCCACAATGCATACATACAGAATTGATAACAAGGGATTTCGTAAGAAAAACTTTTTCAGTTACTGATGGAATTCAGGTATGTAATGTTGGGATTGGAACAGGAGATTGGGATGATTACCTTGGATATTGGCTAAAAGGCAAAGGGAACATAACAAGTATTGATATTAACAACGAAATATGCGAAATATTCGCTTACAGACAACAACGGGAAGGTCATCCTAATCCCTCTAAAGTGTTGTGTAAAAGTATTTTCGATTCTGACCTACCAAAAGAAAACTTTGATATTGTGACCTTAATAGGCTCTGCAATTAACGAGACTGGTGACTTCAAGAAGTGTTTAGATTCGTGTTTAAGCTTATTAAACCCTGATGGATACCTTATGTTTATGGCTAACTTAAAATACTCTTCGTTAGAAATGTTAGAAGAATACCTGAAACAAACGAATTATCAGTTAGAAGAAAAAAACTTGTACAATGCTTTTCCTGAGTACCCTTTCTTCATATGTAAAATCAAAAAATGATTGAGCGGAGAACGATCGCTCAACGATCACAGAGAACATGCAGCCTTCCGCATAAGGAGCGGCTTCAAAAGAACTTAAATATACTAATCTGATCTAAGTCGACATTAACCAGACAGTAATTCGAATGCGATCATGGTTGTCGCAGCTGACAAAGGAGAGCGAACCAATGAAAAAGTACATACTCTTTGATCATGATGGTGTTCTGGTTGATACTGAATTCTGGTATTACAAAGCGGGAGAACGCGCTCTGGCTGACATTGGATTTACCTTGGATAAAGAACAATACCTCCACGACATGACCCAGTCATTGGGCACTTGGGCCCAAGCAAAGGCTGCAGGTATTGATGAACAAACTATCAGCAAGCAGCGTGAGGTCCGCAATGCCTATTATCAGGATTATCTAAGAACAGAAGCCATAGAGATTGAAGGCGTAGTTGAAACTCTAGCCGAACTGTCAAAGTACGTCCGCATGGCCATCGTGACGACTGCAAAGCGTGCGGATTTTCAACTTATTCATGAAAATCGCCAGATTACACAATTCATGGAATTCGTCCTTGTACGTGAAGATTACGATCGTACCAAGCCGCACCCGGAACCATACTTGACCGGCCTAAAGCGGTTCGGAGCAACCAAAGAAGAGACCTTGGTTGTAGAGGATTCAAACAGAGGGTTGAACTCAGCCGTTGCGGCTGGTATCGATTGTGCGATTGTCCATAACGACTTCACAAATACACATGACTTCTCACAGGCCAGCTATCGGATCAAGACTTTGATCGAACTAAAAGACATTATCCTGAAAGTAACCTGAGAGAGCATTCGCCAGCGCGTCCCGTACTCGACTGGATTAAGCTCGAATGGGAGTCGATAGCACCATGACATGACGGCAGCCGACAGCCGTTTTCTTGTGGAAGGGTAAATGAAACTTAACCTTGCACCGCTCCGAATTCCTATTGCTTGGAAGTCTGACTTTATTTCCTGGCCCGGACGATACTCCATCATTAAGCTAAAGAGCGGCGTGGCGGCCAACCAACTAAGTAGTTGCTTACTCTCAATTGTTGGAAGGAAAGTTCATTTCTTTCGCGAATTCATTAGACATACCGAAGTTTCGTATCTCATAAAATCTATTTGTTCATAGAAAGGTGATTTAGCCATGAATCAAAGACCGTCAGAAGAAGAATACGCCGGGAACGTCGGCGAGTATATCCGGTTAGTGCCGGAAGGCAACATCATCGACATTCTGGTCGCCCAGGAAAAGCAGATGTCCGAGCTGTTGGCATCGTTGAGCGAAAGCCAGAGCGCCTATCGGTATGCGGAAGGAAAATGGACGCTGAAAGAAGTCGTGGGCCACATCGCAGACAGTGAGCGCGTCATGACCTACCGCCTTCTCCGATTTGCAAGAGGTGATCAGACGCCTCTGCCCGGTTTCGATCAGGAATTGTTCATTCCTCCTTTCGGAAGCTGGACAACCGCGCAATTGGCAGAAGACTACCGGGCCGTACGGCAATCGACGATCACGCTGCTGTGCGGGTTGCCGACGGAGGCGTGGTCCCGCAAGGGTATAGCCAACAATGCAAGCATTACGGTTCGCGCCCTCGCTCACGGCATCGCAGGACACGAGCTTCATCACATGGAGGTCATCCGAAATCGTTATTTGAGTTAGTCGTTCTTTCGTTATGGCACTTGTTCGTGTGATAGACATGGTTCAATAAAAACAGCGACCGCCAAGGACTTTGTTTCTCGTCCCTAGCAGTCGCTGTTTGCATTTCGGCGGTCAGTCTAATTCTTTACTTTACCAACTTTCCTTTGCAACCCTTATCATTCTGCTCCTACCCCAGAACGGAATGAATGAACTTCTCGAGCGAAGCCGCATCCGTCATGTTGCTATTGCACGTATGGCCGTCCGCGCATACATAATGGCCTACCGATTTGTAATAATCGGAGGAAGCCTGCGCAGGGCGCTTCTTCGTGACGGCCGAGTATAGCACCAGCTCCTCGTAGCGGTTGCAGGCGAAGCAGTAGCTCTTCTTGTTCGTTGCCGTGAACCGTCCTTCAATACCCAGGAATTGTTCGCCGTTATGATAGACGATGAACTTCTTGCCTGTGGCAATATCGTTCCAGCTCAAGTAGGTGAGATAACGCCAATCGAAGTCCGACAGGTTGGGAAGCTTCAGCTTCTTATTCTTGGGAAACAGCTTCCGAATCTGCCCCTCGGTCAGGGCGGGGAACGGAATCAGGTACGGCTCGAGCGATTGCAGATAAGAATGAAGCTCTTCAGCCGTTCTAAGCTCGGTAATGGCTTCCAGCAGCGTTCGGTTCTCGGTGCTTAAGTCTTGGAACAGCTCCTTCACTTTAAGCTCGGCCCCGCAGCGAACGGAGTCCACGATCTTGGGATCCCCGACCGACCGAAGAGCGCGAAGAACGGACTCGGCCTGCTTTCTAATTTCATTATATTGATAGTTTCTAATAAACGGTTGGCACATACAACTCAGCCCCTTATATAAATTGGATAAGCCAATTAAGGTGCAAAGCCCGCTATTAGAAACGATAAATGCTTATTCCGGCGATTAGCGCCCGATCCATGCAAAGTATCGCCTCCATCTCAGGCTTTGCATGAGGCTGTGCCAATCCGGCAATCTCGAATTGCCACGAGTACCACCTCCGAGTTTTCAGATCCTTCTATTATAATCGCGACCGCGGAAAAAGGAAACGGGAAGCGTCGAAGCCTCCCTAGTTGGCGCCGTTCTTCGCATGCTGCTTCGGCGTAATCCCGTACGTTCGCTTGAACATCCGGATAAAATAACTGGTGTCCATGCCCAGCTTCTCGGCGACGCGATCGACCGTAATGCCCGGATAGTCCTCGAACAGCTGCAGAGAGCGCCTCATTCTCAGCTGAAGGATGTATTGCTGGGGAGTGACGCCGTAGTTCGCGACGAACAGCCGGTGGAAATGCTGCACCGAATACCCGGCGGCTCTTGCGACGTTGGACAGCAGCAGCCTTTCGTCATAGTGGTCGTGGATGAGACGGACGGCCGATTGCAGAGCCGGGTTCGGCTGGTCCGCCGGATACACCTTCTTTGACGTTCGGCTTACCGGGTGCTGCCCTTCCATGAAGGTGAGCAGCATGTCGTACATGCGGCGGGAAGCTTCATACGCTTGCTCGCTGCCTTGATTAATTACATGCCAGATCGCTTCGAGCTGATGCCATAGCTGATCGAAGTTGGGAGCCTCCACGGCATTCAGCGCTAAATCGCCCAATTGTGCCATTAGCGCGTCCGCCGCGCCGCCCTGGAACGCAACGAATCCGAGATCCCATACGTCCTCCGACTCGTCTGGCCGGTAATGATGCCCCGAATGGGCCGGCAGCAAAAAAGCCATTCGCCGCGTAAGCGTGAATTCCCGGCCATCGTCGAAACGGAACGTTCCTTTGCCGCGGCGCGTCAGGAACAGCTGGTGGGCGGGATATCCGTTCTGCCGTCGGTCAATTTCCTTCTGCTCGTGACTGCCTACGCAGAACACATACAGCGGGAGGGGTTTCTCTATATTGGCATGTTCGGCTAGCAGGAAAGGCATCATACAAGAGTTCACCCCATGTCCATGTTAAGATCGGACGATTTATTGGTCATTCTGTTCTATGATTATAATCGTATTTTCGTCTATGATCAAAAGTAGAATAAGCGAATATGACGATTAAGAGGTGCAAATAAACGATGACACTCAAACATGCTCCAATCAGCGCAAAGCTGCCCGTTCTCATGCACGGAGCCGACTACAACCCCGACCAATGGCTGCATGACCCGAAGGTGCTCGAGGAAGACATCAGGCTAATGAAGCTCGCCGGCTGCAACGTGATGGCGATCGGCATCTTCTCTTGGGCCGCTATCGAACCAACAGAAGGACAATTCCGCTTCGATTGGCTGGATCAATTGCTGGAGCGGTTCCAGCAGAACGGCATTTACGCCTGGCTCGCCACGCCGAGCGGCGCGCGGCCAGCTTGGCTGTCCGCCAAGTACCCGGAGGTGCTGCGCGTCGAGAAAAACCGCGTCCGCAACCTTCACGGGATGAGACATAACCACTGCTACACGTCCCCGGCTTACCGCGAGAAGACGTCGATCATCAACGGCAAGCTGGCCGAGCGTTACGCTCATCATCCGGCCGTGCTGGGCTGGCATATCTCGAACGAATTCGGCGGGGACTGCCACTGCGACCTATGCCAAGATGCATTCCGAGCATGGCTTCAGAACAAATACGGATCGCTCGAAGCTCTGAACAAGGCTTGGTGGACAAGCTTCTGGGCGCATACCTACACCGATTGGAGCCAAGTGGAGTCTCCGGCGCCGCACGGGGAAAATATGGTGCATGGCCAAAATCTGGACTGGCGCCGGTTCGTGACGGATCAGACAATCGACTTCTGCAAGCACGAGATCGATTCGGTGAAGGGGGCCAATCCCGACCTGCCAGCTACGACGAATATGCATATGATCGAAGGACTCGATTACCGCAAGTTTGCGGACGTGCTGGATTTCATCTCATGGGATGCCTATCCGACCTGGCACCAAGGCAACGACGATATCGAGCTCGGAGCCTCAATCGCTTTCTACCATGACTTGTACCGTTCGATCATGCGCAAGCCGTTCCTGCTGATGGAGAGCACGCCGAGCCTCACGAACTGGCAGCCGGTCAGCAAGCTGAAGCAGCCTGGCATGCATCGCCTTTCTTCGCTGCAAGCGATCGCTCACGGCTCGGATTCGGTGCAATACTTCCAATGGCGCAAAAGCCGGGGCTCGAGCGAGAAATTCCACGGGGCGGTCGTGGACCATGCCGGTCACGAGCATACGCGCGTGTTCAAGGACGTCGCCGAATTAGGACAAACGTTGGCGGATATCTCGGAGATTACCGGCACGTCGACGCCTGCGGAGACGGCGATTCTATTCGATTGGGATAATCGTTGGGCGGTGAAGGACGCTCAGGGACCTCGCAATATGGGAATCCACTACGAAGAGACGGTGCTGAAGCATCATCGCGCGTTCTGGGAGCAAGGGGTGCCGACGGACGTCATCGGCAGCGAAGACGACTTTGGACCGTACAAGCTCATTGTCGCGCCGATGCTGTACTTGTGCCGCGAAGAAACGGGGCGCAAGCTCGAGCGATTCGTGGAGAACGGCGGCACGTTGGTCGCGACGTATTGGTCGGGCATTGTGGACGAGCATGACCTCTGCCATCTCGGAGGCTTCCCGGGACCGCTGCGCAAGACGCTCGGCATCTGGGCTGAAGAAATCGAAGGCCTGTACGATGAAGACCGCAACGGACTGGCGCTGCTGCCAGACAATGCGCTCGGACTGTCCGGCACGTTCGAAGCCCATGAAATTTGCGAGCTGATCCATGCGGAGCAGGCCGAGGTGCTCGGCACGTATACGGACAGCTTCTACGCGGGACGTCCGGCACTGACCGTTAACAAGCTTGGCCAAGGCAAAGCGTATTACATGGCAGCCCGCCATAAAGAAGACTTCTTGCTCGCGTTCTATACTTCCATTGTGAACGAAGCGGGAATCGCGCGGGCGCTTGAGACGGAGCTTCCTTCCGGCGTTACGGCCGCGCTTCGAACGGATGGAGAATCGGATTACGTATTCCTCATGAATTTCAGCGGCGAAGCGAAGCAAGTGAAGCTGGACGAGCAGAGCTACACGGATGTAGAGACCGGCGAGATGGCGGAAACGGTTGTCGGCCTTCCGGTGAGCGGCATATCGGTTCTGAAACGCAAAGCGATTCGAAAATAATGAAGGAAGAAAGAGCAGCATGCATGTGCTGCTCTTTCGTTTTTTGTACGCCCAGCATGGGCGTCATCTCTAGGGTGAAAGTCCCGAACGGGGGCTGGCGAACGCCTACCGTTAGCCAAGAGCAAGGGTGTCCGTCGCGAGGCGGAATCTGAAGGAAGCTGGAGGCA